>CAZJVS010000050.1:0-30018 GCA_964549445.1 uncultured Planctomycetaceae bacterium
TTCCCAACACGAGCGGCGCGTTAGAATCGAGGCGTCCCGGTTGGCGGACCGTACATCCGTCGCGAGGTTCGGGCGACGATGGCGCACACAAAATGTACTGAATGCGGGCGAGGTCGCATCCGACAAGGGGCGGCGTTTTGCCATCAATGCGGTCGGGCGCTGAAGGATTCGCGGCCCACGCCCACATCGACGACTCCGTCGCGACCGACGCAACTCGTCGCTGGCGATTCCGGCCCAAAGCTCCCGATCAAGCGAATGTTCGGTAGTCGAATCGCATACTGGGTCGTCGGTGCGAGCTTTGCGTCTTTGGCAATATACATCTCTGTGCCACTATTTCGCACAGCGTCTGACGCTGAATACGTAGTCCGTGACACATCGATTGAGATGACCCCGTTAAGCCGGTGGAGACAATCATGTAATAACGATATGGCGAAGCTCAATGCCGAATTGGCGGACGCTTGGTCTAAGTTCGACGCCGCCAGCATCCGCCGTGCACAGACCTACGGGAATGAGCTGCTGGTTCGCGAAGCGATCGGAAGGACTCGCGAGTTCGAAGCCAAACTAGAAAAGATCGAATCCGATAACGCGGCGATGTTACGCCGATGGTCGGAAGAGCTCGCCGATATCCGACCGAGCGGCACCCTAACATCCGCAGAAATCGCAGACGCTAAGCGTCGGCTTGAAAGTGGAGTGGACAATCCGAAAGAACTCAATGCACTGTTACTGCAAAAGTCGCACGATTTTGCGGCTGAAATTCGCTCGATGCTCGAACGGTTACTGACAATGAGAGGAACGTACAGCGTCGTAGGTGAAGTATTGACTGTCGAGGACCCTGCCGACGCGGTTGCGCTCACGGAAAGTGAGCGGCGCATAGAGACCATAAGCAAGGAAATCGACGACGTTGCCGAGAATCTCAGAAAGTTTGTGCGTCGGTAAACAGGTACTTGCAGGGACCGCCGCCTGCGGGCGCTGGGCGTTGTGTGCGCAGCCCACGCCCGTCGGCGGCTACATCGGGGACAGTCGATGTTGTCAGATTCAGAAATCGCCGAGCTGCGCGCCGCAATCGACAAGGCGAACCGGCGGCCGATGACGGGTCACACCGTCTTCATTAACGTCGTTGACGGACCACTCGCCGGCCAGCGGATGCGGCTTCTTGCCTCCAACGTTCACCGCGGCGCGATTGTCGGGTGGTGCTATCTGCAACAAGGTGGGGCGGTCGTCGCGAACTACAAGAATCAGGGAGAGGCGGGGTGGTGCTTCGATGGCTACTACAGGTCGGGGCAGCGGGAGAGTGGAGGAATGTAGCTCTCCGGGTGCCGCACATCGCGCTTCCGACGGGGATATCGAAATAGGTTCAACGGGGGGCACTTGGATGCGGCCGTCATTCCGGCGGTCAAGTTGACGCTCATTCCCCGAATCAAACTCGCATCCTCAGAAAGTAGATGTGAATACTTGCACAGCATGTATTGACTCGTTCTTGCTGTGCAAGTATCATCCATACCAGTCCAAAGTCCCGGAGGCCAAAAATGGCAAAGAAAAAGAAAGAGCGACCCATCTCAGATCATGCGTCCAAGGGCGGTCGGGCCCGAAAGAACGTCCTGACGCCGGAGGAGCGAAGCAGTATCGCGCGGCAAGCAGTCCGGGCCCGATGGGAAAAGGCCGGGAAATCACGTGCTGGGCCGAAGACAACGGATAATTCCGTGATGCCGGGCCCAAGCGAAAGCGCCGCGCCGGAGATGCCCTATTCGATGCTTCCTGGAACTCTGCGAATCGGCGATGTCGAATTAGAGGTGCATGTCCTGAATGATTTGCGTCGCGTTCTGACGCAACGTGAAGTGGTGCGCGCGATCAGCGGCGGGCGCGAGAGCGGCAATCTGCAGCGCTATTTGTCGAGAAATCCTCTTACCGCAAACGACTTTGACATGGGTGACGTGATACGCTTCAAGGTTCCCGGCGGGCCCATAATCGCCAGCGGTTACGAAGCCACCAAGTTGATCGAGATTTGCTCGAAATACACCGAGGCCAGAGACCGAGAGCTATTGGGGTCCACGCAAATCAAACTGGCGATTCAAGCCGGAATTATTCTCCGCGCATGTGCCAAGGTTGGCATCATCGCACTGATTGATGAAGCCACCGGGTATCAAAAGCTGCGGGCCCGCAATGCCCTCCAATTGAAGTTGCAGGCGTTCATTACGGATGATATGCAGGAATGGGCCCGAATGTTTCCGGAGGAGTTCTGGATACAGTTGGCGCGACTAGAGGGGGTTCACTACTCCCCTCGAAATCGCCCGCTTCGATGGGGTCGGTACGTCATGGCGTTTGTGTATGACGCCATCGACAAGGATGTCGGAGACAAGCTTCGCGAACTGAACCCCGATCCGCACTACAAGAAAAACCATCACCAGTGGTTGAAAAAATATGGACGAGAAGCGGTAGCACACCAGATTACCGGCGTGGTCACGATCATGAAGCTATGCAATGGCATGGACCAGTTTCGAGAGAGATTCAATCACGTCTTTAAGAAGATGCCGTTACAAACAACATTTGAAGACCTGAATTGGGACGTAAACTAACTACGGCAACTAGGTCGCCATCTCCCGAATGAGCCCGAGGTCCAGCGTCCCCTTTTGCCCCCAACCAGGCGCCCCCGGCTCGACTGTCGGTCGGAATCGCGCGTACAACTCGAACGCGGACGCTGCAAGCTCCGACGGCTTGTGTGCCGCCGCGAGTTTTCGCATCGCATCGCGGGCGTCGGTGAGATCGTCGCCGAATGCTTTGTTGAGGTAGGCGGTGACGGACTCGGGCCGGATCGGCGAGCCGTCTTTCGCCGCGCGCAGACCCTTCGGCGTCGTCGTAACAGGGACAGACCAGCCGAGTAGCTCTACGCGCTTGCCTTCGTCGCTTTCGGCCTTCCGTTTTGGCTTCGGCTCTGCGCTTGCATCGCGCGGCCGATGGATGCCGAGCCGTTTCGCCTTCGCTCCGGCGGTGAGGCCGACGACGGCCCTCGCGAGGGACAGCGCCTCGTCGGACTTGTATCCGAGACGTTCGGCGACGATGGAAGTCCACAACGTCAAGACGGGTGCGCGGTTGATCGTGATTCGCTTCGCAGGCACGGGCTCATTCCTCTATGACGTTAGGTTACCCAGATCGCAATCTGGTACAATCTGGGGGATGTTTGGTGCACACGCACTCTCGTCGAAACTAATGGGTGCAGCATTCATTATCGTTGCGCTTGCGGTCCCGTCGCGCGTTGATGCCCAGTGCGATTTCAATTGGCGACCGGGCGAGGGTATCCCTGGTCTCGATGGCCATTTCGGAATGGCTGTTGGTCGGCCGTTCGCGTTCACCGAGTGGGATCCGGATGGTGCGGGGCCTCAATCGTCGATGCTCGTTGTCGGCGGGTCATTCTCAATTGCCGGCGACGTTTTTGTAAACAACATCGCCGCCTGGAATGGCACTTCATGGGAGGCGCTGGGTGACGGATTGAATGACGCTGTACGGTCCGTGACCGTGCATAACGGCGAAATCGTCGCGGCTGGGTGGTTTACTCAAGCCGGTGGATTGCCAGCGAATCACATCGCCGCTTGGGACGGTACGGCTTGGCATCCACTCGGCGGTGGCGTGAATCAAATACCGTTTTCGCTGTGCAGCTGGAATGGCGAGCTTATCGCCGCCGGCGGAGCCAGCGCAAACGCCGATCGAATCGCCCGCTGGAACGGAACGAACTGGCAACCTATGAGCAGCGGGATGAATGAAACGATTTACGCCCTCTGCGTTTTCGACAACCAGCTAATCGCCGGTGGTTGGTTCACGAGTGCGGGAGGACATCCGGCAAATTACATTGCCTTGTGGAACGGGACCGACTGGGACCAGTTCGCCGGCGGCACGAATTACTTTGTGTTCTCACTGGCGGTGCATCAAGGCGATCTGATCGCCGGGGGGGCGTTCTGGGACGTCGGGTGTGGCTACTCCCCCGGTATCGCGGGTTGGAATGGGTCGAACTGGTACTGCATGGGCGCGGGTACGAACGATGTGGTAAGCGCGCTAGCGTCTTATCACAATCAATTGATTGCGGCCGGACAGTTTCAAACCATGGATGGGAAGCTCGTGAATCATATTGCCCGCTGGGACGGCTTCGAGTGGCAATCCATGGACGAAGGTGTAGATGGTGGCATCGTTGGGGCGTTGGGATTTCTGGACGACGAGCTTGTCGTCGGCGGTGACTTCTCGATGGCCGGCGACAAAAGTGCAATGCGAATCGCGAAGTGGAACGGAACGGAATGGTCTGCGTTCGGGAGCGGGTTCGGTGCGCCTGTCACGGCGCAGGCTTCGTATCACGGAGAGCTAATCGCGGGCGGAAGCATCACATTGTCCGGCTACGTTGCCACGACTGGGATTAGCGCATGGGACGGATCGCAATGGCGTGCCCTCGGTGCCGGATTGGACGGCGAGGCTCTAGCGCTCACTGCATTCGGCGACCAACTCATCGCCGGTGGTGAGTTCCTAACAGCGGGCAAAGTCAGCGCCAATCGAGTCGCGATCTGGGACGGCGCTACGTGGAGCGCGATGGGAACCGGGATGAACGGCCCGGTGAATGCGCTTGCGGAGTACCAGGGCGAACTGATCGCAGGCGGCACGTTTAGCAACGCTAGCGGCGTCGGTGCCAGCAACATCGCGCGTTGGGGCGGCGGGACGTGGCATCCTCTCGGAACGGGCATCGATGGCAACGTAAGCGCCCTCACTACGTTTGCCGGAGACCTGATCGCTTGCGGGTCATTCTCCGTCGCCGGCGGTGTGAACGCGAAGAACATCGCTCGATGGAATGGTGTCAATTGGCAATCCATTGGAACTGGTCTCAATGGATCGGGCTACGCATTGTGCATTTACAACGGCGAGCTAATTGCCGGTGGTGAGTTTTCTACCGCGCGTTGGAACGGGACGAATTGGCAGCTGCTCGGCGGTGGCGCGAACGGTTCGGTTCTTGCCCTGATGACATATGACGGCGCGCTGATCGCCGGCGGCGGGTTCACACTTATTGGCGGCGTAACAGCCAACAGAATCGCTCGATGGAACAGCACGACTTGGCAACCGTTGGGGAGCGGCGTTCGAAGCGAGTCGTGGTGGGGAAGCGTGCATAGCTTGGCAGTGCGCAACGGCGAATTATTCGTTGGCGGTGAGTTTTGGGAAGCGGGAGATTTGCTCTCCGCCAACTGGGCTCGTTGGGGGCCGGCCTGCCCACGCGGCGACTTGAATTGCAATCAGGTCGTAGATGAGGTCGATCTACCGCTTTTCGTTTCTGCCCTGCTCGACCCAATGGTCCTAAGTACTTGCACCGCGTACACCGCCGATGTGAACGCAGACGGCTCTGTCGATGGGGCAGACATCGTCGGATTCGTTGCGCGTATGATTGCTGGTGTCTGACTTGTCACCAAGGGGGTGCTTTCCGTGTCTGTCGAAAGGATGCGGTGTTCAGTGGCGGGTTCGGTGCCTAATAGACTCATTTTCACAAGCGTAATCGTGTGTCTATGGGCAACGATGTTCCATGCCCCAGCGCGCGGAGACTGCTCGTTGGGCTGGAAAGCAGGGCATCCCGTCGGTGGAACCAGCGGTGAGACGTTCGCGCTCACCAGTTGGGATGCTGATGGCGACGGCCCTGAATTGCCTCTGCTTGTAGTCGGCGGCAATTTCGATCTCGCTGGCACCGTGGCAGCGCGCAACATTGCGGCGTGGAACGGAACAGGCTGGCAACCACTCGGCCAAGGCGTCGGCGGCACCGATCGCAATGTAAGTGCGCTCACGGCTTACGACGGCAAACTGATCGCGGCCGGCACGTTCGTCACTGCGGGTGGAGCAGATGCGAACTTCATCGCGGAATGGAATGGGACGAACTGGCATCCTCTCGGGAGCGGATTGGATGGTCCGGTACGGGCGTTGTGCGTGTTTCAGGGCAAGCTCATCGCGGGCGGGTACTTCACCGATGCTGGAGGGCTCAGCGCGAACCGCATCGCCGAATGGAACGGCACAAGTTGGTCCGCCATCGGTACCGGCATGAGTAGCCCGGTGTTTGCGTTATCGGTGTTTGACAACAAGCTCATCGCCGGTGGGGCGTTTCTAACGGCTGGTGGAACCACCGTGAACGGGATTGCCCAGTGGAATGGCATAAACTGGAGCCCGTTGAGCTCCGGCGTTGTTGACGGTGGTGTGTCATCATTGACGGTGTACAACGGAAAACTAATTGCAGGGGGAGGCTTCAACGTTATTGGGGGAACTAACGTTAGCAATATCGCCGAGTGGGATGGTTTCGGCTGGGGACCGCTAGGTGAAGGAACGACAAACTTCGTGTCCGCACTCACCGTAGCCGATGGATTTCTGATAGCGGGCGGTGGATTCACAAGTGCTGGCGGTGTTCCCGCGAACTGTGTTGCCGGCTGGAATGGCGTGGAGTGGGCTACTCTCGATTCGGGTATGACTTGGGACGGGCAAGCAATTGTCTTCGCCTTGACAGTGTACAACGGCAATGTAATCGCGGCCGGCCAGTTTACCTTTTCGGGTTCATCGCCCACAAATTACATTGCGCAATGGACCGGGACCGCTTGGGAGTCCCTCGGCGATGGCGTCTGCGGCGCTTTTCCATACTTCTTCGCTTTCGCAACGCTTGATGGTGATCTGGTCGCGGGTGGCGGATTCTCCGTTGCCGGGACAAATTCACATTACCTTGCGAAATGGGGCGGCGAATCATGGCAAGCGCTCGGAGGCGAGCAATTTAGCAGCACAAACAACAACAACAGTTATGTCTCGTCGCTTGTCGCTTTTGAGGGTGATCTCGTCGCCGGCAGCACACTGACTACCGCCGGCCAAACTGCCGCAGCCCATGTCGCCCGGTGGAACGGTACAGATTGGCAGCCCCTCGGAAACGGACTTGACAATGCCGCAATGGCGCTGATTTCTTATGACGGAGACCTGATCGCTGCCGGTGTCTTCTCGGCGTCTGGCGCAACGCCGCTGAATCACATCGGTCGGTGGGACGGAACAAGTTGGCAGCCGCTTGGTGGCGGAATAAATGGTTCGGTTTGGGCTTTGACGGCCTTCGACGGAACGCTCGTCGCCGGAGGCGAGTTTACGACTGCCGATGGCAACCCTGCCAGCAATATCGCTCAATGGAACGGTACCAGTTGGGAACAGATTGGACAGGGGTTGAACGGCGGCGTGTACGCACTGACGGTTTACGGTAGTGACCTAGTCGCCGGAGGCCGTTTTACCAACGCTGGCGCTACCCCGGCGAATCGCATCGCTCGATGGAACGGATCATCCTGGCAAGCGCTCGGCACTGGAATCGATGGGGACGTATTGGCACTGACCAATTACAGTGGCAATCTTGTCGCCGGCGGCAGTTTTACGATCGCTGGAGGCGTCAGTGCGATCGGAATCGCAGAGTGGAACGAAACATCGTGGCAGCCGTTCGGCGGCGGCTTCACTCACGGAATCAACATCGGACCACCGACCGTCTTGGCCCTCTTCGTCCACAATGAAAGTCTGTTTGCCGGAGGCGTATTCACTACCGCCGGCGGGGTCCCGTCGGCATATTCCGCGCACTGGGGCCCAAGTTGCGTGAGCGCCGACATGAACTGCGACGGTGTCGTTAACGTGAACGACCATCAGTTTTTTGTCGAAGGGCTGGTGAATCCGACGAACTTGACGGCGTGCTTGCGTCCCGTCGCCGACATCAACTCTGACGGACAGGTTGACGGCGCTGACATTCAGGCATTCGTTCGCACCTTGGTCGATCGATAGTGCGTGGGCGCACCCACCGCGTAGCTCGGCGGTAAGCAAGGTCGCGTGATAGAATTCTGCCATGAATCATCACGCTTTCTTGGACCACCAACGTCGCATGTCGATCATTACCCAATTGAACAACGCGGCCAGAACGCTGACCGGCGTCGCAACTTATTCAGTTAGCGATTCCGGCGTGGGCGACTTCGGGATAACGGCGTACAACGATTCGCCCGGATCATGGGTAAACGCGGACCCAGCTATTCAATTCACGGATGAACTCGTCGCCCGCGTTCGATTCAGGCTCAAAGCCTCGGGGACGCATCCGCCTTCCGGGGCCACGCTCACGTCGGTCAAAGTGCGCGCGATTGGCGTCAGCGGGGGCAGCTACCACTTGAACATTCTCGGCTTCAACTCGTCGGGCGGCGACCTGCGTTTGATCGTACCATCGGCGACCGTTGGCGCGAACATTGCGTTCGTCGATGACGGTACCGAGCGCGAAATCGTTCTAAACCATTCCGCGCTGACGGCCGGGCAGTTCGACGACGCGATGGATTTCTGCTTGCAGTTCACAATGGTCGAGGTGGCGCAATTGGGCGGGTTGGGCGTGAATCCGAGCGAAGGCGGCGACATGTTTCTTGACGTGGCTTGGACTCAGGCCTCGTAGCGAACGCCGAGCAACGTGTCCGTCTCAATTTCTTCTTGTTCGTTGAAATCTCAAGATTACGATTCAATCCAGCGGGCAGCCGTCTGATCCACGGCGTACGTCGCCCGGCGCTGACTCGCGCACCGGTGGGTTAGCGTCGGACGACGGCCCTGCGACCGGTGCGACATGCCGAATATTGTTGACGACCTTCAAGCCGCTGACATTTCAGATTTCTGTTGTTGCCTGATGCATATCGTCCACAAGTGCGTGGAGAAGCTTCCGCCGGGAGATTCGTTCGTTGGAAACCCCGAAAATGATCCCTTCGTATGGGTACTCAAGCGGTTTGACCGATGCACCGGTTTGTCGATGATCGATGTTACCCGATACGTCGATTGTTGCTGGCGGGATGAGCATTGGAGTGACTCCCCAGGACTGCCCGCTATTGCCAAGAGAATGTCCGAGTTCGGCGCTACACGCGGATATGCGGGCCTTCTTGAACTGTTTGTGAATCGATGGCCCGTTTGCGCCAATTTGGTCGCGAAGTGTCTGCGGGTAAATGGAAGAGTCGCGGCCAATCGCACGCGGAGTGTTGGCGGACGCCCCCGGCTAGACCCGAAAACCGAACGCCGGTATCGGTCAATCCTGAAGCGGCTCGATGCGAAAGCAAATGACGTTTCGCGGCGGACATTCTGTTCCATCGAACGCATCGAAGAATACGAGCTAAAGCGCGCGCAAGCGTGGGCTCGCCAGTCCAAGCTGCGAGCGAAAAAGCCGCCGTCTCCATAAATCTGTCAATCCCATTCGAGTTTGTTTCCGGAACTATTTGCAGCGATGCGCCCGCGTATGTAGTGGTCTGCGCTGTGTACGCGAACAATAAAGCGAACAAACCCGGTTTGTTTCCAAACTCGGCGGTATCCGTATTCATGTCGGTCGCATTTGTGATGGCCGGCAGTGTGCGGAGATTTCTGCGATGGTCGAAACAACGACTGAAAGGCGATTGCTCAATATTCCTACCTGCGCAAAGGCCCTAGCGCTATCCCAGCGAAAAGTCTGGTCCATGCTCGCAACGGGTGAACTCCGCGCGGTTCGCATCGGCCGCGCGGTCCGAGTGGATTCGCGCGACCTAGATGCGCTTATCGAGCGGCTGAAGACGGAGGTCGCGTTATGACACCCGAAGAATTACGGCCGCGCTCCGATCAAGAAGGCGCGGCCGCGAATCCTGCTTGCACCCCAATTGTAGCTGATGCTACATCGCCCGGCAAGACCGCTGCTTTCGCCTACTCCGCTCGCGGCTGGCCGGTGTTGCCCTTGCATTCAATCCGCGATGGTTGCTGCACATGCGGGAAAGCCGACTGCAAGTCGCCGGGGAAACACCCGCGCGTCGCTGGCGGCGTCGCCGATGCGACGACCGATCCGGTGGTGATAGAGCGGTGGTGGACGCGGTGGCCGGACGCGAATGTTGCCATTGCGACCGGCGCGCCGTCGGGGCTGCTGGTGCTCGACATCGACCCGCGAAACGGTGGCGGCAAGACCATCGTCGCATTGCAGCGCGAAAACGGCGTGATTCCGCCGACGTTCGAGGCCGCGACGGGCGGCGGCGGCGTACATGTCCTATTTCAGCATCCCCGCCGGCGGACAATCGGCAAGCTGGGCGAAGGTGTCGAGGTCAAATCTGACGGTGGTTACGTCGTCGCCGCCCCATCGATTCACGCTTCGGGACAGCGCTACCGTTGGCAGACTGGCCGCGCACCTGGCGAGGTTGATCTTGCCGACCTGCCGGAGCGCTGGTTGCGGATGGTCCTCCGTGAGACTCTTGCCGCTAGCCCGAAACCGACAGCATCATCTTCATTCTCTCGCGGCGACGGCGCGGCCGTCCCGCTGGGGCTGGTCAATCACTGCCTTGCGGCGCTGAAGCTGTCTCGCTGCGACGAATACGACGACTGGATTCACGTCGCCCTGATTTTGAAGCGCACGCCGACAGACCCTCCGTCCGATCCGTTTGTGCTGTGGTGCAATTGGTCGCGGCAGAGTGCGAAATATCAAGGTGAAGCGGACTGTTTCGCCTACTGGCAGCGCTGCTATGGGGAGTGCAATTCGCCACACGGACCATCAACCATCGGCAGTTTGGTTGCGTGGGCGCGTGAGGACTCCGGCGATTCGACAATCGGCCGGGGGCGGGCGGCACGCGTCGTCGAAGCCGGAAAGGGCATCATCCTACGCATCGTTCGGCGTTATCGCCGGAATGCGGTGCGATCATGACGCTGAGTGTGGAGTACCAGCCGAACGGGCGCAATGGCACCGTCGCGCTCAATGTCTTTCTGGATGGCGTTCTTGTCCACGCCGACGCCCTGAACATCCGACGCGACAAGGCACGGTCTGGATTCGCGGCGTCGGTGCTGAAACTACGGCCGGACATCGACCGTAAACTGCTCGACGCCGAACTGCTACGTATCGTCGCGGAGATGGACAAACCGGCTCCGAAGCAGGGCGACGACGACCCACTGGCGAGCACTCCGCCCGAAGTTATTGACGCGGCCCTGGCGATGCTCCGCGACCCAAATCTAATCGCGATCATCGTCAATGACGTGAAGGCACTGGGCGTCGCGGGCGAAAGGATGCTGTCGGCGACCTTGTACATCGTCGAAACGTCTCGCCTGCTCCCGCGTCCGCTGGCAGTAATCATTCAAGGTCTGACAGCGAGCGGGAAATCCTACATTCCCGATCAAACCACAAAATTGTTTCCGCCCGAAGCCGTCATTCGCGGCCACAAGATGACGCCGGAAGCGCTCGTGCATCTTCCACACGGCGCGCTCGTGCACAAGGCGGTGGTCGGCGGTGAGCGGTCACGAAAGCAGGACGACGACAGCGCGGACGCGACGCGCGCACTTCGGGAGATGTTGTCGGACGGCCGGCTGACGAAGCTGATGCCGGTGAAGCAAGGCGGGGGCATCGTGACCATCGCAATCGACCAGCCGGGGCCGATTGCCTACATCGAATCAACGACTTTGCAGAACATTTTCGATGAGGACCGCAATCGGTGCCTAATACTGGCGACGGATGAGACGCAGCCGCAAACGAGGCGCATCATCGACACAATCGCGGCGAGGAAGTCGGGTGCGGTCGATTGCGACGTGACCGCGATTATCGACAAGCATCACGCGGCGCAACGGCTACTCAAGCGCGTTTCCGTCCGAATCCCGTATGCGAGCATCCTGGGCGATCTGTTTCCATCGGACCGGACCGACGCGCGCCGGTCGTTCAGGCATCTGCTTTCGTTCATCGAGGCCGTGGCGCTGCTACACCAATATCAGCGCATCGACCGTCCCGAAGATGGTGTTGAGATTGCGGCCACAATTGACGACTACCGACTGGCTCGGAAGCTGCTCGCCAAGCCGTTCGCGGCGGCGATGGGCGACGGACTGAGCGATGCCGCGCGCCGGTTCGGTCAACGCCTCGTGGAGATGTTTCCGGGTGTCGAGTTTGACGTTCGGGACATCGCCAAGCGGGAGCGCATCATCGGCGACCGGCAGACGATTCGGCAGTACGTGCGGGCGCTGGCCGGTTCCGGGCACTTGGAGCTTGTCGAGGCGAGCAAGGGGCCAAAACCGGCACGGTACAAGCTGGCCGACGTGCCATTGGATGATGCCTCCGTGGCCGGGCTGCCGGATGCCGAGGAAGTCGCCAACAAAATGAATGAGGATCCCACCCTTCGTTCCCGCGACAAGGGTGAAGATGCGGCGGCGTAAGGGGTTAGGCGGCGGAAAGCCATTTTCCGCGTCTTTTCTTCGCTTCTTCGTCTAGCTCCTAGTCGCGCAGACGAAGAAGAGTCGCGGAAGAAAATCATTCCGCGTGTAGTCCGAGGAACCACGCTGCACTTAAGCGTACTGACGTGCGTGCAGAAAAGACGCGGAAGCGAAGTGACGAGTTCGAGAGTGTTTTTTTCATGCTCGATCTGGAGGTGATATTCGACGAGGACAGAGCCGTCGGCGGCGCGGTGCCGGAGACTGAGCGTGTGCCTGTGGCTGTTTCGCTGGTGCCGGACAAGGCCGAGCCGGTCGAGATGATCGACCGAGCGAGAGTGGGCCACGAACCAGACCCCGATGAGCCGGCCAGCACTGGACCGCTGCGATGGATCGCCGAGGGCTGCCCGATGCACCAGCCAGACCCGCCGGCGACGGACTTCGGAGGTCCGGCCGGCTGGACTGTCCGATCATGGTGCGAGCGATTGCGGCAATTGGCGAGCGTTTGCGAGTTTCTTCACCCCGAGATCGCCGCGCGGCACCGGGGGGAAGCGGATCGAATTGAATGCGCGGCGCAGAACTCAGCAGGAGCTAGACATGAGCGATGACGATTTGGAGAGCCGGGGCCACGAGGCCGAGGAACTGGGTTTCGACGCAGAAGAAGCCGAAGGGCTGGCGGGTGGCGTTGCGCCTGACGATGTTCAGCGATGGTTTGACTCACGGCGTCGCGGCAACGCCGATCGCGAGAATGGCGATGAAGACGACTGACAGATTCATCAACAATTCGCTTGACAAGGTAACATATTGGTATATACTCCCATTATGCCGAAGAAAGCCAATATCGTGGAAGAACTGAGAATCGAACTCAATCGGTCGAGCAAGTCAATGTATCGGCTAGCGAAGGACAGCGGCATTCCGTTCCCTGTACTGCATCGAATCGCGAAGGGACAGCGCACGAACATGACGGCCGCGACCCTGGAGCAGCTTGCGGCCGCAATTGGGCTGCGGCTCGAACTGCGGCCAATCAGAAAGGCGAAGTGACAAATGGCGAGCCTGTATCGAAAAGCCGGGCGATGGACGATCCAATTCGACCGCGACGGCGCGCGGCGCTGGCTTCGCGTGCCGGTCCGGGGCGAGCGCGAGGCAACTCGCTTCGCCGAAAAGGTTGAAGCGCTAATAGCAGCGAAGGACATCGGCGTATCGCCCGAGCCGGACGTGGTGGCATGGCTCGCCAAGTTGCCGCGCGCGGCATATCGGCGGCTAGTTCGCGTCGGTCTTGCAGAACCGAAGCAGGAGGACGCGGCGGCGATTCCGGCCGTTCGGCTGGGGGCGTTCCTAGACGATCTGATCCGCAGCCGCGCTGACGTGAAACCGGCGACGCTGATTACATTCGAGAATGTCCGCGAAAACTTGGTCGGATACTTCGGGGCCGACAAGTCCCTGCGGGATATCACGCCGGGCGACGCGGATGGATTCCGGTTGTCGCTTGCCACGTCTGCGCGCCGAGGACGAGCGAAAGAGAAGTCCGGCGAGGAACCCAAAGCAGCCGGGCTGGCGGAGAACACCGTCCGACGCCGGACAGGCATCGCTCGCCAATTCTTCCGGGTCGCGGTCCGGCGGAAGCTGATCGAATCGAATCCGTTTGACGGGCTGGCCGCAGCGGTTCGAGGCAATCCCAAGCGGTCATTCTTCGTAACCCGCGAGATGGCCGCGAAGATTCTGGACGCTTGCCCGGATCGGGATTGGCAAACCATCTTCGCCCTGTGCCGGTTCGGCGGATTGCGGTGTCCGAGCGAAGTCTTGGCGGTTCGCTGGCAGGACGTGGACTGGGCGCGGAGCCGTATCACGATCCACGCGAGCAAGACGGAGCATCACGACGATGGCGGAATCCGGCAGGTACCGCTTTTCCCCGAACTGCTGCCGATTCTGCGGGAAGGATTCGAGGCGGCGGAGCCTGGTACGGAGTACGTCGTTAATCGCTATCGCGACACGACGCAGAACCTTCGGACGCAATTCGAGCGAATAGCCAAGCGGGCCGGGCTGCCGATGTGGCCAAAGCCGTTTCACAACTTGCGGAGTAGCCGAGAGACGGAGTTGGCGAGGGAATACCCGCTGCACGTCATAGCGGCGTGGATCGGACACGACCCACGCATCGCGTTGGAGCATTACGCGCAAGTCCGCGACGAGGATTACGAGCGGGCGACCGCCGCACCGGAAGTACCGCTAAAAGCGCCGCTGCCCCGCCCTGAAACACTCTGCACGGTGCCCGCTTCGGAGGCGGACAAACCGCATTCCAAGCACCGTGCAATCGGGGACAAGATAATTCAGACAAGAAACGTGGGCGTTGCAGGACTCGAACCTGCGACCTCTTCCGTGTGAAGGAAGCGCTCTAACCAACTGAGCTAAACGCCCGTTCGACGCACCAATACGTTAGCCGTTTCGGCCTCGCGCTTCAAGCAAACGACCCCCCGCAACCCGTGTTTACGCCCGGTCCAGACCGAATTCCCCGTGCAATGCGCGAACCGCCGCCGCGCCCTGCTCGCCATGCACGACGAAGCTGATGCTCAACTCCGACGATCCCTGCGCGATCGCCGACACGTTGACGCCGTGCTTCGCAATCGCACTGAAGACGCGCGCCGCCACCCCCGGCGTCCCGCGCATCGCCGAGCCCACGACCGCCACTACCGTCATGCCCGCCTCGACGCCCAGATCGCGAACGTCGCCTGTACGCACAAGCTGCCCGTCCAGCGCCGCCCGCGCCCGCTCCAACTGCGAGCCGGCCACGACCAGCGAAATCCCCGCCTCCGACACACTCTGCGAGATCATCAGGATGTTCACATCCCGCTTCGCCAGCGCATCAAACACGCGTGCAGCTGTCCCCGGCCGGCCGATCATCGCCGCTCCCGACACCGTCATCAGCGCCGTGTTCGACACCGACAGCACTGACCGCACGATTCGGTCCGAGGTTGCGCCTTCGCTGATCAGCGTCCCTGCACACTTTGGATTGAACGTATTACGCATCCGCACGGGAATGCGGGCCGTCGCCGCCGGTTCCAGCGCCCGCGGATGCATCGACTTCGCCCCGAACTGACCCATCTCGATTGCCTCGGCGAACGTGATGCCGGCCAGCAACTTCGCCTCCGGCACAACCTTCGGATTGGCCGTCATCAGCCCGTCCACGTCGCTCCAGATCCAGATCTCTTCGGCCGGCAGCGCCGCTCCGAGGATGGTCGCTGTATAGTCCGAGCCGCCGCGACCCAGCGTCGATATCACGCCGTGCTGCGTTCCGGCGATGAATCCGGTCACGACCACGCGCTTCGCGGATGCCAGAAGTGGTTCCAGCGTCTGCCGAACCTGGAAAAGCGTCAGGTCCATCAGCGGATCGGCCTCGCCGAAGTGATCATTCGTCACGATTCCGATCTCGTGCCCGGTCATAGCCCGGCAGCCCAGTGCCGCCGCCATCAGCTCCGCCGAAAGCCGTTCGCCAAATGAGACGACCGCGTCGCGCGAACGCATGGTCAGCTCACCGACCGCGGCCAGTCCCGACACGAGCACATCGAGCCGGTCAAGCAAGGTGTGGATCGCCGTCGTCGCCCCGAGCGTCCGCGCGGCCGTCTCATGTCGCGTGCGGAGTTCCGCGAGAATCCGATGCGTGGCGGCGCGATTGCCCGCAGCTGCCGCCGCGGCCAGTTCCAGCAGCGAATCCGTCACGCCAGACATCGCTGAGACCACGGCCGCGACCGCGTGTTTCGATTCCTGTTCGCGGACCAGCCCGGCACACTGCCGAATTCGCTCCGCGTCACCCATCGACGTCCCGCCGAATTTCATCACCAGCGTCATGCGTGCGTTCCCATCACATTCCAGATGTCGATCAAATCTCGAACAATCGCCGTCGCCGTCTCCGGCCCGCCTGCTCCGCGCCCGCGGAGCGTCACCTCGGCCCCCGACCGCATCGTCAGCGACACGGCATTAATGCTTGACGGCACGTCGAGTCCGCCACCCGCTTCGACTTCCTGCGGCGATACCGTCAGCCCATTGCCGATCTCGCCGATCAGCTTTATCACCCGCCCGCGCGACTTCGCTTGCTGAATCGCGTCCTTCGTGACGCCGCGAATGCCTTGCACCGCGACATCCGCGAGTCGCGTCGGCCGGCCAAGTACGTAGTTCGCTACGATTACGACCTTGGTCGCGGTGTCGATTCCATCCACGTCGGTCGACGGATCGGTCTCGGCGAATCCGAGCTTTTGGGCCTCCGCCAGCGCATCCTCAAAGGCGGCTCCGGCCTCATGCATTCGCCAGAGGATGAAATTCGTCGTGCCGTTCAGTACCGCTTGCACTCGCGTAATCGGCTCACCCTTTGCGGCCTCCCTTGCGAAGGCCAGCACCGGAGTACCTGCACCGACTGTCCCGCTGAAGCGAAACTCGCGGTGGTTGTATCGCGCCAGCTCCATCAGGGCCGGCATAGCCACCGCCAGCGGCGCCTTGTTCACGCTCACCGCGTGCTTGCCGCTGCGAAACCCCGCCTTCAGCAGCCCCATCGCCGGCCCCGTGTCCGACAACACGCTCGGCGTCGCCAACACGAGCACGTCCGCGTCACTGTCATCAACAACGCGCTCAGGGTCGACATTCCGTTCGCCCCGACCGGCCGTTGCCGCGATTGTTCCGTGGGACTCTTTCGCCGCGCACAGTTCAACCGCGGACAGCCCGCTCTCGGAAACAGCCGCACCGCCGCGATCGAGCACCCCGACGAGCCGTGGCTGCAAGCCGAATCGCTGGTAAAGCTCGCCTGCGCGCTCCTCGAGCATCGTCGCCAGCGACCTCCCCACGACACCAAAGCCCGCCAGAATGATTCGCATCAGACTCCCAGCACCGCTCGCAGCGACTCAATCGTTGCTTCAGCTTCGAGCAACCTGGGCGCAGCCGACAACACCGCGTCCGGGTCCTTCAACCCGTGCCCCGTCGCCACGCAAACCACCGGCCCGCCCCAGGCCGGCCGCTCGCGCATCAGCCACGCAATCGGCGCCGCCGAACTCGGCTCGACAAACAATCCCTCGCGCGACGCCAGCAACCGCTGCGCCGCGAGAATCTCGTCGTCCGTCACCATCTCGGCCGACCCGCCCGATTCGCGAATCGCCGCCAGCGCCTTCTTCCAGCTCACCGGCGCGCCAATGCGAATGGCGGTCGCAATTGTTTGCGGATCGCTCATGCGGCACGCTTCGCGTTTGTTCCGCACGTACTCCGCGATCGGCGCCGCACCGGCCGCCTGCACGCCGATCATCCGCGGCATCCGCCGAATAAGGCCCGCCGCATGAAACTCGCGAAACCCCTTCCAGTACGCGCTGATGTTCCCCGCGTTTCCGAGCGGCAGCACAACCACTTCCGGACCGTCGCCCAGCGTCTCGCAGATCTCGAACGCCGCGGACTTCTGCCCTTCGAGCCGGAACGGATTGATCGAGTTCAACAGATACACGCCCGCCTGCGAACACGACAATTCCTGAACGAGCCGCATGGCGTCGTCGAAATTGCCGCGGACCTGCACGATCCTCGCCCCATGCACGATTGCCTGCGACATCTTTCCGAGCGCGACCTTCCCGCCCGGCACCAGCACGATCGCCTTCATCCCCGCCCGCGCCGCATACGCCGCCAGCGCCGCCGACGTGTTACCCGTCGATGCGCACGCTACTGTCTGCGCCCCGATCGCCGCCGCATGCGTCACCCCGACCGTCATGCCGCGATCCTTGAACGACCCCGTCGGGTTCTCACCCTCCGCCTTTACGAACAGCGAAGCGATCCCGACGTCCTTCCCCAGCCGCTCAACCCGATGCAACCCCGTCGCACCCTCGCCCAAGTTCACCGCCCGCCGTGCGTCGCATGGCAGCATCGATCCGTACCGCCAGACCCCATGACCCTCAAACTTCAGACCCCTCGGCTCACCCGCCTCAAACGCAATCTCCAGCAAGTCACCGCACCGCGCACAGGTATACAGCACCTGCGCCAGCGGATACGTCGCCCCGCACTCGGTGCAGCGTTGAATCATGAGCGCGCCTCGACGATCGCCGCCGCCGGACCGGACGAAGCTACAAACGTCTCGCACTCCACGCCCGCCGCCACAAACGCCCGCCGGATCGCCGCCGCGATCGCCCCCGTATCGCGATCCTCCTCCGTCACCGCCGCCACGGCCGGCCCCGCGCCGCTCATGACGCATCCGTACGCTCCGGCCTTCCGCGCCGCGGCACATGCCTTCTCGAAACCCGGCAGCAACGGCGCGCGGGCCGTCTCAAAGATCGACCCCTCGATCAACTCGCCAAACCGCTTCAACTCGCCGCGCGAAAGAGCCAGCGCCGTCATCCCAGCCCGAGCCACGCCGTGCGAATAGTCCGCCACGCTCACGCTCGTCGGTATCACGCCCCGCGCATCCTTCGTCCGAATTCGTATGGCCGGCAGCCCGAGCACCACTCTCATCTCAACCGGCGGCACAACCGTCTGCACCCGGGGCGGCGTGTCATTCTCAAACACGACGAATCCGCCATAGATCGCCGCTGCCACATTGTCGGTATGCGCCGCCCCCGCCGCCGCCCGCTCCCCCTCCGCCGCCATCAGGACCAGCTCCGCCTGCGTCAGTTTCAGCCCGAGCAATCGATCCACCGCGACAACCGCCGCCGCCGCACTCGCCGCGCTCGAACCCAGCCCGCTCCCCGACCGCGTCCCCTTGATGATCCGCACTCGCAGCGGCTCGTCGATCTTCATCTTCTCGCGCACCGCGAGCACCGCCCGCCCAGCCGTGTTCATCTCCGGCTCAGTCGGAATCTCCTCTGCCCCGCGCCCGCTGACGACGATCTCCAATCCCCCGCCCCCGCACGAAACCTCCACCTCGTCATACGCGGCGTCGACGCACATCCCGAACACGTCGAAACCGTGTCCAACGTTGCCGATCGAAGCGTAGGCCCGAGCTCTCATCATCTGGCTCATATTGACTCATCATCCTATCGACCGCCGGGCCGCGCGACACCACATCGCGGTCGATAAAACCGGCCTCCCGTTGCCCGTTTTCTCCGGACGGAATAAGCTCCAGCCCGGAGGACGGAAAACCCGGACAACCCGCATGAAGCCCGGCCTGGAACCCGGAATCTCGACCGAAATCGACTTCGTCGTCACCGACGACATGCGTCCCATCTTCGACGACATCGCCGTCCACCAGGTCTGCTCGACCTGGACCCTCTGCCACTACATGGAACTCGCCAGCCGCAAGATCCTCATGCAATACCTCGAAGACGGCGAAGAGGGCGTCGGCAGCCACGTCACGATCGACCACATCGCCCCGGCAAAGGTCGGCCGGATGGTCCGGATCATGGCGACCGTCACCGAGTTCAACGACCGCCGCCTCGTGTGCGATGTCGATGCCATGCACGGCGACCGAAAAATCGCCGCCGGCAAGACCGTTCAAAACGTCTTTCCCCGCGAAGTCCTGGCACGCATCTTGGAACGCGGCTGACCCAACTGGAGGAACACATGGTCAAGCTCATCGTAATGTACAAAAAGCCCGAGGACCCCGCCGATTTCGATCGCCACTACTTTGACACTCATCTTCCGCTCGCCCTGAAGATGCCCGGCCTGATCCGCGGCGAGGTCTCCCGCGTCGTCGGCGCCCCCGGCGGCGAATCACCCTATCACCTCATCGCCGAGCTCTGCTTCAAGGACATGCCCGCCCTGAACGCCGCCATGGCCTCTCCCGAAGGCAAGGCCGCCGCTAAAAATCTGATGGGCTTTGCCGCCAAGTACGTATCGATGCACTTCGCCGAAGTGAAGGCCTGAGAAAATCGCCGTCTGTTCGCAAGCGAGACGCAGCATGCCCATCTACACTGGCCGAGCACCCGAGTCGTTCAAGTTCAAGAACTTAATCTACGCAAAGCGCAACCGCCGCGCCACCGTCACTTTCAATCGTCCGGACGTCCTCAACGCCGTCGACGGCGACACCCTCGTCGAACTCAACACCGCCTTCCAGGACGCCTCCTGGGACGACGACGTCTCCGTCCTCATCCTCACCGGCGCCGGCGATCGCGCCTTCTGCACCGGCGCCGACGTCAAGGAACAGGCCGAGGATTTCGTCGATCAGCCCAAGAAATACTGGAAGTGGATGGGACTCTTCACCGAGTGCCACGAGCGCCTGCGCAACCTCGGCAAGCCCACCATCGCCCGCCTCAACGGCATGGTCGTGGGCGGCGGCAACGAGTTCAACATGTCCTGCGACCTCGCCATCGCCGCCGAGCATGTCACCATCCGCCAGGTCGGCGCGGCCCGCGGCAGTGTCGCCGCCGCCGGCGCAACTCAGTTCCTGCCGCTCATCGTCGGCGACCGCCGCGCCCGCGAGATGCTCTTCCTCTGTGAGCCGATCGAGTCGAAGAAGGCCCTCGAATGGGGTCTCGTCAACCAGGTCGTCCCCGCCGCCCAGCTTGACGCCGCCGTCGACGCCATGGCCGAAAAGCTCATCAACAAGCTCCCGGAGTGCATCCGCTACGCCAAGCAGCAGCTCAACTTTTGGCGCGACCTCTCCTGGCACCTCACCATCGGCCACGCGCGCGACTGGCTGAGCATCCACAACCTCTCCCCCGAAGTCGCCGAGGGAATGCGCGCCTTCGTCGAGAAACGCCCTGTCAATTATGACGCCGTCCGAAAGGATGCCTGACCCTATCCGCGGCTACCTCATTCCCCGACAATTCGCGACATGCAGTCGCTCCCGTATGCATCGCTCCTGACAGATCCGCATCAAGTCCGCGAGCGATACGCCCACTTCCGCCCCCGCATCCTCCTCTGGACCACCCTCGGCTACGGCATCTTTTACTTCGTTCGTAAGAATCTCTCGATCGCCATGCCGGTCATGGAGCAGCAGCTCCACATCACCAAGTCCGACCTCGGCCTCTTCCTCACCCTTCACGGCTTGATCTACGGAGTCTCCAAGTTTGTTAACGGCATCATCGCCGACCGCGCCAGCGCCCGAGTATTCATGGCCGTCGGCTTGGCTGCGTCCGCAATCATGAACATCTTCTTCGGCCTCGCCGGCGCGGTCACAACCCTCGGCGTCATCTGGATGGCCAACGGCTGGTTTCAAGGCATGGGCTATCCGCCCTGCGCACGATTGCTGACGCACTGGTTCGCCCCGAAGGAGCTCGCCTCCAAGATGGCCATCTGGAACGCCTCCCACTCCCTCGGCGCGGGCGCCGTCGTCATCCTCTGCGGCTACCTTGTCACACACTTCGCCAGTTGGCGCATCTGCTTCTTCATACCCGCCGCAATTGCACTTGTGATGTCGATTCTGCTTATCATCAATCTGCGCGACACCCCCGAATCCGTCGGCCTGCCCGAATTGCAGGGAACTCACGTCGCAGACGCCCCCGCGGGATACGCTGCACTCCTCTGGCGACAAGTCTTCAGCGATCCCTACATCTGGATCGTCTCGGCCGCCAATTTCTTCGTCTACACCGTTCGCTACGGCGTGCTCGATTGGGGACCCACGATGCTCAAGGAAGCAAAAGGCATCGAACTGTCGCAAGCCGGCTGGATGATCGCCGCCTTCGAAGCCGCCGGCCTCGCCGGAATGCTCGCCACCGGCTGGCTGACCGACCGCGTCTTCCGCGGTCGCGCCGCCCCCGTCTGCCTGATCTGGATGATTCTCTGCGGCGTAGTCGTCCTGGCACTAAGTCGTTCGCCTGCCAACGCCCTCGCTGTGAATACCGTCCTGCTAATGCTCGCCGGCTTCTTCATCTACGGCCCACAGGCCCTCGTCGCCGTCTTCGTCGCAAACCGCGCCACCAAGCGCGCCGCCGCGACCGCCGTCGGCCTGACCAGCATCTTCGGATACGCAAGCACGGTGGCTTCCGGCTGGGGACTCGGGAGGATGGTGGAACTTCGCGGATGGGGCGCGGCGTTCGCGTGCCTGGTCGCGGCGGCCCTGGTCGGATCCGTGCTGTTTGCGGCAGCGCTCCCGGCGAAGGCGCATGGGTATCAGGAAGACGCGCCGCCGGGCGACTCGGCGTAAGCCCACAAGTGCGGCTGCCTCAAGAAGCCGGCCTTACGACAAGCGGTGCCGGTCGTTGCCTCGTGCACTCCATCCGTCGTGTTTAGTTTCCTGGCTAAGTACCATCGCCCGGGGGGCTCAAATGAACAGGCTGATGGCGCGGTCAATTAACTTTTCGAGTGGGATCATCGTCAGCGTCAGTGGTGCGAGCGGCAGTGCCGTGAGAATCACCAGCCGAACGATCGTCGTCCGTCCAATCGGCACCAGACTCACTCCCCGTACCACCTCAAAACTATTCGACAAGTCGGCGAGCGACTGGATGTCCGAGGTTCCCACCAGCTTCTCGCCTCTCGCCGAGTTTCCCTCCATCCACTTCCGGCGAAACTCGGACACGTAGCGGCTCGCAAAGATGCCGAATTCCCGCAGCCCAGTGCGCCGGGTCTCAGCCAGATGGGTCGCGAAGAAAGATAGCGGCGTTACCGGCAGTAGCATCAGGCCGACCAGCCAGACGACTAACTCCATCTTGAATTGAGGCAGCGTTGCGCCTTCGTGCCAAATCTTGCCGCCGAGTATGCCGGCGAGCCCGACGGTGTGCGCGATAAGAAGTGGGGCAAACGCAAACACGCTGCCGGCCAGGAACCCAAGGCCGCCGGCCCGATCAGGGTGGAGCGGGTTTAGACGCAGTGGAACGCATCGTGCAACACTCCAAAGAAACCAGTACCAGATGAACAGTCGAAAATACCAACGAAGTAGAATGAAGCGAAAAACCGCCAGGCTGACATAGACATTCCAGTAGCCGGCCGCGGTGAGCTGAGTCCCGCCGTCGATCGGGCCGGCGTACCAGGTGGGTACCGCCATCTGAACGTACCGTGTCCCAATCCATTTACCCCCGATGATCACGGCCGCGAGTAACAGAACCTCGGCGAACACCGAATTCCGGAGCCGCATGGCCGACGCAATAATGTTCTCAAACCGCGGCTGGGAATCGGGCGAAACGATGCCTCGATCCAGAAATTGGCGGACAACTCCTTTGATCCGCCGGTGAACGACAACTTCGGCGGCGACAAGGATCGGCAAAGACAAGAGAAATCGGGTGTGCGTCGCCAGGTCGAGAATGAACGGGACTCCAACCCCGCCGACGGCGCGGCCGGATAGAAGCGTCAACATGAGAAGGGGCAGCCACGCGGCAAGCGAAATGACGAGGATCCGTCGTGCCGCGAGACCCATCGAAGGTGTCTCCAGTCGGGCTCGCAGCAGGATCTGGAAGAGCGGTCCACCCTGCACGATCGAAAAATCCGTCGGCTCATCAACGAAAGCAGACTCTTGACGCATGGATGCACTCTATCGAAATCGCCACACGGCCTGGACATCGGCGCGTACCGAACGAACTTCAGCGGGTCGACAACGCGTTCGCAGGTTCCCGGGACGACGTGAGCCCGGTCGATTCGTCGGGACGCCGATTGAGACGCAGCGTTGAATTGTGGATGGGTGGAGCCGACAACGAACATCGCGTGCGACGATGGAGGCGTGCAGACTCACCGGGCGCCGAGGACCGACGTTGTCGGTGGACAGCTTCATGCCGTTCGTGTCTGTTCCGCGATAACCCACCGAATCGCAGGACAGCCAAAGGTTGCAACTGCCGCTGAGAGGATAGTCAGCGGCAACCGCCGATGCATTCCGAGGTCAGTCTGGCACGCGGATTGCTCGGAAACGCAATGACGTCCGAATGATAGTGGTCCATGAGTCGATGCGATTGAACGCGTCGATTTCAATCCTATGCTCTTGAGGAGATGGATCTCATCACGGCGGAGCGGCGCCCCGCGTGAAATGCGCCAAGGAAGGTATTGTCCATGAGCAGGACAAGGATCGCGATCGCGTGCCAAGGGGGCGGCAGCCAGACGGCCTTTACGGCTGGTGTGCTGAAGGCCTTTTTCGAAAATGAGGTTCATCGTAAGTACGACATCATGAGCCTGAGCGGGACCTCGGGCGGGGCGGTCTGTACCGCGCTGGCCTGGTACGGACTTCTGAAGTCGGCGCGAGGAGACGAAACCCCGGTTGAGACTCGCCTGGCCGCGTTCTGGGAGGAGCTCACCGCCCAACACCCGCAGGAACTCTTCCTCGACCGTTGGTGTGCCGATTACCTGCGCACGGTTGGGAAGGGCTGGATGCCGCAGTTCGAGATGAGTCCGGCGGACGTGCCCATGCAAACCGCGTTTGCCATGCTCAACCTCGTCCTGCCGCGGCACCTGTTTACCAACTTGAAGGCGATGCTCGAGAAGCACATCGACTTCGCTGAAGCGCGAAGCTTGATGCAGCCCCACAGTCCGATTCTCATCGTCGGCGCGGCGGACGTGCTCTCGGGCGAACTCAAGAAGTTTTACTCGCATCGGAATGAGATCTGCGTGGAGGCGATCCTGGCCTCAGCGGCCATCCCGACGCTTTTCCCCGCGGTGCGGATCGGCGACCATTACTACTGGGACGGCTTGTTCTCAGATAATCCGCCGATTGTGGAGTTGGTCCGCCCTCGCTTTGTCGGAAACGATCATGTACCCGACGAAATCTGGATCATCCAGATCAACCCGACGACCTGCAAGAAGGTTCCGACCGGCCCGGCGGAGATCGCCGACCGTCGCAACCAGATGATCGGCAACGTGTCGTTTCTCCACAGTCTGGATCAGCTCGAGTTGATCAACCTCACACTACGGGAGAAGGGCTTTTCCGAGGAAGCACTGGAGAGATTCGGGATTACGCGGCGCGACCCGGTGACGGTCCGGATAATTCGTATGTCCGAGGAGCTGATGGACACGCTTGACTACGTCACGAAATTATCGCGTCAGCCCGAGTTGATCAACCGGCTGATGCAGGAGGGTGAGCAGCAGGCACGTGCTTTCCTCGAGGAGCTGAATGGATACTCGCGCGGAAATGCAGGCACACGCGCAAGGGTGACTACTGGTTGAGCCGTCGTCGTGGCCAGGTCAGCGATGGATGTGGCACGCCGGTCGGTGCGTGGCAGCGTTTTCGGCGACCGAGCCTGAGGGCAACGAGCGACAGAATCGATAGGCACGTCGGCTCGGGGACGGCGTTGATTATCACGTCGTCCAGGATCATCTCCGTCGAAGTGCTGCGGCCGTACGCCGTCAGATCGAAATGGCCGTAATTGATGTACTCAATCGAGACGTCGACGTTGGGGTTGATCGGAGAAAACAGAAAGTCGTATCGTTTCGACTTGCCGAAGGCATTGTCTACTGCGCTGGGAACCGTCAGATACAGCACCGGGTCGCCGGCGAGCACATTGGTCATCTGAAAGCCGAAAATTCCCAGCGAGTCACCGTTCGGATCTGAAGAGAGGTGTGCGCCTTCGCCGGAGATCCAGAAGCTCATGCAATACTGCGGCGCGGGATTACCCGTCGTAGGAATGGACTGCGACAGCGTTACGGGAGTCGGGTAATCGTTTGGCTGCATGATGGCCGGCGCGCCGGCAAAGGTTACACTCCCGTCGGCGTTGAACGTGGGGGCGAGATTGACGGTCGGCGTTCCGCCATTTCCAAAATACATCGCGTACTCGCCGTCCGGGATCAAGTCGCTGAATCGCAGCGTCGCCGGTCCGCCGTCGTTGCCCCACACGGCATACGAATTAGCGTTTCCCGAACTCGCCCAGCCGTTGGGAACGGCGAACGGCACGAAGTTCTGCGTCGTACCCGTCGCCCACAGGCGCCAGTTCGGCTGGCCACCGCCCGGCGGTCCGCCGCCGGAGACGTCTTCAAAGCTGCCGTTTGTGACCAGGTTGCCGGTGTGGGAGCAATTTGCATTCGGTACCAGAGTTAGCGCCGCCCTTGCCACCCCGGTGCCAACCGCGCTTGATATGGCAATAACGATAGCAAGCATCCTGAAACGCATGACTTCCTCCTCCTCGCGACGTACCCCCATTCGCATGCACGACGTTCGCCGCCGGCCGCTGGTGCTATCTTAGCGGACCGGGGCCTCGAAACGAAATCAGGTACCGCGCGACCGAAAGCGGGCGATCGTCAAAAGAGGAGCTTGAAAAGCAGGTCCAGCCGCCCGGAAAGCACCAGCTTCCGCCCCGAAAACTTCATGACTTGCCGAATCTGCTCCCGGTACGCTGGCTGGTAACAGTGTGACTGGCAGTGTTTGCACGCCGGCTTGGGATTGAACGGACAGTGCGACCGTTTGACAAACGCATGCGCGAGAAGTTTGGCGCAGGGCGTGCAGATCGAAGTCTTGCCGATTCGCAACGCTGCAAAATCGAAGTCCTTCAGGACAACGACCGTCTTTTCCGCCTCCGGATGCTTGTGTCGACAATAGATCCGAATGAACGCGGCCAGCGTCCTCAAATCGCCCGGCAACTTTGGATCGCAGTGCTCGCTCGAATCGTTGAGAGATATTCGCATGTTCTCTCGACCGTAACCGTCACTCGCTGCGACGCGACATAAGCGCGAGTCCGACCATACTCGCGATGCCCGCGCCGGCCACCACCACCGCCGAATGCGGCTGGTCCGCACCGAGATACCGCGCCAACCATGCATGCTGAGTTGAGAGTAGCGCCGACGCATTGTTCGCCAGGTGAATCAACATCGCCGGAAAGATCGACCCGCTCCGATAGCACGCGACTGCCAGAACGATTCCGAGAACCGACGTCGTCGGAATCCGCCATAAGTCAGCATGAAACAGGCCGAACACGACGCCAACCGCCACGCACAGCCAGACCGGCCGCAGTCCCGCCCTGAGCCCGGACATCAAAAAGCCGCGAAACGCCATCTCCTCGCACACCGCCGGCAGCAGCGCAATCGTAAACAGCAGCCACCCCGTCGGCAGTGCCAGCATGCGCCGTTCCTGCTCGCTCATCAGCTTGGCAACTTCTTGCGACTGCGGTAGCCACTCGGTGACCAGGTGGGCGAGTGCGACGGAAAGGACCGGTGCAGACGCGGCGACGATGAATGCGCCGAGCCACGATCGCACGCTGGGCGACCGAAGTGAGAACGTCTCATGCAAGTCGAGCCGCGTGTACCACGCGACGACCAGCGGCGGCAGCAGATAACACACCAGCATCAGCGAAATCGTCATCCCCGCCAGCCGTTGCGGCGACATGTCCGGCGTCGTCAGCGAAGTCTGCCAGAAGAACGACAGCGGGAAGATGACCGCCGTCAGCAGTACCGCCATCGCCACGCCCGGCCGCGGTGCCGGCCGCATCAGCCGCCGGCTCAGCAGCGACCGATAGCTCCCCACATCGGAAAACAGCACCGCCTCTTGTCCGTACAGCTTTGCCGCGACGAGCACGGCCGCCGCCGCATAGAAGCACGTCGAGCCGAACGTGACCGCCATCGCCGCGACATCAAACCGCCCGACGAATAGCTCGCGGAGCATCACGACGACGTTCGCGACGGGGATGACCGTGATCGGCCCGGCCAGCCGCACGCTCGGCATGTACGACATGATCATCGCAGGAATGAGCGCGGCGATCATCACCGGCGTCATGTAGTTCTGCGCTTCCTTGAACGTCCGCGCAAAGCTGCACGTCGCCAGCATGACCGCCGAGAACAGCACCGCGAACGGTATCATCGCCGCCAGCACGATCGGCAGCACTTGGAGCGGAATAGCCACCGGCCCCGCATTCGGCAGCGCCGCCGACATCGCCTCGGCGATCCCCGTGAATCGCATCGTCGCCCCCATCGAAATCAGATTCAGCGCGCTCGATGTAATTGCAACCGTCGTCACGACGAGAAACTTCCCCGCCATGATCTGCGTCCGAGGCACCGGAGCCACCATCAGCGTCTCCAGCGTCCCGCGCTCGCGCTCGCCGGCGGTCAGATCGATGGCAGGATAGATCGCCCCCGTCACCGTCATGATCACCAACAGAAACGGCAATATCTGTCCGAGGAGCGCCCCGCCCAGCCGCGCCGGACTCGCTACCGACACCTCGTCGATTCGCAGCGGCGTCAGCAGATCGTTGTTAAGCCCCGACTTCTTCAGCCGCTCCGTCACAAACCGGGCCGACTGCCGATCGAGGATCAACTGCATCGACCGCATTGCCACTTCGCTGCGAACCTCCGACGGGTCGTAGTAGATCTTCACCGTGCGATTCACGTCGCCGCCCAGCGCATCGGTCGGAGGCGGCGGCTCAATTCTCACCGCAAGCTGTACGTCGCCCCCGCGCACCGACTCGTCGAGCGCTCCCTCGACGACGACAATCTCAAACTGCGTCCCGGAAACGCGGGCCCGACGTCGCGGAGACGTCGCGGCGGCCGTTTCCTCCGGCTGGCTGGCGGTCGTCGTCGGTGCATCCGCGGCCAGAATCGCCACGAACCAGCGTCGCAACGCATCGTCGGGCACCGCGATCTTGTAAGTCGCCCGCTCCTGACGCGATCGCTCAACCTGCAATGCCTGAACCACCACCACCATGAGCACCGGGTACAGCAAAAGCGGCACCAGCACCATCGCGATCAGCGTTCGCCGATCGCGCAGCGCCTCCAGCAGCTCCTTGCGATAGATGATCCACACTCGCCGAAGGTTCACATCCGCCCCCCGTCACCGACGGCAGTTGTCATATCCGGCATCTTCAATACATGTTCTTCCTGCCCGCAAAGCGTGAGGAAAATCTCACTCAGCCGCTGCCGCCCCGCCCGCGCTCGCAGCGACGCCATATCCCCTTCGGCCATCAGCCGCCCGTCATAGAGCAGCCCGATGCGATGGCACATCGTCTCCGCCTCGTCGAGATAGTGCGTCGAAAGCAGAATCGTCTTGCCGCGTGCCGCCTCCGCCCGGATGAAATCGAGGATGATCCGGTTCGTCATCACGTCCAGACCCAGCGTCGGCTCATCCAGGATCAAGACGGGAGGATCGGCAATCAGAGCCCGCGCGATGCTGGTCCGCTGCTTCTGTCCTGTCGAAAGCCCGCCGCACCTCAGATCGGCGAACGAATTCATGTCGAGCCAATCGACAAGATCGCTCACTCGCCGCCGGATCACTTCCGGCGCCATGCCGTTCAATTCGCCGAAGAACTCCAGCAGCTCGCGCGGCGACAATCGCTGGTAAAGCCCGGTCGACGCCGTGAGATACCCAACCGACCGTTTGGCTGCGTCCGGCTCCGTGCGAACATCGTGCCCCGCGAGGCGCGCCTCCCCGCTCGTCGGCGTGATCAGCCCGCTGAGCATCCTCAGCGTCGTCGTCTTGCCCGCCCCGTTCGGCCCGAGCAACCCATAGATTTCGCCCCGCGAAACCGAAAACGACAGTCCATCGACCGCCCGTTTCTCCTCTCCGGACGTCGTCGGAAACACCTTTGTCAATCCGCTGACTTCAACCATCACCGGGCTAATCTACGAGCCGCCGCGCCAGGCGGCAATCGATCGCCGCGCCGGCCGCACGAGAGGCCAACCCAATTCGTCATATAATGTCGGTGTGACGCGGACCGACTCACACACTCAGACCATGCTCATCACCGAAGGCGTCGAGCGCGTCGGCCTCATCGCGACGATTGCCACCATCGCGCCAATCGACAGGACCTACTCTTACCTTGTCCCCGACGAACTCGCCGATCGCGTCCAGCCCGGCGTCCGCGTCCGCGTCCCGATCGGCGCCCGCGGCACACTTCAGCCCGCCTTTTGCGTCGCCGTCAGCCGCGGACCTTGGGACACAACGCTGAAACCCGTCGAAGCCGTCCTCGACGACCGCCCGCTCATCTCCGACAAGCTCCTCGAACTCGGTCAGTGGATTTCGCGCTACTACGTCGCCCCCCTTGGCCACACGCTGCAGGCCATGCTACCGGGCGGCGTCCGCCGCTCAGCCGGCTCGAAGAGCATCCGCTACGCCCGACTTGCGACCGACGCGACCGATTC
>CAZJVS010000051.1:0-29477 GCA_964549445.1 uncultured Planctomycetaceae bacterium
CTTGCAAAACCGCGCCCGGCAGGATTCGAACCTGCGACCAGCGGATTAGAAATCCTGAATGGCGGAAAAGGTGGACGACAGGCTCGCGACAACCCTTGGAATTCGCTCAGAAACGTGGGCGCTCCGAGGCTGTCGCGGGCCTGTTTGCCCGTGGTACACGACAGAGTGACGCGCGGAGTGACGCGCCGGACTGAATCCGCCTTGATCGAGCGCCGAAGGTCAAGTCGAATTGAGTGTTCCCTCCGTCGATCGCGCAAGGAAGCGAAGCAATCGTCCGGCTGCCCGCTGTCGCACTCGGCGCGACAATCCCTAGTTCGATGTCGGCCCGTCGTCTGCGCGTCGCATGGCGGCGAATCGTGACCGGCTCCGCACCGCTCTGGCATCGGGGCGATGGTCCGGGCGAGCTGCGTTGTGCTGCGCGATCGGAACGGAGGCTAGGCTATCCTATCCCGAAGGCGCGGCGAACTCTCCTCCCACCTTACACAATACGCGCGACTAGCGTCGGGGCTCGCCGGAAGCGCCCCTGCGGGCAGCCGACCGAGCCGATGAATCGGCGCGCAATGGGACTCTGACGGACCGGACAGGCCGGGATTCTTGAACCTCGCCCCCACCGGGTTCTCGCTTGGGACTCCGGACATAGCCCGTTCCCCGACACACCATTTTTTGATTTCGGATACCGGTCCGCAGCCGAACCAAGATTTGTCCATATGAGTCCCTTCAAGTCGCTCGCGTGGGCTAGATTGATCTCCCCCGGAGCGGCGGGGCAGAACGGCGCTGCCGATCTGTCGCTCGTTCGCGCGAGATAGATGCCGCTTGTCGTGCGGTGCTACCGGACTGGCCGGTCTGAAATCGGGCGTTGGGATAGCCCGTCCCCACGCGCCGTCGCGATATTCTTTGCGCCGGCCCGTCGCGCGTTTCATAACTCTGCCCGATTTGTTTCGTATGTAACGCCGAGGGCGAGGGTTGACCGTCAACGGTACGTCTCAGACCCCGATCCCGACGGTCCGTCAGTGACGATCCGGCCGGTCTTGGGAGCGTGACAAATGGCGCAGCGGATCGAGATGAGATAGCAGCACGCGTGATAAGGCACGACGCGGGTCATATCGAAAGCATGACAGCCGCACTTCCCGCACCGCTTGGGCGTTGCCGTCGAGAAACTCTTGCCGCCGACTCGAATCATTGCGGGAGAATAGACCGGCACTTTCGGAGGGTCTAGGTGCTTCCTGCGCTCGTCGAATCCGCGAAAAGGTGGGGGACGCCGGGCACACTCAACCGAAGTCCCCCGTGTCCACCGTGGAATCAGCTTGGGGGGATAGCCGGAAGCGTGATGGACAAGACGATCATAGACGATTTGGGACAAGCGAATCAACGGCTGTAGCCATGCAGAAATCCGCGCTCGTCCGAGGTATCGAATCCGCGAACCACCGGCGCATCTTCCAATGGTACGGACGGACCTAGCTCTCGGAATAGAGTCTGTCGCCGGCTATCGGCAGCGCGGTAGCGGTTGCACGTGTAAAGTCAGAGTCAAACCGAGTGAGCAGCATTTCGATTAGCCGCCCGTGATACACGCCGTAGATCAACTTGGACGTTGCCACCGATCTCTGGCCATAAAAGTAGAATACGAGTTTGTCATCTTCATCGCTCGGGTGAAACCACCCACGGTGTCGATGTTGCTCTTGCGTACGCGTGAGATCACCGTCGCTGTCCAGTTCCCACGACTCGATGGTACCGCTTCGGATGGCTGCCTTTATCTTCCTGAGCAAGGCGTCTGGATTGTCGCAGAATACTCTCACCGCCATTGGGAGCCTCTACTTCTCTCGTTTCGTATGCTCGTTCGTCTCATCTCCCTCCGATGATCGGCGAGCGTTCGGGTCGGCCGACATTTTTTCAGTTTTTCGGTCCGTCGCCTTCACGTATTCATCCAAGACCGAAACGATCGCATCCGCCTTGAGATGAACGGCTTGAAGTTTAGCTCGTTGACTCGCGATTCGCTCCGCAACCTCCTCGATGGCATCGTTATCGACCTTGGCTGCCATGAACTTGTTGGCCGCTCGGAGAAAATTTTCCGAGGTGTACATGAACAGAATCTGACCGCTCTCTCGCGCGAATTCTTCGATGAGCTCTGGGCGTGGTCCGACAGTGCGTTCGTGTTCGATGCGCCACCAGTCGTCCTTAAGATCGTCAATAACAAGAATGAAGCCCTTCTTCTCAGCCTGAGCGATGCTTATTAGCTGCTTCCAGCCAATGCAATCGCCGAAGGCATCCGGTCCATCTTTTTTCTTGAGATCCGCATATCCCGGAGGAGTCAGGTTGTCGTAGCGACGTTTTGCGTCGTCATGGAGAATGCGGAGTTCTTCAGCATTTGGTGGCGCGCCCACCTTGCCGTCGAGCGCGGCCAGTAGTTTCTCAGAATGAGGGTCTGCCCCGACTAGTTTCTCCATTTGTTCTCTGCTGGACTTGAGTTCGGCCTGAATTGCGGCGAATGCATCGAGCGAACTCTTCGAGAGAAATGGATGGTCGCGCTTTGGTTTCAAATCGTTATCCAAGATTTCCTGAAGAGCCTTTTCTACCTTCAGGTAGTTCCTGACTTGCTTGATGATCGTCGCGCTCCGATCACGACAGTATTCCAAGGCGAACTGGTGGGGGAGGCGAATTCGAGACGCGTTCTGTTCTATCAACGCAACCAATTCATCTCGGGTTTCAGCCGAATAGCCGTACACATTCAGCAGCACGCTTGCGTCGAAGCTTATCAGGCCGTCGCTCCACAGCGCGCGGAGTTCTTTATCGGTTGGCGGAAAGTACCGTCGGAACGTGTCCCTCATGAGTTCCGATTATATGGCCGTTTCGATGAAAAGTGGACGCTTCGAACACTCGCACAAGCCCGCTTCAATGAGTCGCACGCGTGGGTCTATTTGCGGGCACTCCGCTACCCCGGCGCGTTAGACTCGGCATTACCGAGAACGGTCGCCGGGTGTTTTGGCGGTTCAGGAGGTTCGACCGGCCGGGGCAGCGCGAGAGCGGAGCTATCCCGTCGCCTTTTCCCGCCGAGACTCGATGAACGCGTTACGTTCGGAGTCATTTTGCCAATCCACGACAGTTGCTTTGTTCTCAAGGATGACCAGGCCGTTGCGAACTTCTTCACCCACGGTTTCACCCGTCTTGACGACGGCGAAGGGTTCAAGATCGGGGTGGGTGCCTTGGAGGTCTCCTATCATGAAGGCCGTCCAGCCAGCGTGGTCTCTCGCGAATCTTTTTTGTGGGATCGAGAAGTCAACGACCTCAATGATTGCAAGACTGCCATTTTGCTGAACAAACGAAGGTTTGTGTGCGACTCCAATCTTTCCTACAACAGGAACGTTTCGCCGAATTGGGTGTCTTACTAGAAGCGGCTGGTTAGCTTCAAGAATACTCTGGTCCGTAAACGCTTCAGCGACGACGTCTGCGAAAGCGGTCTCGGTTCGATCTACCGCACCGGGACCGTCAAGTGCCTCTATCAGACCGCCGGGTGATACAAGCACGGCAAATAAGTAATTCGCGACTTCATCGATGCTCGACGCATCGATGTCATCAACGGACCCTCCGGAAATAATCCGATAGTGCGAGGCATTGGCTTCCATGCAGCGATCAGGACCCGATGTTTTGAGTTCAGATTGCCAGAATTGAACCCATTGCCGATAGACATCCGGGTACTTAAAACCCTGCGTCTTCCTTCCATCGATCTTGCCTTCGCCGGAAACGCCGAAAAACCTCGACGTGGTGTCCTCTGCTAGTTGCACGATCACGCCAATATTCCTGGGCTCTTTGCGGAAGACGTCCGCGATGTACTGCGCAATCCAATATTTGGCGCTCATGGATTCGCTCCCGTTGGTTCCGTGCTGTCCCACAATGTTTGTTCGATTCCGACGAACTTCTTCCGATTTGCGTCGATCAGGTGGAGCAGTTCGTCACGTCGTCGGATAAGGAACTTCGTGCACGACGAAATGTCCTCGATTCGTAAGCCTACCGTCTTCGCGGACTCCACCACATCATTGATATAGTAATCGGGAACTTCATGAATTCTGTCAGACCAAAACCTGAAACGATCCGGCGTTTTTAGCACCTTGAGAAGGCAGTGATTCGCAATTCCAAGGTCCTGATCGAGCTTCCCAAGTCGGTCGGTAATTGTGCCACACCCCAAGAGCGCGTGACTGTGATCGAATACTTGGACCTTGTTCGAAGAAACGTCGTACGCGACGTTCCGGTTGTGTCGATCGGGGTTGGCAATCCAGATGTCGAACATGAGAATCCCCGTCGCGATGTGCGCGTTGGCGGTTGCAAGGATTGCGGCGTTCACCGGCGGGAGCTCCTCTCCCTTGAGATTAAAGTTCAGCGACACCCAATGCGGCTTGTCCTCGTGTTCAATAAGAAACCCTGGTGGAATGGGCAATAACAGAATCCGTGCAAGATTGCCGCAAATGAGTTCGTTGGCGACAATGAACGGCGAGTTGGGGCCTGCGCACTTCGCAACGCCAGCCACGCCGACATGACGGGCGCCCGTTGCGCCGTCTCGAAGAGGCTCTCCGACGGTCCAAATCTTGTACCGGGTTCCTGGCATCGTTCACCTCGACTCCACAAGATTGCGTCCGAAATTGGGTATTGCGCAGTTGCGTGCGGAATATGATACTTGCTCGGCGCTTTGCTTTCCCTATCGACTCTTCGCGGGGCGCTGTTATTACACCATCTCATGAATCCGCGCTAAGTCCAGTATACCCTTCTGCCCCCAGCCACGCGCACCGGGTGCGACGGTCGGCCGGAAGCGCTCATAGAGAGCGAACGCGGAAGCGGCCAGTTCCACCGGCTTATGTTCAGCCGCCAGCTTCCGCATCGCATCGCGTGCGTCGTCGAGGACTTCGCCGAATGCTTTGTCGAGATACGCCGTGACGGACTCGGGCCGGATTGCCGAGCCGTCTTTCGTTGCGCGCAGACCCTTCGGCGTCGTCGTGACGGGCACCGACCACCCCAGCAATTCGACCCGCTTACCCTCGTCGCTTTCCGCCTTCCGTTTCGGCTTGGGCTCGGCGCTGGCGTCGCGCGGCCGATGAATGCCGAGCCGCTTGGCCTTCGCGCCGGCAGTGAGGCCGACGACCGCCTTCGCCAGCGATAGCGACTCATCGGATTTGTAGCCGAGACGTTCGGCGACGACGGAAGCCCACAAGGTCAGGACGGGCGCACGATTGATTGTGATTCGCTTCGCGGGCATGGGCTCATTCCTCGATGACGATACCGACCTGCGCCGCCAACCGGACCGCGACGCCAAGCTCATCCTCGACCGGGCCGCGAACCGTCCACGACTCCGACGCATCGGCGGCTGGATGGTCGTAGGGCCGCGCGGACCGTCGCTATTCCTCTACCAGCGCCCCGAATGTCTTCAGAAAATCATCTTCGGTCAGCGCAGTGTCGAATAGACCGACGTCCAGACCCTTGTGGCGGCTCACGCCCATGTACCTCAGGCTTGAATCCTCGTAGCGCCGAAACTTCCAGACCGCGTCGTTCATCAGGGCGCTGTTGAACACGCCGAGGCTCACCAATCGTTCGAAATCAGCGGTCGACAAGCCGGTGACGCGCTTGAACAACTTCGGCTCCAACTTCGTGATCACGTCCTTCAGTCGTTGCTCACGGAAGTCCGTCAAATACATGAATACGGGGATACGCGCAGCGAACTTGATCAGTTTCTCCTGCACCTGTTTGCGCAGACTCTTGCGTTCCTTCTCGGCCTCGGTCAATTCCCGCTTCTCTTTCTCGGTCAGGTCCCCGCCTTCGCCGGCCTTGCGCTTAGCATCCTTGATCTGCTCGGACCGGTTGATAATCGTTTCCAAGTCGGCGTTGAGATTGCGGAACCCTTCGATTGCCTCCAATGCCGCCATCGCCGCCGGGTCGTTCATCAGCCGGGTCAGTGTGCTGTCATCCACGTTCACCAACAGCACGCTTTCCCAGCGCTTGGCCAAGAGCGTTGCGCTCGTTCCGCTGGTGGCGATGTCGAGGATCGCCGCCGCATCCAGTTGGCGCATCGAACTGCCGTCGTAGGCCAGCACCGGCAGGAATCCCACCAACTCCGCCACCCGCTGCTCGGGCGTCGTCTGGTCCGTCGCCAAACGCGATCCGTAATCCGCGATCTGTCGCAGCGCGCGATTCGGCGCGAAGTCGAACACGTAACACTCGGGCTTGACGATCACTTCGTTGCCCGCCTCATCGCTCACCGACCACGGCGACTGCACCCGAAATGCCGATTGAAAGTACGTCTCCGGGCTACTGCACTTGCGCAGCATCAGCATCCCGGCCCACGGCCGCACGGTCACACCCGTCGTCAACTTGCCGCACGAAAGCGTGATCGACTTGCTCGACAGCGGCCCCCCCTCATCGTCCATTGCACTTAGCACCGGAGGCAGCGCCGCCGCCCCGATGCCGGCCTTCGATCCCGCCGCAACCACCACACTGAAATCGTGATAGAACGAGTTCTGCTTCGCCATCAGCAAGTTCGCCATCGCGTCGCACGCGGCGACACTTGGCAGGAACCAAAACGAGTGCTGCAACACGCCCAGCAATCGGGCATCGCTGAACGGCAGTGGCGGCCGATCCTTGCCCAGTTTCAGATCGTCCACCGTCGTTCCGCGATACGCGCCCCGGATCAGGTCCAGCCACTTCTGAACTTCGTCCTCGTGCTCGAACTTCGCATCTTCGCCGTCACCTTCCGCGAGGAAAAATTCGTTTAGATCGAACTCGTTGAACTCGCCTTGCTCGGCTACCTGTCGGATGTCATCAGGCAGCGTGTAGGTCATCAGGACCAGTCGCGGCAATGAGGCGTATGGGTTCGGCCCAGGCCCCGTCCAGTCGCGCTTGGCCCGCTGCTCGTCGCTGTAGGTCCAGTTGTAAATCTGCTCTTCGATGAACTCGCCTGACGCCAGCGCACGAAACGGCGTACCCGACAAATACAGATAATGCCTCGTCGTAATGGGAAGAATCGATTCGTCAAACTCCGCCTCGTCTCTGGTCACCTCGCCGGCGACTTCGCCGGAGTCCTCTTCATCCGCGCCGAACAGCCCCTTGGCGTTCTCACGCCACGCGCCGTAGTGGTACTCGTCCAGCATCACGCAGTCCCAATTTGCCGCGTGCACCCATTCATTGCGTGGCTTGATCGCGCCGCCCGCGGTACGCTGGAGAAAGTCCTGAAACGACCCGAAGCAGACGATCGGCTTGGCTTTGTCCGCCTCTTCGTACGTCAGTTCGGTATCGCGCGAAATGAACTGCCAACCTTCAAAATCCACATGCCGCAGCAAGTCCTCGGCCCAGGCGTGCTTCACCACCGGCTTGAAGGTCAGCACCAGCACCTTTTTCCAGCCCATCGTCTTCGCCAGTTGATAGGCGGCGAAGGTCTTGCCGAAACGCATCTTCGCGTTCCACAGAAAGTGCGGCGTGTGGCCCGGCTGCTCCTTTGCGGCCTTGCGGAAGTAGTCCGCCGTCATGTCCACCGCTTCGCGCTGTTCCGGGCGAAGCGTGAAACTCAGCGTGCGGTCTTCGACGTTGGCCGTCCGCTCGCGTACGGCAATGACTGCCGCCCGCACCTGCGCCACGGTGCATTTGAACCATTCGTGCGTCGGGTTCTTGATTTTCTTGGCGCGCAAGTGCCGGTGGACATCGTGATCGGTGAATGCTGAGCCGTCCGCGCGCATCGCCGATTCGATTAGTTCGATGCGATAGGCGTTCAGGCCGGATGGGAACTGCTCGGCGATTCGGTCGGCCGCGATGCGTTCGGTGTAGCCGACCTTCAACAACCCCGCATGATCCGGGTGCGTGCTGGCGAAGGCGTAGATTGTCGGCGTGGCGGAGGGGCGTGGGGGGAAGAATTCTTCCATCGCCATCGCTCACTCCCACGTCCGAATCTTGGATTCGATGAACGCCACTTCATCGCCTGTCAGGTTGTACCGCTCAGCTAATTCGGTGTCGGTCCACTGGCGCGTCATGTCCAAGATAGGGATGTACGCGAACGTGTCCTTCGTGATGCCGTGTGAGTACATGAATAGCGACATGAGGAACCGGAAGAAGCGCGTCTTCATATAATGAAGCAGGTTACGCGCCTCTATCTCGGTCGCGTAATGACCGACTACAAGATACGTTTCGGTGCAAACAGTCCCCGGCGGCAGCACGTCCGTACGCGCGAGGACCCTTCGCGTGCCGTCTGTTCCCGGATTGCCCGCATGCTCGTGACCGGACCTGGACGCAATGACCTTCCACCGATCGATCATTTCAATGCCGGCTGTAATGTCCTCCCGTTTGTATGGCCCCTGACCCTTTTGCCAATATAAGGTCAGATCGCCACTCTCTTGTGGTTGAACATAGGTTCGCAGCCCGAATGGTTTGTAAGAGGATACTTGATCACGCATCCGTCGTTCGTCGTGTGCCAATAACTTCCGAATGATCGGGATCGCTCGGCTTTCGCGGATAAACGTCTCGAACTCATCAAGGCGTCTGGTCGTCGATGTCTCGGTGCCTCCTTGCACGTTCACCATTTCACAGGGACCGTTATGGTCTCGATCCCAAAGGAAATAGCAGACTCCCCCTGCGACGCTTACGCCCGGAAAAACGTCTGCCGCATTCTCGAAATCTATTATCTTTCGGAATCGATCGTCGGCGAGCATCTCCACTCTGAAGTCGTCCAGACCCTTTCCACCGCCGAACCAGCGTGAAGGAATGATCATCGTGAGATAGCGCGGTTCCAGCTTCTTCGCCTGCCGAACGAATTGGTGATAGATCGGCGAAGCGCTGCGGCCGAATCCCCCATCGCTGAGTTGATATGGAGGGTTCCCCACGATCACGTCGAACTTCATCTTGAATACCTCCGTTGGGTCGATGCCGTGAATGAAGGGGTAGGCGTACGCTTCGAGCGTTTCGTCGCGGTCGTATTCGCCCTTGCTCGCGCCGCACGATTCGCACTTGCCAGTGCCGTTCCATGTGTGCTGGGTCTTGGGCAGGCGAATATTGCCATCGGGGCGGGTGAACGCCGTGGCGATGCTGAACTTGCCATCGGCTTTCTTCGAGCAATAGACGCTGCGGCGGCTGAGCAGCGCGGTGAGTTCGGTGATCGCCAGCCCAAAGACCTGTTTGGTGAGAATGTGATTGATGCGCGCCCGTTCATCGGGCATCTGATCCTTGAGGCCGGCGTTGAGTCGGCGGGCGATTTCACGCGGGAACACGCCGGACTTGCACACGGGATCGAGAAACGTGGTGTCGGGCCGCTGAAACAAGTCCTGCGGCAGGATGTCGAGCATGGCCGACGCAAGTTTGGGCGGGGTGAAGACCTCATCGGAGCTGAGATTGGCCAGGCAGGTGAGGATGTCGGGGTTATGGCCGAAATCGTGGTTCAATTCGCCGTTCCTCTTCTCGCCTCTCGGCCGCCCTCTTTGGCAAGGCTTAAATAGTGCACAAGCGGGCGCTGCCGGATGGACTTGACTATGAACACACTGGCCCCCAAGTCGTTGGTGCCCATATCGCCCCCCTGATCAAAGAGATCCGCGCGTTCGCGCGGATCGGGTCGAGGAAGTTGCTGATACTCGAACTCGTGACGCTTGAATATCCCGCCGGACAGCATGGACCACTCGATGATCGTGAGCGGGCGAGGTTCGTGCGCACGATCGCCTACGGTCGTCATCTTCAGCGCATCGCCTTGCTGAATATTGCAGCGAACGATGACCCGGGCGGCGTCTGAGCACGCCGAACGACACTTTCCCCGAAAGCGCGTGGAGTACGTTTCCTGGAAGATCGCATGCAATCGATCACGGCAAGTGTTCACGTTGTCATACAGCAGTTCGATGCCATAGAGGCATGCCAAACCGAGGAGCGCATCCTGTTCCCATCGGATCATCGACCGCCCGCATTTGCGGTCGACGGTTTTCAGTCGCCTTCGAAGCACTTCGGCAAGGAAGTTTCCGTCGCCGCAGGCAGGTTCAAGGAAGCGCGAGTCGATGCGTTCGCACTCGTGGGCGACAAGGTCGAGCATGTCGGTTACCAGCTCCGGCGGGGTAAATACTTCGCCGTGCTGAATGACGCGTTGGCGGTTTGAAGCCATTAGCATGCCCACCTCACGTCAGCACCGTACGGGTATTCGAATTCAGGCCGTGAAAAACCTCGACGAGTTCGTCTTCAAGTTGGCGTTCGAGGGAGGTCATTGCGATCGTCCGAATGATGTTGCCTGACGATTGACGGGCCCACGCGTCCTGTTCGAAAGGGAAGCGTCCTTTGCGGACGTGTCGCTCTCAGGCTGCGGCGATGCGGCGGGCTCGCGAGTCGCGCTGGCTTCCGACCCCTTGGACATGGTGTGCCGCTGCTCCCTGCATCGGTCCGTCGTGTTCGAAGCGTTTCGGATTTGCCAGTGTAAGCCGATTCGATGGCTGACGGAATACGCGCGGACGGCCCCCTACCCGGGAAGGCCGATAGTGCGCCTCCCCCATTATTATACCGCGCGGAGGTCCGAAATTCGGCGGAGAAGAGGAGCGGCATTCGGGACGAAATCCCCCTTAACTCTCCGTTTCGGACCGGTCCCCTCCCGCCGCTCGCGAACTAGCCGGGTCAGACGCTTCTCACTGTAGGCGCGCGGGCCGGCGGTTCGCAATTCACAGTCGAAATCTTGTCCATTAGTTGATGGTCGCGGATCGGGCAGAGTTTCCCCCAGACCCCCCATGAGCAGAGCGCCCCCTATCCCCCCGAGAGACACGCTTTGGATGCTGCGGTAGCAACTGCGAACCCGGCCGCAGAAGCGTTGACGACCATTTTGACAGTGGGATGATAGCGGCAGGATGGCGGCGACGGCCGATCTGGAGCTGGACACTGACGAACGCGCCCACCTATGACCTTCGCAATCACCGACGCAATCCTCGGCGGAAGCTGATTGCGTCCCTGCGGCGAGCGACGGAGTTCGTGCGAGTGATGCTGGATGAGCGAGCGGCCGATCCCGTGAACGGAATTGCGGGGGAAGCGTCGATGAATCCGGTTGAAGTTCATACGCTTTTCCAAGACCTGTTCTGGCGGATGACCTTCTCGGTGACCGATCGGTCCATCCCTCACACATTCATCCAGGCGGTCGCTGAATTCGTCACCGGAATGGCCTCGGTGAATCATCCTCGTTGGATGCAGATCAAGAACAACGAGCTTGTCGATGGAGGGCCTGAGCGGTGGCAAGACCGTCCGCTCGTCGTCTTTAAGGTGCCGAGTTCGATTGCCAAGGCTGAGCGAGCGTGTCGGGCGCTGGAGAATGACTGGTCGATGCTCCGACGTCCGGGTCGGCCACGAAAGCAAAACCTAACGCCACAGGAGGCGAGGCTGTTGACGCTCATCGAATCAATACGCGATGAGTATTCCGATGAACGCGGGCAGATGCAGTGGGCGCGGCTGTTCGCGGAACAGGGACGGGAAATCCGGGCAATCGTTCCTGATAAGCCAATTCGAAGTCCGAATGCACTTCGCGTTCTAGTCGAGCGCAGTCGCAAACGGAAATAACCCCGTCAAGAAGTTAATGCGATGTGCGCGCTGTTGCGCGCAACGGCGTCTCCATGCGCATGCGATTCACCGCGCACAAAAATCGCCGCGCCCAATTGTTGTGCGCGGCCGCGGATTAGGTTCGCGCTCGCACGGGACGGCTCCGCGCGTGTCGGAGCATCCTGTCGCGGGAGTCTCTAGCAATGGTCGAGTTGTTGACAACCGGCGACGTGGCCCGGTTCCTGAAGATTTCGCGAAGGCAGGTGCAGATTCTCCGCCGCGAGGGGCGGCTCTGTCAGCCGCTACGGATCGGTTCGCGGTCGGTTCGCTGGCGTCAGGAGGACGTTTCGGCGTTTCTGGCATCCGAAGTCGAGCGGCAGAACGCCGCGGGAGGCGGGCCGTGAACCGTGAAAAAAAGCGGCCGCGCTCCGGGCAGGACGACGCGGCCGAGAAACCTGAAGACTCAGAGAGTGTAGGCGCATCGTCAGATTCGAACAACACCGCCGCGCAGCTCGCGGACTATGTGCGGTGTATGTTCCAAGCCGACGACATCATCGAAGTCCGCCGGATTTGGCCGGACCGCGCAGCCGGGATCAAGACACGCTCAACTTGGCATCGAGCCGCCGCACTCTCCGCGCAAGCCGAGTCGCTCGCTTGCGACAACGCAAAAGGATTTGGGATTTATGTCGGCGTCAACCCGCGCCGCGCCGCCGGCGGGCGCAAGGCTGTCGATGTGGCGTGCGCCCGCAACCTCGTCGCAGACTTTGACGGCGTGTCGGTCGAGACCGCGATGGAGCGGTGGTATCAGGCGCGATTGCCCGCTCCGACGCTCGTCGTCGCAACGGGACACGGTTGTCACGTCTATTTGCGCCTTTCCGCCCCGGTCGATCTCGATACCTGGGAACGATGGCAGAAGGACTTGATCAGCTTGCTCAAGTCCGACCCGGCGATTCACGATTCGCCGCGCGTCATGCGGCTGCCGGGCTTCATCAACACCAAAGTCGCCGATGCGCGTGTGCCATGCGAGATCGTTGAATCTGACTCCGCCGCGATCATCGAATTGGAAGGCGTGCCCACGTTGATTCCGCACGTCGAAGCGACGACACGCGGTGACGCTGGTAACTACGTCGGCGGCGACGACTGGCTTGAACAAGCGATTGCGAAGGTCGAGGCGGGCGACAATCGCCACGACACCGGACTCTGGCTTGCCTGCCAACTCCGTGACAACAAGGTGCCGCGGGTTGCGGCGGACGCGACCCTCCGGGCGTTTCAGCAACGCGTCGAAAGCTGGGAGAGTCGGCCGCGCTTCTATCCCGTCGATGAAGCGCTCGACGCGGTTGAAGATGCGTATTCACGACCCGCGCGGAAGCCCGCGAGCGAGTATCGCCGCGAATCCAACGGCTCCAACCAGAAAGCGCCGCCGACGGATTCGGTACCCGACGAAGGGCCGGGGTGGTACAGCGTCGCCGAGGTCGGCGCGACGCCGGAGTATCGTTGTGGCCTGCCCGCAATAAGCACGACATACGATGCGCTCGACTCGGCGCTCGGGGGCGGATTTCGTCCGCGAATGACTTACCCTCTGGCCGGTCGGACCGGGAGCGCGAAGTCAACGCTTGCGACCAACCTGGCGCGGCGAATGGCATTGGCGGGGGAGTCGGTGCTATTGCTGAAACTGGAGGAGCCTCTGGTCGAGGCTGTCTGGCGACTCCACTCGGCCGCGGCAAGTGTCCCGCTGCGGGCGCTGCTCGACGCCGACACCGACGAGTATGCAAACGAGCTGCTCGACGCGTGGACGCTGATCCGCGATCTGCCGATCCGTTTGGCCGACGTCCGCGACCTGACGGGAATTGACTCGTTGTGCGCGAGGCACGCCGCCGCGGGCGGACGCGTCGTCATCCTCGACCAATTCAGCATGGTGGAAGTGGCGGGCGTTGACAGCTCCTTCGAGCGGGCCGTGATGGTCAGCGCACGTCTTCGCGAAATCGCGCTCCGCCGCAATCTGGCGATCATCGTCGTCTGCCAGGTCAATCGCCCGGCCGCGAAGAACAACAAGGAGCGGTTGACGTGTCACGACATCCGCGACGCCGGCACGATCGAGAACGATGCGGCTGGCGTGATTCTCATTGATCGAGCGCGCGACGACGGCGGGGCGCAGCGCGGCGAAAAGTGCCTCACACTGGAGGTCTTGGTCGGCAAGTCGCGGTATGGGCGGATAACCGCGCCAAAAGACCCTCCGATCGAGCTGATTTGGTGGCCGCGGACGTGTCGAATCGAATCTGCGAGCCGAGTCGCGCCGGGGGCGGTTGCATGAAGCGCAAACGCCCCTGGAGTCTGGAGAAGGTACTTGCGGCGAACCGCAACGCCATCACGGTCTATGCGGCCTTGCGTTGGCTCGCGGGCGACGTGCGACGACTCGGTACAACGCGGCAACGGATTGCCGAGGTTTGCGGCCTGTACCGAGACACGATCTCCGCCGCACTGCATGCCCTGTCGGAGGCGGGCTGGCTGGTCTTGAGATACGGCCGGCAGGGCGTGCGGACTTGGTATCGAATTACCTTTCCTGTGTCGGGTTTTTTCCCTGTGTCGCCAAAAACCCGCGCCAGCAAACGCGCGGCGACCGGCAAAAGCCCGACACAGGAAACCGTTTCCTGTGTCGGTGAAAACCCGACTCATCCCCTAAAGGGGATAGGGACGGACGGCGCGCCTACCCGGCGGCCGTCCGTCCCCGACGCAACCGCTGAAATAGAGCGAAGGCGGATGGCGGAAATTCGCGCTAGCCGGCTCGGATCACGAAGCCAAACCGGGGTGCGCAATGCGTAAACGTTCATCCACACAACCTGAACAATGGCCGGAACGTCCCCCGGCATGGCCGGAGGTCATGACCGATGTCGAGGTCTGCCAGTATTTGCGGCTCGACACGATCCACGATTCCCCCGCCAGCGCCAAGCGGACGCTGCGGTTCATTCGCCGCACCGATGGCCTGCCTGATCTCGGTCGAATTGCGAATCGCGTTCTGTTCCGTCGGGCCGCGGTCGATGCGTGGCTGGTCGAGCGGGAGCAGCGCGAATCGAGGATTCCTGATCCTCGCGTCACGAATTCGGATGCGGTGTCGCAATGATTTGCGCGAGCGCGCGTCACTCGCGCGTCATTTTTTCCTTGCCTGCGCGGAGGTTCGTGATACACTTCAAGTGCTTAGAAACCAAAGAGGAGACCTTTCCAAAACAAGAACCCCGAACAACCCCGCAAAAGTCGTCGGTAGCTGTGAGGCCCGAACCGCTCTCTCTTTGGTGCGGTAAGCCGGCTCTTGCGGGGCTGCGCAGGAGGTTCATGTCATGACGCGCAAAGTCAGCGTCAACCGGCGATGGATCGAACCCGTCCCACTCGGCCAGGATGGCCAACCTATCCCCGAAAACCTGTGGCCGCGGCGACGAAAACACGTCTGGATCGTGCGATGGTTCGCCCCGTCAGCAAACGGGAAAGTCGTCCGGCAATCGAAGCAGTTCGAGTCGCGCGAAGACGCGGAGGCGTTCCGCAATCAGCGGGCCGAAGAGTTCGATCGGACGCCGTCGGCCCGAAGGGTGGCGCGGAATATCACCATCGGCGAGTTCGCGGCTGAGTTCGGCAAGCTGGGGCAGGGGCCGCGAGGGATCGTCTTGCGGGCTCGCTCGCTGCAACAGTCCTGCAACGTTCTCGACCGGCTGGTCGCCTTCCTTGGTGGCGATACCCGGCTATCGGCGGTCACGTCAGCCGATGCAGCGCGGTTTGTCGCCTTCGTTCGGACGAGGAAGGTTAAGGCGAGCCCAGCCAAACTGATCCCGAAATCCGAAATCACCCCACACATAAATCTTTTGATAACGCCGCCCGCCGAGAAGACCATCAAACTTTCGGAGGCGACGGTCGAGAAGATCAAGCGAACGGCCAAGGCGGCCTTCAGCGTAGCGATCAATCCCCTGGGATACATCCGCGAAAACCCCTTCGCGGCGTTCAAGGCTGGGCGGCTCGACGGTTCGCCGATCCGGTATGTCACCGACGTTGAGTTCGCAGCGATGCTATCAGCGTCCGGCCCGGAGACTACGCCGGCGGGACTCTGGTGGCGCTGCTACCTGTCGATCTGCTACTCGGCCGGGCTGCGGTATGCCGAGGCCGTTAATCTGGTGTGGGCCGATATCGATTTCGCCAAAGGGACAATCCGGGTCTCTCCGAAGCCGGACGGCCGCGACACGGTCTCATGGTCCCCGAAGGACCGCGAGGTTCGCACGATCCCCGTCCCGCCCGCGACGATCGACATGCTGACCAAGTTGCAGGGGGCGTCGCCGGAAGGTCACGCCTACGTCTTCCTGCCGGCCGAGCGGCTGGCGTTCATCAAAGCGGCGAAGGTCGCGGGAAAGTGGAAGGACACGCAGGGGGCGTTGAACAACTTCGCCCGTTCGTTTCGGTTGCTCGTGCAGCGGGCGGCGAAGGACGCCCCGGCCCTGCTCGATGGGGAAGGCGATCCGGCAGTCTCGGTCCACGACCTACGGCGGACGGCGATCACCAACTGGTCGAAGGCCGCGAATATGCAGACCGTCATGACGCTGGCGGGACACAGCAACATCGAGACTACCCGCAGGTACTACGCGGCCGTGACCGAGGACCAGCTCGACAAGGTTCGTGGAGCGACTTGCGACCTCATGAACGCGGCGATCTCCAAGGCAAACGCCGTGCAGGTTTCGGCAAAGTGACGCGCGAATGACGCGCGGCACACAATTTGAGCCTATTTGACGATGAACGCTGTCAGGATTGAAAGTGCAAGTGACGCAAGAAACGCAACTTGTAAGATCGCGCCCGGAGGGATTCGAACCCCCGACCAGCGGATTAGAAATCCGCTGCTCTGTCCAACTGAGCTACGGGCGCCGCTTGGAGAAGTCTAGTGTACCGTTCGCGGATTGCACATCGGCCGGCTGTCCGACCGGCGCGGCGGCGTCCCAGATGAATATCTCGCGCGACCACGATCCGGCCACGATGCGGCGGCCATCCGGGCTGAAGTCGAGACTCATGATCGTGCCGGTCGGTCCGCGGAGTGCGAGCAGCTCGCGACCGTTGGCCGCGTCGAGGATCCGAACCGAGCGATCGCGACCGCCCGCGGCCAGACGCGAGCTGTCAGGACTCCATCGCACGCACCACACGTCGCCAATCTGCGGCGACGCAGTCCAGATCAGGTCGCCGTTCGCTGCGTCCCAGAGTTTGATGGTGCCGTCGTACGACCCCGTGACAGCGTGACGCCCGTCGGGACTAAATGTGATGGACTGAATCACGTCTTCGTGGGCATGCTCATTCGGACCGGCCGCAGCGGGCGAACCACTCCCCACATCGAAAATTCGAAGCGCCCCCCCTTTCAGTCCGAGCGCCACTCGTGCGCCATCTGCACTGATCGCCGCGGATTCGACGGACTTGCCGGGCCCTGCGAAGCGGCGCAAGGCCCGACCGCCGGCCCAGTCCCAAATGATCACCTCGTCCTTGTCGGCCGACATGAGGGTACCCAATTTTCGTATGCCGGCAATCTTTGGATATGACTTGTGCATCCGGAGCTCGCGGGTCCCGGCGGCTCCGAAGTTCCAGATGTGGATGCAGCCGCCGCTCGATGCGAAAGTGGCCTCCGCATCGCCCGGTCCAAGTATGGCCCCGGACGTATTGAGCTTCACGGGAAGGACACACTGATGCTGGATGCGTCCCGAGTTCGCGTCGAAGACACAAATCGATTCGCAATCCGCGAGCAGGTCGCCGGCCGGCGTGAACGCAATCGAGTCGATCGGTCCCGAGCTCGACTGAAACTGCCGCATCGCGGGCGGCGATTGCAAATCCCACAGCTTGATCTCGCCATTCCGCGCGCCGCTGGCAGCCAAGCGGCCATCCGCGGCGAGATCGACACAGATAACGCCCGCTGTGTGCCCTCGCAACGTCGCGCGCAGGTAACCATCCTCGGTACTGAAGATCCGCACGGTCTTATCAAAGCTCGGGGCCGCCAGAAAACGCCCGTCCGGGCTGAATGCCGGAATCCCCACGCGCTGATCTCCGCTGTGCCATTCGCGAATCGTGCGGAAACCAAACCCGGTCTCCTTGGCGGCTTCGTCGGCCGACACCGGCGGTTCCCCCGTGACCTCCCAGAGTTCGATCAACCCCGATTCGCCCTTGGCCACTGCCACGCGGCGACCGTCCGCACTGAGCACCGCGCCGTAGACCACCTGATCCTGTCGGGGGGTGCGAGCTAACTCGCGTCCGTTTGCGACGTCGCGCACGCTGACCGCACCACTCTTCAGTCCTACCACCATGCGGCGTCCGGCCGCGGCCGGCGTCGTCATCGATTGGGGCGACGGAATCACATGCTCGTGCAATCGCTGGCCGCTGCGAAGATCCCAGACCGCCTGACTTGAGAAGCCGTAGCTCGCATCCGGCGAGATGGACGTGATGCGGTCGGCCGGATCGGCGTCAAGTTGGACGCGCCGCAGTTCGCGCCGCGTTGACAGATCCCAGAACACCACGTCGCCATCGGACGTGGCGAAAACCAGTTGTTTGCCATTGTTGCCAAAACCGACCGGGCCTCCGAAGTTCAGATCGAAGACCTGAGCGGAATCCGCGTGGGCGTTCTGACCTGGACCCAACAAGGAACGATCCCAGACGCGCAATGCGCCCGGTCGCCACTCCATCCAGAATCCCGCGGCGACGTGGCGGCCGTCCGGGCTGAATTGCACTGATTTGGTGATCAGGTCCGCGGGGCCATGCAAAGTGGCAATGCTCTGGTCGGCCTGCCGCAGGAGATATCTCCACTCCCAATTCCGATCGTCCGCCGAGGCGGCTTGCAACCGCGCGTGAGCCACGCCACCGTCGTTGGCGGCGATCGCCGCCTCGGCGGCGGCGATGTTGGCAACGTAGGACTCGTATTCGGCGGCCCGAAGTCGCTCCCGACTCAGCGATTCGGCGGTCATCGCTTTGTCGCGCTGGCGCTGGACCTCCGTAAGGAGCACGCCGCGATGGCCGTAAAGGATTGAAAGCAAGATCGCCGCGCCGGATGCCAGCAGTAGGAACGCGGCCGCGACGGACACCTGCCAGCGATAGCGGCGGGCGGTCTTGCGCAGCATGTACCAGGCACTGTCGCGCTTGGCGGCGATGGGCTCGCCGGAGAGGTAGCGACGGATGTCGGCCGCGAGGTCACCGGCGGACTGGTAGCGGCGCGTGGGGTCCTTCGCGAGACAGGTCAGCACGATGGTCGCGATCTCGTCATCGATTTCATTTGATAACGAACGTGGGTCGGTCGGGGTGGCGCCAGCGATGCTCTCTAGGACCTGGCGCATCTTTCCGGAGACAGAATAGGGGAAGCGGCCGGTGAGGATCTGAAACAGGACAACGCCGAGTGAGTAGACGTCGGAGCGCCGATCGACCCGTTGCGCATCGCCGTCGGCCTGTTCGGGCGTCGCCCAGGGCAACGAACCGACGAATTGACCGGTGACGGTCATGGGCGGCGGGGAGTCGGGTTTGTGCGTCGCGACGGGTGCGTCGGCCAGTCGGGCGAGGCCGAAATCGAGAACAAACGGCGTGCCGCTTGCGCCGACTCGGATGTTGCCGGGCTTCAAATCGCGATGGACGATTCCGAGCACGTGGGCGGCGTTGACTGCGTCACAGATGGTCGCAAAGAGTCGCAGCACATCTCGCACGGGCGGCTTCTCGCCGGCGACATAGGCGTCGAGCGGACGGCCTGCGATGAAGTCCATGACGAAATAGAGATGTCCGTCGGCGTTGCCGCTATCGTGGATGGTGACGATGTTGGGATGTTTCAACGCAGCGAGGACTTGCACTTCGCGCTCGAAACGCGAACGTTCGGTCGGGCCGGCGAAAGCGGCCTCGCGGAGCATCTTGATGGCGACGGTGCGGCCGGTCGACTTCTGGATGGCTTGATAGACGATGCCCTGCCCGCCGCGGTGAATCTCGCCGCGTAATTCGTAGCCGGGAAAGAAGTCGGCCGACGGCGCGGGCACCGCTGCGGACTTCCTGCGCGGGAATGAGGCCTGTCGCGCTTCCGAGTCCTCGATCTGGTCGCGCGCGGCAAGAATCCAAGAGTGATGGCGAGCATCGAGCGACACATTCTCTGTGCGTGGTACGGAACTCATATTCACGCCGAACTATCGAGAATTCCCGATGCGGGTCCGAGAAGCTCCCGCAGCCGTTCGTGGGCGCGCAGCCGGAGCATGTGAACGGCGCCGGGTGAGCGTCCCATTTCAGCGGCCACTTCATCGATTAACCGGCCTTCAAGGTCGTAGAGGCGTAGGGCTTTCGCGTAGTCGGCCGGCAGGCGTTCGATCGCCTCGGCCAGCATCACGCCCGCCTCCTCGCGGCGGACGGACTGGCTGGGCGTCCCTCCCGATCCGGAGAGGACGTCGAGCAACGCGACGTACGACTCCTCAGCGCCGAATGCACGAACCCGACGCGGCGCGGACCGGTTTCGCTCGGATTCAAGTTCACGAATGGCGTCGAGCAGATTGTGTTCGGCGATCCGCCGGAGCCAGGCCGGAAAGGCATCGGCCCGTTCGGAGTCGAAGGTCGCGATGCGCAGGAACGCCTCGAGATAGGTGACCTGCATCACGTCGGCGGCGTCGAGCCGGCCCTGCCAGGCAGCGCTGATGCGTAGAGATCGCTCGACGGACGGGCCATGGCGATCGAGCAATTCGACCAGTGCGTCGCGATTTCCGCTGACGGCGCGGGCGACGCTCAGACGGTCGGTCGCCGTCGTGAAATCTGGCACAGTCTTTTCCTCGGGTGGCCCAACTTCACTGTACCGCTGCGTTTAAAGGAATTGCAAGTTGGGGCGTGAAGGTTGTGCTTCCGCATCCGCACGAAGCCAAGCCATGGGAAACGAGCACGGCCTCGCCGGTTGATTACGCACGGGTTGGAGTATCTCCGATGTGGGTGAAAGTACCTAGTGTCATCATCGTGACGGCGTTCGTCGGAATCGTCGGCTTGGGCTGCTCGACCTTTGCGGGTGGCAGTCTCTTCAGTCCGATCAGCGTTTTTCCGCTGGTGCCCGGCCCACAAGGGCCGCCGGGTCAGGATGGACAGAACGGGCAAGATGGACAGGATGGACCGCCCGGCCCGCCCGGCGCGGATGGTTCACTGCGGATTTATGGCGACGGCTCGGCTGGTGACGTTCAGGTCAGTTCGGCCACGACCTTGGAGGCGATCGCACCGAACGGCAATCTGCAGTTCCGCAACCTGGTCATTTCGGCTTCCGGTACGCTGACCGTCCCCAGCGGCACAACGCTGCGATGTAGCGGGTCGTTTCAGAATCTGGGTTCGATCGTGGTGCGGTTTGCGGAGGCGTCAAATTTCAACACCGACGCCGATCCGGGACAGGGCGTGTCTCGCCAATCAGCCGAGAACGGCGCTTTCGGCGAGGGGACTTTCAGTCACGACGGCGGTATGGGGGGCGTTGGAGTCTCGGCGGCGGAGGCGCGATTCATCGTTACGTCGGATCCGCGCGGGGGAGGGGCGGGCGGCAAAGCCACCCTCGGACTCCGCGGCGCCAGCGGTGGCGGGCGCGTCATCGTCCTGGCGCGCACGTCGTTGATTAATGGGGGATCGATTGACGCCGATGGCGAGGACGGCCCGTATGACGATCAGGGGCGCGGTGGCGGAGGCGGCGGCATCGTCGTCCTCGCGTCGCCGGGGTCCGTCACCAATGCCGGAACCATCTCGGCCCGCGGAGGTCAGGGCGGAAACGGGTCGAGCGTGGACACCCGGATCGCGGGTGGGGGCGGCGGCGGGGGAGGAATCGTGCATCTTCTGGGCCCAGCCATCACCGTAACCGGCACGATCGACGTCGGTGGCGGGCTGGGCGGGATCGCACCCAGTTTCGGGGTTGGCAACTACCTTGCCAGCGGCGGGGGTGGCGGCGCGTGCGGCGGCAGTGGCGGTCGGGGCGGGTATGCCAGTGGATTCACGAATGTCATTGACGACGGCGATGGCGGCTCGCCGGGCCACTCGATCCAGACTATCGCCGATCCGACGGCGTTCTTCTGACGCCGTCTAACACTCGAAAGGTTCTTTCAGTGTGGATGCTATGTCGCGCCGGTGATCGGGCTCACGCGGAAGGAATAGGTTCACGCGCGCGTGGTGGTCACACGAAATGCAATTTGGCGCGTGAAGGACGCCCGACGGCGTACGCAGAGAGCGATCAAGCGGCCCGTTGGAGTCGCGCGCGGCCGCTCGGAGCGAGCCAATTCTCGAATGGCGCGAGATCAGAAAAAGGGGAATTGCGATGCGTTTTCGAATCGGGCCAACCGCCTTGTTCGGGATTTGTGTAATGCCGACGGCTGCCTTCGCACAGGGAACCGCCTTCACCTATCAGGGACAGCTCAAGAACGGCGGAGCACCCGTCAACGCAAGTGTCAATATGGAGTTTAGACTGTTTGACGCCGCAGCTGTGGGCAATCAAGTGGGTGCGACGCTGATATTCGACGGCGCGGGGGGAAACCCCGCACCCGTAACCGTCGTCGGCGGTCTATTCACCGTCCAACTCGATTTCGGCGGCAATGCCTACAACGGCGACACGCGTTGGTTGGAAGTAACGGTCGGTGGCACGCCGCTCTCGCCACGGCAGGCACTGACGGCCACACCCTACGCCCTGTTCTCGGCCAAGCCGTGGATCACCAGCGGCTCGTCGATCTCGTACCTGGGCGGCAACGTCGGGATTGGAACCGCGCCCTCCTCAACGCTGGACGTGGCCGGCACCGTCAGGATGACCGGCCTTTCGCTGACATCCGGTGGCGGCGCCGGAAAAGTGCTCACGTCCGACGCCTCCGGGCACGGCACGTGGCAGACGCCTGCGGGCGGCGGTGGACTGACGCTGCCCTATTCCGGCAGCGTCAATTCGGGCGCTGTGCCCGCGCTAGCCGTCACGAACTCGAACACCTTCGGCGTCGGCCTGAGCGGCACGGGCTACACCGGTGTCTTCGGCACCACCAGCGGCGTGAATGGCGTCGCGCTTTACGGCACAGCCACCGGCGGCCAGGCCGCCAACAGCATTGGCGCCTTCGGATCGACCGAAAGCACGATCGGCTACGGGGTCTTCGGCCTCGCCAACAACCCGACGGGCGCCAATCGCGGTGTCTACGGTCGCAGTGACAGTGGCACCGGCTCCGGTGTCTACGGCCTCGCCACCGCGACCAGCGGTTTCAATTACGGCGGCTACTTTTCGAGCAACAGCACGTCCGGGAGCGGCGTCTTCTGCTTGGTCAATGCCACCACTGGCCTCAACCAAGGCGGGTACTTTGAAACGACGAGTTCCGAAGGGAGGGGCATCGCCGCGTTCGCCAGCGCCACCAGCGGGCAGAACTATGGCGGGCAATTCTTGACTGCCAGCACGCAAGGATATGGTGTTTATGCCCACGCGCCGGCTAGCAGTGGGACAACCTACGGCGTATACGCAGCCTCGGGCAGCACGGGCGGGACTGCTGTCTACGGAAGGGCTTACGCTGCCAGCGGTATTACCCATGGCGTGTACGGCGAGAGCAACAGTTCGGACGGGCGCGGCGTTTACGGTCTCGCCAGCGCCACAAGCGGGACGACCTACGGCGGGCGGTTCGCGAATCTCAGCACAGACGGACGCGGCGTTTTCGCGGATACGCTCGCATCCACCGGTACCACGTACGGTGTGTATGGCGCGTCGAACAGCACGAGCGGAACGGGCGTCTACGGCAAAGCGTACTCCACCACAGGCGGCACCTACGGAGTCCAAGGGGAAACCACCAGCACGGGCGGCATCGGCGTCCTCGGCTTCGCCACGGCCTCCAGTGGCACGAACTTCGGCATGTACGGCGCGTGCTACAGCACCGCCGGCCGCGGCGTGGTGGGCGAGGCCTACGCATCGAGCGGTGCCACCTACGGAGTCTGGGGGCTGACGCATAGCGCGGCGGGATTCGGCGTCTTCTCAAATGGCCCGATCGGCGCCACGGGAGTGAAGTCATTCCGCATCGACCACCCCGACGATCCGGAGAACAAGTACCTCCTGCACTATTCCGCCGAGAGTCCGGAGGTCATCAACTTCTATCGCGGCAATGTTGTTCTCGACGGCGCGGGAGAGGCCGTGGTCGCACTGCCGCACTACTTCGCGAAGATCAATAAGAATCCGAGCTATCAACTGACGGCCGTCGGCGCACCGATGCCGACGCTGCACGTGGCTGAAGAGATCGACGAGGCGGCGCTGAGCGCGGGCGCCGTTGCTGCGGCGAGCGAGGCCGGGCCGGTGTGTTCATTCCATATTGCCGGCGGGGCGCCAGGTGGGAAGGTCTCGTGGCGGGTCGAAGCGCAGCGAAACGACTTTTGGTGTCAGCAGCACCCCGCGGCGGCCGAGGTCGAGAAGCAAGGCTCGGAGAAGGGTACGTACCAGCTACCCGAACTTTATGGTCAGCCGGCGGAGAGAGGCCTGTCTTATCGCGCGAGGCCGCAATCGTTGGCGTCGTCATCGGAACCCGCGGGCGAGAGCAAGTGACGAGTCAGGAATCTGAAGGAGCTTGGACATGCGTATTCGACTGAACTGGATCGTGTGGATGGGTATCGGGCTCGCGCCGGTGGCGGCGACGGCGCAGGGGACGGCCATCACCTATCAGGGCCAGCTCAAGAACAGCGGCGCGCCGGTCAACGGCACGACAAACTTCACGTTCAAGCTGTTTGACGCCCTTGCGGCCGGCACGCAACAGGGTTCGACGCTGACGCAGAACGGCGTCAGCGTGACCAACGGGCTGTTCACCACGCAACTCGACTTCGGCGTTGGCCCGTGGACAGCCAACCAACCCCGCTGGCTGGAGATCACAGCTAACGGCCAACTCCTGTCACCGCGCCAGCCGCTGACGCCCGCGCCATTCGCGCTCAATACACGCGGCGTCAGCGTTGATGCGGGTGGCAACATCGGCATCGGAACGATCGCGCCGCACCACCGACTCGCGCTCCTGGGCGGGCCCGCGTGGACGTCATTTTCCTGGGTCGGCTCGCTCGAACTCGGCAATGCCTCGGCGATTGGCTGGCAGGCGAACACCGGCGGAAATCGATTCGGCATCGGCCAGACCAACGGAGGCCTTTTCTTCTTCCGGACCACGAGCGATCCGGGAACGACAGGGAGCCCGCCAATCTATGACCTGGCGCTCTCCGATGCCGGCAACTTTGGAATCGGCGTCACCAATCCCGTCAGTCGATTGGAGATTGCGGGACAGGACGCAATCACCATCACCGGCTTTCAGCCAGTGATCACGCTGAGGGACTCCAACAACAGCAATCGGCGGATCCGATTTCAAAACGTCGACGGCAACTTCATCAATTTCTTCACCGAGCCGTCATTCGGAACCGGGATACCGCCCTTCAAGATTCGCAACGACGGCGTCGACATCGTCGGCCAGAACGCCCTTGTGGCTACCGGCTTCCAGCCGCTGTTCACACTGTCGGATTCCAACGCCGGGTTCGCCCAGACTCGCATTCAGAACGCCGGCGGCCAGTTTGTCTTTTGGACGCAGGCGGGGCTCAACAGCGGGATTCCGCCGATGCGCGTGCTCAACTCCGGAATCACGGAGGTTCGAAAGCTCCAGATCCTCGGCGGCGCGGACTTGGCAGAGCCGTTTGACATGGGTGACGCGGCTATAGAGCCGGGAATGGTTGTCGTCATCGACCCTGCGCATCCCGGTCAGCTCAAACCCTGCGCTTCGCCGTACGACCGCAAGGTGGCCGGCATCGTCAGTGGTGCGGGCGGGGTTGCCACGGGCTTGTCGATGGGGCACGACGGCACGATCGCCAGCGGAAAGCACCCCGTTGCCCTCACCGGTCGGGTCTACTGCCTCGTGGATGCCAACAGCGAGGACATCGAAGCGGGCGACATGCTGACAACGTCAGCGCACGTCGGCCATGCCATGAAGGCGTCCGATCTGGATCGGGCGCGCGGATCGATCATCGGCAAGGCCATGACGACGCTGAAGCGCGGCGAGAGCGGCCTGGTGCTGGTTCTGGTCAATCTGCAGTAGAACGAAAACCGCAGTGGAGAATCAGTCATGCGGCGGATCGCGCTTGTCATTCTTGCGGCCCTTCTCGTTCGCACGTCGGTTTTGATGGCCAACGCGCCCGTGCCCATGGCGCTCGAGGCGTATCACCTAGACCTCGGCACGCACGACAACACCGGCGATAGGTTCATCGTCGTGCCACCTGTGGTCGTGACGCGGCCGGGCGTCCACTGGATGCGCGTCCATTTCAGCGAGGTCGAACTTGGCGCGGCCAGCTACGTCGTCCTCTCGTCGGTGCTGGATGGCCAGGAACAGATTCTCGACGCTCCGACGCTTGCGGCGTGGAGCTACGGCAGCGCGGCGTTTCACGGCGATTCGGTCCAAGTCGAGCTGCACGTGGCGCCGGGGGACAAGGGCGTGCATCTGAGCGTCCTGAACCTGACGATTCCCATTCTGGAACCGGGGGGCGAAGTTCCCGAAGCGCGCTCAATCTGCGGCGCCAACGACGATCGCGTGGCGTCGAGTGACTCGCGCGTCGGACGCCTTCCTGCCACCGGCTGCACCGGCTGGCTTGTGTCCAACGGTGCGGTCCTGACGGCCGGACACTGCGGGGTCGCCGTGGGAGACCTGCTGGAGTTCAACGTGCCGGCATCCAGCGCAAACGGTGTCACCGATGCCTCGAACGCGAACGACCAGTACCCGATCACCGCGATCGCAGCGATCGCGAACGGCGGCATCGGGAATGATTACCAGGTCCTGCGACTCGGGCCGAACACCGCGAACGGCGATCGCGCCCATGTATCCCGCGGCTTTTTCCGAATGGTGCAGACGACGCCGACGCTGGGGAACGCGATTCGAGTCACGGGCTACGGGCTGGACAACGTGCCGGCCGGGACCGGCGGTGCGGGCGCCGCCTGTTGCGACCCGGATGGGACTGGCTCGCTCCCGTGCGGTTTCGACTGCAATTCAAGCTCCCAGACTGAACAGACGACGACGGGGGCGTTCGTATCGTTCACGGGTGGCAACACGCATAACCACTCGGTCGACACCATGCCCGCCAATTCCGGAAGTCCCATGATCTGGGAGGCGTTCGGCGTGACGATCGGAATCCATACGAATGGCGGCTGCACGTCGAGCGGCGGAAGCAACAGCGGAACCGCGTTCGCCGCGACTCCGTTACGGAACGCGCTGCAGGCCTTTCCGGGATCGAACGCCGTGTTCCTCGACAGCGGCGTCTCCGGCCTGCCGCAGAACGGTGGAATCTACGAGCCGTACATCAATCTCTCGCAAGCGTCGGCCGGGGTTGTTTCAGGCGGCATCATCAGCATGGTCGCCGGGACGTACCCAGCTGCGGCCGGCAACGCGATCACGCTCGGCTCGGGCTTCAAGGCCATGACGCTGGAAGCGCCGGTCGGAGCGGTGACGATCGGCAACTGATAGAATGGAGAAATGATCCATGATTCGCGCGAAACTACACTCATTGATGGTGCTTGTTCTGCTTACGGCATCAACCGCCGCGTTCAGTCAGTACACCATCCCGTGGTCCACGGTCGACGGCGGCGGGACGATGTCGAGCACCGGCGGGACATATTCTCTGGCCGGTACGATCGGCCAGCCTGATGCCAGTTCCTTCTCGACGCCCATGTCCGGCGGGACCTACACGCTCGTCGGCGGGTTCTGGCCGGTCGCAGCGCCGACGTGCTCGCTGCCGGGCGACATGGATCTCAGCACGCTCCGGAACGGTGTTGACGTGCAGGGATTTGTCAACTGCCTCCTGGGCGTCAACGGCAGTAATTGCACCTGCGCCGATGTCAGCGGCAACGGCGCCGTCGGCCCCGAAGACGTGGCCGGATTCGTCGCGATACTTCTGATGCCGTAACGTCGCGTGAACCGGGCAGCCGCTAAATACGTCCACACAAATGGGAAAGCGACACTCCGAACGAACAATTCCTGCCGGAACGAGGGAGGACGCCGTATTTAGCGGATATTCCGCAGATTGGCCGTTTTCGTGTCATCCCACGCCACTTTCCCTATTGCGGGGAGCTATTTAGGGCTGACTCGCGCGCGGCGATGGCTGCGTCGCCGGGCGAATCGCCTCGAGCTTTCGATTCCACTCGGCGGCCTTTTCGGCTTTTCCGGTACCGGGCTCCGCCACGTCCCAGTTTTCGTAGAAATGTGCGAGTTGACCGTAGATCGCAGGGCGCCAGCTTGCGGCGACCTCGGGCTTGTTCAGGATTCTCTGGGTTGAGTCGAGCATCAGCGGCTCGGCCTCGGCGAAACGCTTCTGGCTCGCGATGCTGACGGCGAGACTGAATCGGGCGGAATCGATGTACCAGTGATCGGCCGGCAGTTTACTCTGATAGATCGCGAGCGCCTCGCGGAAGGCGGATTCAGCGGCCGGGAAGTCCTTCCGCGCACCGGCGATCGAGGCGAGACTTGCGATGTACAGTGCGACATCCTGGTCGTCGCCGCCGATGATCTTCCGTCGCGCCGCGACCGCGTCGCGCAGCAGCCGTTCCGATTCGTCAAGCCGACCGACCGTGCGATAGAGCTCGCCCAGATTCGCGAGGCTGCTGACCGTGTCGGGATGCCCGTCGCCAAACACCCTCCGCCTGATGGCCAGACTCCGCTCGTGCAGCTTGAGCGACTCCTCCGGCCGTCCTGACTCCGCCGCCATCACCGCAAGGTTGTTGAGGGATCGCAGCGTATGAGGGTGTTCCTCGCCCAGCGTTCGCTCCTGGACCTCAACCGACTCACGCATGAGCCGTTCGCCTTCGTCGCGACGATTCAGGCTCCAGAGGACTTGCGCCAGGTTATTCATCGAGGTCAGCGTGTCTGGATCGGTTTCGCCGAGAACCCTCCGTCGCGCGTCCAGCGTCGCGCGATTCAATCTCTCCGCTTCCTCGTTCCGGCCCTGACCCTCCAGCACTTCAGCCAGAAGACTCATGGAGCGCAATGTCTCGGGATTATCTTCACCGAGAAGGCGCTGCCGGCCTTCGCAGGCGGAGCGAGCGAGGGGCTCGGCGTCCTTGTCGTTGTTCTGCTCGTGGCAGAGTTCGGCCATGACTGCGGCGGACGCCAGCGTGTCGACCGCATCGGAACCGAGCTGGCGCTGTCGCAGTTCGAGGGCGCGGGAAAGGTGAGCTTGCGCGAGACTCAGTTCGCCGATCGCCATGAATGCGCGTCCGATGGTGTCGCGGACGGCGGCCTCGACCTCCGGCTGGTCCGCCAACTCGGTGTCGACTCGCTTCGCGGCGTTGTCGAGCACGACGCGCATGAGCTTCTTGTCCATGCCGCCGGCCGTGGCGGGATCGATGCCGGCCAGCATCTGCTGGGCGAATCCGGCGACCTGTTGCGACTTAGTGGCTTCGCTGGCCACCTTTCGCGACGAGGATTCGAGTTCGGAAACCAACGCTCGTGACCGCGCGTACAAGACGCTCAGTGCGATCGCCGCGCCCGTGACGACAATGACGAACGCAGCCGCAATCGAAGTCGCGGCCCGGTGCCGGTAGAGCGACTTGCGCAGCAGATACCAACCGCTGTCGCGCTTGGCCTCGATTGGTTCGTTGGCGAGATAGTGCCGGACGTCACGGGCGAGTTCGCCGACCGACTGGTAACGCCGGGCCGGGTCTTTCTGCAAACACTTCAGGACGATGGTTTCGGTGTCGTCATCAATGTCGGGCTCGATCGAGCGCGGCGAAACCGGGTCGGCGGTGCGAATGCGATTCAGCACATCTCCGAGCTCGCCGACGGACGAGTAGGGAAACTGGCCCGTGAGCATCTGATAAAGCACGACGCCGAGCGAATAGACATCGCTTCGCACGTCGACATCCGCGTGGTGCCCGAGCGACTGCTCAGGGGAAGCCCAGGGCAATGAACCGATGAACTGCCCGGTCTGGGTGGCGTTTGCGGCGTCGCCGTCGCCGTCGCCGGTCGTCTTGGCCAGGCCAAAGTCGAGGACTC
>CAZJVS010000052.1:0-3884 GCA_964549445.1 uncultured Planctomycetaceae bacterium
CGCACTTCGTCTGGCTCGGCGGCGTCGGGCCGGATGCGATCGACGGCGGCGTGCAGGGGTTTTCAACGACAAAGCGGTCAAACGCGCCGTAGCCAGGTGTCGGACCGTTCGTGCCTGGATAGGCATTTGATACAAACGCAACGAGATAGCTTGGAATGGACTCATTCGAGTTCGCGTTAGACGTTGCGCAGTACGCCACGAAGAAATCCACGTTTCCTCCACCGGCAACTCCTAAGGTCGTTAAGGGGATCGACATTTCGCGAAAGACCGTCGACGATCCCGCGCCGGAGGGCGTGATATTTGCATTGCTGACGAACGTGTGCGTGTTACCTAGGCCCTGCAACTCGTACAGAAATGCCCCGCTTCCTGAATTCCAAATTGTAAGGGCATAGTCCGCGGCGAATGGAAACGCATCATCCGGGTTGAGCGTGAGATTCGAAATCACCTTTCGGTCGTTCGTGGTAGTGTCATCCATCGTCGCGTCTGTAAAACCGCCGGCCTTAGTGTTGAAATAGACGGTCACCACATCGTTAACTGCCGCTCCCGGCTGAAAGCCGACGTATAAATTCGTTGCATCGCTGTTCATGTATAGCCTTGCAGTAGCTCCACCGACTGTCCCGCCGAAGCCCGAGCCACCGCCGGCGTAAACATAGGAATTTGATGGTCCGTACTCGTTCGAGCCGAGTACACCATCGACACTGCTTCCGCCCGCCGCCGAGTCGGTGTGTGACGTCGTCAGCGCTGGTGAGAACCCGATGGTTGTGAAGCTGTTATGGTTGGAAAAGACACCGCCACTCGTACCGGGATTCGCAGGTGTGTTTAGGGCTCCCGACGCCGGCACAGATTCGTTTGCAAGGAAGGCAGGCGCGCTGCCAGCGGCGGCCAACCCGACCAGAAAATTCACGGTTGAGCTCGGACTAACCCCGGCCATGTTGGAATACGGAATCCGAATCTCGCGGAATTGTGACGAAGAAGTTCCGCTTCCCGCCGTGGTATTACCCGACAGGAAATTGATGTTCGCCGCGAGTTGATACGCGAATACTCCGGAAGGACCAAATGCGACTGCGGTATCTGGGACAAACCCTGTCGGCAAAGTACTCTGTAGCAGTCGCGTGATCGCGCGGCGAGACGGATCCGACGTGTCCGACGGATTGAATCCACCCGGCGCAGTATCAAGCAACACCACGACAATGTCATTTGCACCGAGGTTGTTGCCGAGCTGAAGCCCGACGTACAAATTCGCCGGGTCGCTGTCTAAGTAGACGACTCCGCTTGCGTTCGAAGCCGGGTGATATCCGAGCTGGCCCGCGAAGCCATTGCCGTCGCCGACGAACAGGTATTGGTTACCACCACCACTTCCGAACTCTGGGAACAAGAAGTTTGCGACGCCATCAACGATCGCGCCGATACTGGTCGTGTCGGTCCGCGCGGTCGTCAGCCCGCCGCCGCACACGTTTCGGGGCGAATATGTGTCTCGGGTCCTCGGTCGCGGTGAACTGGTGATGAAATCGGTACCGTTCTGGTTGTTGTCCGTGCACCCGCCCAGAACTCGAAAAATCGCAGTCGTGGCGCCAGGCGCCGGCGCATTCGCGCTTCCTTCAACGCAGTTCGCGCTGGTGCCGTAGCCGACGAGATCGACAATCGTTGCGTCAGTCGGACAAGTCACCTGCGTGAGCTGTGTCGTAGAGCTCACGAGTGCGATTTTGCCTGCGGTGGCCGACATGTTGATCGTAGTGGAACCATCGACGTCCGCCGGAACGGGCGCCCCGATCGCTGCAATACTTCCGAGCCTTATTGTGTAGTACTGGCCGGGTTGGATCGTGGTGTTAGGTAGATTGAACTTCAGGGTGGAACTTGAGCCCCATGAATTCCCGCTGGCGGATGTATACTGGAGAGACCACCCATTGACGTTTACGCCTATGGTGCCGCGATTAAATAATTCGACATAGTCATTCTGAAATGTCGCACCGGAATTACCACCGGCTCCATACACTTGACTGATCACCACTTGCTGACCATTTGCCACCGTCGCTATCGAAAGCAGCCCAATCACCCCCACAAAAACGTTTAACCAGTTCTTCCGACAGCCCGCACCCTGAATACCAGAAGACATGATCCCTGCTCCTTCAGTCGACAGACGTGAATTTGATGGCCACACCGCCGGCCGTCGCCGACGGGGTCAAAACCTTGCTAATGCAACAGGGTGAGACGCGAATCGTCCGACGTGTCGTGCTTCCCACTCCCAGCATCCATCACCCGCCTAACTCGTTCCAGATTAACGAATTCGAGCCCCCCAAGTCAACGAACGGCCCCCATCTCCAACGCCCCAAAACCTGTGAATTCCCTAGGTGTTTTCCCGCACCCTTCTCCGTCGGCCACCCGTTCAGGACCGGGACCTGAACGCCAACGGCAAACCGCCGCGTAGGGCGGAGTGGGAAACTCCCACCCAGCGCTCCCCCAAGAGCCCAGACCCCAATCGCCAGCGCGTAGCCGCGCATCCCGCCGCCGGCCGGAATCCTCCCCGATAGCGCAGGGTGTGCACGAACCGGAGGTCCGTTCGCGACCACAGTCGAAGCGCGTCACCGTGCCCCGGAACGCGGTTTGCCGGTCGTTCTAATTGGGGAAGATGGACCGCAGCTTGGCGCTGATTTCGGAAATCGTCAACGGGTCGATCGCGCCGAGGCGTCTGACGATGAGCGATGTGGATAGGGCTGTTGGCTTCGTCCATTTGATTGACGATTCGTATTTCAAGCCGCTCTGGGTGAATGTCCGGTGCGAGCGGGTGATCGGATATGCGTGAGAATCATTCTTGTCCGGTGCAGAACTGATCGGCAGCAGGATCCGATCTTCAGACCGATTGAAGTGATCAGCAGAGATAACGATCGCCGGTCTCACCTTCGACCCGGACGCGTCGGTAAAGGGGTACAAGACCAGAACGACATCCCCGCAGTTCATGCCGGGAAGCCGTCGTCCAGCGTGTAAACGTCTTCCTCCGGCCGATCCCAGAAGCTGTATGCCCCGGACAACTCCATGAGGCGAAGCCGTTGTTCCTCGCCCGGGTCCATGGGCGCGCGGACGTACGCGAGCTCGCTGGGGATGGTCTGGGTCATTCGGACCGCGGCCTCCTCCGCTTCAACGTCCAGAATGATGCTCGTGCTCATTTGCCCGACTCCTTGCCTTGTTTCCGCGCCTCGATCAACGAGACCGGGCGCTGCAGGACCAAATGATCGTTCGCCCAGAGTCTCATGAAGTAAAGTCCGGGCGTCTTGAACGTCAAAGCGCTCAGATCAAAAAACATGTCGATGATCTGTAACGGGCTGACGCCGTCCATCGGGGGACCAGCGACCGAGATCACCGACTCGTCTGTTTCCGAGTGCGACAACTCCAGACGGAACTTGGAGTTCTCACGCACTTCCGTGACGGATGCATAGACGCACATTCGTGCATGAGTCGCCGGGAAAGTCCCCGCCGTAACATTGCTGAACAGCCCGATCAGCGCCGGTTTGTTGCCTGGGACATCGCGATACAGGCTGTCGCAGATGACAAGCGCAAGTCCAATCGGTGAACTCATCTACACATCGCCTTGGCCATACTCTACCGGGGACTGTTGAGCTTAGCTGCGAACCTCGATCGATTCAATTCCCTTGAATTTTAGGCGTTTCGGCTCGCCGGGCGCGGTCCGATAAGGCCTTTTCGGACAACCCACTCTCTCGCAAGTTACTCGCCAATGCCATTACAACACGACGGCGCGCCGCTACCGGTAGCTTGGGCGCACTCCAAACCCACCAAACAAAAACAGCGCCCTCGCCGGCGATCGCCGTCGAGGGCGCTTCCTCCTCCCCGACCGATTCGTTCTATCTCTACCGTCGCCGCCGTCGCAGCAG
>CAZJVS010000052.1:3984-27868 GCA_964549445.1 uncultured Planctomycetaceae bacterium
CTTCCTCCTCCCCGACCGATTCGTTCTATCTCTACCGTCGCCGCCGTCGCAGCAGGATCAGACCCCATCCTCCCAGCAGCGCCATCGTCCCCGGCTCCGGTACGATCGTCAGCCGTGCGAAGTCGATCTCCATCCGCACGTTGTCCGGCGAGATCTGCCACAGCGTGTAGCTGAATCGCGTCAGCCCCGACCTGCCCGATTCGTGCGGCCGCAGGCCGCGCCCACGGCGACTGCGCCAGCCGAGCGACGCCTCAGAATGACGTGATGGGGTTACTTGCCCTGCTTTTCCGGGTAGTGATTCAAGACGCGGCAAATCACGTCTGCTATCGCCTTGAGATGCGAAACGCTCGTCTGAAGTCTGCTGGCCTCGGCGAGCTTGTCTCCGATAACGGAGTAAAATCGCAGCGTCGCCATGGGAATATCCCCTCGGACGAGAATGTCCATCTTGTCGACCCAGACGAGCCGCAGCGACGGATCCGAATCGATCGGGAGTTTGGCGACGTCGACCTGGACCTGGTCATGCGACGCGGTCGCGCCACTTGATGTTTGCGTCGGTGGACGAGCTTGTGCCGGCTGTGCCTGTGACATGGGTACCTTCCTGCCGAAAGAGCTTGAACGTCTTGGTTGTGCCGTGAATCCCATCGAGAATCCGCGGCGTTTCTTCGAACTTGGCTCGGACGCCCAGTGCGAAAAGTAGATTGCCGATGGTGTCCAGCGTGCAGTTTACGTTTCCGTGAAGAATGCGACTGACGAACGGTTCCTTTACGTCGGCGGCCGCGGCCAGTTGCCGCTGACTCCAACCCCGAATTCTGAGAGTGCGGACCAGCAGCTCGGATAGTGACACCCGTAACTCCACGCCGACGCTTTCCTGCGTCCGATTAAATGCGCCGAGCTTGCTGAGGATCGAGCGACTTGCCTTGCTCATGTTTCACGTCTCTTCCACGAATGGAGCCGACAAACGTCAGCGACACGATCGATTCGCAACCGGTCCGATTTCGACAGTTGCTGTCCATGCTTGACGAACGCGTCAATCGCGATGAACGACTCCGGTCGTCGCTCGTAGAAGCCGACCAGTCGAAACAGCGACGCCCGGTGCGCCACGCGGTAGACGCCGCTCCATTCGTGCAGGATGGACGCGCCCTCGAAATTCGCGAAGCCGGCTTTTGCGTATTCCTCGAGTTTCTTCACAAACCGAATCCCATCGCGCTCCCCGGCGAACTCGTCGAGATGCTCCGCCGCCGCCTTGGAGATCCAGACGTCCGTTTTGTATGCGCCTCCGACGAACAGTTCATCGACGATATGAATCTTAACGTTCAAGTTAAGCCCAGTCAACCGACGAATGAACGGTCGAGGCAAGTGCGCGGGCTGGATGACTCGATTCCTGAACCATTCCAGTTTTTATCGGGTTCGCGAGATTGACGCAAGCATTGCCGATCTGACTTTCAGAAAGCTGAGCAAGAAAAACCCCCGACGGTCATGACCGTCGAGGGCAATCTTCCCGCCCCGATACCGATTCCGGCCTGCCTACCGCCGCCGTCGCAGCAGGATCAGACCCCATCCTCCCAGCAGCGCCATCGTCGCCGGCTCCGGTACGATCGTCAGTTTCACGAAGTCGATCTCCATCCGGGTGTTGTCCGGCGAGATCTGCCACAGCGTATAGCTGAATCGTGTCAGCCCCGTGAAGTCGTACGTCCCCAGCGCGTCGAGGATATCGAGCGAGCTGAGCGTCGTCCCGATGTAGCCGAGGTCGACGTTGGCCTGCAGCGGTGTCTGCGAGATCGGCACCCCGCCCGGCGAATCCGGGCTCGTCGAGACCCAGAATCCGTCCGACACCGGGATTCCGTCGGCCAGCGTGAAGTAGGGCAACTGGCCGCCCGGAAACGGGTTCAACAACCCGACCGAGACCGGCGGCGCGTTGAAGTTCAGCGCGAACGACGGCTGGATGATCTCGTAGCCGCGCGTGTCGCCGAGGCCGCCGTTGACGAAGACGTTCGAGTCGACCTGGAATGTCATGACCGCCGAATCGCCGCCGCCGACCGCGTTGAGCGGTGCGGTGGTGATGCCATTGAAGACGACCGTGCCCTCCGCCGTGACCGTGATGAGGGCGGCTTGCGCCGCCGAGACGGTGAGCACCAGGATCGCCGTTGCGAGAACCGCCTTCCGCATGGGATGCTCCTTTCGGCTGGATTTGGCTGAGAAATGCAGCGCCAAACGCCGGGAGCGTACCGCGAAAACGCGCGGAACTCAAGAAAATTCACAGGGTGGCGAACGCAAGAGGCGTGCCGTCGGGCGCCCGGCGCAAACCCGTGAGTGTCCCGTCGACAATCGCCCGGCTTGACTTCCCCAAACTAAAACCTAACATACTCCAAACCGGCTTGGCGGAATCCCGAGCGATTCCGCGCGCACGAACTGGCCCGACCGCAGCGCCGATTCCGCGCGCCGCGGCGCACGGTCGGCCCGTGCCGGCCGCGAGCTCTGGAATGAACCGCCAATCAACGCCAAGTAACGCCCTTTCGCCAGAAACGGTTGGACGGCCCGATAATGAAATTCTCACCGTTCCAACTTTTTTGGATCGACGCCGTTCCAGCCGGCCCGCCGGATCGATCCCGCCCGTGGCGTCGGGGAAATCTCCGCTACCTCGCCAAGTAACGCCAAGCGATGCCATCCATCTCGAAGCGCTGCCTCGTCCGAGACCGGAATTCCCACGGTTACAACTTCTGAGGATCGCCTCCATTCCAACTGCTGCCATTTAACGTCAAGCCGCCAGGTCTCAGGCGGGGTTTCTCCCGATCGGGTTCCGCTTTAGTGACAAGTCCCGCCCCCGCCCGCCATTCGCACTACATTAGTCCTATTCGACCTCCTGCCTCTTGGCACGAGACTTGCACCTCTCTCCGGATGTGCCGGCGGAAGGTCTGTTCATCTCGGTCCCCGCCCGGCGAACCGACCGACGCATCATCGAAGGAGTTCTCCCATGAAAACGCGAGTCCTCATCGTCGCCACGACCGCCGCCGCCCTTTTCGGCCCGCTGGCCTACGCCGGCGCGAACGACGTCGACAAGAAATCCACTGCCGCCGGCTGTCCGGCTTTGGAAGTCCGTTGTCCTGTCAGCGGCGAGAAAATCGACCGCAAGGTCTTCGTCGAGACCAAGGGCATGAAGGTGTATTTCTGCTGCACCAAGTGCATTGAAAAGTACAAGGCCGACCCGGCGAAATACGTCACCCAGGTCAAGTCGCAGCAGATCGCCCTGGCCCCGAAGAAGGTGCAGGTCAACTGCCCCGCGTGCGGAAAGGGCATCGACCGCTCGGTGTCGATGAAGCACCATGATCAGGAGCTGTATTTCTGTTGCGATAAGTGCATGGCGAAGTTTGAAGCGAAACCGTCGGAGTTCGAAAAGGACATCCTCGCCCGTTGCTATACGACGCAGGTACTCTGCCCCGTGAGCGGCGAGGACATCGATCCCGAGGTCTCGACGAAAACCAGGGATGGGACTGTCGTCTATTTCTGCTGCCCAAACTGCATCAAGCGTTTCGAGTCCGCGCCCGACAAGTACATGAAGAACGTCGCCCTCGGCATCGGAGCCAGCGAACATCCGTGCGCCGATGAGGCGGAGAAGTCGGAGAAGGCGAAGAAATAACGACGCGCCGCGGGCGCGACGTGCAAAACTCTGGGCAGCCGCTCCCGATCCGCCTGACGTACTCCGTTCACGACTCTTGTTCACCGGCCCGCCACCGGCCATCATCCGATCGGGCAACCGCGTCCCGCTCGGAGTAACAATTGAAACCGGATGACCCAACACAACCGCCGCTCACCGTTCGCCGGTATGGCGAGGCGGGGTCGCTGGTGTTGCTGTTGCATGGCGGTCCGGGGGCGGGCGGGTATGTCGCGCCGGTAGCGCGGCGGCTGGCGGAACAGTTCCGGGTGTGGGAGCCGTTGCAGCGCGGGTCGAGCGGCGAGCCGTTGACGGTGAAGAAACATATCGAAGATCTTTACGCGGTTGCGCGCGGGTCGGACGAGGGGCGGCCGCCGCTGATCGTGGGGCATTCGTGGGGGGCGATGCTGGCGCTGGCGTGCGCGGCGGAGCATGCGGATTGTGCGCGGGCGATCGTGCTGGTGGGGTGCGGGACGTTTGACGTCGCGGCGCGGCGGCAGATGCACGAGGAGCGCAGCCGACGAATGCGGACGGACCCGGCGGCGCGGGCGGAACGGTGGACGGAGACGGACCCGAGTACCGATGCGCAGCTGCGGGCGCTGGGGCGGCTGTATTTGAAGATCGACTCGGTGGACCTGATTCCGCACGCGGACGAGACGGTGGGGTTTGACCATCGGGCGTACTACGAGACGTGGGAGGATATGCTGGCGTTGCAGACGGCCGGCGTTTACCCGGCGGCGCTGGCGGCGGTGCGGCAGCCGGTGCTGATGATTCACGGCGACTCGGATCCGCACCCGGCGCGGGCGACGCGCGAACGGCTGGCGGCGGTGATTCCGCAGTTGGAGTATCGGGAGCTGGCGCGGTGCGGGCATTATCCGTGGCTGGAGCGGGCGGCGCGGGAGGAGTTTTACGCGATACTGTTCGAGTGGCTCGGCGGCCGGGCTTGATGTCGCCGATTGCGGGGCTGAAGGAGTGACGATGAACGAGGAGATTCCGGAGATTCGATATCCGCTGGGGGCGCAGACGGGGCGGGTTGAGGCGGGCGGGTCGGCGAAGGAGGCGAGCGCGGCGGAGTTTCCGATCGCGAAATCGATCGCGGGCGTTTACATGACGCTGAAGCCGGGGGCGCTGCGCGAGCTGCACTGGCATGCGAACGCCGCGGAGTGGGGTTATGTTTTTTCGGGGCGGTGCCGGACGACGATCGTCGATCCGCAGGGGAATCGCGAGACGCCGGACTTCGGGCCGGGCGACGTGTGGTATTTTCCGCGCGGGCACGGGCACTCGATCCAGGGGATCGGGCCGGGGGATTGCAGCTTTCTGCTGGTGTTCGACAACGGGTATTTCTCGGAGTTTGCGACGTTTTCGATTTCGGACTGGATGTCGCGGACGCCTGCGGAAGTGCTGGCGAAGAACCTGGGCATGCCGGCGGGCGCGTTTGCGAGCTTTCCGAAGAAGGAAGTGTATATCGCTGTCGGGCCGGTGCCGCCGGAGTTGCCGGAGGAGCCGGCGGCGGGGAGCGAGCTGGCGCCGCCGCTGACGCACCGGTATCGGCTGATGGCGCGGGAGCCGCGGGTGTATCCGGGCGGGACGCTGCGGCTGGTGACGGCGGCGGAGTTTCCGATTTCGAAGACGATCAGCGGGGCGCTGATGACGCTGCGGCCGGGGGCGCTGCGCGAGATGCACTGGCACCCCAACGCGGACGAGTGGCAGTATTACATTTCGGGGCGGGCGCGGATGACGGTGTTCGGATCGAAGGGGCGGGCGCGGACGGCGGAGTATGGGCCAGGCGACGTGGGATTTGCGCCGCAGGGGTACGGGCACTACATCGAGAACATCGGGCGCGAGGAGTGCTCGATGCTGCTGATGTTTAACAGCGGGGAGTACCAGGAGATTGCGTTGAGCGAGTGGCTTGCGTCGAATCCGCGGCAGCTTCTGGCGACGAACTTCGGGGTGGCGGAGGGCGTGGTTGCACAGTTTCCGAAGAAAGAGGTGTTCATTACCGGGGGGTGAGTGCTACGGCCGCGGTTCGAGGGCGACGCGTTCGAGGCGGACGGATTCGTCGGCGGTGGTGCCTTCGGTGAAGTCGATGCGGAGGAAGTAGACGGTGCCCTTCCATGTGTCGGGGGACTCTTTGGCGAGGTCGATGACGTAGTCGCGCGGTTTACCGTCGGGGGTGACGGCGAAGCGGGCGGCGACGCGGTCGGAGAGGGTGGGGTTCTGCTCGGTGGCGAAGCGGACGGAGAGTTGCTTTGTCTTTTCGGTCGAGATGCGAAGCTTGAGGATGGGGAGCGCTTCGGCGCTGGCGCGGATGCGCGGCAGGACGAGGTAGGTGTTCCAAGTGTTCTTGATTTCGAGTCGGACGCCGCCGTCTTCGTAGCGCGGGGGAAGCATGTCGCTGACGTGGAGGAGCGGGTTTTTTTCGCTGAGTTGGAACCTGACGGGTTTGGTTTCGCCGGGCTGGGGCTTGACGAGGATGCGGAGGGCCTGGGGGCGGCCGTCATCGGGCTTCATGCGGACGAACCAGGTCTTGCCGTCGTGCGAATGGAACTTTTCGACGGTGTTCATTGCGAGGTCGGCGGCGGGGAACTCTTCGCCGTATGCGCAGCGGGCCAGTTCGACGTCGCCGCCGAGGCCATGGAAACGGATGAGCGGCGTGCGCTGCGGCGGGACGAATGTGCCCTCGGGCCTGGACAGCGTGACGTCGATGTTGTCGCCGTCGGTGCGGCAGCGGATTTGCGTGCGGTGGAACTCGCCCTTGCGGAACCTGTAGGTCGCGCCGTCGTCTTCGTAGACCGCGCCGGATGAGTCGGCGTTCGGCCAGATGTCGATGATGAACGGGTCGCGCGGCCTTTCGCCGGTGTGCTGGATCGGGGACTGCATGGGGATGATTGCGCCGGCGCGGGCGAAGAGCGGGAGATGATCGAGCGCGCCGGGGACGGGGACGGGCTGGCCGGCGGCGTGGACGTTGCCCGATGCGACGTCGTACCAGACGCCGGGCGGGAGCCAGACGGTGCGGTCGCGTGCGGCGGGCTGCAGGGTGGGCATGACGAGGAGTTCGTTGCCGAGCATGAAGATGCTGCCTTCGTCCCAATGGCTTCGCCAGTCGGGGAACTCCATCCAGACGGGGCGGACGATGGGGGTGCCGGTGCGGGTGGATTCTTCCATTAGCGTGTAGATGTATGGGAGCATTTCGTAGCGGCGGCGGATGGATTGCCTCGCGATTTCTTCAACCTTTGGGCCGAAGGACCACGGTTCCTGGTCGGGGCTGGTCCAGGAGGTGTGGGTGCGGCAGTACGGGAGGAGCGCGCCGACCTGGATCCAGCGGGCGTAGAGCTCGGGGGATGCGCCGCCGTTGAAGCCGCCGATGTCGGGGCCGACGAAGGGCAGGCCGGAGAGGCCCATGCCGAGGGTCATGGAGATGCTGAGGCCGAGGTGTTCCCAGGTGGAGGCGTTGTCGCCGGTCCAGGCTGCGCCGAAGCGCTGGCCGCCAGCGTAGGTGGCGCGGGTGAGGGTGAAGGCGCGCTGGCCGCGGCGGGCGCGGAGGAGGCCGTCGCGGGTGGCGCGGTGCATCTGCATGCCGTAGATGTTGTGGGCGGCGCGGTGGGAGGCGAGTTCGCCTTCGTTGTTGCAGCGGAGGTCGAGCGGGACGGTGTGGGTTGGTAGTGAGAAGTTGGCGGGCTCGTTCATGTCATTCCAGATGCCGTCGACGCCGGAAGATTCGATGAAGGGCGGGAAGAGGTCGGCCCACCAGTCGCGGATCGCGGGATTGGTGAAGTCGGGGAAGACGGAGTCGCCGGGCCAGACGCGACCGATGTAGGGCTTGCCGTCGGGCTGGGTGAGCCAGGCGTTTTGCTTTGTGCCGGAGTCGTAGACGGGGTAGTTCGGATCGACCTTGATGCCGGGGTCGATGATCGTGACGACGTGGAAGCCATCTGCGTGGAGGTCGTTGGTAAGCTTGTGTGGGTCTGGGAACCATTTGCGGTTCCAGGTGAAGCAGCGGAAGCCGTCCATGTAGTCGATGTCGAGGTAGAGGACGTCGCAGGGGATTTTTTTCTTGCGGAAGGTCGCGGCGATCTCGCGGACGCGGGACTCGGGGTAGTAGCTGTAGCGGCATTGCTGGTAGCCGAGGGACCAAAGGGGCGGGAGTTCGAGGCGGCCGGTGAGGTCGGTGTAGCGCTGGAGGACGTCCTTCGGGGTCGGGCCGGCGAGGACGTAGTAGTTCAGCTCGCCGCCTTCGGCGCCGAAGCTGAGGGTGTTGCGGGATTCCTTGTCGAAGTCGAAGGAGGAGCGCCAGGGGTTGTCGAGGAAGATGCCGCAGCAGTTGCCGTCATTGGCGGCGAGGAAGAACGGAATCGACTGGTAGATCGGGTCGGTCGATGGGCCGTAGGAGGTGTCGGTGTTCCACATGGTGAGGGCGAGGCCGCGCTTGTTGAGCGGACCGGTTTTTTCGCCGAGGCCGTAGATGGCGGTGCCTTGCGGGAGCTGCTGCCAGACGCGGACGGGGGCGGGTTGGTCGATCGTTGGTTGCGTGGTGGCGGCTTGGCTGAAGGCAATGCCGCGCGAGGCGTCGTCGACGACAAGGGGGCGGCCGGTGTGATCGAAGATTGAGAGGCGGCATGGGCGGCGGGAGACGACGAATTGCAGCCCCCCTGCCGAGAATTTGCACGAATGAGAGTCTTCATCGAATTGCTCGATCGTGCCCTTGGGGCTCGGGTCTTTGACAGCCCAGGAGAAGTCGCGGGCGAACGTGCCGCTGGGGGCGAGGCGGATGCGGGCGACGCCGTCGGCGATGGCGGAGATTTGAAGCGCGGCCTTGTCGCAGTGGATGGTGACGGTCGTGGCGTCGTGTTCGACGGCGGTGATGTCGCCGAGGGATTGCCAGTCGGCGCGGGCGACACCGGCCGCGAGCAGGAAGAGAGAGAGGGCCGTTCGCGTCCGCATGCGTTGGTGATCAGTGCTGGGCAACGGGCACGCGGGTTGTGGTGGTCTGCGTCGCGGCCGTCGATGAAAGGGCCTGGTCGAGGTCTTTGATCAGGTCGTCGGCGTCTTCGATGCCAACGGAGAGGCGGATGAGGCCGTCGGTGATGCCGCGGGCGTCGCGGTCGGCCTTTGGAATGCTTCCGTGAGTCATGCTGGCGGGGTGGCCGATGAGACTTTCGACGCCGCCGAGACTCTCGGCGAGTGAGAAGAGCTTGGTGCGGGTGAGGATTCGTTGCACGGCGGGCAGGCCGCCCTTGGCGGTGAAGGAGACCATGCCGCCGAAGCCGCGCATCTGGCGGGCAGCGAGTTCGTGTTGGGGGTGGTCGGGGAGGCCGGGGTAGCGGACTTGCTCGACGGCCGGGTGGCTGTGGAGGAACTTGGCGATCTGCATGGCGTTTTCGCAGTGCTGCCACATGCGGAGGGCGAGGGTCTTTACGCCGCGGAGGACGAGCCAGCAGTCGAAGGGGCCGGGCGTGCCGCCCATGGCGTTCTGGTGGTACTTGATGGTCTCGTAATATTTCTCGTTGCTTGTCAGCACGGCGCCGCCGACGACGTCGCTGTGGCCGCCGATGTACTTGGTAGTACTGTGGACGACGAGGTCGACGCCGAAGTCGATCGGGGTCTGCAGGTACGGGCTGGCGAAGGTGTTGTCGACGACCGTGATGAGGTTTTTGCCTTTTGCGATCTGGGTGATGGCGGCGAGGTCGTAGATATTGAGGAGCGGGTTGGTGGGCGTTTCGAGCCAGAGCATTTTTGTGTTGGGGCGGATCGCGGCGGCGACGCGCCTGGGGTCGGTCATGTCGACGAAGGAGAAGGAGAGGCCGTAGCGGGCGAGGACGAGCTGGAAGATGCGATAGGTGCCGCCGTAGACGTCGTCGCCGCAGATGACGTGGTCGCCGGCGGAGAGGAGCGAGGTGACGGCGTGGGTGGCGGCGGTGCCGGAGGCGAAGCAGAGGCCGTGGCGGGCGGTTTCGAGGGAGGCGAGGCACTCCTGCAGGGCGGTCCGGGTGGGGTTGCCGGTGCGGGCGTATTCGTAGCCCTTGTGCTGGCCGAGGCCGTCCTGGGTGTAGGTGCTGGTCTGGACGATGGGGACGATGGTCGCGCCGCTGGTGGGGTCGGCGGCCTGGCCAACGTGGATGGCTTTGGTGGAGAATTTCATGGGACGACTCCTCTCTGTTGGGGCATCGTAGCGTCGAGAGAAGTGCGCGGCGAGGCGGGAGGAGCGGCAACAGCTCGTCAGGGAGCCTGGGTTCCCGGGGGATCGGGGATCAGGGGTTCGGGGAAGCAGTCGAATTGCCATTCGGGGCCGCGCTCGATGAGGTCGCCGGTGGGTGAGAACTGGGTCCGGTAGCGCTCGAGGGTGAAGGTGGTGGCGTGGCCGTCGTACATGGCGGCGTTGAAGCGGGTCATCTTGCCGTGCCAGCCGGGGAGATTGAGTGCGTCGGGCTCATCGCCGACGTCGGAGCTGTTCCAGAGTGCCTGCCACATGATCGATTCGCAGAAGAGGATCATCTGCGAGACGTTGTTGACTTTGGAGCCGCTGCGGAGATAGGGGCCCATGGAGTAGACGTTGGTCAGGTCTTCGTAGGCGGAGTAGGGAGCGTCGCCGCGGGGCGCACCGCCGGAAGATGCGCGGCAGGCGTTGGCGCGGTAGCTGGTTCCGGTGGCGCGCCAGAAGGGGCCCTGGAGAAACGCGCCGTAGGCGACGGAGCGGGGATTGTCGGGGACTTCGACCCAGCCCTCGTCGCCGGGGCACTTGAAGATTCCTGTTTCGGATTGGGAGACGTCGCCGCCGAAGAGGAGGCGATTGAGCGGACGCATGCCGGCGTTGTTGGGGCTGTCGGGGCCCCAGATGGTCATGGCGGGGTCGTCGAATCGATCGAGGGAGGCGCTGGGGCCGCCGTAGTCGTAGAGGCCGTCGATGAGGGCGATGTTGTTGCCGTTGTGCGGGACGGCGATGGACTGGCCGTCGGGGTCGTCCTGCGAGTAGGTCTGGGCGAGGACGGCGAGCTGGTGGAGGTTGGCGAGGCAGTACATGCGGCGGGCTTCCTGCCGGGCGGCAGTGAGCGAGGGCATGAGCAGAGCGATGATGAGAGCGATGATGGAGATGACGACGAGGAGTTCGAGGAGCGAAAAGGCTCGCGGCGATCGGGTCGTGGTGGGCTTGTGAGGCATGGCTTGCCCGTAGTGGACCGGGGAACATCATACCGCGGACGGGGGGCGGGCCGAAGGAAAAAATGGGGGCGGGGCGGCGGGTGTGTGGCGAGACGCATCGGGCGGCGGGCTTGGGGCGGCGAGTAATGGAAAACCGTAAATGAGTTATGGAAAATGGAGAACCGAGGTTTGGAGGGGTGCGGTCAATGACATACAGCAAACGAACAATGAAGAACGGCCGGCGGATGGCGGGGCATTTCATTGAGGTGTCCGCAGACGGCTCGTCGGGCCCGTGGTCCGCGGCGGCACCGAGTCGCCGGCGTAGACCAATTCTCTCCGAGAGAGTGCTGCCTCGTTCACAGCCGTTGCCGGAGCATTTCTAACCGAGTGTGAGGTGCAGTTCGAACTCCCCAGGATTGAGCCCGTCACTCCGGGCTCTGACCAAACTCTCTCGATATCCTGGCGGATAGTTCGAGAATTCGTGGAACTGATCAAACGCGAGAATTGCGCGATTCAAATCCTCTGCACTCATACCCTCAATGCTGATTCGGCCGGTGAACTCCGCGTTGGGGTTGCCATAGTCCATGATTCCCATGACGACGTCCTGTTCGAACGACGCAAGCAGTTGTGCTTGCGTCAAGCGAAGCGTTCCGTCGGCTTTCAGAAAGCCCACATAATAAAACGGGTTCTTTCGAGTCATTTCGAAACGAAGGCAAACGGCGAAAATGCCCGGTGGAACAGGCGTCGCTCGAATTGAAATCGTTCGAGGTAGCTCGTGTGCTGGCGGGGTCATTCAACGCACGGAGTCCATCAAGTTGCGCCGGCCGCGCTGATTGAACTTAATTGTATCCTGTGCGCCGTGCGGAAGGCATGGCCGGACGCCGGGAAAAGCGCGATGATGGCGGCTTGAACATGATTCGAACGCTCATCGTTGTCGCGGCCATCTACTGCACAGGTGCGGCCATGGCCGGGGAGGCGACGACGAAGCCGGTCGATGATGAGTTGCCGGCCGGGCTGGAGCTGGTGCCGGGGAGCGAGGTGGCGCACTGGTCGGGGTTGCCGATCTGGGGGGCGAAGGAGGCGCGGGAGGCGGGGTACGAGCTGCCGCTGCCGCTGTGCCTGTCGGGGAATGTGTTTTCGGCCAAGCAGAACTTCGGCGTGCCGAAGGTGACGATCGGGGGGCCGGGCGGCGGGCTGCTCAACATCGGCAGTCTGGTGCAGGTGTCGAACGTCAAGGTGACCGAGACGGCGTGGACGGCGCGGTTCGAGGGCTGGGTGCTGCCGTTTCTGAGCTTGTACGGCATCGCCGGGTACGTCGATGGGCGAGCGGACATTGCACTGGGGCCGTCGATGCCGATCGTGCGGCGATTTACGCCCACGTATGACCTGCGGCTGAATTTCGACGGGCCGACGCTGGGGCTCGGCGCCACGGTCGCGGGCGGGTTCCGGCCGTTCAAGGATCGGGCGACGATCCTGTTCGGGCTGACGGACGTGAACATCACGCGGACGTTTATAGATTTCAAGGATGTCGTTGCGTCGCTTGATGCGGTGGATGTGTGGGTGTTCAGCACGCGGCTGGGTGTGCGCGAGCGAATCCTTCGGACGTCGCCGGTGGGCGAAGTGCACCTGTCGGTGTGGGGCGGGGCCATGTACCAGGGGGTGCAGCGCGACATGAGCGGGCGGCTGGGGATTCTGCCGCTGAACTTTCATGCGAGCGTGGAGGCGGACAATCCGTGGAACGGGATCGTGGGCGGGCGGCTGGAGCTGGGGAAGCACGCGGGCTTGATGATCGAGGCGGGGATCGGGGATCGGCGGTCGTTCATGGCGGAGGTGGAGATACGGTTTTGAAGCGCTTGCGGGGCGCGGCGCGTTAGAACTTTTTGCGACGACGCCCAGAATCGAGCAGCAGGTCCACAGCGAACAGAATGGCTGCCAAGCATGCGGCGATGGTTGTTTTGAGCTGATAGAGTTCGAAGTCGCTTGACCAACCCGTCAGCTTGTACTGAACCAAGTACACGAGACTGTAACAGAGCACAAAGAGTGCGACGAAGCTCAGAATCCTGCGGAGCATCTTTCTCTCTTCGTCCGGCGGACGGGTAACCCGTCGAGCCTGTCTTAATCGTGTCGATGCGTACGGATGATTGTACGCGAGAATGTCGATCGAAAAAAAGCCCGGTGCGTGCAGAGCACGCACCCTACGCGGGTTTGTGGTCGGCGGCGGCGCCTCGGCTTAGGTAGTGGATGATGTCGGCCTTGGTGATGACGCCGACGGGTTTTTCGCCGTCGGTGACCATGACAGCCGAGGAGCCGAGAGAGAGGGCCTTGTAGGCGCGGTCGATGGGGTCGGCGCGTTCGAGGCGGGGGAACGAGCGGTTCATCACATCGGCGACGCGCTTCTTCGAGATGTCGACGTGGTCAAAGATGAGCTGCATGACGGTGGTGTCGACGAGGCCGCCGATGATCTCGCCCTTGAAGTTGACGACGGGGAGCTGGGAGATTTCGTACTTGCGGAACATCTCGACGGCCTTGATGACGGGCTCGCTGGCCGAGATGGTGATGAGGTTGGGGGTTTCGCCCTTCTGGTCGAGGACGTCGCCGACGGTGAACTGCATGTCGCTGGTGGCGAGATAGCCCTGGGCCTGCATCCATTCGTCGTTGTATATCTTGCTGAGATACGCGCGGCCGGTGTCGGGGAGGAGGACGACGACGAGTTTGTCGGCGGGCAACTCGCGGGCGAACTGGATGGCGGCGCAGACGGCCATTCCGCCGGAGCCGCCGACGAGGAGGCCTTCCTCGCGGGCGAGGCGGCGGGTCATGGTGAATGCGTCCTTATCGGAGACGTTGATGACCTCGTCGATGAGCTTGAGGTCGACGGTGCGGGGGAGGAAATCCTCGCCGACGCCTTCGACCTGGTAGGACTTGGGCATGGAGCCGGGGGTGTAGATGGAGCCCTCGGGGTCGGCGCCGACGATCTTGATGTTGGGATTTTTCTCGCGGAGGAATCGGCTGGTGCCGGAGATCGTGCCGCCGGTGCCGACGCCGGCAACGAAGACGTCGATCTTGCCGTCGGTCTGACGCCAGATTTCGGGGCCGGTCGTGAGATAGTGGGCGTTGGGGTTGTTGGGGTTGGCGAACTGGTTGGGCTGGAACGCGCCGGGGATTTCCTGGGTGAGGCGGTTGGCGACGCTGTAGTAGCTTTCGGGTGAGTTGGCGCCGACGGTCGGGACGGTGACGACCTCCGCGCCGTAGCCCTTCAGCAGTTGGAACTTTTCGGGGGCCATTTTGTCGGGCATGACGAGGATGCAGCGGTAGCCCTTGATGGCGGCGGCCATGGCTAGGCCCGTGCCGGTGTTGCCGGAAGTCGGTTCGATGATGGTTCCGCCGGGCTTGAGGAGGCCGGCCTTCTCGGCTTCTTCGATCATGAGGACGGCCGGGCGGTCTTTGACGGAGCCGCCGGGGTTGAGGTACTCGACCTTGGCGATGAGCTGGCACTTGAGGCCGGCGGAGACGCGGCGGAGGCGGATCAAGGGAGTGTGGCCGATGCATTCGAGGAGGGTTTCGTGGATTTCCATGTGGCCGCTCGCTTAGAGGTTGGTTCGTCGGCCGCGCCACCGCCGCGCGACCTGATGCAAGGATAGAGATTGTGCGGCGAGGATGTCAACGCGGGGTGGCGACGCGCGATTCCGTCCAGAGGCGGAGCCAGTCGGCTGGGGTGAGGGCTTCGGGGCGGAGAGTGCGGCCGAGTTGGGCGGCGGCGAGGGCGGCGAGAATTTCGGGGGTGTTGGCGGCGATACGGCCAATGGTTTTTCGTCGCTGTTGGAAGAAGGTCTTGAGGAATGCGTTGAAGTCGGCAGCGTCGGCGGCGGATTTCAGATGGGCGCGGTGCGGGTCGAGGCGGAGCATGACGGACTCGACCTTGGGTCGCGGCCAGAAGGCTTCCTTCGGGACAGCGGCGATGCGGTCGGGCTTCGTGCGCAGGGCGGTGAGGATGCTGACGACGCCGTAGGAATCGTCGCCGCAGGCGGCCATGAAGCGGTCGCCGACTTCCTTTTGGACGGTGAAGCACATTCGCTTGATGGGGATGTCGGCGGTGAGCAGGTTCATGATGAGCGGCGTGGCGATGTCGTACGGGAGATTGGCGACGAGCTTGAGATGGAGCTGGTTGGCTAATGCGTCGTGCAGCGCCGCGACAAACGTGGGTGAGAGCCTCGACTTGGACTGAAGGACGTCGCCAACGATGAGCTGCACGTTGGCGCGGCCTTCGAGCCGACGGCCTGCGACGGCAGCGATGCGCTCGTCGATCTCGACGGCGATGACTCTGCCGGCACGTTTGGCGAGCTGCGTGGTGAGCGAGGCGGTGCCGACGCCAACCTCAATCGCGGCGTCGGAGGGGCCGAGTTCAGCGGCGTCGATCAGCTTTTGCATGAGATTGCGGTCGACGAGGAAATGCTGGCCGAATCGCTTTTGGGGGCGGAGGCCGGCTGCGGCGAGGAGGTCGCGGAGTTCGCGCTGGGTTTGAAAGCCGTCGGTTGAATCCATACGACCGCACCGTGCGGATTCGATTATAATCGGGGCTTGTCGCAAATCGTGATCCGGTCGCGGGCGGGGCGGCCGGAGGATGGAGAGCACCGGTGGAATCACACGACGTACTGAAGCTGGCGATCGATCGGGTGGGCGTGAAGGCGGTGGCGGCGGAGCTGCGGGTGTCGCCGGCGCTGGTCTACAAGTGGTGCGAGGAGGCGCGGGCGGATGATCCGGAGGCGAGCGGGACGAGCAATCCGCTCGATCGGATCCGGGAGATTATCAAGCTGACGGGGGATGAGTCGATCGCGTCGTGGCTGTGTCACCAGGCGGGCGGGTTCTTCGTGCGGAATCCGCCGGTGAAATCGCGGAACTTTGACGCGGATCTGCTGGAATCGACGCAGAAGCTGGTGCGGCAGTTCAGCGAGTTGCTGGGGGCGGTGAGCAAGTCGGTGTCGAACGACGGGCAGATTGTACCGGCGGAGGCGGAACGAATTCGCGAGGACTGGGAGGAGCTGAAAACGATCGTCGAAACGTTTGTGGTGGCGTGCGAAAAGGGGATTTATCGGCGATCGCAATAGAGTGGGCCGGGGAACGAATATTAGGGAGTTCCGCCATAATACAGAGCGGAAAGACGGCTCACGGGCCGGCGGCGTGAGGTCATAACGCCCGGCCGGATAAGGTCTTCTGACGATGTTCGGACGGTCAAAGTCATCTCAACTGAAGCTAGCCGAAGAGGCCTTCGCGAATGGCCGGCTGGACGAGGCGCTGGATCGCGTCTCGGGCCGGGACCTGAAAGACGACGGGCGGGCGCGGCGGCTTCTGTCGGAGTTGTGCGAGCCACTGCTGCGGCGGGCGCAGGATCACCTGATTGCGGAGCGCTTTTCCGACGCACTGGCCGACATCGAGCGGGCGGCGCGGTGCGGCGTCTTGCGCGAGAAGGTCGAAGACTGGCGGCAGCGGATCGTCGCCGCGATTCAGGATCGGCAACGCGATCGGCGCGGCGAGCAGGCGGCGGTCGCGGCAGTGCAACAACACATGAACGAGGGGCAACTGACGCTGGCGCGGGGTCAGCTCGATGGGATCGAGGACACCGGGCGAGCGGGAGAACTGGAACAACGCGTCGGCAAGCAGGCGGAACAGGCGGAGCACGCGCTGGAAGAGGCGAACGCGGCGCTTGCGCGGGGCGATTTCGCGGCGGCGGCGCGCGGGGTGATGGCGGCACGCCGGTTTCATGCCGGGGCGGATGAGATTGACGCGACGGAGAGCGCTGTCTGCAAAGCGGCGCTGTCCGCCGCGCGCGAGAGTCTGGTGGCGGGTCGGCTGGATCGGGTCGGCGAGTTGCTGGGACAGCTCGAGGAGCTTGGGCGGCGGAATACGACGCGAAGCGACCTGGAGACGGCGGTCGAGCTGGCGCGGCAGGCGGCGGCGGCGTTTCGGGCTTCGAATTTTCACCAGGCGGAGATCGTGCTGACGCGGCTGGCGCAGGTCGCGGGCGACGTGGGCTGGATAGAGACGGCGCGCGAGCAATTGAGGGTTCTCACTGCACAGGCGGCGGCGGTGGCGGCGGGGCCGCTGGGATTTGTCAGCGCTGGCGTTTCGCCGGCGGGTGCGCGAAAGGTTCAGATCGCGTTTGACGATACGGCGTCGATGCGGCCGTTGCCGGGGCCGCCGCCGGTGGTTGTTCCGTCGCTCGATACGCGACTGGTGCTGCGGATCGACGGGATCGGGAGCTTTCTGCTGCTACGCGGCGATCGGACCGTGATCGGGCGAGCGGGTCCGGGCGCGACCGCGGACCTGCCGCTGATATCCGACCTTCCGGAAAACGCGGCGCAGATTCTGCGAACGGGCGAGGACTACTTTCTGCTGGCCGGAACGGAAGCGACGGTCGACGGGCACCACGTTCGGCAGGCGTTGCTGAGCCACGGCGATCGCGTGGGCCTCGGTCGGCGCGTGCGGTGGACGTTTCTGAAGCCGAGCCGCAAGAGCAGCGCGGCCGTGATTGAACTTGGGACCGGGGTTCGGGCCGTTGCTGATGTGCGACGGGTGATCCTGTTCGGCGGGCCAGTGTTGATCGGCCAGAGCGGCGAGTGCCACATCCCGGTTCCGGGCGTGAATCTGGTCTTGTCGGAGCGAGGCGGGCAGTTGGCGGTTCGACAGGTTTCGGTCGATCGCGGCGGCGTGGGTGCGAGCGTTGCACTGCTGCCGGGCCAATTGACCGAGATCGCGGGCATTCGCCTGGCGATTCAGTTGCATTCGGCCGTATCAGCGCCGGGGCGCGTGATCGGCTAACCGTTCGTGCGTTGTTCCATGCGTCGGCGAGCCGCCGGCACAGACTTAGGCGATACCTATGTTTACGTTCAAACAAGGTGACCGACCGCTCGAGGGATACACGATCCAGCGTGCGGTGGGCCGCGGCGGATTCGGCGAGGTTTACTACGCCGTTTCGGACGGCGGCAAGGAAGTTGCGCTCAAGTATCTGCGTGAGAATCCGAGCGTCGAGCTGCGCGGCGTGGCCGCGTGCCTGAACTTGAAGAGCCCGCACCTGGTTTCAATCTACGACGTGCGGCAGGCATCGGACCTGGGCTGGTTCGTGGTGATGGAGTATGTGGCGGGGACGTCACTGCGCGACCTCATGAACTCGACGCCGGGCGGGCTGGGGCCGCAGAAGGCGGCTTACCTGATCCGCGAGATCGGCAAGGGACTGAACTATCTGCACGAGCGCGGGATCGTGCATCGAGACTTGAAACCCGGCAACGTTTTCTACGACGAGGGGTACGTCAAGATCGGCGACTACGGGCTGTCGAAGTTCATGACGGCCAGCCAGCACTCCGGGCAGACGGTGAGCGTGGGGACCGTTCACTACATGGCGCCGGAGATCGGGAGCGGAAACTACGACCGCACGATCGACATCTACGCCATGGGCGTGATGCTGTACGAGATGGTGCTGGGGAAGGTGCCGTTTGCGGGGGCGACGGTCGGCGAGATATTGATGAAGCACCTTACGGCGCAGCCGGAGGTGGATGCGCTGCCGGCGCCGTTTCCGGATGTGATCCGCAAGGCGCTGAGCAAGGATCCGAAGGATCGGTATGCGACGGTGCCGGAGATGATTGCGGCATTGTTTTCGGCGGCTCAGATCGGGCGCGAGGTGGCGGAGTTTGAGCCGGCGAGTCTTTCGGTGGCGGCGGCGCGGGCATCGGCGGAGGCGCGGGTCAGGGGCGGTGTGGCGGCGGGCGGCGTGGCCGTTGGCGGAGGGAGCAGCAACGTCGGACATGCGTTCCACTCGTCGGATTTGCCGCCGGTGGTCGATCAGCGACGATTTGGGAATACGCCGAGCCCCGGCGCGGCGCGGGTTGCGGCGGCGGCAGGTCGTGTGGGTGAGGCCGTTCAAGGCGCGCTGAATGCGATTGACGGGCCGCGCCGCGAAGTGCCGCTGTTTCCGCCGCGATCGCGGCTGGCGACGGGCTTGCTCGGAGTGTTTCTGGGCGCGCTTGGCATTCACCGGTTCTACACCGGATACAACCGCATCGCGATCTTTCAGGTCATCGTGACGTGTTTCACGGGCGTCGGGGCGCTGTGGGGAATGATTGAGGGCGTCATGATTCTGGCGAATGGGAATTACATCGATGTATACGGGCGGCCGCTTGTATCGACCGCGCCGAGAGATCGAAGCTTGATCGGCCGACTCGGATTCGGACTGGTCGGCAGCCTGGCGATGATCGGGGCGGTTGTGACTGCGATCGTCGCAACTCTGACCAATGATCCGGACGTCCGCCCGACGATGGCGGGCAGCGAAATTCAGTTCAACATGATGAACATGTTGTACTTCGTGTCGGCCGGGCTCGTTGGGCTCGGTTCGTTCGGGCTGTGGAAGTCGGCGCATCGCGGCGGATACAGCTTCTGGCGGGCGACGGTGCGGGCGGGCGGGATGAGCTTCCTGGCGGCGCTGTTCCTGGCGAGCCTGGCATTCTACCTGACGATGGCGTTCGGCCGGGCGGAGCACGTCGTGAGCGGCGTCGTCATGCTGGTGTCGAGCATAGTGTTTGTCGTGTTCTGGCATCTGCGCGGGCCCGAGGCGTCGATCGTACGGGACGATCTGTACTGGGATCTCGCGTGGCGTCGCGTGTTTGTGCTGATCGGACTGGCGGTGGCGGGAGCGTCGTTCGTGATCGGGAAGGCGCATCGCGATGATGTGCGGTTCCTGCCAATTCAGAACGTTCGCGTGGTCGAGCGCTATGACGGCGAACGAATCAGTCACGCGGCGACAACCGATGAGATTGCTCCGACGAGCGGATCAACTTTCCTGGCGGTCGGGCTGGTGATGGCCATTTCGTGTTTCGTCGAGGCGGGGTATCGCAATCGGCGGCTGAAGCTGGCGCGGACGAAGTACGGGGCGGACGAGGTCCGGGCCTAACGCGGTAACTGTCATGGCGTTTCGATACAACCAAGGTGATCGGCCGCTTGACGGCTACACGATTCAGCGCGGAGTGGGTCGCGGCGGATTCGGCGAGGTCTACTACGCCGTTTCGGACGGCGGCAAGGAAGTCGCGCTGAAGTACCTGCGCGAGAATCCGAGCGTCGAACTGCGCGGGGTTCAGGCGGTGCTCAACTTGAAGAGCCCGCATCTCATCTCAGTGCATGACGTACGGCAGACTGTCGGAGGCGACTGGTTCATCGTGATGGAGTACATCGCTGGGCCGTCGCTGCGCGATTTGATGAACTCGACGCCGGGCGGGCTGGGGCCGCAGAAGGCGGCTTACCTGATCCGCGAGATCGGCAAGGGACTGAACTATCTGCACGAGCGCGGGATCGTGCATCGAGACTTGAAACCCGGCAACGTTTTCTACGACGAGGGGTACGTCAAGATCGGCGACTACGGGCTGTCGAAGTTCATGACGGCCAGCCAGCACTCCGGGCAGACGGTGAGCGTGGGGACCGTTCACTACATGGCGCCGGAGATCGGGAGCGGAAACTACGACCGCACGATCGACATCTACGCCATGGGCGTGATGCTGTACGAGATGGTGCTGGGGAAGGTGCCGTTTGCGGGGGCGACGGTCGGCGAGATATTGATGAAGCACCTTACGGCGCAGCCGGAGGTGGATGCGCTGCCGGCGCCGTTTCCGGATGTGATCCGCAAGGCATTGAGCAAAGATCCGAAGGATCGTTACGCGACGGTACCGGACATGATGAAGGCGCTGTTCGCGGAGTCGCAGCTCGACATGAGCGTGGCGGCGTTTGAACCGGCGAGTCTTTCGGTCGTTGCGGCGCGCGTTACGGCCGAGGCGGGGTTCGGGGGCGGCGTGGCGGTTGCGACGGGCAGCAGCAACGTCGGCGGGTTCAATGACGCGACGGTTCGGACGCCGGCGCCGCCGATCATCGGCGGGACGCCGCGGGTTTCGCAGGCGCCGGCTGACCGGTTCGGCGGGGCTGTCGAGAAAGTTCACGGCAAGGCGAGCAAGATCGCGGCGAAGGTCGACAACACCTACTTTGGCCGCAAGCTGGCGGCGGGGACGGAGGGGCGATCGCCACCAGAGCGGCTGGTAATCGCGCTGTTGCTGCTGGCGGGTTTCTCATTCGTTACCGGCTATCTGATTTCGGATTCGTCGCCGACGATCGGGATGTGCCTGAAGGTCGCCGCGCCGATTGCGGCGATCGTGCAGGGCGTGATTGTCGGCTGCTGGCTGGGATTTCAGCGATACCAGTTCCAGGGCGTGTGGCTGACGCGGATTCTGATTGCGGCTTTGGTGGGCGTGGTCGTCATCACGACGCCGTCGCCGCTGGATGGATTTGTCTCCAGGCGGGAATCGAATCAAGTGAAGGCGAAACGGCTCGCCGAGCAGGCGCGGCTCGAGGCCGAGCGCCTGAGAGTCGAGGTCATGGGTCGGGACGCGCTGCCCGCGACGCCCGAGCCGCCGACGCCACCGAATGTTGCGAAGAAGGAGTCCTCAAAGAAGACCGGACCGATCGGCCTGGTGAAGGAAGCCGGCGTCGCAATCAGGACAACGCAGCCGATTGCACTGCCACTCATTCTGCTCATGCTGCTCGGGGACTGGCCGAAGCGGTATTACGCGGGGCGGCGCGGGCAGATTTCGCTGGGGCTGGCGTTCTCGGCGTGGCTGTTCACGCTGGTGGCATGTGCGATCACGGATGTTGAGCCGAAGATGGCGGTGGCGCTGATTGCGGGGGCCGCGTCGCTGGCGCTGCAGGCGCTGGCCGGACTGTGGCCGTTGGCGAGCATCGAGACGATTCCGGCGGTCCTTCGAAAGGAGATGGGCGCGCTGGGTCGCGAGCCAAAGATGAAGCCGGCGATTGCGACGGCGGGTTCGCCGGCGCAAAAGTTCAAGTTTGGTCGAGAAGGGGTGTTCGCCGAGGTCGTATTCGGCGGGGGACGCAAGGCGCGGGCCAACAACGACGTCCTGGAATCGCCTCCGACGCATCGGGAGAACGAAGCGGCATCGAATGAGGCGTCGAAGACGGCGCGGCGGCTGCGGCGGCGCGGCGGATGGCTGCTCGGGATCGGCATCGTATGGATTTGCAGTCTCGGGGCCGTGGTTCCGGTGCTGGTACACGTATTCAACCATACGTCGCAACAGTGGCTCATTCCGGCCGTGACGGTCCCGAACGCGATCTGCGGAGTGGGGCTGATTGTCATGGGCGGCATCCTGCTGGCGTCGGCGGCGAAGCGTCAGCCGAAGCTGGAATTGCCGCTGCGGCGGGTCTTTGAGGTCGGCGACGGCGGCATGATCGGCAGCATCGTCGAGCGGCATTTCTTCGCACTGGGTTACAGCGCGATGTCGCGGGGCGAAATGGTGTGGTCGTTCGAGCGCGGCTCGTCGGTGACGGTGCCGTGGGACACGAACTATCGCAAGCTGAAGTCGAACGTCAACATCGCGGCGTACCAGATCGACTCGCGGCGATGGCAGATTCACTGCTACCTGGACATCAACATCACGGTGCCGTGGCACAACCCGGACCAGCCGAAGCTGCGGCAATTCAACTCGGAGTTCGATCAACTCCGCGACCTGCTCGCGGCGACGGAGGTTTCGTCGACGCCTCACGACGCGTAGGCGGACGTGCGGCGGCGAGCCGGCAACGGTATCCTGATGTGGTGCATTCCGATTCAAACATGGCCGCGGCGGCCGGCGGACCGTCGGTTGAAGACGTCGATGCGTTTCTGGTGCGGGAAATCCGCGGTGGCAACCAGCGTGCATGGAAGCAATTGATCGACCGGTATCACGGGCGGCTGGCGGCGTTTGCGCGGACGCGGCTGCGCAATCCGGCCGAGATCGACGACGTCGTGCAGGACGCATTCGTCGGCTTTCTGACGAGTCTGCCGCACTTCGACGCGTCGCGGCCACTTGAGACGTACCTTTTCTCCATCTTGCGATACAAAGTCGGCGAGGCGCTGACGCGCGGGAAGCGCTCGGCGAACGTGGGCCGAGGTTTTGACGAGTCACAGGATTCGTCGGGGATCGAGGTGGGCGAGTCGAGCGAGACGCCGAGCGGCGTGGCGGCACAGCACGAGTTGAACGGGCGGCAGGAGGAACTGCTCGCGAGCATGCTGAGGCGGCTGGTCCAGGAGCTGCGCGATCGGGACAAGCTCGAAGACGTGCAGGTGCTGGAAATGCTGTTTTTCCTCGGGCTGCGGAACAAGGAGGCGGCGGACCGGCTGGGGCGCGATGAGAAGTCGATCGCAGGGGTGAAGTTTCGGGCGATCCAGCGGTTGCAGGCGTATCTGGAAGAGATTCGCGAATCGCAGGGGTCCGAGGCGGCGATGGATCACTCGGCGCTGTCAAGCGAGACGACGATTTCGCACGTGTGGCGCGAGCACCGGCTGACTTGCTTGAAGCGGAACACGCTGGGGGGATACCTGCTTGGGCTGCTGGACGAGCCGTGGGAGAACTTCACGCGGTTTCACCTCGAAGTCGTCGATTGCCCGATGTGCAAGGCCAACCGCGACGATCTGAATGCGCCGGCGGGGCCGGGTGTCGGCGAGAGTCACGAGCGGGTTTTCCAATCGAGCATCGGGTTTCTCTCGCGCACGGGCGGCGCGTGAGGCGAGGCGCGCCGGGCGTCAGGGGTCGAAATCGAAAGGGATCGGGCGGCCAGCCTTTCTCGCGGCTTCGTCTTCGGCGTCTTCGATGGCGGGGTCGATTCGGGGTTTCCAGGGGCCGCCTTCGAAGAATTTGTGCGATGGTGGGGATGCGCTGCGCGGTACGCCGGGGGCGGGAGCACTTGGTGGCTGGGGGGAATTGTCCGTCGGGTGAGTCGCTGGTGCTGCTCGCTCTGTAGCTTTTTCAAACCCCCCTTGGTCCCCCCTTGCTGCGTCCGGACCCACCCGTACCCCCCTTGCTAATGGGGGGAGTTGGGCGGCCGGTGTTGGTGCGCCGGGGTCGCTGGCAGGGTTTGGCATGGTTGGTTGGGGTCGGCCGGCGGGGGCGCCGGCCGCTAGGCGCTGGGTTGCTTCGAGGTTTTTGGTGCGATTGAGGAGGGTGCGGGAGAGGCGGTTCTGGCAGAGGGTGATCTGGCCGAGGCGGGCGAAGGCCTTGTCGTCGAGGGTGTGGGGCTTGCGGGCGT
>CAZJVS010000053.1:0-27632 GCA_964549445.1 uncultured Planctomycetaceae bacterium
TACGAGCAGATGGAGGAGAAGGATCCGCACCTGTTCAGCGTGGCGAACACGCGGCGACTGGCGGTGACGGGATTGCCGTGGCGGATCGTGTCGGCGAGCGAGGTCGATCCGGATGGGGTGTTTGATCGGCGGCTGGCGGATGCGGCGGCGGATCACTGCCGGGCGGCGTTGAAACGGATCGAGCGGTTCGATGAGGCGCTGCAGCATCTGGCGCTGGCGATCGGGCGGAATGTGGCGGTGGCGGAACTGGTTTGGGAGCTGGGGGAGGAGGGGGCGCGGCTGGCGGATGTCGCGCCGGTGGACTTCGGGCGGCTGGTGTTGGGAAGGTTTGATGAGGTTCGGGTATTGACCGATGAGGCGCCGCAGGAGGGGATCGGGTTGCCGGCGGGGAAGTTTGTGGTGCATACGCCGCACGCGGTGTGCGGGCATGTTCCGCGCGGGGGGGTGCTGCGGGCGAGCGCGCTGGCGTACCTCGGGAAGCAGTTTGCGCTGAAGGACTGGCTGATCTTCGCGGAGGTGTTCGGGATGCCGGTGCGGATCGCGCGGTATGAGCCGCATGCGTCGCCGGAGGAGAAGCGCGAGCTGCTGGCGATGTTGCAGAAGCTGGGGGCGGATGCGGCGGGCGTTTTTTCGAAGGCGGTCGAGCTGGAGATCAAGCAGACGCGGACGCCGGGGGACGTGAATCCGTACGAGTCGCTGTGTCACTATTTCAACCGCGAGATGAGCAAGGCGTGGCTGGGGCAGACGCTGACGACGGACACGGCGCGGGCGATCGCGAACCTCGGGGCGGCGGAGGTGCACGACAAGGTGCGGCGCGATCTGCGCGATGATGACCTCGTGAAGGAGGCACGGATGGTGAGGCGGGATGTGCTGGGGGTGATGACACGGTTCGCGTTTGGCGAGCGGGCGGAGCCGCCGTACTTCGTGCGGAACGCCGATCGGCCGCGCGAGCCGGAGCGGCTGGCGCGGACGCTGGCGGTGGCGGTGCGGGAGCTGGGGGTGCGTGTGCCGGCGGGGTGGGCGCATGCGGCGCTGGGAATTCCGCAGGCGAGGGCGGGCGAGGCGGTACTCGCGGGCGGGGCGGGGGTTAGCGATGCGGGCGGGATGTGAAATGGCGCGGCTTGCGGGGAGATGTGGAACGGCGGGCGCGTCTGTAGGGCAAATGGGGCGAGTGGTTCCGCGGAATTGAAGGAGCAAGACATGGCGAACGAGTTGAACGAGGGCGTGATGCGGCAGCCGGTGCGGTCGATCGTGCTGGCGTCGGAGGCGGCGGGGGATGCGACGCCGCCGGGTCGAATCCTGGTGGTGCCGTGGGGCGAGGTGGTGAGCGAGAACGGCGAGTTTGTCGTGGACGCGGAGTCGGCGCGGCTGACGATCGAGGCGTTTGTCGCGCACGGGACGGACCTGCCGATCGACTACGAGCATCAGTCGCTGGGCGGGGCATACAGCTCGCCGAACGGGCAGGCGCCGGCGGCGGGATGGATCAAGCGGCTGACGGTGGTGGAGCCGGGGGCCCTTCGACAGGCGCAGGGAGCGAGCGCTGGGGCGGCCGGTTTGTGGGCGGAGGTGGAGTGGACAGAGCCGGCGCGGGAGCAGTTGGCGGCGCGGCAGTATCGGTACCTCTCGCCGGTGGCGCTGATCCGGCGCGAGGATCGGCGGATGGTCGCATTGCACTCGGCGGCGCTGACGAACAAGCCGGCGATCGTGCGGATGCGGCCGGTGGTGAACCGGGCCGGGGCGGGGGCGGCGGGCGTTGAGCCGTGGGACGAGCTGCGGGCGATGCTGGTAATGGACGAGCGGTTCGGCGAGACCGAGGTCGTGGCGGCGGCGGTGGAGCGCATCCGGGCGCTGACGGCGCTGATCGACGGGCGGGCGGCGGCGGAGCGGGTGCAGGCGGCGCTGAACGCGGGGAAGCTGACGGCCGGTCAGCGCGAATGGGCCCATGCGCTGGCGCTGCGCGATCCGGCCGGGTTCGAGGAATGGGCGAAGCACGCGCCGGTGGTGGTCGTGCCGGGGCGGACAACGCCGCCGGGGCGGACGCTGCCGGAGAAGAGCCGCGAGGCGATCGTGGCGCGGGCGAAGCGCGAGTATCGGGCGGCGGGGCGATTCATTTCGACGATCTGCACGGAGGAGGCGTTCGTGGCGGACGCGATCCGGCGGGCGGGGGTTGTCGAGTAGGGCCCTTCGACAAGCTCAGGGACCGGGACGGGAACGAGGAAGATGAGGAGGAGTGAGCGATGGCGTTGACGGCGAATCGGGAGATCAATCGGTACGTGGACCAGGAGCTGCGGTCGTATCGGGTGGCGGGGGCGGCCCACGTGTTCAAGGGGGCGCTGGTCGGGCTGAACCGTACGACGGGGTACGCGCGGGCGCTTGCCGCGGGCGACCTGTTTGTGGGCATCGCCTACGAGGAGGCGGATGCGACCGGACTGTCGAACGGCGATCGCAGCGTGCGGGTGTTCACGCAGGGCGATTTCGTGATGGCCGTGCCGTCGACGGTGATCACGTCGATCGGGCGGCCGGTGTTCGCGTCGGCGGATGACACGCTGACGCTGGCGATCGGCAGCGGGCTGACGTACGTCGGGAGGTGCATCGACGTGCCGGCGGACGGGACGGCGATCGTGCGGATCGCGACGCAGGCCGATCCGCAGGACGTGCGATTCGTCAACACGCCGCTGGCGAGCTTGACGAGCGGGCAGACGACGAACCCGGTGATGATCACGCACAAGCCGACGCTGATCCTGTCGGCCGAGGTGGTCTTCAACACGAAGCCGGACGCGGGGAATCTTGACGTGGGGACGGGGAACACGAACCCGACGGAGATCGTGACGGCGTTTGCGCTGTCGGGGCTGACGAACAATGCGAAGAGCACGCTGACGATCGCGAACGGGGCGGTGGCGGCCGGGGCGCGGGTGTGGGCGCGGGTCGGGCAGGCGTCGAGCACGGCCGGCGTGGGTGGGTTGCTGACGCTGCGGTACATCGAGTTGCCGTAGTTCGTCGGTGCATCGGAACGGGTTGGTTGATGTCGGCCGGCGGGGGCGCCGGCCGCTACGGAGGGGTGAAACGTGGCGGTGATCGATACGGGGTTGTTGACGAAGGGGCTGCGGAGCGAGTTTTTCAATCGCTTTGACGGGACGCCGGTGTTGTATCGCGACCTGGCGACGCGGATTCAATCGAACGCGGACCGGGAGACGTATCGCTGGCTGGGGACCGTGCCGAAGATGCGGGAGTGGGGGACCGGGCGGCTGGCGCAGGGGCTGAGGACGGAGTCGTACTCGGTCGAGAATCTGAAGTACGAGGCGACGATCGAGGTCGATCGGGACGAGATCGCCGACGATCAGACGGGGCAGATCCGGGTGCGGATCGGCGAGTTGGCGCAGCGGGCTGCGACGCACAAGGACTATCTGATCTCGCAGTTGCTGGCGGCGGGCGAGTCGACCGGACTGGCGTATGACGGCGTCGCGTTTTTCTCGGCGAGCCATGTGTCGGGGTCTTCGGGGGCGCAGTCGAACCTGATGGAGCCGAGCGCGGGGAACCCGGCGAGTCCGTCGCTGGGGGATTTCCAGGATGCGCTCAAGGCGGCGATCGCGCGGATGCTGGCGTTCAAGGATGACCAGGGCGAGCCGATGCTGATCGACTCGACCGGGCTGGTGTGCCTCGTGCCGCCGGGGATGTACTTCACGGCGCTGGAGGCGATCAACGCGACGGTGGTGGGCAATCGGTCGAACGTGTTGCAGGCGGCGGCGCGGGTGGCGTCGATGCCGTGGCTGACGGACGCGACGAAGTGGTACCTGCTGAAGACCGACGGGGTGGTGCGGCCGTTTATCTTCCAGGACCGCGAGCCGGTGGAGTTCAACGCGTTGACGGCCGAGTCGGAGGAGGGGTTCATGCGCGAGAAGTACATCTACGGGGTGCGGGCGCGGTACCGCATGGCGTACGGGTACTGGCAGTACGCGATCCGGCTGGAGTTCAACTGATCGGATTGGCGGGCGCGCGGCCGGCGAGTGTGCGGGGCCTTCTGAGGGGACGGGGCCCCGGCACCTCGCCGGCTTTTTTCTTGCGGGGTGAGTCATGGGGTATGTGACGGCGGGCGACATTGAGGAGCGGCTGGGGCACGCGGCCTACGTGCAGCTTACCGACGACAACGGGAGCGGGTCGGCGGACCTTGATAAGGTTGATGAGGCGCGGCGCGGGGCGGAGGGTGAGGCGGACAGCTACCTCGCGACGCGGTACGCCGTGCCGGTCGATCTGACGCTGCACCCGGAATTGTCGGCGGTGCTGCGGAGCTTTGTGCTGGATCTGGCGGAGTACCGGCTGCACGGGCGGCGGCCTCCGATACCGGAGGACGTGGTGCGGCGGCGCGGGGAGGCGGTGGCCTGGCTGCGGCGGGTGGCGACGGGCGAGGTGCAGTTGCCGTCGACGATTTCGCCGCGGACGAATGCGGGGCTGACGCCGGTGGTGGGCATCGGCGGCGAGGCGCGGGCGTTTTCGCGCGAGACGCTGCGGGATGCGTAGGGAACAAACGCAGAAACGCTGAAACGCAAAAACGCAGAAACGGAATGCCGGGGGCTGGGGCGTGTCGTACCTGTTGGACATCGAGGAAGGGCTGATCGAACGCATTGCGGGGACGATGTATGGCGGGTCGCCGCTGATGGCGACGGTGCGCGGGGCGACGGGGGTGTTTCGCGAGGCGATTCGTGATGCGCTGCTGCGCGAGCGGATGCCGGCGGCGTACGTGGGGTTGCTGGATGAGAGCTTGTCTCCGGCGACGCCGGCGGCGAATCGCGGGCCGCGGTTTGGCGTGTTCGTCGCGACGCGGACGCTGCGGGTGACGGCGAATCCGCGCGGGGATGACGTCGAGGGGCCTGGGGCGCTGGAGGTCATTGCGCAGCTTCGGACGCGGCTGGACAACTATGCGGTGCTGGCCGGGAGGCGGGCGGTCGGGGCGGGGCTGCGGTTCGTATTCGGCGACGACCGGACGGCGATGTACGAGCTGACGTATCGCGTCGAGTCGCCGCTCGGGCCGCTGGTGTTTGACGGCGTGTCGCTGGGCGGGTCGGCGACTATTACGACGCGAAACCTGCGTCTGCTGTTTGTCGAGCCGCCAGCCACGCCGCCGGATGACGTACTGGTATGGCAGGGCGAGCTGCGGGCGGCGAGCACGACGGTGCTGGACGCGCGGATCGACGAGATCGAGGATTTCATTTCGAGTTCGACGCAGGCGACGCTGGTCGATCCGGCCGGTGCGAGCTATGCGGACATTCAGGTGATGCAGTGGTCGCGTCTGCGGCCGGTGTTTTTTGAGCCGACGTTGAATCTGCACGTTCAGGCGGCGGAGATTCGGGTGCAACAGACTTTGTAGCATCGCGGATCGATTCGGCGTAGAACGCGCGTGCTCAATTACGGTGTCTGTGACCGTAATTTAGTCTTGGTATGCTTCTCAATCGCGATCAGGAGTTCATCAAAGCGCGTGGGACGCGACAGATCACCCCCTGCATGTAACTTCTCGCACCAAGATGGTAGTGCACAAGGAAGGATTACATAGGGGATTATGAAGCCCCGGTCCGGCGGGCGCGCTCCGACCGCGTCAATCGCCCATCGAACCTCGCGTTGCCGGAACCCGATCTCATCGAAGCCGGGTCGCAAGCAGGCGATAAAGGCGTCGGAATTTGCAACGGCATGCTTAATCTCGCGTTCAAAGTCGTCGCCCAGCACGAGTTTCTTGTGATCAAGCCATGGGTCAGTGCCAGCCCGTGCCAGTTGTTCGTAAAGCGTTGTCGCTAGTGGCTCGTCAGCCTTGGCGTAGCAGATGAACACGCGCGGCTCCCGGGGCGTTGTTTTGTTGTGACTCTGGATTGACGCTTGTTGCGTCGGCAACCTGCTCGCTGGGACTAGCCGTTCCTCAATACTGGTCTTCGAACCCGCACGCGTGACTCGGATGCCCGCCTGCTCCGCGAGAGCATCAAGTCGTTGCTTTGCATCCCGCGCCCGCTCAATTCGTTGCTGAACAAGTCGTCGAATGTCCTGCTGAAACGCTGGCTCGCGCGATTTGATTGAATCGTTCCATAATCGAACTTGATTCGTGATGCGAGATCGCTCGTGACCTATGGAATTCTGGTCCGGTCCGACTCTACATATGAACGCGCCATTGGCGTACTTGAGATTCGCAGTCGCCGGATTGATCGTAAATGTATCAGCTTCAAGGCCGTAGTGGACAATGACTCGCGCGGTCTCGTTCCGGATTACTGGAATGTGAAATTGCCAATTCCCATTCGATTCTTCGATCAATTCCTCCTGTCGGGTCCCATCAAACTCAATCGGCGACAATCCGTACTTTTCGATGAGCGAGTGGATCCACTCTTCGGGAATTCGATCTACCGCTTGGTTGTCAGCGACATCATGAAGCGCCTTCTTTACCTCCTCGATCGCCGCGTCATAATAGGTGCTAATTGAAGGTCGATTGAACATGCCGTTGATGATATTTCGCGACGATTTGGGCGGCAAGCGAACGAGTAGTGGTCTGTATGCAGCGCCGATACGTTTCGTCGTTGACGTCGGTTCGGCGGCCGCGATTTGTTGACATTACTCATAGGTTTCGTTTTGATATCATCGCAGCTTACAGCAACTCGCAAGCTGCATCCAAGGCTTCATGTGGATCCAGACGACCCGGACTTCAAGCGCATGAAGACTGGATGACCAAGGGAGGGCGATTGAGATGCGCTGGGACGAGATGTTGCAAGAAGCTGCCTCCTATTTGCGGCCGCCCGAGCATGTCGTGAGCGAATTGGAAGCGTTTCGCAAATCAATTGGTGCGGCTCATGAAGAGTTTGCGATCCGAATCACGTCATCCCCTTGGGCAACACGTCAGGTGCTACTGATGTCGTACGAAGCTAAACGCGGCTACGCCGCTGGATTGAAACAGAGAGTGACTGAAACCGAACTCGTGCAGTCGGTTTACTCCGATCGACAAGCCGCGAGCCCCCTTGGTAGTCGCTTGCCAGCACTTCCGCCTTCGTGCAGAACGATCGAAGATCTGATCAAGTTTGTCGTGCGAGTCGAAGACGATCCCAGTACTGCGAGTCCGGACCCATTCCAATGGGGTAAGCGGATCGACGCAATACTGGAAGAATCACGTTAACGCCGAAGTTGCCCGACATCGCAGCGTGTTTGCGTGTGGACGCGGCTGCGGCCGGTGCAATTTGAGCCGACGCTGAGTCTGTACGTTCAGTCGGCGGAGATTCGGGTGCAGCAGATTGACTGATTGCCCCCGTAGCGATCAGTGCGTTTTGACCAAACTGAACTTGCGTCGGAGGCTTGCGACGCAAGGTCTTTCACCCGTAGCATGCAATGTGTCGAGTGGCAGCAGCGGTCGTTTCGCGATCTCGATTGAATGTTTATCGTGGTGTGACATGTTTGCGTTCGGTACGATCGTTGAAGCAGCGTGCGAAATCCCAGTTGATCACAAGCACACAGTTTGGCAATCAATTGAAGAGGAGTTTCCCAGTTCGCCGGACCCGGGCATCCCACGGGTCGGGAAAGGCACTCCAGGGAGGATCGAGTCCGTTCTTCCCCTCGGTAAACTGAAAGTTGCCTTCAGTGGTGACTGCGTATCCGCGAGGCTTGTGGACGCGATCGAAGTGAAGCGTGTCGATGCGACCGCGGCGGGTGGCTGAGCAGATGGCTAGTGGCTTCGACGCTCAGACGCAACGGCTCCTCGCGGATTGGTGCCTCGAAATTACAGGAAGGCGGTTTGAGACCTACGAACGTGAATTTGGCCGCGCGCTTCAATCCGCGCTGAAAGCATTGCGAATCCCCGACGGGCAGCATCTTCGCGTCATGCTCAAGCGCGACCCGCGGGGGAGCAAGCCCGTTCAGGTAAGAGCGCTCATATCACGCGTCTTTCACATCGAGCGACTGTTGGCGGAGCTTCGCATGAAGCTACTCCGATTAAAGTCTCCGCCCATTCAAATCGAAACCTATCTGAAAGTTGACCCGTTTGACTACGTGTTTGGAATCTGCGAGGTGGCAGACGGCAATGAGTTTTGGGGTCGAGCGCCGAAAGACCTCGGCCTGCTCGAGGATGAAATCGTTGGACTATTGAATTGGTCAGGCACGGTAGATGAACTCGACGCAAGGGTCTTGGCAGCAGGACTCGGACTCGGCGGATTGCCAATTCGCCACGCCAGCGAGGGACCGGATGCTATGGAGTTCTTAGGCGGTTCGACAGGGCAAACGCGAAAGCGAGGCTCACATCGGGGCCAACCATAGGCGCACCGGTGCCGCGTCAATTGGTCACCGCTGCGGCCGGTGTATTTCGAGCCGACATTGAATCTGCATATTCAGCCGGCGGAGATTCGGGTGCAGCAGACGCCATAGGCCGCTTGCGCCTCGCACCAAGTATTTCCCTTTGATCGATCACTCAGAATTGATTTGCATGACGGGTTTTGGGTAAGCTCGCACTTGCGGGCATCGCTCTCGTTCCTGTGAACGCCAGCACATTCTCGGGGGCCCTGCGCCGGCTCTTGCCACATCAGCCGGGTTTCACTGTCTCTGGCCAAACGAGGAGGGATGCTTCGTGCTTACACGCACCAAGTCAGCTCAAGCGCTTGCAGTGCTCATCGCCGCATCGCTGTCGGGCGTCGCCGGCGCTCAGACGCCGCTGGGTACGACGTTCACATACCAGGGACAGCTCAAGAGCGGCGGCAGCCCGGCCACCGGAAACTTTGATATGGAGTTCCGGCTGTTCGACGATCCGGCCGGCGGCGCCCCGTTGGCGACGCAGACGCTGCCGGGCGTCGGAGTCGCGAATGGTCTGTTCACGGTGCAGCTCGATTTTGGCGCGTTATACAACGGCAACAAGCGCTGGCTGGACGTAACGGTGGCCGGAACGCCGCTGTCGCCGCGGCAGGAGCTGACCGCCGCGCCCAACGCGCTGTTCGCCTCGAATGCGGACCAACTCGACGGGCTAAACTCGACTGCTTTCCTCACCGGCGTTCCAAACCCGCTCACCCTGAGCGGTTCAAACGCCTCTCACATCATCCGCGGCGAGAATGCCTCGTTGTCGGCCGGGTCTACGGGGGTGAGCGGGATTTCGACAGCGGCCGGCGGCCAGACCTATGGCGGCGATTTCAGGAGCTCCAGCCCGGTCGGGTTCGGCGTTTACGGCGTGGGTGGTGTGGGGGTTTTTGGTGAATCGATCAACACAAGCGGAGGTGGTTACGGTGGTTATTTCCAGAGCCCGAGCACGAGCGGCACCGGTGTCTTTGGCAAAGCGACTCCGCTCACGGGCCTCACCCACGGCGGATGGTTCGAGACCTACAGCACGGATGGAAGAGGGCTCCTGGGGATTGCCCACGCCTCGACCGGGAGCAATGTCGGCGTGCTCGGACAAAGCAACAGCGTTGCCGGGCGCGGCGTCAACGGCCTGGCGACGGCCGCAACCGGCACCACCTTCGGCGTGATCGGCGAGAGCCACAGCACGGATGGGAGAGGGGTCTTCGGAATTGCCCACGCCTCGACCGGGGGAAATGTCGGCGTGTTCGGACAAAGTAACAGCCCGGCCGGGTACGGCGTCTACAGTCTGGGCAATATGCACGCGACGGGCGTCATTTCGGGCAACGCCTCGGGCCTGACCAACTTCCCGGTTCCGTTCTCGCTCACCGGGAGCGGAGCGTACGTTCTTAGTGCCCAGAACACGTCGCCCGACAGCGGCGCTGCGGTGCAGGGACTCGCCACCGCCGCCACCGGAACCACGATGGGCGGGCGCTTTGAAAGTGCCAGCGATGAAGGGATCGGCGTCCTCGGTCTCGCTTCGACCACCATGGCCAATGGCTACACTTCGGGCGTGCAGGGCCAGGCCGCCAGTTCCATCGGGCGCGGCGTATTTGGCCGGGCGACAAGCACCAGCGGCGAGAATTATGGAGTGTGGGGCCAGAGCGATAGTTCGTCGGGGAAGGGCGTCTACGGTTTGGCCACGAACGCCACCGGCGTCAACTACGGTGTGTGGGGTGAGAGCAACAGCCCCGGCGGATACGGCGTCGTCGGCATTAACAACAGCCCCAGTGGCTTTATCACCGCCGTGTTCGGACGGAGCTCGAGCACGGACGGGTGCGGCGTAGCCGGCCGTGCCATATCCCCTACCGGGACAACCGTCGGTGGGTCCTTTGAGAGCAGCAGCTCGGGCACGGACTCCACGGGTGTCTACGGGTTTGCCAGCGCCGGCAGCGGCACCACCTACGGCGTGCGAGGAGACACGCTTAGCACTTCCGGACAGGCTGTTTTGGGACAGGCGGCGGCGGCGAGCGGAGTCACTTATGGCGTTCGTGGCCTCAGCGTCAGCCCGGACGGGACGGGCGTTTACGGTATTGCCACCGCCTCCTCTGGGCTAGGCTATGGGGTAGAAGGAATTGCCAACAGCACGTCCGGGTTTGGCGTGAGAGGCATCGCCACCGCCGCCAGCGGCACTACCTACGGAGTGTACGGGCGTACCGCCAGCGCGTCCGGCTACGGTGTCTACTCGCAGGGCAACACGGGTGCGACCGGCACCAAGTCCTTCCGCATCGACCACCCCGACGACCCGGCCAACAAATACCTGCTGCATTACGCGGCGGAAAGCCCGGAGGTCATCAACTTCTACCGCGGCAACGTTGTGCTCGACGGAGCAGGCGCGGCCGTGGTCGAGCTGCCACGCTACTTCGCCAAGATTAACAGGACGCCGAGCTATCAACTGACGGCAATCGGCGCCCCAATGCCGACGCTTCATGTGGCCGAGGAGATCGACGAGGCGGCGCTGAGCGCCGGGGCTAAGGCCGAACCGGGTGTAGCCGCGCCCAAGTGCTCATTCCGAATCGCCGGCGGTGCGCCCGGCGCCAGGGTCTCCTGGCGTGTGGAGGCCGTCCGCAGCGACCGCTGGGTCAAGCAGGGCGGCGCGCCCGTCGAGGTCGAGAAGCAGGGCCTTGAAAAGGGCACGTACCAGCACCCCGAACTTTACGGCCAGCCGCCCGAAAAGGGCATGAACTACGACGCGGCGCGCCGTATCCCTGAGCCCGTGCGCCCGTTGCCAACCGTCGTGCGCGACGCGAGACGGCCATGAAGAACGAGCAAGGACGATTGATCGCGGAACACCGCGGGAGAGCTTCGATGAGCTTCCAAGCACCCGGAGCAAGGAACATGTCCAATCGCACAATTGTCGGCATCAGCTTTCTGCTGACGATCGCCGCGGCAACGGTTTCTTTTGGGCAGTACGAGATTCCGTGGCACACGGTTGATGGCGGCGGGGCCATGTCCAGCAGCGGCGGGACGTTTGAGTTGGCCGGGACGATCGGACAAGCCGACGCCGGACCGCAACCGCCGATGACGGGCGGGAGCTTTTCGCTAACGGGCGGGTTCTGGACGGTGACAGTCTCGTGCGCATGTCCGGGCGACCTGAACGGCGACGGAAAACGAAACGGCGCGGACGTACAGTTGTTCGTCATCTGTCTGCTGGCCGGCACGGGGAACTGCGTCTGTGCCGATGCGAACCAGGCCGGAGGCGTGACGCCGGCCGACGTGCCGACGTTTGTGCAGCAGTTGCTGACGACGACCGTATGCCCGTAGCGAGAGACGCGTGCGCTGCTGGACGCAGGGGGGGACGCCCGCGCTCCCCGGCACTACGATACGCGCATGTCTGTCGTCCGACTCATGCGCGAAATTCGGTTTTCGATTGACCGCGACTGGGCGGGGGCGGCGCATGGGGAGGAGGGATTTGGGCAGGCACATCCCGTCGCCAATTCTTGGGGCGGGTGGCCGTCGGCGGTGGGGATTGCGCCGTATCTGATTCTGCGGGCGTTTGTCGAGGGGCCGCCCGATCCGGTGACGGGGTACCTGGTCAACATCAAGCAGATCGACGTACTCCTGCGGGAGAAAGCGATCCCGCTGGCGGCGCGGCGGCTGCGCGAGTTTGGCGTGCGGGCAACCGGCGAGCGGCTGGTGCAGGGGTTGTGGGCTGAGGTTGAGCCGCACACGCCGCGGCCGGCGCGACTGGTTTCGCTGGAGTTGCGGACGACGCCGTATGTTCACTTTGCGATCGAGCGGGGAGCGACTGAGATGGTGAAACTGACGCAGATGTTCGAGTTTTCGGCGGCCCATCGGCTGCACGTCGAGCGGCTGTCGGATGAGGAGAACCGTCGGGTGTTCGGGAAGTGCAACAATCCGAGCGGGCACGGGCACAACTACCAGGTGGAGGTGAGCGTGGCGGGGCCAGTGGACGAGAGCGGGTGCGTGCTGCCGTTGCCGCGTTTTGAAGACATCGTGAAACGCGAGGTGATCGACCGGCTGGATCACAAACATCTGAATCGCGATACGGCGGAGTTTGCGAAGGTCAATCCGTCGGTCGAGAACATCGCGGTGGCGATCTGGGGGATGCTGGCGGAGAAGGTGCGGCCGGCGAGGTTGGAGTGCGTACGGGTCTGGGAGACGCCGAAGACGTTTGCGGAGTATCGGGGCGGGTGAGGGTGCCAGTCTCGGCAGGGTCAGGGGGTTTCTCCCCGAGATAACTTGCTCGTCGGAGTCGCGACGGGAGTCGGCCGGCGCTTGATCTCGGGCAGGCCGACGCGTCGGAGGAGGTCCGTGAATCGGGGATCGGTTCGCATGGGCGCCAGAAGCGGGTCGACCAGCGTGAGCGGAAGCAACACATCGCGCTCCTGACAAGCCCTGGTAAACCATTCAAACATCCGGTCGCGCTCGTCAAGCCCGGCGTGGACGAGGGCCGGATGTGACGGGGCGACGTATGACTCCTTCGATAACGCGGTGAGTTCGTCGAGTATACTCCGCGCCTCATCGGGCCGACCTGTCCGGGCGCAAACGTAGCCGAGGACGGTGGCAAACATGGGGTTGTTGTGGGCGAGTCGGGCCGCTTCGCGAGCCGCCGTCAACGCATCGCCAGGTCTGCCTTGCAGTAACAACGTCTTGGCCAGCTCCCGGTGGGCAAAGGCAAAATCGGGATTCAGTTCGAGGGTCTTGCGGTACTGGCTTTCCGCCTCGGCCAGGTCCCCGGAGCAATAATGCACCCAGCCGACTTCGGTGCCGATGACGAGCGAAAGAGGGTCGAGCTCATGTGCTTTCGTCATCTCGTTGAGAGCCGGGTCGTGACGACCCATGTACTGGAGATATTCCGCGTACCATTGATGCGCTGTCGCGTAGTTGGGGCTTAGCGCGATGGCACGCTTGTATTCCGATTCGACGGCGGTCCAGTCCCAGTCGTTGTAGATCGCGATGCTTCCCAGAGTCGTGTGTGCTTCGGCCAGCGAGTCGTCCAACTGCAGCGCTTTGACGGCGGCAGCTTTTGCTTTCGGCATCGCTTCGTCGGGTCGCACGGGGGCGTAGGCCGGCAGCAATGCATAGGCGTCCGCCAATCCCGCGTACCCGAGCGGCCAGGCCGGGTCGAGCTGGATGGCCTGCTCGAAGTATTCGACGGCTTTTGTGAGACCGTCGGGGGTGCGCTTGTTCCAATGGAATCGGCCCTTCAGATAGGCCTGGTAGGCATCGGGGTTGACGGGACGGGCTTCGGCCAATCGGGCCTGGACCTGCGGCGAGAGCGTGACCTTGATCTGCTCGGCGATCGTCCGGGCCACTTCGCTCTGCAAGCTCAGAATGTCGCGCAGGTCGCGGTCGTAGCTTTCGGTCCAGAGATGCTCGTCGGTGGACGCATGGATGAGCTGGGCGGTGATCCGCACGCGGTCGCCGACGCGCAGGACCGAGCCCTCGACTACGGCGTCGACGTTCAGCTCGCGGGCGATCTCCGGAAGTGACTTGGTTGTGGCTTTGTAGCGCATCACCGAGGTCCGGGATATCACTTTCAAGCTCCCGATTTTGGCCAGGTCGGAAATCAGAGCTTCGGTCATTCCGTCGACGAAGAACTCCTGCTCGGGGTCGCGAGACAGATTCTCCAAGGGCAGGACCGCAAGCGATTTGATCGTCGGCCGGGCCTCGCCACCGACGAGGCGCGGACGATTCCGAAACATGAATGCGCCGACGATCAGCCCGCCAAAGGCAAGCGCGACGATCGCCAACCTGACCGGCCACACCATCGGCGTTTGCGGTTTGGTGGAAAGCGCAGTGCTGTAGGCGAGGACGGAGCGGAGCGCGAAGGCCAGATCGTGGGCGGATTGGAAGCGTTGTTCGGGGGTCTTCTCGAGGCAACGGCCGATGACTTGTTCGAGCTCGGGGTGAATGTCCGTGCGCGCAGCGGCGATGCCAGGCGGTTCCTCCTTGAGGATGGCGGTCATGGTGTCGGCGGGTGTGTCGCCGGTGAAGGGTTTGCGTCCAGCGACCATTTCGAAGACGACGCAGCCGAGTGAGAAGATGTCGCTGCGGGCGTCGGTGTGCTGACCGCGGAGCTGTTCCGGGGACATGTAGTTGAGCGTCCCGAGAATCGTCCCGGGACGCGTGGCCAGGGTCAGGGTCGGCGTGGTTTCGTCGTCTTGGCCGGGGGCAACAGGGCGTTCGGGTTCGATCCGGGCCAGGCCGAAGTCGAGGATCTTCACGTGGCCGGCGGTGGTAATGAAGATGTTCTCGGGTTTCAGGTCGCGGTGGATGATGCCCTTGGCGTGGGCGGCGGCCAGGCCGTCTGCGATCGCGATGCCGAACTCCACGCTCTTGCGCCAGGGGATCGCCGACCGGTTCAGGCGATCGCGCAGGGTCTCGCCCTCCAGCAACTCGGTGACGACGAAAGAGATGCCGCGTTCGTTACCGACATCATGGATCGCCAGGATGTTGGGATGCGAAAGCGCCGCGACGGCCTTGCCTTCGCGCTCGAAGCGGGCCAGGGCGGCGGCGTCTTTGGCCAGGTGTTCCGGCAGCACCTTGATCGCGACGATGCGGTCGAGGCGGGTGTCCTTGGCTCGATAGACCTCGCCCATGCCGCCGGCGCCGAGCGGGGCGAGTATTTCGTACGGACCCAGCCTGGTTCCGACCTGCATGGCCTGCACGTCTTATTCCGTTTCGAGCAGCCAGACGTCCGACTCGGTCTTGGACCGAGTGTAATAGATTGCCGTGCCGTCGGAGGACACGAACGGCGCTTGCGTGCCGAAGCGATCGGGCGCGAGGGACAGGAGCTTCCGGGCGTTCTTGCCGGTGCGATCGCAGACGAACAGGTCTGCGCCTTTAACGAACAGTAATTGTTTACCATCCGCCAACCAAACCGGGGACTCGCCCTCAAGCCCGATCGATTCAAACTTCTTTGTATCGAGCGAAAGGATAGCGAGGGTGGTCGAACCATCGCGGTCATGGAGAGTTCCGGCGATGGCGTTACCGTCGGGCGACCAGGATTCCGAAGAGAAATCCCGGCCCTTTTCATCGGTCGCGGGGAATTCGAGCGGTGTCTGTTCGGCCCAGCCCTTGTTCGGATCGATGACGATCAGAACTTTTTCCGCCATGAAGTGCAGGCGCTTTCCATCCGGGCTCCACTTCGGCGCCGTGGTGCCCACTTGCGTCGTACGCGTGAGCTGGGTCATGTTGCTGCCATCCGGGTTGATCGCCCAGATGTCGTACTTTCCGCTGCGGTCGGAATAGAAGGCGATCCGCCGGCCATTGGGCGAGAAGTCCGGGCCGCGATCCTTGAATCGGTCATTGGTCAACTGGCGGCGTTCGCGGCCGTCCTTGCTGAGCAGGACGACATCTTCCTGCACGCCGGCCGGCTGGCAGGCAATCCATTCGCCGTCGGGAGATACGCTGCTGCCCATGAGACCACCGGAGCGACGGGAGACCGGGATGGGTTCGCCCTGGATCGAGGCGGACTTGGCGTCGAAGAGGACCTTCTCGACGTTCATGGAGCCGAACGACGAAGTGAATGCGATTCGGCGGCCGTCAGCGGCGATGCTCAGGTGCGCGCATGCGGTGACGCCGGCCGTGACCGGTTCAAAATCGCCGGTTCGCCGGCCGGTGTTTTCATCGATTGCGACGCGCCAGATGTTCATGCTTCCGCCGCGGTCGCTGCAGAAGTAGATGTAACGGCCGTCCGGCGACCAGATCGGGTTCCAGTCGGTGGCGGGATCATCGGTGATTGCCACGGCCTCGCCTCCCGCGACCGGAATCGTGTAGAGGTCGCGCTGGCCGCCTTGCTTCCAGACGGCCCAGTATGCGACGCGCTTCCCGTTCGGAGACATGCTTGGCTGGACGGCGTCGCCGTCGGTGATTTTTTTCGTTTCGCCGGAGGCGACGTCGATGGTCCAGATGGGGCTGGCTGCGTTTCGGCTAAACGGCGCGTCGACGCCTTCCGTCGCGAAGACGACGAGTCGTCCGTCGGCCGACCAGGCGGGGTTGAAGCCGGAATCCGTCAGGCGGCGGGGGGACTCGCCGGTCGCCTCCATGATAAACAATCCGCCGCCGTCGCGCTCCGATCGAAAGGCGATGCGAGTTCCGTCGGGTGAATAGGCCGGCTGGGAGTCGTCCTTGGGGCAGTCCTTCGTGAGATTGATCGGGTTCAGTCCGCCGACGCGGAGGGAGAAGATATCGAGGTCATCGCCGTCCTTCGCGACGTAGGCGACGGTCTTGCCATCCGGCGAGAGGGTCGGCATGTACTCAAGGCCGGCAAGATCGGTCAGTTTTGTGAATCGGGTTGTCAGACTCGGGCGCAGCGGCGGCGGGGAGGTTGACCCGGTCTTGCGCCCGACGAAGCCGGCGGCGAGCAATACGAGGGCCAGAGCGCCCGCTGTCGCGATGCGCCGCCCGATCCCACGCGATGGAAGCGCGGCGCTGGTTACGGCGGTCGTGGACCACTCGCGGTTTGAGACAGCACTGTCGAGGGCAATGACGGCGTCGCCGATATCGCGCAGGCGCCGCTTGGTGTTTTTCTCGAGGGCTTGCCTGAGCAGCTCGCGGACGCGCGGGGGCGTGCGCGGCGGAAGTGCGGCGAAGTCGGGATCGCGCTCCAGAATTCTCGCGATGATGTCGCTGCTGGACTCGCCCTCGAACAAGCGTGCGCCGGAGAGGCATTCGTACAGGACACAACCGAAGGACCAGATGTCGGTTCGCTTGTCGAGCGGCTTGCCGCGGGCCTGCTCCGGGCTCATGTAGGGTGCGGTGCCCAGCACGACGCCGGGCCGCGTGTAATTGGCAGTGATGGTCGGCGAGTCGACGATGCTCGAGCCGGAGTTCTCGTCCGACAGGGCTTTGGCGAGCCCGAAATCGAGGACTTTGACCTTACCGTCGGGCGTGAGCTTGACGTTCGCGGGCTTGAGGTCGCGATGGATGATTCCCTTTTCGTGGGCGGCTTCGAGCGCTTCGGCGATCTGCTTGCCGATCTCGAGGGCGTCGTCGACGGGCAGCGGTCCGGTTTTCAGCCGGTCGGCCAGGGTCGGGCCGTCGACGAACTCGAGCACCAGGAGGAACGTGGGTCTTGAATCGAGCTGGTAGGGTTCGAATCCGTAGATGGCCGCGATGTGGGGATGATTCAGCGAGGCGAGGAGCTTGGCTTCCCGCTCGAAGCGGAGCACTCGCTCGGGATCGTGCGCGACGTCGTCGGGAAGTACCTTGATGGCGACCTGCCGGTCGAGTCGCGCATCTTTCGCGCGCCAGACTTCGCCCATACCGCCCGCGCCGAGGGGCGCAGTGATCATGTAAGGTCCCAGGGATTGTCGCGGCGCTAACGGCATCGTTGTTTCGAGTGTGCAGCGGGGTGGCGTGCGGGGTTGATCATTGGCTTTATCATCACGAATGTCGCTGCGTCGTACAACGGACGGGCGGTGGATCATACGGGGTGAGGGGAGAATGCGGATGGGCTGAAATGCGGTCGGGATTGAGTGACGCTGGACACGATTGCGGAATATTCCGGGGCCAAGTTCCACAATTGTTGTCAAAATAACGAGTTACGAATCTGATGGATTGTCGGCGGGTGGGGATTGGTAGAATGGTATGAGTCGTACATCTGTCCGCATGCGCCGGTATGAGGCGCGGGGAAACGCATGATCTCACGGATATTTGATCGCCGGGGGCGACGGGTGCTGAGCGTCGGGATGGTTGTCTTCGCGGCCGCGAGCGGGCCGGCGTGGGGGATCAAGTTCCTCTCGTACAACGTGTTGAACTACCCGGGCACGAGCGCGGCGCAGCGCGATCCGCTGCTGCGAACGATCATTACCGACCTGCAACCAGACGTCGTGCTGGCGCAGGAGATCTCGAATGGCGGAGGTGCGAGCGCGTTTCTGAACAACGTGCTGAACCAGGTGAATCCCGGCGCGTGGGCGATGGACACTTACGTGGACTGCGGGGATTCGGATCAGACGTTGTACTACCGAACGGCGATCTTTACCACGGCCGGCTCGGGCGGCGATCGACTGACGGTCATCGCAACGACGCCGCGGACTTCGCCGAGGTGGAAGCTGCGGCTCGCGGGATACACGAGTTCGGCGGCCGAGCTCTATGTTTACGGTTGTCACCTGAAGGCGAGCGATACGACAGCCGACGCGACCCAACGTCAAGTCTCGGCAGACCTGATTCGCGCCAACGCGAACGCGTTTCCGACAGGCACGCGTTTCATCGTGTGCGGCGACATGAATTTTTACCGGATGTCGACGGAGCCAGGCTACACGAGCTTCACCGGGTCGCAGGCGGACAACGACGGGCGGCTGGTGGACGTGCTGAATCCGACGCTTGTGCTGCAAGAGTGGCACAACAATTTCACGTATCGATTTATGCACTCGCAGTCGCCGCGGTTGACGAATCCCTCCTATTCGATGGACGGGACCACGGGCGGGCTGGATGACCGATTTGATTTCGTTTTCGTTTCGACGGCGCTGAATTCGGGAAGCGGGCTGTCCTACATCGCGAGCACATATCGCACGGTCGGGCAGGACGGCAATCACATGAACAAGAACGTGAACGATTCGCCGACCAACACCGATGTGTCAGTGGCGGTAGCGAATGCGCTGTGGGGCGCAGCGGATCACCTCCCGATTCTCATGCAGCTTCAATCGCCGCCGAACGCGGTCGTGTCGACGACTGCACTCGACTTTGCGACGGTAATCGTCGGGGCGAGCGCAACGCTCGATCTGACGGTGAGCAATCCGGCACCGGCGCCGGGCGAGACGCTGACGTACACGTATGCACCGGCGCCGCCGGGGTATTTGAGTGCGCCGGGTGGCGTGCAGTCGCGGACGGCCGGGGCTTCGGCCAATGACACCATCACGCTGGACACGAGCAGCAGCGGCGTGAAGGACCAGTCGCCGGCGCTGACGATTTCGACGAACTCGCCGGAGGCGGCGACGATTCAGGTCAGTCTGACGGGGACGGTGCTTGACCACGCGGTGCCGTCGCTGGATGAAAATACGCAGGTGCTGGTCGGGCCGCTGGATTTCGGCACGCATTCGCCGGGTGGGTTTAGCGATGAATTCGTAGCGATTTACAACGTGGGGTGGAATCCGCTGCAGGCGGCGGGTGAGATCGTGGATCTGGCCATCACGGGGCCGGATGCGTGGCGGTTTTCGGCGATCGATGCGTCCTCGATCTACCTGGATGAGTTTCCGTCGTACATCACCATGCATTTCGACAGCGCGGGCGCGACGCCGGGGACCTACACGGCAACGGCCGAGTTCGTGATAACCGATCAGAGCGATCTGCCGGGTGCGACGAGCCTGCCGAGCGTGTTCGTCGAGATGACGGCAAGGATTCCGGGCGTGAAGGGCGACTTCAACTTCAACGCCATTGTCGATTGCACCGACATTCCGACGATGGTGGCGGTGCTGCTCAATCCGGCCGGGGCCACGGCGCAGCAGCGCGACATCGCTGACATGAACAGCGACACGCAGAACGACGGCCGCGATATTCAACTCTTTGTGAACGCGCTGCAGTGCCCGTGAGTTGGGGCGACGCGGTACTTCGGGGCGGCCGTTTACTTGCTTGAATACATTCCGTTGTAGAGGTCGGTCAGGCCGGTGAAGGTCGTGGCGGCGGCTTCGAGAATGGCCGCCATTTCGGCCTGGGAGAAGCCGACGGCGTCCATGCTCTGGCGGAAGGCGCCCCAGAGTTCGCGCTGGCGCGGTCCGTAGGGGTCGAGACTGCGCGTTCCATCGGCGCCGGTGAGGCCGTAGGCGGTGCGGACGCGCTCGGCGAGGAACTTGGCGCCGTTCTTGCTGCCTTCGAGCACGTAGTGAAAGCCGAGCAGGGCAACGGGGTTCTCGCGAGCGGCGCGGTCGATGGCAGAGATCATTTCGCGCGTAGCGGGCAGCGGGATCGCGGACTCGGCGTCGCGGCCGAAGTGGCGGAGGTCTTCGCGGAGGTGCGGCTCCTGGAACTGGTATTCGCGCACGACGGCGTCGATCGGGGGCGAGTTCGCGGCGGCGGCTCGAAGGTGGGCTTCGAGGGCGCGATGAATGCAGAAGAGCTGGGAGAGTGATTCGACAAAACGCTCGCGCGGCAGGGTGCCGGCGAAGACGGCCTGCTGGAAGCCGGACTTCTCGGCGGCGTCGTGCAGGGCGCGGGTGTCGTCGCGAAGGCGGGTCATGATCGAGGGTGCGTCCTGGACGGCGTTCATGGTCGAATCATCCTTTCCGTAATGGTTTCTGCGTTAGTCCTGCACGGCGGCCTGGTTTGAGGCGGGCGTTCCGGACGCGGCCGGTGCCAAGACGCTCCGTGCGATGAGGACGGGCACGATGAGCCAGAGGAGACCTTTGACAAAGAAGAAGGCAAAGCCGGCCAGCCCCAGCCGGCGGAGCCAGTGGGCGGATTTTCGGGTCGGCGGGGCTGAATGCGGGGCGATGGAGGATTCCACAGGGGTCATCGGGGTGGCTGCTCCAATTGAGACTGAGTCTCAGTCGCAGCATGTTAGCGAGGGCCATGGCGCGGTGCAAGGGGAAATTCAGGAGATGAAGTTCAGGTGCGAATCCCACATTTGATGCGCGGCAATCGGTCGCGGCGCGAGCTGCGCAGCGTACATCCCACCGTACCGTGCCGGGTGTTCTGGCGGCGGAGTCGTCGGTGAATACTTGAGGGCGTCGGCGCCGAGATCAGTCTGCTTCCGGCTCGTCGTCGTCGTCGTCGCCGCCGGCTTCATCGGGCTCGAACATCGAGCGCGAGCGCTCCTTCTCGCCTTCGCACTTCAGGCAGCGCTTGGCGAAGGGGAGGATTTCGAGTCGCTTGCGCGGAATGGGCTTGCCGCAGCGGACGCAGATGCCGTAAACGCCGCTGTTCATGCGGGCGATGGCGGCATCGACTTCGTCGAGCTGGGAGGCCTCGATCGAGAGCAGGCCAGCCGTGAGTTCGTCTTCGAATCCGTCGGAGGCGCGGTCGGCGATGTCAGACGGATCGCCCTCATTGGCGGCAAGCTGGCTCTGGCCGGCTTGAACGACGGAGTTGATCTGTGTGCGGCGCTGCAGCAGCACAACCCGCATGCTGTCGAGCCATTCCTTGTCGAACGGCGGCACCGCGGGGGCGACCGGTTTGGCCGGGGCTGCGGGCGGCGGAGGCGGCGTGGGCTTAGCGGCCGGCTTGGCGACGGCGACCTGGGGTCGAGAAACCGGCGCGGGCTTGGCGGGAAGCTTCTCGCGCGGCTTGGCTTTGGCCGTGGTCTTGGCGGCGGTGGGACGTATGGGCTTTCGCGAAGGTGCCATGATTTCTTTCCGTAACCTCTGGATATTCGTGGGTTAACGATAAACGCACGGACCCGTCGCCTCGCGTCGGGCCGTGTACCATGCAATTCTATAGGCCGCAAGTCAAGACATCGTCAGAACTTTCTTTACGGAATTCGGACGCGGGGGTTCGAAGCGGGGTTGCGCGATCCGGGCGGAAATTCTCGCGCGGATGTGGCACGGCGGGCGCGTATAGGGGGTGTCGTCGCGCGGGGCGGCGAGCGGCTGGAGTTCTGGAGGGGTCGAAATGTTGAGGCGAACGGTGATCGGGGTGAGTTGTGCGGTGGGATTGGCGGCGTGCGGGGCCGGCGTTGGATGCGTCGGGCACGGACCGGTCGAGCTGGCGGCCGCCGATGCGATCGATTCGCTGGCGGGCGAGACGCAGAAGGCGCTCGACGAGTACGACGGCGAACTGCGGGAGTCGGACGCGGTCCGCGGGCGCGACGCCGCGAGCGCGTTTGCGTCGCGGGCTAAGCGCGATCACGCGGACGATCAGCAGATGGCTCAGCACGAGGCGGCATTCGGTGCGGCGCTCGACCGGCTGTGGGCCGATCGCGAGACGGCGATCCGGCGGCATGGCCGGGCGAGCGCGAACGTGGCGCTGCTTCGCGAGACGGCCGCGGGGCTGCGGCGAATGGGGATGGAGTCGCTGCGGCTGGAGGACGAAGCGCAGCGCTACGTGGAGTCGCTGCTGGAAGCGCGGGCGCGGGCCCGGGCGGCGTCGATGGGTCAGGTTGCGGGCGGGGCCACTTCGGCGCCTCCCGGAAACTAGAGGAGGGGAATCGTCATGGCGAGTGTGGTGGAGGCGTTGGACAAGCTGGTCGAGGCGGTCGACAAGGCGAGCGCGGCAGTTGAGCCGGGGGCGACGCCGGCCGTGCGGGATGCGATTGACGAGGCACTGGAGCGGCCGGCGCGGGAGACGCGGGTGGTGTCGCTCGCGGAGAGCCCGGTGATGCAGTCGTTTCGCCAGGAGCTGTCGGACGGACTGATCCGGATCGATACGCTGAACCAGGTTCTGCGGATGCTGACGCTAATCACGGAGCGGTGGCCGGCGGGCTGACGTGACGGGGTGGGGCATGCACGGATCGGTTTCGTGGGAGACGATCGCGGCCATGGCGGGCACGGTATCGGTGCTGGTGGGCCCGCCATTGGCCGTGGTCATCCATCATGTGCGGGTGCTGCGCGAGGACCAGCGGACGACGCAGCGGGAACTGGGACGGCGGATCGAGCAGCTCGACGGCGACGTGCGGAGGATGGAGCGGAGCGTCGAGGATGTGCAGCGAGCCTACACGACAAAGGACGAGTGGCTGCGCGAGACGATGCTGGCGCGGCGGCAGCTCGAGCGGCTGAGCGAGTTGCTGGCGCGGTTGCAGGCGGACATGGAGAATGTGCGGGGTCTGACGGGGCAGTTTGGACGGGCGGTGAATGCAATCGTAGAAGTGGCGGATCGGCTGGCGGGTCGGGGCTGAGCGAACGCGTCTGTCTGGTAAGATGAGCGCAACGCGGTCGGGCGGGGCGGCGAGCCGGGCGATCCGGTTGCTGATCGAGCACGCGGTCCGCGTCATCGGAACAGGGCATGTCGCAGGCCGGGACAGGACCATCGAATCCGGGGGAAGCACCGCCGGTGATTGCGCCGGCGGCACGCGCGCCGGTCCTGGCGCGGGCGGCGCCGCCGACGATGCCGATGCGCTCCGCGGCGCCTCAGCCCGTGGGCGCACGCTGGCCGCGGGTGCTGGGGATCGTGATGATTGTCTTCGCGATCTTCAATTTGCTGGGCGGCATTTGTTCGACGGCCAGTCCGCTCTGGAGCGGAATCGTCGAGACGAATTCACCGACGACCGCGCCGGCGTTCGTGGGCGTGACCAAGCGGTGGGAAGTCTGGACGGTGCCACTGGGGATCGTGTCCGTGGTGCTGTCCGGGATGATGCTCGCGGTCGGCATCGGCCTCATGTCGCGGCGTCGATGGTCGATCGGACTGGGGCGGGCGTGGGCCGTGGTCGATATCGTCGTGACGATTGTTCAGATCGCCGTTCAATACGCTTTTCAGAACGAGTTGGTCGGCGCGATGATTGCGGAGGCCTCGCGCGGTTCGTCGCCGATGCCCGGCGTCATGGCGACGGGGATGCGGCTCGGCGCGAACTTCGGCCTGGTGTTCGGGATCGCGTGGGGGCTGGCCCTGCCGGTTTTTCTCTTGGTCTGGCTGATGCGGGCGAGCATCCGGGCGGAGGTCGCGACCTGGACCGAACCGCCGGCGGCCGGAGGCGAGCGTGCGCTGCCGCCAGTGTAACTACCGGCTCTGGAACCTCGCGTCGCGGCAGTGCCCGGAGTGCGGCGCGCCGTTTCGACCGAGCGAGTTCGACTTCACGCCGAACTCGGTGCAATTCCTGTGTCCTCATTGCCGGCAAACCTATTACGGAACCGATCTGCGCGGACATCTCGAACCGAACGCGTTCAACTGCGTGAAGTGCGGGACCTTTCTCACGATGGACGACACGCTGCTGCTGCCGGCGGACGGCGTGGTCGAAGAGCAGACCGAGCTCCTGGCTGTGCCGTGGCTGGAGCGCGAGAAGCGCGGGCGCGTCCGGGCGTGGTGGGCGACGGCGAAGATGGCGATCAAGCAGCCGCAGGAGATGATGGCGGCGCTGCCCGAGGGCTATCCGGTCGGGGCGTCGATCTGGTACTCGTTCGTGACGAACCTGCTGATTTTCTCGGTGAGCATCGGCCCGATCCTGTTGATCCCGATGCTGGTGGCCGCGATCGGGTCGGGACGAATCGGACCGGCGGCGGTCGGGATCCTCGTCGTCATCGTCCTGTTTGTCGGCGCGGCGGTCTCGACGATCTTCTGGATGGCGGTCTGGGGATTGCTGACGCACGGCGTGCTCCGGGTGATCGCTCAGCCGCAGCGCGGATTGGCGCGAACGATGCAGGCCGTCTGTTTCAGCAGCGGGGCCAACGTCGTCACGGCGGTGCCGTGCCTCGGTCTCTACATCGGTTGGATCGCGTGGATTGTCAGCGCGGTGCTGATGGTCAAGCGCGGGCAGGGCGTGTCGGGCGCGCGAGCGGCGATCGCGGTCGCAGGTCCACCGGCCGCGGCGACCGTGGTCGGCGCGGCGGGCTATCTGATTTTCCTTTCGCAGATGCTTGCCGGGGGGATCACGTTCCCGACAACGACCCGGCCGACCGGGCCGGGATTGAGTTCGCAGGCGATCCAGATGGCGATGCTTCGGCACGCGGTGTCGCACGGCGGGGCCGGGCCGCCGCACATCGCGGTGCTGCTCTGGGAGGGCGAGCTGCTGCCGAGCGATCTGGTGGTCTTGGGCGGCGACGCGCGGGCGTCGCTGATCCAACTGGGCGATGTCAGCATCGGCGAGCTGGAGGCGATGCCACGGGATGCGCGGCGGGCGCGGCGCGATGCGGCGCTCCAGTCGCTGCCGACGAGCCAGCCGGTCTATCGGTTCGGCGATTACGTGTTCACGCATCGAGGTGTGCAGGCGATTCCGGGCACGCTTCACTGGATTGCGATCGAGTGGCCGTTGAGCCGAGGCGATGACGAACTGACGCCCATTCGCGTGATTCCGAATCTTGGGAAGACCATCCACTTATCGCCGGCTGAGTTTGGGAATGCGCTGATAAACGAGAATGCGCGGCGCGCGGCAGATGGATTGCCGCCGATACCCGATCCGCGCACGGTCGGCGCGGAGACGAGCGAGGACGCGGAACCGGCGGGCGAGTGACCGATTTGCAACGATTGCGAATGAGGACCGTTTGCCGGTAGGATTCGAGTGTTTATCCGGGGAAGGCTCGTCGTGCGGATCAATCCCGCCGCCTCGCCGCGACATCGAGAGCCGCTGATTCCGGTGAGGAGAGAAGCAACCCATGCGACGGCTTGGACTGTCTCGGCGTGGCGGGCTGGCCGTGCCGGCTTTGGCATTTGCGTGTTGCGCGGGGATGACGGCGTCTGCGGCGGAGTACGTCTTTCGCACCGGCGAACCGAATGGAGACGTGGCGGTGGGGGCGCGGTTTCCGTCGCGCGATCGAAGCGAGATCGAGGCGGCGGACGATTTTGTACTCGACGATGAGACGGCGATTCGCTCGGCGACGTTCACAGGACTATTCGGCTATCGGGGGTCGCTGTCGGCGGTCCAGCGCGTCGACGTCAAGATCTTTCGGGTGTTCCCGCTGGATTCGCAGGAGCCGCCTCCGGGATTTGTGCCGACGCGCGTGAACTCGCCGGGTGACACGGCCTTCGCGAGCCGTACCACGGCCGAGGCCGGGCTGACATTCACGGTGAAGCTGTTGCAGCAGTTTTTCTGGGGAATGCGGACGGCGCTGGACGACATCCGGCCGATTCCGCACCAGACGACGGGCGGGGAACTGCCGGTGCTGGGGGAGAAGGTGCGGTTCGAGGTGGTGTTCACGCCGCCGCTGGTGCTGCCGGCGGGGCACTATTTCTTCACGCCGAAGGTGAAGATGTCCAACGGGAACTTTTTCTGGCTGTCGACGCCGCGGCCGGGCGGTGCGCCGGCGACGCCGATCGAGCCGGACTTCGAGGCGTGGATTCGCAATCCGCACATCGCGCCGAGCTGGCTGCGGATCGGGAGCGACATCATCGACCACCAGCCGGATCCGGCGGTCAATATGGCGTTTAGCCTGGCGGGCGTGACGTGCTCGGACGCCGACAGCGACGGCGATGGCGTGCGCGATTGCGAGGACAACTGTCCGACGACGCCGAACGCGGACCAGGCGGACGGCGATCGGGACGGCGTGGGGGATGAGTGCGATAACTGTCCGGCCGCGTGCAATCCCGGGCAGGAGCCATGCGACTCGCAGGAGACGATGCTGGCGTGCCGGGCGCCGCAGTGCGGGGCATGCGGGCTGGGGATGGCGAGCGGGGCGTCGATGACGCTGATGGCGCTTCTCAGCGCCAAGCGATATCGTCGAGCGCGGTCGAAGTAACTCTCTAAGCAATTATTTCTTTGTCGGCAGCGGCAGGCCGAGGCGGGCCATGACGGTCTTGAGGTCTTCCCATGCCTTTGCTTTCTCACCGGGGCTGCGGAGCAGGTAGGCCGGGTGGAAGGTCGGCATGAGAGGCGTCGGTTCGCCGACCAGCGGCGAGCCGGAGAGGTAGAAATCGTGCCAGCGGCCGCGGAGGCGCGTGATGCCCTCGCGCGTATTGAGCAATGTCTGGGCGGCCGGGCCGCCGAGGGCGATGATGACCTCGGGATTGATGGTGCGGAGCTGCTCGAAGAGATAGGGCGAGCAGGCGGCGATTTCGTCGGGGGCGGGCTGGCGGTTGTCGGGCGGGCGGCACTTGATGACGTTGCAGATGTAGACATCGTCGCGCTTCAGGCCCATGCCTTTCTCGATCATGTCGGTCAGGAGCTGGCCGGCGCGGCCGACGAAGGCGAGGCCGGTGCGGTCTTCCTCGGCGCCGGGGGCTTCGCCGACGAAGGCGATGCGGGCGACGGGCGAGCCCTGGCCGAAGACGGTTTGCGTCCGGCCGGCAGAGAGGCCGCACTGGGTGCAGGGCTTGACCTGGGCGGTGTCGAGCTGGGTCAGGATGGCTAGGCGCTCGGCGCGGGCGGCGGGGTCGTCGGTGGTGTGGAAGCGGACGGGGCCGGTCGCTGTGGGCGACGTTGGAGTGGCACGGCTCGGCTGGCCGACCGGCAAGGCGCGGACGCCGAGAATCGCGTCGGCTTCGAAGCGGGTGCGGAGGGCTTCGCGGAGTTCGTCGGCGCTGCTCGGGTTCATGTCAATCCACCGCCTGACGGCATGATTCTCAGTCGCAATCGAGAGCGAAGATCGCGCGTTGGTGTCCGTCGACTGGTCGCTCCCTCACGGTCGCGGCTCAGATGGGGAAACATAACTTGCCCCTGTCCGCGATGCCATTGACTTTGGTGCGGCGCGAGAATCTGCTGGGCGGATCATGAGCGATGCGGCGATCGGGTTTTCGGTGGCGCGGCCGTTTGTGCTGCGGGTGCGCGTCGATGCGGAGCACATCGACGGGCAGGGGCACGCGTCGAATGTGGCGTTCGT
>CAZJVS010000054.1:0-26589 GCA_964549445.1 uncultured Planctomycetaceae bacterium
GTGATGGCGCAGTTCTTGGCGAAGATGGTGATGCCGCGTTCGCGCTCCTGGGGGTTGGAGTCCATGATGAGATCGTGCGGGACGGCCTCGCTGCGAACCGTGCCGGATTGGCGGAGAAGGCAGTCGACGAGCGTGGTCTTGCCGTGGTCGACGTGGGCGATGATGGCGAGATTGCGAATATGGTCTTGTGGCACCGCGAAGTCCTATCTGAGAGGGGCCTTTCGTTAGAAGACGAAGCCCACGGACGGCCATCCGTGGGCTTCTTTCCGTTTGAATCGATGGCGACCGTCGGTCAGGCGCCGGCGGCCTTGCGAGCGGCGCTTAAGGCCGCGTCGTAGTTGGGTTCCTGTGCGATTTCGGGGACGTACTCGACGTGGGCGAGCTTGTCGTGCTTGTCGACGACAAAGATGGCCCGCGAGAGGAAGCGATCGAGCGGGCCGCCCTTGACGAGGACGCCGTAGTTGCGGCCGAAGTCGGTCGTGCGGTGGTCGGAGAGCGTCTTGACGCGCTCGATGCCGGCCGCGCCGCACCAGCGCTTCTGGGCCATGGGAAGATCGACCGAGATGGTCAGGATTTCGACGCCGGAAAGCCTGGCGGCTTCTTCGTTGAAGCGGCGAGTCTCCTTGTCGCAGACCGGCGTATCGAGCGACGGCACGGTCGAGAGGATTCGCACCTTGCCTTTGCCGGCGGCGAGGGTCACGTCGGACATGTCGTTGGCCTGGAGCTTGAAGTCCGGGGCCGGCTGGCCGACATGAAGTTCGGCGCCTTCGAGCGTTTGCGGGTTGCCTTTCAGGGTGACAGTTCGGGCCATCGTGCCTCTCCTTTCCATTCAAATCATGCGATTACAATCGCGAGGAGTATAACCGGGTTGCGGCCTGCGGGCCAATCCGCGCGGGAGAAGCGTCATTCGCGTTGAAGAACTGGATTTTGAGTTGCCGGCCGAGCGGATTGCGCAGCATCCGGTGTCGCCGCGCGATGCGTCGAAGCTGATGGTGGTTGATCGCGCGAGCGGCGAGATCCGGCACGCGGTTTTTCGCGACTTGCCGGAGTTTCTCCGCGCGGGTGATTGTCTCGTGTTGAACCAGACGCGCGTGTTGCCGGCGAAGTTTGCGCTGCGGCGCGAGACGGGCGGCCGGATCGGCGGGCTGTTTCTTGGCGAGCCGGCCATGGGGCGATGGCGGGTGTTGCTGGCGGGAGCGGGGCGCATTCGCGAGGGAGAGACGCTGTTGTTTGAGCGCGGACGATGGAAGGTGTCGATCGCACAGCGGTTCGGCGAGGGGGAGTATGAGCTCGCGATTCAGCCGCTGAATCCGGCGGTTGAGATACTGACGGTGGTCGGTCAGGCGCCGCTGCCGCCGTACATTCGACGCGACACGGCGGGTTACTCGGACGATCTGCGGGACAAGCTTGACTACCAGACGGTGTTTGCGCGCGAGCCGGGGTCGGTCGCAGCGCCGACGGCCGGGCTGCATTTCACGGCGGAGTTGCTGGAGCGGCTGAAGGCGGCCGGAGTCGAAACCGCGACACTGACACTGCACGTCGGGCGCGGGACTTTTCTGCCGGTGAGCGTCGCAACGCTCGATGAGCACCCGATGCACGCCGAGTGGTACGAATTGAAGGCGGAGGCGGCCGAGCGGATCAACGAGGCCCGGCGGCGAGGCAGTCGAATCGTGGGCGTGGGCAGCACGAGCATGCGGGTGCTCGAGACGTGTGCGACGGCTGAGGGCGTCGTCCAGCCTGGCAGCGGCTGGACGAAGCTGCTGATCCAGCCGCCGTATCGATTCAAGGCCATCGATGCGGCCGTGACGAACTTTCACCTGCCGCGGAGCACGCTGCTGGCGTTAGTCTTCGCGCTGGGCGGCGTTGAGCTGATCCGGAAGGCGTACGCGGAAGCGATCGAGCACGACTATCGGTTCTTCAGTTTCGGCGACGCGATGCTGATCGTGTGAGGGACGATGCGATGGCTGTTAAAGACGTCTGGATTGTCGATGCGTTCACCGAGCGGGCGTTCGCGGGGAACTCGGCCGGCGTGGTGCTCGACGCGAGCGGGCTGAGCGAGACGCAGATGCAGGCGATCGCGCGCGAGATCAATTCGGCGGAGACGACATTTGTTCAACGGCCGGCGTCGGCCGACGCCGATGTGTCCTTTCGCTGGTTCACTCCTTCCCGCGAGGTCGAGTTCTGCGGTCACGCGACGCTGGCGGGCGTGCATGCGCTGATTGAGACCGGCCGGGTTGAGCGCGGCACGAATGGGTTTCGGGTCGCCACGCGGCATCGGGGCGTGGTGCCGATCCGGATCGATTCGGGCGGCGTGATCTGGATCAATGTGCCGCGGCCGACCACACGGCCGTGCACGATGCCGGTTGATCGGCTGGCGCACCTGATCGGCGGCGATCCGGCTTCTATCGACAATGAGATGAGACCCGTGATGACGACCGACAATGATGTGATCATTGCGGTGAGGGATTACGAGGCGCTGATGGAGCTGCGGCCGCGGATGGAGGAATTGCGAGCGTTTTGCCTCACGAATGATCTGCGTGGCGTGCTGGCGACGACTCGGCAGCCGATGGATCGGACGACCGTCGCTCATTCGCGATTCTTCGCACCGGCGTTCGGAGTTGATGAAGACCCGGTCACGGGAAGCGTCCACGGGCCGCTGGGAACGTACTTGGTCGAGTCGGGCGTCGTGAAGCTGTCTGACGGACGCGCGGCGTTTCGGTGCGGGCAGGGTCATGCGAGTGGACGCGGCGGCGTCGTTCGCGTCGACGCATCACGGAATCGTGACGGCCAGATGGCAGTGCATGTGGGCGGGACGTGCGCGACGAGCATACGAGGCAACCTGGCTTGCCTGCCCGCGGGCATGAGTTGATATCACGATATTCGAATGTCCGCGCACAAACTGTTTGTGATCGACGCGTTCACCGATTCGGCGTTCGCCGGCAACTCGGCCGGTGTGGTGCTCGACGCCGACGGTCTGAGCGAGGCGCAAATGCAGGCGATCGCCCGCGAGATCAATGCGGGGGCGACGGCCTTTGTCGCGCGGCCGACACAGCATGTCGCGGCATACGCCTATCGCTGGTTCTCGCCGGCCTGCGAGATTCAGATGTGTGGACATGGCATGCTCGCGGCGACGCACGCGCTGATCGAATCGGGCCGCGTGCCAAACGGCGACGCAACGCTCGAGATCGAAACGCATTACCGTGGGCTCATCGACGTCAGAATCGAGCGGTCGGGCGCGATCTGGCTCGAATCGCCGCGACCCACGGTCAGGCCATTCAAGTCGCCGATCGGGCCATTCCTCGACGCACTGGGCGCGGATCGTTCGATGCTCGATTCCGAACTCGCCCCCGCGACGACCTCGGAAAGCGATCTGATTCTGCCGGTCGTCGATCAAGACGTACTGATGCAGATTCGGCCGCGGAGCAGCACGGTCAAAGAGGTCTGCGAGGGGCGAGGCCTGCGCGGAGTCCTGGTCACGACGCGGCGGCCGCGCGACGGAAACGTCGTCGTTCGCTCGCGCTTCTTCGTTCCGACGCTGGGAATCGCCGAGGACTCGGTGAGCGGCAGTGTTCACGGCCCGCTCGGCGTGTACCTGGTGGGATGCGGCGTCGTCGCACTCGTTGATGGCCGCGCGGCGTTTGCATGCGGCCAGGGGCAGCCCGGCGGTCGTAGCGGAGTCGTTCGTGTCGAAGTCTTGCAGGATCGCGCGGGCGAAAAGGCGGTTCATGTCGGGGGCACGTGTCGGACGGCGATTCGTGGCGAGTTTGCGGCGATGCCTTAGCGGCGCGTGGCGGCCAATCACAGCGATCGCGCTCGACCGACCTGTTCAGATGCCACCGTGGGAGATAGGTCGGGATCGGATTGGGAAACTCGTGTCCCATGCGTAGAATGGTTCTGAGGAAACGCATGGGGCTGCAAGGATTCAAAGCCGGATTCGGCATTGGCGTGATGGTGGCCGTGCTCTCGCTCGCCGTTCCGGCCTCCGGAACTGGTTGCACGGAGGCGCCGCCGTACATTTGCACGACAACAAGCGAATCGTTTTTCTATGGCATCAACATTGGTCAGCCTCTGCGATTCATCGACTTCGAAACGCTTCCCAACGGCCAACCGAGCGTCTCCGGAACTCAGATTACTCCCTCTTTCAACTACACTGAACTTGGTGTGACTTTCACGGCCCCTTTGGGAACGCCAATCATCGGGGGGCCGCCCAGCGATCACGACCTCCGCGTCTTCGCACCAAGTCCAACGCAACACACCTGGCTCCAGGCCGAACTTGCCCATCCCTCTTTCGGCGTCGGAATTTACTTCAATGGGACGACGACGCTAACAGCGTTTGGCCTGAGCGATAACTTCATCGCCAGCCAAAGCTACGGTGCCTCCGGTGGGCCGTGGTTCGTCGGAATTTATTCCGAGATACCCATCCGCTACATTACCGCGGATCGGGGAAGCGATCTGTCGATCATCAACGACTTTGTCTTCAGCCTGATCCCTGAACCAACGAGCGCTTCTCTGTTGATACTCGGGATTGTCGGCGGACTGGCCAAACGAAGCGTACAATTTCGTGCGCGCCGCTGATCCCCGCGGGACGTGCCGGACGGCGATTCGCGGGGAGTTTGCGGCGCAGCCTTAGCGGCTGGTCGCGGGGCGCTGGATGATGGGGCAGTAGGGGCCAAGTTCGGTGCGGGTCCACCATGCACCATCTTTGGCGCGCTCCGCGGCGGTCGTGAAGTGGTAGTCATAGACCGTTGCGCGAATGTACCGGGGCGGGGCGTCGGGGAAGGGGTTTCGTTCGAGTAATGCGAGCACGTCGGGCGAGCCGGCCAGCAACCTGCGGCAGAAGAAGATGAACCAGCGATCGTAGCTGTGCGGGTAGCGCAGGGCGGCGAACCACATCTGCCAGTCGAGGCGCGGCATGTGCAGGCCGATGACTGCCGGGCGACGCTTGAGGTCACCCGGCTTGTAGCGGAACTCGTACGCCTTCCAGTCGCGGCCGTCGTTGCTGCCTTCGACGATGATCTCCGGCCTGGTTGTGGTCATGCTGCGGAAGAGGCCATAGCCGCCGACGATGTGCCAGTCGGAGAGCCGCGCGCTCCAGGTCTGGGCCCACTCGGGCCAGATCTCGTGGCGACTGCTGCGCGGCTCGGTCGGGCCGCGGACGGCATCGGTGAGGGGGATGATTGAGAAGCCGAGGACGGCGAGCAGAACGGGCCAGGCGATGATCGCCGGCCAACGCCAGCCGCGCGGATCGGCTGGCTCGAAGCGGCGGCGGATGAACGCGGGCAGGAAGCCGTCGTCGAGCAGGGAGACGCAGAGGACGATCGAGAGGAGATTGAAGAAACCGTAGTTGCCGGTGACGCCGATCGCAATCTGGAGCATCGAGAGGAGGACGAAGGCGACGAGCCGGGCGCGGCGGCCGAAGAACATCAGAAAAGGCGCGCCCATCTCAATCGCGTACATCAAGATGACTTCGAACTTGTGAGCCCAAACGGGGGCGTGGTCGGCGTACCAACTGATCCAGGACGGGATCGGCTGCGACCAGTAGTGATAGGTCATGGCAGTGAGGTCGCGCCAGGTGGGGTCGTTCCAGGTGATCTTCACGATGCCGGACGAGAACATCAGCTTGAAGGTGAGCAGTCGCACGGCCCAGATCGCCAGCCACGACGGCGTCGCGGCGGTTCGCAGCCGCGGCCGGATCGAGAGCGGGGCGAGCCAGATGGCGAGGAAGCCGGTTTCGAGCAGCAGGATGTCCCATTGAAAGTGAAGGAAGACTTGGCAGATGGAGGCGAGGGAGAGATAAAGGGCGAACAACGCGATGAGCATGAGGGCCGGGGCGATGTCGAGGATGAGCAGAATCGAAGCGACGATGCCGCAATACCAGAGGACGTTGATCGCATGATCGGAGCAGTACCACCAGCAAATCGACGGCAGAGAGGAATAGCGCTGCTCGCCATAGTATTCGGCCGCGACTTTGAGGAACTGTTCGGCCGGGAGGATGCCGTCCTTTCCGACCAATCCGATGATCTGCGAGCCGAGCGACCAGAAGGCGGTGAGGTAGACGACGCCGAGCAGTCGCAGGAAGAGCCAGCGGGTGGTCGTGTTCCGCGTCGGCGGGCGGATGCTGCATTGGCCGCCCGTGGCGCTCGAAAAGGCGCCGCGATGGCGGGCAATGAAGGCGTAGACCTTCTCGCTCAGACCGGCTACGCCAGGGATGTGCGCGTAGAGCCAGCGCGGCCAGCGCCAGTGCCAGCGGCAGGCCAACGCGCGAAAGACGGCGTCGGCGCCCTGCGAGATGTGGCCGTCGAGTTCGACGAACTGGACGGAGTGGGCGAAGCGCTCAAGTGGTATCTGCGGGAATCGTGCGCCGACGAGTTGTGAGGGGGCGTAGTCGATACGGTCGCCGGTGATGTGCCGCAGGCGATCGACGGATCGCCGGCAGAAGCCGCAGTCGCCGTCGAAGATCATCAACGGCCGCGTCGGTGGCTGACTCTCTTGCACAGTCGGCACTCGCTTCCGGCGTGAATATAGCGACCGTCGCCGCGCCGCACACGGCGGGAGCGAATACAATGCGGCCCCGTCGTCGGCGTGCCGGGAGACCTCGATGAAGTTGCTGTATCGCGTGTTCGGATATCTGGGGCTCGTCTCGGTGCTTGGGACACTGCTCTATGGATTTCGATTCGACCCGTCTGCGCCGCGATACAACTACCTGATCGACTTGGGGCTCTACGCGATTTTCATTTTGCCGCACCTGGTTATGACGCGCCCGTGGTTCAAGTCGGCCGTGTGGGGGCCGCGACGCGGGACGCCGATCGAGCGGCAGGTTTACATCGTGGTTACCAACGTGACATGGTTCGTAATCTTCGCGGTACATCGGCCGTTGCCGGGGATGCAGATTCTGTATCCGGACTGGCTGGCGTGGATGCCCTACGTCGGGACGCTTTGTTTTCTGCTGTCGATGATCGCGTTCTTCGAAGGCGTGACGTTCGCGACGGCCGATGGGATGCTGGCGGTGCCCGGGGCGGAGATGCGCTACTCGCACGGGGCGGAGACGCCGCTGTTTACCAGCGGGTCATACGCGCGGGTGCGGCACCCGATGTACCGGGCGGCGTTTCTGGCGGGGGCATCGTCGCTGCTAATTCACCCGGATGCGGCGCAGTTTTTCTGGTTTGTGCTGAACGCGGGGACGTTCGTGTCGTTCATTCCGGTCGAGGAGCGCGACATGATCGCGGCCCGCGGTCAGGAGTATCTCGAGTACCGCAAACAGACGCGTTATCGACTGTTTTACGGCGTCTGGTGAGGGCGACGATGAAGCTGGTCGACTACTCCGGACATGCGCGAATCAACGCCCTCGTGAAGACGGCGGTCGCGATGGGTGACGCCAGCGACGCGGTCGCCGCGCTCGACATGTTCATCGAGTCGATGCGGGACGTGTATGGAGAGCGCTGCGTGATCGGGCTGGCGACGCAGGGATTACCTCCGGGCAGTTATCGAATTGCGCGGTGGCGCGACATCAGCGGCGAACAGCAGATCGGCGGCCGGAGCTCGATCGAAGTGGCCGCGGACGCGGTCGTGCATGTCGGCGGGTTTTTCGGCGGGCTGGTGGCCACGCCCGCGCCGAAGCTGCTTCACCACGTGGCGGTTCGAGGGGATCCGGTTGTCGGCGACCGGTTGGCGGGATTGGGCTCATTCCTGGCCGTGCCGCTCTACGACACGGACGGCATTTACCACTGGATTGTCTTCGGTCATCCTGCGGCCGATTCAATCACGCTGGATGAGTTTGAACAGACACTGGTGCGAACGAGTCTGATCAGCACGACGATCGGCAGCATCGCGGCCCACAAACGTCTGCGCGCGGCGAATGAGTGGATCGATGGTGAGATCGAGCAGATCGCTGCGATTCAACGGGGGCTGCTGCCACAGCGGCTGCCGGAGGTGCCCGGGTTGTCGTTGGCGGCGAGCTATCGCACGTTCGACCGGGCCGGCGGCGATTACTACGACGCCTTTCCGCTCCCCGGCGGTGACTGGGGATTGATGATCGCCGATGCATCGGGGCACGGCCCGGCCGCATCGGTCGTCGCGGCGATGCTGATCGCGATTCTGCATACGTTTCCGGGGCGACCGGAGCGGCCGTCCGACGTGCTGGAGTATGTCAACCGCCATCTCTATGCCCGGAACTTCGACGGGCAATTCGTTACCGCGATCTTTGCCATCTACGAGCCGGCGACTCGGCGGCTGCGGTACGCGAGCGCGGGCCACAATCAGCCGGTGCTGCGGCGGCCGGATGGATCGATCGAGTTGCTGGAGCTGGCCAACGGCCTGCCGCTGGGGATCGACGACGACGTCGGTTCCGACGAGATGACCTTGACGCTCGATCCGGGGCACACGCTGCTGCTCTATACGGACGGCGTCGTCGACGAGCGCAACGCCGAAGATGAGCCGTTCGGCGTCGAGAGGTTGAAACGACTCCTGACCGAGCAGGGCGACGACGCCGAACGGCTGGTGGCAACTCTGGCGGAGGAGCTGATCCGGCATCAGGGCCCGACGAGGCCGGAGGATGATCAGACCATTCTGGCGATTCGGTCGGTCGCTTCGTAGTCGCCGCGGCATTGAACTCTTGTTCCAATTTCCGTTTCAGCCAACACCGAAATCGGCCGTGCGGCCTGTATAGTGTCGCGGCGATGCAACCGGCCGCTGACAGCGCGAGCACACATGGAGTCGACGAGTCGATCCCGGCTAACGTCGCGGCGTGGCAGCGCGACGGCTTCCGGCCGGGCTGGTTGATCGCAGCGCTCATCTACTTACTTATATACATAGTTCCGCTTGGAATCCGACCGCTTTCAGCGCCGGACGAACTGCGCTACAGCGAGATTCCGCGCGAGATGATCGCCTCGGGTGACTGGATCGTTCCGCGCCTGAACGGGCTGCGCTATTTTGAGAAACCGCCGCTCGGGTACTGGGCCGTCGCGGTGTCGATCCGGCTGTTTGGGGAGAACGAGTTCGCGGTTCGATTTCCGGCGGCGCTCTCAGTCGGCCTGTCCGCGGCGCTGGTCGGTTGGCTCGCCCGACGAACGCGGATCGATCGGCTCGCGGCGGACTTTGCGCCGGCCGTGTTCCTGACGCTTTGTGGGACCTACCCGACGGGCACGTTCATCAACCTGGACGGCATGTTTTCGGCGCTGGTGGCCGGAATGGTGGTGACCCACTACGCCGCGCTGTCGGAGAGCAATCGCACACGCCGGAGGCTGCTGTTGCTCGCGGCCGGCGGGTTTTGCGGGGCCGCGTTTCTGGTGAAGGGCTTTGTTGCGTTTGTGCTGGCGATCGGCGTTTTCGCCGCGTTTGCGATCTGGGAGCGGCGGATCCGGGAAGTGCTGAAGACGGCCTGGTTGCCGCTGCTCACGGCGGTCGTCATCTGCGTGCCGTGGGGCGTCGCGATTGCGCGTCGGGAGCCGGAGTTCTGGCATTATTTTTTCGTGGTTCAGCACGTTCACCGGTTTCTGGGGACGTCGGCGGAACACACGGAGCCGTTCTGGTTCTTTATTCCGTTCCTGCTCCTCGGGACCGTGCCGTGGAACAGTTTCCTCGCGTCGATCGTGATCGGGGTCCGCGGCGTCGGGTCGGGGAACTCGCTGATTCGGTTTTTGTGTTGTTGGGCCGCGTTTCCGTTTCTGTTTTTCTCGGCGTCGAGCGGCAAGCTGATTACCTACATCATGCCGTGCTATCCGCCGATTGCCTTGCTGATGACGATCGGGCTGGTGGCATACCTTCGAACCGGCCGGCGGAAGCTCGTCAGTGCCGGCGCCGTGCTGGTCGCGTCGTTGATCGGCGTGGGTGTAGTCTTTCTGCTTGTGCAGCGATGGGTGCATCCGTTCCGAGTCGAACTCTTCGGGCCGAACGAGGGTTGGAGACTCTCGCTGGCCATCGCGGGTCTCGGCGTCTGGGCCCTGCTCACGCTTCAATCGCTGCGAGTCGTCGACTTCCGCCGAAAGCTGATTTGGATCACCATAGCGCCCGTGCCGGCGTTTGCGTTGGCGGCATGGATTTTTCCGGTCGAGCTGCGGGGCGAAAAGATCCCGGGGCCGATTGTTCAGAAATATGCTGCTCGCATCTCGCCCGGCACGCAGCTCATCACGGACCGTGCGCTGGTGCATGCCGTCTGCTGGTATTACAAGCGGAACGACGCCTACCTGCTCGATCAGCGGGCGGGCGAACTCGAATACGGGGCGAGCTTCCCCGATGGGTCGCGCCGGCTGTTGGATATCGATGGCTTTCGGGAGTTACTGAGCCCGTCAGCGCAACGTCCGAACGTGGTCATGATTATCCCGCTCGATGTTCGCGAGATGCTGGTCCGGTACATCCGGATGCTCAAGCTGGACGACCGCATCCCGCCGCCGAAGTTTGAATCGACTGAGCGCGATCTCTGGATTGGCGAATTTTGACGATCAGCCGAAGCGGCCGCGTTCGCGGGGTTGCTGGCCGGAGAGCAGGGGGAGCTGATAGTCGCCCATGTAGCCCTTCGACTGGAAGTGCTTGAACAGCTCGTCGATCGAGCGGAACACGCGCGTCGCGGTTTCGGTGACGAAGGGCGATGGCTCGGCGACTGGCCGCCAGATGACGTAGACTTCTTTGGTGCCCTCGAAGGCGTGCTGGAGTTCGCGCTCGACGCCGGATGAGAGTCCGGGGCCGCCGCCGGGCAGCTCGGGGACGTAACTGACGATCATGTCGGACTGGTCGATCAACTTGAAATCGCGGGCGTAGATCTGGCCGTCGATGTCCTTGGCGACGGCCGAGACTTCGTAGGCGTTGAAGGTCACCGGGCGGCCGTTGACATCGAGGGTGATGGTGTCCTTGCCGGCCTTGGTGGCTTCGCCGGCCTCGAAGAGCATGCGCTTTTCGTCGAGGTCGCCGGGGTCGAAGCAGATGAAGTGCTCGGTGAGCGCGGCACGGAAGGCGTCGATGTCGGCCAGCACATCGGGCATCTTCATGACGTGGGTCATGGGGAACGAGGGGTAAATCTTCTTCCGCTGCGGCTCAAACATGAGCTGGACGAGCGAGCGGGCGGTGCTGGCGTCGTGTCCGCGAGCGAGGACGTAATACGAGCCGTGACCGCGCTGGGCGTGGGCAAGGATTTCGGTCGCGAGGATCTCCTCTTCGCGCCACACCATGATGTCCTTGAGCGTGTGCGGCAAGTCGTGCTCGCGCTTCAGGCGTTCGTGGACGGCATCGACGTTGTCGACGAGCGTGACGTAGATGTCGGCGTCGAGGGCGTTCATCTGGTCCCAGTCGAAGGCCTCGAACAGGCCGTGCTTCCAGCGGAAGGTCGCGTGCGTGTTGACGATCAGATAAGGGTGTTTTTCGGCCTCGACGAGGATGTCTTTGAAGACCGCGCGGCGGAGCGAATTGAGCCGGGCGCGGGGCAGGTCGAGGATGCGGCCGCGGACGACGTCGGGGGCTTCGCGATACATCATGTCGCCGACGTGGCAGAGCTTGAGGTCGTGGCCGCCTTGGCGGGCGATGGCGGCGACCTCTTCGAGGAAGGGCTTCTTCTCGACGCCGACCTGGCCGGTGACGACGACGCGGCAGCCGGGTCGGCGTCCGGACGGAAAGAGCGACGAGGAGTTCTTGTTGGCGCGGGTCATGGTTTGCCTCAGGTGTTTCTTCGGCCATCGTACTGGCAGCGGGTTGGGAGGGTCAATCGCCGGTCGAGACTCCTTGAGTTTGAAAGACGTGGTCGGGATACTGCCTCGTTCGCGCCGGACCGAGAATCCGGCGCGGCCAATCCGTTTAACCCGCGGAGGTAAGTTAGATGTTGCGAGTAGCTTTTACTCTTGTTGCGCTGATCGCATCCGGGGCGTGGGCGGCAGAGACCCACCCGTTCTCGGTCCATGACATGTTGGCGATGGAGCGGATTTCCGATCCGCAGGTGTCGCCCGATGGCAAGCAGATCGTTTTCGTGCTGCGAACGACCGACCTGGAGGCGAACAAGGGGCGGACGGACCTGTGGCTGATCAACGTTGATGGGACGGGGCTGCGGCGGCTGACGGCGGCGCCGGAGTCGGACAACAATCCGCGCTGGTCGCCGGACGGCAGGAGCATTTACTTTCTGGCGACGCGGTCGGGGTCGTCGCAGGCGTGGAAGATCGCGCTGGACGGCGGCGAGGCGGTGCAGGTGACAAAGGAGCCGCTCGACGTGTCGAACCTGGTCGTTTCACCGGACGGAAAGCTGCTGGCGTACAACATGGACGTGTTCCCCGATCTCGATTCGCCGGACGCGACGAAGAAAAAGCTGGACGAACTCGCCAAGCGAAAGACGAGCGGGCGGGTGTATGACCAGCTTTTTTTCCGGCACTGGGATACGTGGAAGGATGGGCGGCGGTCGCATCTGTTTGTCAATGATCTGGCGGCCGCACGCACGGTCGACGTGACGCTCAACATGGAGATTGATATTCCGATCAAGCCGTTCGGCGGGACGGAGGAGCTCGCATTCAGTCCCGACTGCAAGTGGATCATCTTCACGGCCCGCAACGCCGGACGGCTGTGGCACCCCAGGGCGACGAAGAACGGCAAGAAGCAGCCCGGTGAGCCGCTATCGTCGCCCGCGACGAACACCACGGATGAGGCGTGGTCGACGAACGGCGACATTTTTGCGGCGCCGATCAGCGGCGCGGCGGTGCCGCGGATTCTCACGGCGAGCAACAAGGCCCTCGACGGCCATCCAGTGTTTTCGCCGGACGGGAAGACGCTGGCGTATCTGGCGATGGCGCGGCCAGGGTATGAGGCGGATAAACAGACGATCATGCTGATGGGGTGGCCGGTCGGAAAACCGCGGGCGCTGACGGAGAAGTGGGATCGGTCGGCGGATGACATCGTGTGGTCGGCGGATGGGAAGACGATCTACACGACGGCGCAGAATCTCGGGCAGAAGTCGCTGTTCGCGATCGATGTCGCGAGCGGCGAGGTAAAGACGTTGGTGAAGGATGGGACGATCCACTCGCCCATCGTGGCGGGCGATCGGATCGTCTACCTGATGGACAATCTGCGATCGCCGGCGGAGCTGTACAGCGTGAAGCCGGACGGTGGCGACGTGAAGCAACTGACAAACATCAACGGGGCCCGGGTTGCCGCCGCGCGAATGGGGGACTTCGAGCAGTTTTCGTTCAAGGGCGCGAACGGCGACGACGTGTACGGCTACATCGTGAAGCCGGTCGATTTCGATCCGGCGAAGAAGTATCCGGTCGCGTACCTGATTCACGGCGGGCCGCAGGGCTCGTTCGGCAACAACTTTCACTATCGCTGGAATCCGCAGGCGTACGCCGGCGCGGGATACGCGGCGATCATGGTCGACTTCCATGGGTCGACCGGGTACGGCCAGGCGTTCTGCGACGCGATCCGCGGCGACTGGGGCGGCAAGCCGCTGGAGGATCTGAAGAAGGGTCTCGATGCGTCGATCGCGAAGTATCCGTGGCTGGACGGGCAGCGCGTGGCGGCGCTGGGCGCTTCGTATGGCGGCTACATGGTGAACTGGATCGCGGGGAACTGGCCGGGGCGGTTCCGCTGTCTTGTGTCGCATGACGGCAATCTCGACGAGCGGATGGCGTACTACGACACCGAGGAGCTGTGGTTCCCGGAGTGGGAGCACGGTGGCACGCCGTGGGACAATCCGGAGGGGTACACGAAGCACAATCCGCAGGATTTCGTGAAGAACTGGGACACGCCGATCCTGGTGATCCATGGCGGACAGGATTTCCGCGTGGTCGAGACGCAGGGGATGGCAACATTCACGGCAGCGCAGCGGCGCGGGATCCCGAGCAAGTTCCTTTATTTCCCCGACGAGAATCACTGGGTGCTGAAGCCGGCGAATAGCGTGCTCTGGCACGAGACGGTACTGGGGTGGCTGGACCAGTGGATGAAGAAGTAATCGGTCTGCGATCGTCCGTTGCGACCGGTATCCGCTGCGAACGGCGCATGTGCTAAGATCGGGTCGCATGGGGCGCGATCGCACTCCCAGATTGTCGGTTGAAGCCGCTTACGACGTGCTCGGTCTGAAGGCCGGGGCTGCGCACCAAACGGTTCAGGCCGCGTATCGCAAGCTGGCGCTGAAGCATCATCCCGATATTGCGGGCGATGATCCGGTGGCACGCCAGGAGTTTGTTCGCATCACGCGGGCGTACCGGCTGATCGCAACACTCGATCGTATGCGGATGCGCAAGCGCGGCGGCGAGGCCGGCTGCTGTGCGCGGTGCGAAGCGCTTGACGTGCTGTACGTCGGGCTTGATCGGCGCAAATACTGCGCGAAGTGTCTGCTGGAGGCACGGCGGCGGTTTCTTCCGCTGCCGAGTTATCGCACGATCCGCTGCATCGCAGTCATCGTTCTCCAAGCGCTTGGCGTCGCGGGCGCGATCTTGTTTGTTTCGAGCGGTCGTAGCGAGATCGGCATCGCGGCATTCTTTGCAATGTTGCTATCGCTGGTCGTGCTGGGGTATCACGTCTGGGAAGCGGATGTCATAGAATCTTGAGGGTCTGACACACGGCACAGATTGCCCGGATTAACCATCTGCATTGCATGATGTTAAGACAGGCAATTCGGCAGGTTTTGCCGGTCGCTTCCAGTGCTGCCAGATTTGTCCGCCTGGTTTTCGGTGATATAGTTGCAGGACTTCGCTCGGCGGCGCGAACGTTTCGGGATCGGGCGAGATGGCTGGCGCTGTTGTTGGGATCACGTTCAGGAATCGTTAATCATAAGGGCGGATCGAAAACGCGGACGATCGTTTCGCTGCGCCCACCGCGCCGACACACGGTTCTGACATCCTGCCGCCGAATCGAGGCGGACCTGGTGACATGCTCGACGACGCGCTGACACGGCGAATCCAGCAGGCCTTCGACATCTCCGAAGTCGTTGGCGAGCACGTGAAGCTTGCGAAGGCCGGCAAGGATTTCAAGGGTCTCTGTCCATTCCACCAGGAAAAGACGCCGTCGTTCTACGTCGTGCCGGCCAAGCAGATTTTCAAGTGTTTCGGATGCGGGGCAGGCGGGGACGTCTTCAAATTCATCCAGCTTCGCGAAAGGGTCGGTTTTCCGGAGGCCCGTGCGATTCTCGCGGCCAAGGCCGGAATTCCGTTGCAGGAACGGGCGGGACGGTCGTCCGGTGGAGATTCTGACAAGTCGGAGCTTGCCCGCGTCAACGATTGGGCGATGCGGTGGTTCGCGAAGCAGTTTGCCGGTTCGAACGGCGCCGCGGCCCGCGACTACGCGGCCCGAAGGGGGCTCTCGGCCGAGTCGATTGACGCCTTTGGCATCGGGTTTGCGCCTGATTCATGGGACGCCCTGATGAGCGGGGCGCGATCGGCCAATGTACCGCTCAGATTGCTCGTTGCGGCCGGATTGGTGAAACCCCGGCCGACGGATGGCGGGCACTACGATGCCTTTCGAAATCGACTGATGTTCCCGATCCGCGATCCCATGCAGCGAGTCATCGGATTTGGCGGGCGAACGTTGGGTGATGACCCGGCGAAGTACCTGAATACGTCCCAGACGCCTTTGTTTGACAAGGCCCGCTGTCTGTTCGGACTGGACGTCGCCAAAAACGCCATCGGGACTACCGGGCGGGCGATTGTGGTTGAGGGGTACCTCGACTGTGTGATGGCGCACCAATTCGGCTTTAACGATACGATCGCTACACTTGGAACGGCCTTGGGGACCGACCACGCAGCAATCCTTCGACGGTACACGGAGTCGGTGGTCCTGCTTTTGGACTCAGATCAGGCGGGGGAAAGGGCCGTAGATAGGGCCTTACCCCTATTTCTCTCCCAGCGGCTCGATGTTCGCTTAGCGCGGGTTCCGGAAGGCAAGGATCCGGCTGATTACCTGTTGGCGAAAGGGCGGGAAGGCCTCGAAGCTGTGTTGAATTCGGCATCGGACGCGCTAGAATCGAAATGGCAGCAACTTACGGCACGTTATCGGGGCGCTGTGGGCGTCTCCGGTCGTCGCCAGGCCGTCGAGGATTTTCTGGGCGTCTTGGCCAGCGCTATGGGTTCCGAGTCGTTCGACCCCATTCAGCGCGGCCTGATTGTCAATCAAGTCGCGAAACTCCTCGGCCTGAGCGCAGACGACATTCATCGAAAACTTGGACTTGTGACCGCACGGACCGCAAAACCGGCTGCTGGTGAGCGTCCCGTTCGAGTTGTCAGTGTCGAGTCGCCGGATGCCGAAGCCGTTGCGACCCGCGAATTGCTTGAAGTCGTGCTGAATGAGCCGTCCTATCACGCGACAATCGGGGCCGCGTTCGATGCCGAACTCCTCGGCGACGATCAACTTCGCAGAATCGGACGTTACGTGTTGGAATCCCTGAATCGTTCAGGTGAACAGGAGGTCCACGAGCTGCTGGCGGGCATAGAATCGGTCGAGGACGCACAGCGCGTCGTCGACCTGCAAATGGCCGGTCAGCGGCGGGGAAACTTTGCCGCCACGGTGGATGGGGCCGTCGCGAGAATCTACCAGGTGCGGAATCGGCGCTATGCCGACGCCCTGCGCGACACGCTTCGGCTGCCGGAGCAAGCCACGCCAGACTCCGATTCGGATGCCCTGGCACGGGTCGAGATGGCGCGGCAGCATCGACATTTTGCGGCACGGAAGCATCTGGGCCGTGTGGACGGACGGGCTGGCGAGGTCGTTCAGTCGCCAGGATCGAAGCCGGCCGTCGGGTAAGTCGGCCGCTCGAATGAGGCCGGAGGCCCGGAAACGGGAGAATTGGAAGGATTGTTTGGAAAAATTGGACCCGCCGGTGGAAGACTGGGCTTTCTGGCGGGTACATAGGAATACGGAGTTTTTGCGAGAAGCCCATCCGGAACGGGACGAAGGCGCCCGGGTTTACGGGTGAACCCGAAGGGCGGCGTATCCCCTCGAGAGCCGCCCGGTGCAACCTAAGGCAGGAGCGGAGCCAGGATTAATGGCTGATACTATCGCGCGAAACGCAAAACCAGCATCCACCGATCCGATCGAGACGAGCGTCAATGAGTTAATGACGCGCGGCAAGGAGCGCGGCTACGTCACCTGGGAGGAGATGAACGAAATCCTCCCGGACGAAGCCGTATTGCCGGACAAGCTCGAAGAGATCATCTGCAAACTCGAAAGCCAGTCGATCGAACTGATTGACGAGGTTGAGGCCGAGAAGAAGGCCGCGGCCGAAGGCAGCGCCAAGAAGCGGTCGGACACGTCCGACGACGCCGTCTTGGAGGCCGCGGTCAAGTCGGAGCCGGTCACGAGCCGGCGAATCGACGACCCCGTGCGCATGTACCTGCAGCAGATGGGCGAAATCCCGCTGCTGACGCGGGCCGAGGAAATCGCGCTCGCCAAGAAGATCGAGATGACCCGCACGGCCTTCCGTCGCAAGGTGCTCGAATCCGAGTATCCGATGGCGCAGGCGGTCGAGATTCTCCAGCAGGTCGGCGACGGAACGCTGCCGTTTGACCGCACGATGCGAATCTCAACGGCGGAGAACCAGGCCAAGGCGGCGGTCCAGAAGCGGCTGCCGACGAACCTGAAGACAATCCGCAAGTTGATGGAGCAGAACCAGGAAAGTTGGTCGACGCTAACCGACGGCCGTTTGGCGCAGGCCAAGCGGAAGGCGATCCACAAGGACATCAACAATCGCCGGCGCAAGGCCGTCACCCTGCTCGAAGAGCTGGCGCTGCGGACCAGCCGCATCACGCCGCTGATGCGCCGCCTCGACGCGATGTGCAACAAGATGTCGGAGCTTGAGATTCGGATCGCGCAGATCCAGAACAAGCCCGGCATCGACCCCGAAGAATTGCAGGCGATGAAGGACGAGGTCCAGGGCCTCGCCGACCTGGTGCTGGAAACGCCGGAGCAACTGCGGAAGCGGATGCTGGCGATCAAGCGGGTCTTCGCCGAGTACGAGGACGCGAAGCGGAAGCTGTCGGGCGGAAACCTGCGGCTGGTCGTTTCAATTGCCAAGAAGTATCGCAACCGCGGACTGCCGTTCCTCGACATCATCCAGGAAGGCAACACGGGTCTGATGCGGGCGGTCGACAAGTACGAGTACCGCCGCGGCTATAAGTTCAGCACCTACGCGACGTGGTGGATTCGCCAGGCGATTACGCGGGCGATCGCCGATCACGCGCGGACGATCCGCATCCCCGTGCACATGATCGAAACGATGAGCAAGCTGCGCAACATCGGGAAGCAGCTTGTGCAGGAACTCGGGCGCGAGCCGACCACTGAAGAAGTGGCCAAGAAGGCCCGCATGCCGATGTCGGAGGTGCGGCGGGTTCTCAAGATCAGCCGGCACCCGATTTCGCTCGACCGGCCGGTCGGCGAAAGCGAAGACAGCTACTTTGGCGACTTTATCGAGGACGCGGGCAGTCTCGCTCCGGCCACGACGGCCAGCAGCGAAATGCTCCGCGAGCGGATCGAGGGTGTGCTCAAGACGCTGACGTATCGCGAGCGCGAGATCATCAAGCTGCGGTACGGGATCGGCGATGGCTATACGTACACGCTCGAAGAGGTCGGCAAGATCTTCAAGGTGACGCGCGAGCGCGTGCGGCAGGTGGAGGCGAAGGCTATCCGCAAGCTGCAGCACCCGGTGCGGGCGCGGAAGCTGGAGGGGTTCCTCGATGGTTCGCTGCCGACGCGGAGCTTTCAGTAGCGGTCAGCGGATAAATTGAAGAATTCGAAGCCCGCTTGCGGATGCAGGCGGGCTTTTTTCTTGCGCGGAGGTGGAATACGGTCGAGTGGTGCGGTCAAAGCGTGTTGTGTCGGCCTACGCGGAGGGACTCTTGCGATTTGGGAGTGGCTCGGCGGCGATCAGGCGGCAGAGATCGGCGACCGTTTTAAGAGTTCGGAAGTGAACGGCATCGGGGCCCTGTTTTTGGCGGATGACCGACCAGCGCCATACAGCCACGAATGCGCCGAAGACGATCAGCGGCATCGGCAAGAAGGGCATTGGCCACGTGGCTGCGAGAATCACTGCCGGCATCGTGGCGAATAATAAGCATGCGGCCAAAATGAGGTACCAGCCGTCGGGAGGCATCTGAAACTTTGCTTCGTCGACCATGGATGGCGCCAACCGCCATATCTTCCATAAGGCTCTCGCGAGAGGGCGTGATGCGACACTTGACAGCGCCGTACTCGGCGCAAGGTTCGACGTGTCTGTTCCCTCGTCGGCAATCAATTGGCGAACGCCGTCAAATACTCCGGCAACCCTGCACGAGTTTCCGAGGATTCGACGCGGCGGCATTGCAGGAACGCGAGCTTCTGTTGCGACGAATTCGCAGAGGTCGGTGATCGTCGGTGGATTCGCGCTCTTCTTGAACGAGGCCCATTGGGAGCGGCTAATTCTTGTATCGAAAAATGCATTCAAGACTACAGGCGCGGGTCGAGGGATCGGATCATCCGCGTTCAGTGTGGCCAAGCACTCGCGCACCGTGGTTTGCGGAGTTAGGTGATTCCTATCGAACGATTCGATTCGAAATGCCGTAGCCAGCGCCGCGAAGACTTCGTCGGAGGTCATGGGGCGAGTTTGCACTTGTGAAAGTGTGGGTTGGGAATGGGGAGATGTCAATTTGGCCCGAAAATCGCGGATTCAGCGCGACCGCGCGGTTGACTTGCACCGCCACTTGCCGGTGCGACAATACCCGCGTCCGGCCCTTTCCGGCCGGGCGGCTGCGGGTGTGCAGCGCCAATTCGGGAACTCGCACTCGATTGAGCAACAGGTCTGAAGGAGAAAGTCATGAACAGGCGAATGGTTGGGACACTCGTGCTGGCGCTCGGCTTTGGGTGGGCCGCGGTGGCGGCGGCGTTTGACCCGCCAATCCCAAAGGTGCCGGGCATTCCGTCGGGCAAGGACGTGCCGAAAGTGCCGGACGGGGCCAAAGACCCGAAGAAGCTGCTCGAAGGAAAGAACGAGGGACTGAAGAAGGGCGACGCGGCGCCCGGCATCACTGTCGACGAGTGGATCAAGGGCGAGGCCGTGTCGTCGTTCGACAAGGGCAAGGTGTACGTGGTTGAGTTCTTCGCGCTGGGCAACGGCCCGAGCCTGGCAGCCATGCCGGTGCTCGAAGCCGCCGCCAAAAAGCACAAGACCGTGACCATCATGTCGATCGCCAGCAGCGACAAGATGACGAAGCCCGAGCTGCTGAAGGAGTGGGCGAAGAAGAACGACAAGATGATCAGCTATCGGGTGGGCTATGACGCCAAGGGCAAGATGCGAAAGGATTGGATGGATGCGGCCAAGATCGACAAACTGCCCGGGGCGTTCATCGTCGATCGCGACGGCCAGATCTTCTGGATGGGCGAACTCAAGAGCGACTTCGAGGAGCATCTGTCCAAGGCGGTGAAGCAAGGGACGACGAAGAAGTAGTCAGGCCGACGTACCTACAAGAGGGACAGGCCGACGTAGAGGTTCAGAACGATCAGCGAGACGATTACCTGCGCGGCGGCAACGGTCGCGAAAGGGCGGTCGAACTTCAGATAACGGCCGTACGCGCAGGCGAGCCGATAGCTCGCGATGGCGGCAAACAGCAGCCATCCAAGGAAAATCCACGGCTCGAGTTGCGTCGCTCGTCCCCAGGGCGGCGGCGGAAGCAAGAAGGGCTCGGAGGCGATCGCGGCCGCGGATAGCAGGGCCCAGGGGAGGATGCCGTCAAAGCTGTAAATGACGCAGCGCAGGACGTGCGGGGAGCGAATCCGGGCGCGGTACATCGAAATCTGAAAAATCAGCAATGACAGGAACGTGAGCGGGGCCCACAGCGCCGCGAAGGTACAGATTGGGAACAGTCCGCCAACGTCCCTCAGGGCCATTCGGACGAGGCGCGTCGTGGGAAACTGTGGAAAATAGGCGTCGATGTAGGCTTGGGTCGTTGGAAAGTTTCTCAACTCCACTTTGTAGTATTCCCGCCCCCGCGTTGTTTGTAATCTCGCGGTAATCCACGCGCGGTTTGCGGACAGCCGGTTGGCAATGCTGCGCGTTTCATTGGCGACGAGCGCCACGATCATGAACAGCACGGGCAACGTGACAAGCACCCAGTAGAGCAGCAGTCGGCGGGGACGTGAGCGCTGGGCGGGGTGGAGCGTGGTCCAGAAGCGGCGCGGAAACTGTGCGCCCCGGAGCGTCTTGACGAACGACCAGGTGCTTCGCTTCGGATGATGTTCGAAGAGGTAGGGGTGGGTCTGTCGGGCGGGGTCGAGCAGGTCGGGCCATTCGAAACGGAAGCCGCACTCGGGACAGCGCGGTTCTGTTAGTGCGCGAAGGTTGTATTCGCAGAGGGGGCAGGTGATGTCCTGATCGAGCGGACCGGCGGGGCGTGCGGTGGGCGGGGTGTCTGTCGGTGGGGTGTGCATCGGCGGGTCCTTGCTGCTGAATTGTATCGTGAAGGTAGTGGAACGGTCGGGCTCTGATGGCGACGGAAGCGACAACGACCAAGAGTTTGGGCGGAGAATTGGTGAGTATATCGACGCCGACCGGCGGATTGGCGTTCGGCGTGCGTGATGACAGGGAACGGCCGGGTGGAACGTCTGATACCTCTGATGGCCCGCCCGCAGTGATTTGAACTCCAAGCCAGCCGGTCTCGCGCCGATGTAACGGGCGAGGAGTCTTCGCCGGCCGGCGGATATCGGACTCGCTTGCATGGAAGGGGAGGCCGCGACAGACTACCATCTGATAATCACGCAGGTCCGGTGCGGTCGACCGTTTGGCGCCCGACATGCGTGGGAGGGTTCGACCCTTACATAAACGGTCCAGGGGTCTTCCAGATGTTTGAGCGATTTACCGACCGCGCACGAAAAGTCATGGCGCTGGCCAATCAGGAAGCCCAGCGCTTCAACCATGAATACATCGGGACCGAGCACATCCTGCTCGGGCTCGTCAAGGAAGGTTCGGGCGTCGGCGCCAACGTACTCAAAAACCTCGACATCGATCTGCGCAAGGTGCGCCTCGAAGTCGAGAAGCTCGTGAAGAGCGGGCCCGAAATGGTGACGATGGGCAAGCTGCCCCAGACGCCGCGGGCCAAGAAGGTCATTGAGTATGCGATCGAAGAGGCCCGCAACCTCAACCACAACTATGTCGGCACCGAGCATCTGCTGTTGGGACTGCTGCGCGAACAGGACGGCGTGGCGGCCCAGGTGCTGATGAACCTCGGGGTCAAGCTCGAGGAGGTCCGCGAGGAAGTCCTCAATCTGCTGGGAGCAGGCATGGAGCAGGAAGAAGGCGGGCAGGGTGGCGGCGAGCAGGCCGCGCCGTCGGAGCCCGGAACCAAGAAGGGCAAGTCGCGCACGCCGGCGCTGGATTCGTTCGGCCGCGACCTGACCGAGATGGCGAAAGAGGGCAAGCTCGACCCGGTGATTGGCCGCGAGAAGGAGATCGAGCGGCTGCTGGTCGTGTTGTGCCGGCGCTACAAGAACAACCCGGTGTTGCTGGGCGAGGCGGGGGTCGGCAAGACGGCCATCGTCGAAGGGCTGGCGCAGCGGATCGTTTCGAACAACGTGCCGGAACTGCTTTCGGACAAGCGGATCGTGGTGCTCGACTTGGCCATGATGGTGGCCGGGACGAAGTATCGCGGTCAGTTCGAGGAGCGGATCAAGGCCGTCATGAACGAGGTTCGCCGGGTTCGCAACGTCATCCTCTTCATCGACGAGCTTCATACGCTGGTCGGGGCGGGCGGGGCCGAGGGCGCGATCGACGCGTCGAATGTCCTGAAGCCGGCCCTGTCGCGCGGCGAGATTCAGTGCGTCGGAGCGACCACGCTCGACGAATACCGCAAGTACATCGAGAAGGACGGGGCCCTCGAGCGGCGCTTCCAGCAGATCATCGTTGAGCCGCCCAGCCGCGAGGAGACGGTCGAGATCCTCATGGGTCTGCGGGACCGTTACGAGGCGCACCATCGCGTGCAGATCACTGATGACGCGCTGCGCGGCGCGGTCGATCTTTCCAATCGCTACATACCCGGACGCGTGCTGCCAGACAAGGCGATCGATGTGATCGACGAGGCGGGGGCGCGCATCCGGCTCAAGAGCATGACCAAGCCGCCGGAGCTGACCGATCTCGAGAAGCAGATCGACCGTCTCAGCTCGGAGAAGGACGAGGCGGTGAAGAACGCCGACTACGAGCGAGCGGCGGCCATCCGCGACAAGATGCTCTCGATGCAGGCGCAGAAGGAAGCCACCGTCAAAGAGTGGCGCGAGCGCCGCAAGGAGATCGGCGGCGTGGTTGACGAGGAAGTGATCGCCGAAGTCATCAGCAAGATGACGGGCGTACCTCTGACGCGGCTGGAGAAGGCCGAGGCCGAGCGACTGCTCGAACTCGAGGCCGAGTTGCACAAGCGCGTCATCAGCCAGAACGAGGCGATCAACGCCGTGGCCCGCGCTGTCCGGCGCAGCCGGAGCGGGTTGAAGGACCCGAACCGGCCGATGGGCAGCTTTATCTTCATCGGGCCATCGGGCGTCGGAAAGACGCTGCTGGCCAAGAGCCTGGCCGAGTTCCTGTTCGGAAACGCCGACGCGCTCGTGCAGATCGACATGTCGGAGTACATGGAGAAGCACAACGTGAGCCGGCTGATCGGCGCGCCGCCGGGCTACGTCGGCTACGAAGAGGGCGGACAGCTGACCGAGCGGATCCGCCGCCGGCCGTACAGCGTGGTGCTGCTCGACGAAATCGAGAAGGCCCACCCGGACGTGTTCAACATGCTGCTCCAGATCATGGAAGAGGGGCGGCTGACCGACTCGTTCGGGCGGCACATCGACTTCCGCAACACGGTGCTGATCCTGACGAGCAACATCGGAGCCGACAAGATCACGCACCAGACGACGTTTGGCTTCGAGCGTCGCGATGAGAACGTCAGCTACGAGAAGATGCGGAACATGCTCAAGACCGAGCTGGATAACTATTTCCGGCCGGAGTTCCTGAACCGCGTCGATGAGATCGTGGTGTTCCGCAAGCTGGGCCACGAGAACCTCGTGGCGATCGTGGAGCTGGAGCTGACCAAGGTCCGCAAGCGGCTGCTCGATCATGCGTTGGAACTCGAGGTTACGCAGGAAGCGAAGGAGCTGCTGCTGGCCAAGGGTACCGACGAGAAGTTCGGGGCACGGCCGTTGCGGCGGGCGATCGAGCAGAACGTCGAGGACCCGCTGAGCGAGGCGATCCTTCGCGGCGAGTTCCGCGGGAAGGACAAGGTGATCGTCGGCGTGAAGGAAGAGAACGGCGAGAAGAAGCTGTCCTTCGAGGGCGTCGAGACGACCGGGCCTTCGGAGCCGGCGCTGGCGGCCACCGGGGCGGAGACGACGTAACGGCTCGCCAGTTTCAAGAGAGCACAAAGCCCGGTCGATAGCGGCCGGGCTTTTTTTGCGCTGATTTCGCCGCGACGCCCGATTGCGTATTTCGGGCGGGAGGCGGGCGGGGGCCGGATGTGGCGGGCGTTGGGATTGGAATGGGAGGCGGGCCAGAAGTTAGAACGGTGAGAATTCGCCGTGGGGTCGGGTCGCCGGGCGGCGGGACTTGATTTGAGGGCGGCGCCTGGCGTTACTTGGCAATTCATTGCAACCCTCCTCAACGGCCCAAACGGACGCGGCGGATACTTGGCAGGGGATGACGTCCGGGGTGCTGTCGACCGCCCACCTTATTTTTTTGCTGGGACGCGCTGGGACGAGCTGGGACGATTTTCAATTTGGATTGAAAGGTCGTCGGCGTCTTCCATCGCGCGCGGTTTCTCCGTGGCCGGCGGGTTGCTGCGAATGCGCAGCTTCGCCGTGCGGCTTCGTTTTGCATTTGGTGCGGGGGCAACGCGCCCCGCGGTATCTCTGACATAAAGGTCTGCCGGCGTTCCGCAGGATGGCGTAAAAGCTGAAACGCAGAAAGGCCAAAACGCAGAAACGAGCGTTTGGGCGCGGCGGGCTGTTGGCCGAGCGTCCATGGAGAGATGGCGAGATCGGGCAAGCCGAGCGATCTGGGGCGAACGGGGTTAGATTGTCGACGGTGCGGTTTGGGGGAGGCGCGGTTGACTATACTACGGGCTTAGTGGACCCGAAATGTCCTGCGCGGACATAGGCGGGGTATTGCTCGGTCGCTGACCGGGGGGCGGGGAGGGCAGGTATGTACGGCGGGACTGGCGAGTCGCGTGGACCCGAAAGGTAGTTCGCGGGCATGGGCTTTGGTGTGGTTCGGGGTGGCAGGCGGGATGCGGGAAGGGAGTCCCGGGTGGGTGGGTGCGAGAAGGGATTCTCGCACCAGCCGACTCGCCGAAAAAGGAGAATGCCCCGAACGGCACTGACGGAGGCGTTGGCGCGGGGGTGAAACGGCCGACCGGGACGTCGGACGTTACGGGTTCCGTGGATGAGGGGACAGCCCGTAGTTCTTACCGGTCTCGCCATGGATAGTCGGCGTTCTTTATCTGGTGAAAAGTTTTCCTTCGCAAGTCCAATACATCAAATCGATCATACTGGCGGACGATTTGGCGCTGGCGCGGTGAGAGCGGCACGCGGTACTTGAATGCCAGCGTTGCCAAGTTCGTTTGAATTTGGCCTAGTTCCTGCAACAAGTCGTCAGCCGCATCGGACGAATCGCATCCACGGATACGTCGCATCAAGTCCTCAATTTCGACATCCAGAGCAATCCGGTCGCTGTCGGAAAGCTCGCGCGGATGTGCGGGATTGGTTTCAAACCGTAGGAGAATATCTGACGAATTCGGTGGCATTGCCGGTTTCACGGAATGGGCTGGAGATGCCAAACTTCCCGTGTGACTGGATTGTACACCATTTCCCAGCCGCCAAACTCGTATCGGAAGAAGCCAGTCATAACATCCGGAACGCCCTTTCCACCAGAACCGGCGAAGACCTCGCGTGCGACCAACGATGGTGCTTTTCGACCGGTGCTCCAGAGCCTTGAATAATAATTCTCGCTAAAGCGAAATCCATTTCGCTCGACCATCGCGCCGATCCTGGCGGCACCAGCGCCGGCTTCAGCGCCCGCTGAGAATGCCGCAATCACGGAACGAACCGCCGCACCTAGGGCTTTGAGCCCGAGTGTCGCTCCGGCAACCTCGCCGACTGGAGAACCACCTGCGCCGCCGCAATAAATTGCGTCCCCCGGTGCCGGCGCGTTCGCGTATTGCGCCAACCGGTCGAGGACGTAAATCCCTGTGATGACCAGCAAACCGACGCCAACGGGGGATTGCCCGTTCGGATCGACGGCCGCAATTGGGTTGTTCTGGCAATACACAAATGTGTTTACGCCCCCCCAAATTCCGGACGGATCGCGTTGAAGGAAGCGGCCGATTTCTGGGTCGTAGTAGCGGGCGCCGAGGTGGAGGTAGGGGAAATTGTTGTCGGCGTGGGGTGGGGGGAGGGATTCGTAGCCGTGCGCGCCGGCGAAGCCGTAGCGGGAGAGGGGTGAGGCCGGTTGGGTGAGCGAGGCGAACGGCCAGCCGTCGGCCGGTTCGCCGAAGGCGGTGAAGGACTGGTACTGGACGATCTGGCCGGCGGTGTTGGTCATGATCTGGGTGGTGCCCAGGTGGTCGGTGTGGAAGAAGTGGGTCTGGGCTGAGCCTGAATCGTATTGCCACGCGCCGAGACTCTGCTGGCGAATGTCGC
>CAZJVS010000055.1:0-26521 GCA_964549445.1 uncultured Planctomycetaceae bacterium
CCAGCTCACCTCCTCCCACCTCCAGCAGATGCGGGCCGAAGAAATCGCCCAGCGCATAGCCGCCAAGGCCCCGGTTGCAACCCCCACCCCCGTAGCGGCCCCCGCACCGGCCACCACTGACGCCGGCCGACTCCACCCAACCATGTCAAACCCTACCAGTGAGTCAGCCATCCCCGCGCCCGCATCCCCACTTCCCCCCTTAGCAAGGGGGGACCAAGGGGGGTTTGAAAAAGATACCAAGAAACCAGCACCAGCGACTCGCCCGACCGACAAATCCCCCCAACCACCAAACGCTCCCACCCCCGGCGCACCCGGCAGCGCTCCCCCACGAACTCACAAAATCTTCGACGGAGGCCCCTGGAAACCCAGAATCGACCGCGCCCTCGAAGACGCCGAAGACGAAGCCAACCGAAAAGCCGGCCGCCCCATCCCCTTCGACTTCGACACCTGACCGGCCGCCGCGCCAAGCGCCACAAAAAAGGGCCGGTGGCCTCATCAGCCACCGGCCCGAGAGATTCGCTTCGACCCGAAGCAGTCCCTACGACCGCGGATGCCCGTCGTCGTATGCCTGCTTGATCTTGCTCGTCGCAACGTGCGTGTAAATCTGCGTCGTGCTCAGCGACCGGTGCCCCAGCAGCTCCTGCACGCTCCGCAGGTCCGCACCATTGTTCAGCATGTGCGTCGCAAACGTGTGCCGCAGCGTATGCGGGCTGATCGTCAGGTCGAGGCCGCACGCCAGCAGGTACTTGTCCAGCTTTCGCCGCACGCTCCGCGTGCTGAGCCGTTGCCCATGCTTGTTGACGAAGAGTGCCCGCCCGTCCGACGATCCGTTCCGCGGATCGGAGTTGCGCATGTCCAGGTATCGCTTGATCGCCGCCAGCGCCGTCCCGCCGATCGGCGTCTGCCGCTCCTTGCGGCCCTTCCCTCGGACCCGGATGGTCTGACCCGCCAAGTCCATGTCTTCCGAATTCAGCGCCACCAGCTCGCTCACCCGCACGCCGGTCGAATACAGCGTCTCGAGCATCGCCCGGTCCCGCGCCCCGAGCAGCGACCCGTCATCCGGCGACGCCAGCAGCCGCTGCACATCGTCCGGGCTCAGGAACTTCGGCAACCGCTTGTCTTGCTTCGGCGTCCGGATCGTCGCCACGGGGTTAACGGTGATATGGTTTCGTCGCAGGCAGAACTTGTAAAAGCTCCGCAGCGTCGCCAGCTTCCGCGCCGTCGTCGCCTTGGCGTATTCGCGCTGTCGCAGGAAGTTCAGGAAACGCCGGATCGTATTGGCATCCGCGCTGACCAGCCGCTGACGCAGGTCGCCCTCGCTGATGTCCAGCGCCACGGGCGCATGGGCCATCGTCGACAGCGGGCCGTTCGTGCCGCCCGCCCCGCTCATCCGCGATGTCGATGTCATCCCCATCGCCGGGCCGGCGCCCGTCGGGCCCGTCCCGGCCGTCTCGCCGTAGACGAGAAACTCGCAGTACTGCTGCAGGTCCGCCGCGTAGCACTTCGCCGTGTGCGGGGAAAAGTGCCGCTCGAACCGCAGGTAGTTCAGAAACTCCTCGATCAGCGGGTGCGCCACATCAGCAGTCATGGTTGCAGGACTCGTTTCGGCGATCATGTCTATTTCGCCCAGATGATCCGGCCGGCGCCCGCTCCGCGGACTCCGAGCCAACCTGAGTCTGGGTACGGCTCCACCCTACCCCTAATCCGACCGCCTCGAATGACGGCCCCAAGAACTGCACTCCTGATTATCGGGCCGACGTACGGTCGAGTTCAAGCTCCAACCGCCGACCCATCTGGTAGCTCAGGACGGCCGCGTCAAACCAGTCAAAATTGCTCTCTGGATCGCTTGCGAGGTTCGCGAACGCTCCGATCACGTCGGCCTCACCGCCGGCCGGGTATCGAAAAACATACCGGTGGCCGCCCTTCACCAACGACAACTGCTGCAAGGTCTTCATGGAAGCGTCCTTATCATTCACCAAGCGTCCGTGCATCCGTGCCCGAACGCCGCCGGGGCCTCACGGATTGTTTGCCCCGACTGACCATATATCGGCGCTATGCGGACCCACTTTTATCTGCATCTCCACACACGGCATGCTTTTTTGTGCGCCCCCGGCCGGGGCGACTTCGTGCCACGCGGGCGCACGCCGATCCGCCGACGCCCCGCGAAATCGAGTTCCGAAGACCCCCCGAGCGATTGTTCTGCCTCCGCCAGGCGGAGCCATTGTCCGATAAGTCACAGGATGAATATCGACTGCGGATCGAGCGCCGCTTAACGACCGCCGCAATCAGGCAAAGATTGCCGTCACCGTCTCGTGGCCCGTCGCGCTCTGCGGGCTCATTTCAACGACGCAGCGTTTTGAGTTGTTGCCGGCGCCCCCAACCGAGCCAAGAGCTCGCGCGCTTTGGCATTGTTCGGATCCACCACGAGCGCATCGCGCAGCGTCGAGATCGCCGCCGCCCGCAATCCAAAGGCCTGCTGGTATCCCGCCAATTCAACCAGAAGGTCGGCCCGCTTCGGATTCTCTTGCATCCCCAATTGGAGCGTCGCCATGGCGCGAGCGAGCTTCAGATTCCGATCATTCTCGCCCGAATCTGCGTATGCCTTCGCGACAAGAAGGCGAATCTCGGCCCGCTCCTCCGGCTTGGCCTGAGCGAATCGCTCTTCGAGGTGCTTCATTCGCATGCGGTGAACCTCATCCAGCAGCATGAGCTTTGTATGGAGTTCCGACGCATCGACCTTTTCCGACCGGACGACCGGCTCGATCTCGGCAATGACCACTTGTGTGGCCCCGTCCAGGGCACTCATGGCGTCCTCATTTTCCTTGGCCGCGAAAAGGATTCGCGCCATCCGAACTTGAAGTTCCGCATTCCGAGCCAGCCCTACCCTCGCGACAGACACCAGTTCGAGCGCCTCTTTTCCTTTTCCGAACCCGGCCAGGGCCTCCGCCAGCTTGAGCTGAATCTCCGACTTCACGTTTCGCGTTCCGACCGGCTGAGGAGGTGCCTTCGGCAGTGCCAGTCGATAGTAGTTCGCCGCCAGGCTAGGCTGATTCGACATCATGAAAATGTCGCCCGCCGCCTCATACCCGCGCCAGTCGTTCTTCCCGCGCTCGCTCGGATGTTTGATGTACTTCTCAAAGAGCGGCAGCGCATCGCGCGGACGCCCGGTCCGCTTGTACAGAAGCCCGATCACGAGAGCGGCTTCCGGCTGGTCCTCGCGAAGTCGCATCGCGTCTTCGGCAAGCTTGTTCGCTTCCGGAAACTTGTCAGCGTCGTATGCTGCCAGGGCTCGCGCTCCGTATGCGTCCGCGAGTTGCGACCGCTGAGCCGGCGTAAGGCGGGGCGGTTGATCCGGACCGGTGGTCGTCGGAGGCGTTTCACCGGGCGCTGTTGTCGTTGGCTTCGAACCCGCGGGAACTTGCGCAAACGCCGCTCCTCCGAGCGCTCCACAACAACAGATCAACGCAACGGCGCCAGATCGCCAGGATTGGACGTAGTGCGATGCGACAAGGCGGAGCAGAGGTCGAACTCGACTCATGTTGCTAACCTCTTTGGTTGGAACGATTTCGACTATAGATGCCGACCGGAGACCCGTCAAACCACGGCCTCGTCGAACTCGAATTGGCCCGCACCGTCGGCGCGGAGCGTCCACCATCTCAATACGCATCGGCTTGAATCGATGTTCAACTTGCAGCGGGCGTGTTGCTGGGGATGGCACGAATGCGAATGCAGCCCCTTCACTCGATCAGGCCGCGCCGTGCGATCGCCGCGTGAGATTGCTGCGCTGCGGTCGGAGTTGCGAATTCCTCGCATCAGCCGAGGTCCCGCGAACCGCCCGAAAGAGCTTCCGGCCGTCCAGGTAGCACGTGAGTATGACGCCGTTTTTTCGGCAGGATACGTCGGTCAATGCCGGCACGCTCATCACGTCACTCCCGGTCGCGGCGACCCACCGTTCTATCGGTCGCAACCGGAGCACGAATGAGTGAATCATGCGTTTGTTCAGGGCCCGAGGAATGCGCAGTTTCTGCCCGCCCGCCTCGCTGCCGCCCCGCTACCGTAGAAGCGATAGCCCGCACACGGGCAGCCCGGGTTTCGCCGTTGGAGTCCCGGCGGCCCGATGAGCCAGGACCCGGCCCCTCGTTATGTGCGCGACGTCGAAAACGAAATCGGCATCATCAATCGCGGATTCAGCCGCATCCATGTTCTCTGACGCCACCTGTCGGGCTTCGACGCTCATCTCAGCGGCTGCGCTTTCCGATGTCCGCCCTTCGCTGCTCGCAACCGAATGACTTTGCAGCCTGATGGCCGATGCAACGCATGAACCCACCAGTGACTCCGAACCGTGATTGATGCGAAGTATCGAGCCGGTTCGCAAGAGCGGCGCCCCAAGTCTTCCAAATGCGCCGCCAGCCGGATCCGTCAATTGATACATACCAACGTTCGACCCGAAGCATCCCATCGCCGACTCCGCTTCTGAATTGCCATGCCACCGCGCCTGCGATGGTCCGTTCGACGTGCCAACCGGCCCATCAAGGGCCGCCGGACCGGCGGTTCAACCGGACGGTCGTGCGGCCATGCGAAGTCTCTGGCGTCGTCTCCGCCGTCGTTCCCTCAGAGCGGTTCGCGTACCGCGCGGCGCACGCTTTCATCGCGCGGCTGAGACTCACCTTGCGGTCATCCCTGACCAGTGAATCTCCCGGTGGTGCGGATCATGTCCGCCGCCTTGCCACGACGAACACGCCTCCGCGCCGATGATCCTTCATCGCCCGGATCGCTGGTTTTTCACCAACGGCAGTGACTCGCTGACCCGGTTTTCGGCGTCGGCGAGCTTATGGGACGGAATGGTCCTCGTGCGACGGCCGATACAGACCGATGACCCGCCCGGCCTCAGCGATTCGTGCCCCCTGCCCCTGCCCATCGACCTCCATGAGCACTTGCGCCCGAGTCAGCCGCCCCACCACGTTCCCGAACTCCGCGTCGCCTATCGCAGCCATTGCCGCACGCGCGTTCTCAAGCGCCACTCGAATTTCGTCCGAGCACGGCTGGCTCCCGTCGTTCGTTTTCGAGAAATCTGGGGACGCGGACACCGATTCGCCCGCCTGTTGCTCGCAAGCTGCGCGAATCTGTAAGTGAACCGGAGTCGAAGGCCCGGCTGGCTGTGATCGAATCTGAGCAGCCACGAGTGACGACCGTTCCGTTTGGTTTCGCTCCATGGATGCAGACTCCGGTGGCGATCGACTGACTCTAACCGGCTCTGGCTGTTGTCACACGTCGCCGAGGGCACTGCAGGCCGGCGAGGTCAGCCGCGAATGGTCGACCAATCGATCGCCCGCAAAGTCGGCACATTGGGAAAGGAAGCCCGAAGGTCAGCCGCCTGGTCCGCCGCCGTTCCCGGCGAGAGCGTCCCCGGAATCAGCGCGTCGATTTTGTCAGCCGCGGCCTGATTCGCATCGCGGACCGGGCAATGATCCCATCGCGATTCCTCTCGTCGCTGTTCGTACACCGCGACCGGCTCCAGCCCCAGTTCCCGCAGCAGCCCGATCAACTGCTCGCACCCTTTCCCTCGCCCCCAGATGCCAACCCGGCGCACGCCGAGTTCGTCGCGCTGCAATTGCAATTGCTCGCGCGCTTTCGACAATCCAAATAGTTGCTCGAATTGCGCCTGCGTCAACGGACGACGCCGACGGCCCTCTCGACAATCTGCTGGATGCCGCTCGCAGTCCGGCGCATACCGGGCCCACACGGCCTCATCATTCTGCGCCAGAATTCGTGCCACACGCTGCGCATCCTGATTCCCCGGTGTCCGCGCGTGCAGGAACGACAGATCGCCGCGCGGCTCAACCCGCCATCCCCCCAGCCAGAGTCGACACGAAAGATCGTAAGCTTCGTGATAGTACGTCGCGTCGACCGGGTATCCCCCAACGGCCATGAATGCTTCGCGACGGATCGCCGACCCACAGTTCACCACAACGCCCGCAAGGCCCCCGACGTCGTGCCGATCCGGTCGATTCATCAATCGAATGCGACACGAAATCGCCCCCAAATCAGCATCATCCACAAACGCCGACCGAATCCCGCTAAGCGTCTTGGCCTGCGGCACGCTGTCGTCGTCCATCATGACCAAAACGTCCCCCTCCGCTGCCGCCGCACCAACGTTTCGCGCTGCGCACGCGATATTTCGATCCAACTCGATCCATCGCACACGCGGAAAACGCGAACTCAGCGCCACCACCGTCCCATCACTCGATCCATTGTCGACGACGATCGCCTCGTCGCCGTCCCCCATAGCCTTCAACAATACCGGCAACATACACGCGAGCATCTCGCGGCGATTCATGGTCGGAATGATCGCGCTGAGGCGCACCTTCGGACTACGCAATGCAACCACGTTCGGCCTCCGATATCCCGCCGACTGCGGCGCGGAGCGCTGCCGTCGCGGCTCACCTTGAATATCGGCCATGTTCCGTGATTACCGACAGGTCTCAGCGGGCCGCTGTCGCAGTCCCATGGACCGCGTCCCGCAGCCGCTCGAGAGGTCCGACCGGGTGAAGCCCGACAAACCACTCGCGATTGTTGGCCACGTTATTCTCGGCAAGTTGTATGTCGAGCTGTGACATTTGTTCCGCGTCTGGCCCCGGGCCGACGTACTCCGACAACGCCGAATTCGCTCGGCCGATCCGCTCAAACGTCTGCCGGCGGAGATCGCGATCGAAAGCCGCCGACCGCCGAAGCTCGTCCGACTCTGAAATGGCAGCAATTCGCTCGTCGACGAGTGTCGCTGGCGCGTTGCCAATCAGGTATCGCTGAGGATTGAACCGGCGGTCTCGAACTTCGCGGCGCAACGACCGCAATCGCTCGATCGTGACGTCCGTTCGCCGAAGATTCAACCTGAGCGTCGCCGTGACGCATGAATAAGCTGGCGGAGTCACGCCGAAAAACTCACGGATGATGCCATCCGTGATCTGATCGTACTTCGCCCCACCTAACCCGTGTACGAAACAGTCGCAGGCAAACAACCGCGCAAACATCGTCAGCCCGAGCGCTCTCGGTCGCAGACTTCCGCGTTGCGAGATCGCCTGCCGCCATCCCTCAGGCGTCCGCCGCAACTCGTCGCGAGAGATCGACACGCCGGGTCCGCCACCCGGCGATAGTTCGAGATGCCCCGTCGCGTGCTCCCGGACGAACATTCGCTTCCGCGATTCGAAATCCCCGGTCATCCAGAACGGCGACTCGCACGAATCGGAATCGACGACCAGGTCAGGTATTGGGTGCTTTGTGCCCCGAATACGCCTCGCGGAGCGATATGCCGAAAGCGCTCCGTTGTAGGCCGCCGCGAACTCGCGCGCGTTGAGCACAAGATGCGCAACGAATCGAGTCCACAAATCCCCGTGTCGACCGGTCTCCAATCCGCTGACGCGCGTCGCGTGTGGTGACCTCACCCCGAGGCGTCGATCGATTGCGGAGATTCCGGTCAGCCAGCGGTCCACGTACGAGTCCGCGTTAGGCGTTCCCGTAAACGCAGTTTCGAAATCGCCGAATACTCGGTGCGAATCCTCGCGGAATCCCGGCGCAACGTCTCCAAACCACCTCCGCCATTCATCCCGCGGGAGTGCCCCCAGCTGTTCAAAAGAACGTCCGGCCATGACGCCCGGAAGCCCCCGACTCGTAGCGACGAGCCGTCCGTCGCGTTCATCGGGCCAGCGCAGCACGGCATCCGCGGCAACGTCACTGTCGACGACGAAGAACTCGACACGACCTCCGACCGCCTCGGCCACACGGACTGCGGTGATATTCTTTGCCCATACTCCGGGATGCATGAATTCCGGCTGATGACCCGTCGCGATCACAATCGGGTCCGATGTCGCGGATCGAACGGCCTCGTCGAGAAGTCGGATCGGCGTGGCGCTCCGCACCGATCGATTTTGTTCAGCGATGGACGCAATTGCGGCGAGCGACGGCACGATCAACACACCGCCGTCGTCGGCCGGCGCCCGGAGCAAATCAAAGTCAGGCGTTGGCGCGGCGGGCTTTGTGTTCATCGAGTAATGAGGTGAAAGACTTCGACTAGCACGACTGCCGGACGCGGCCGCCGCACGATACATGCGTTAACGCACGCCGCGACCAATCCGCTCGTGCCAACTCGTGATCGAAGACATCGAGATAATGCCGCAAACGCACGTCGGCGTCGTCCAGCATTCCGCCGAAGTGGCGATTCTGATCCTGGTAAATCAGTCGTACCGGCAACTCCGCCACGCGCAGGCCCAGCGCAGCCGCTTGCACCCAGAATTGAAGCGGAAACGCGTAGCCCGGCACATCCAGTTGCATCCGCGCCATCGACGACACGCGATGCGCTTTGAAGCCGCAAAAGGCGTCCGTCAGGCCCAGTCCGAGCGTCGTGTTCAATATCCATGTAATCGTGGCGTTGATTCGTCGCCGATCCGCCGGCGGGCGGTCATTCGCGTCAAATGTCGTTAGATACCGCGACCCGGACACGATGTCCGCATTGCCTCGCCGCGCCGCCGCCAGGAAGTCAGGAATCCGAGCCGGCTCGTGCTGATCGTCGCAGTCCATCGTGATGACCCAGTCGTAGCCGCGCTCCGCCGCGAACGAGAACGCATCGATCAGGCTCCGCCCATAGCCCATGTTCGTCGAATGACGAATAACCGCCAGCGGTTGCGATTCTCGTAACAAAACCGGCGTCGCGTCCGTTGAGCCGTCGTCAATAACCAGCACGTCGCGCGCGAAACGCGATACCTCCGACAACACGCGACGGAGATACCGCTCCTCGTTAAAGACCGGAATGGCGACTAGAGTCTTCATGGCGCACCGGCAGGAACTGCGCAGCGGGCAAATCCTGCGCCTTCGTACCGCCATCTTAGGTCGACAGTCGTCCAAGTCAATTTCGGACCAGCCAAACACGCGCCCGGGGCTCCCGGAGAATTGCCGATAACACCGTCAACGATTGCAAACGGCGGCGCCATGGAGTCGCAAATCGGGATGAAGCTGCAACGGGGATCGAAATTGGTACACCTCTTTCCGCGCGCCGCACTTTGCGCCGTCGCGACATCGGCGATCTTCGCGCTCGCCGGCTGTTCTCAGCAGACCCCGAATCTCTTTGATCAGCTCAAGGACACCGCCGCCCACCAGCATGTCGAAAGCGGCGATTCACTCGCCGGCCAAAACCGCCTCGACGAGGCCATCCGGGAATTCGAGCAGGCCATTCGCCTCAATCCGCGGCTCGCAACCGCCCACTCAAAGCTTGGCAAAGCTTATCGCAAGAAAGGCAACCTGGCCGACGCCGCGCTGGCATTCGCCGAGGCCCTGCGGCTCGATCCTTTCGACTTCATGACCGCTCTCTCGCTCGGCCAGGTCTACCAGTTGCTCGCCGACCAGGCTCCCGATCGTCTCGAAAAACTCCGCCTCGCCGTGCGCGCCTATCAACAGGCCTGCGATCTGCGTCCCGACGACTTCGAGTCCCACCTGAACCTGGGCGTCTGCTACCACCAGCTCGGCGACCTGGATCAGGCCATTCAGAACTATGAGGCGGCACTGAAAGTCGACCCGCAAAATGCCTTCGCCTACACCAACCTCGGCGCCGCATACGATTCCCGCGGAAAATTCTACGAAGCCATCCGCATGTACAAGAGTGCCCTCGAACTCGGCAACAACCAGCCCATGGTTCTGGTCAATCTCGGCGCAACCTACGCCAAGCAAAACCGCCTCCCCGCGGCGATGGAAGCATTTCGGAAGGCCATCGCGATGGATCCCGACCTTTCCGTCGGGCACCAGTGGATCGGCTACTGCAACTACAAGATGGGGCGATACGACGAAGCCCTGGCTGCCTACGGCCGGGCTGTGGAACGCGACCCCAAGAACGCCGAGGCGTTTGCCGGACGCGGCGTCGTGTACATGACGATGTATCTCAAATCACGGAAGCGTCCCGAACTCCGCGAACTCGCACTCGACCACTGGCACCACTCGCTCGAACTCGATTCCAACCAGCCGAAGCTGCGTTCGCTGCTCGCGAAGTACTCCGGCAGCGACATGCGCACCGCCCAGACCGCGACCCTGAGCCCCTGATCGGGCCCGCCTCAGTCAATAATGACTTCGTCCAACCCTGAAATGCTGATCACGGTCGCTCGATACACAAACAGCGACTTCCGATTCGCCCGGATGCCGTGCGTTCGCGCTTCGCAAACGTACAGCTCCTTCGTCGCGTGCCCTTCATCGCGATCGTGCACGTCCGCATCATCCAGCCAGAAACCGTCGTGCGTCACCGCCCGCAGCGTTCCGAGGAAGATCATCGCCCCCGACGTATCCAGCACGACGCATCGCCCCACGAGCGGCGCAGCTGAGTCTCGCTTTCCTTCCGGCAACTCGGAACTCACGTCGCGTTCCCCATTGGCCGCTTCGGGTGACACGACTTATATTCTTCTGCCGCACGGACGCCGCGTCAATTGTCGGTGGAGCCCTTTGCGCTCCGCGAGGTACGTGACATGAAACACTTGCTTCATCCGGCCGCCTACCCGCTCGCTGTCTCGGCAATTCTCGTTCTGTCGCTGCTCGGGGAAACACGCTGGGCAGGCGCCTCGGATCCGGCGCCCCCCTCGCCGGCCGACGTCTTCGTCGATCCCGCGGCCCAGCTCACGCCGCAGCAGATCAACCGCGTGCGTTTCATGGAGCTCAAGGCCGCGCGCGAACCAGATCGCGGACCCGAAAACGCCGCCGTCGATCGACTCGTCGTCGATATCCCCCCGGAGGTCATCAACAAGTTCATCGCCTGGCGGATCGGCGAACGCGACTTCCGGGGAGAGAACGCCGAAAAGCGCTTCCGATCGCTGACGCCGCCGCAGAAACTAGCCCTTATCGCCTATTGGGTCCGCGGCCGCGCTGAAGAGGCCGAGTACGCCGACGCCGTCGCCATCCGGCGCGACCCCGAGATCTTTGTTGACTTTCGCCGCCGTATCCTTCCCACGTTGATCAACGGCTGCGCCAGCTCGGCCTGCCACGGCTCCACCGACGTCGCGCGCACCAAGTTCCGCCTCTACAACGACCCGCGCCGCGCCGAGAAGGAGGTCTATGCCGACTTCCTCACGCTCAGCGAGTGGTCGGTCGACCACCGCCAGGTCGTCAACCGCGACAAGCCCGACGAATCGCTCCTCCTGACCTACATGTTGCCCCGCGCCGACACTCGATACCCCCACCCCGATGTCCCCAACTTCAAGCCGCTGTATCAGCGCGCCGGCGCGCCGGGCTACCGATCGGTCTTGAACTGGATCTCCGAGCTTCGAAAGCTCGACCCTCATCGCGGTTACGGCTTCACCCTCTACACGCCGAAGGACGAGCTCACATCCGCTCCAGCCGACCAGTCCGACTCAGCCGAGCGTCAACCGTAACGGCCGCGCATCCATGCTCGGCAGCATCATCATCTTCGCCCTGGTCGCGGTCGCCCTCGTCGGCGCGTTGGCGGCCCGCCGGATCGAACGTGGCCTTCGGCGCCACCGCGGTGAAACGCCTGGCCCCGAATGGGCCGCTCTACGCGAGCGAATCGATGCCGCTCATCCGTTGCTCGATGAGCTGACGATTACCCGCTTCGGCTACGACCGACAGGTGCAGCGTGCGGGCAGCATGGTCCGCAACGGCCGCGAACGAATCCTCGTGCAATTCAACTTTGCATCCGGCTTCGGAGAGAATCGCCACCAATTCCAGTGCATGATCCTGGCCTGCCCCATCGAACCGCTGAGCGAAACCCACGCTGTCATCACGACGGACGACCGCATCGCCGCAGCCGCACTCGCACCGGGCTGGCGGCGTACCCGGACCGATGATCGCTGGTGGGTCACAAATGACGCCGATGCATTGACGCACCGGCAGACTCGGCTCGCGGACTGGTTGAATCGTCAGCCGCCGGACCGCAATCTCGAGTTTCACCCGGGCCTCTTCGCGATCTACCAGAACGGCCCCATGACGCCCGATGCCGCAGAATCGCTAAACGTCGCCGCCGACGAACTCATTTCGCTCATCGCCGACGGTCCTACGAAGGGTTGAGTGCCTGCGGCTCCGCCGGCTGGCTCGTAGGTTCCGCATCTTCGCTGTCCATCGCCTGCTGCGACGATTGCTGTGTCGCCGTGCTCAGCTCCCCCGGACTGTCCACGAAGAGCCGGTTGATCTGCTGCCCCACCTCGCGCGCCGCCTGGACGCCCGTTCGCATCAAGCTGCGCCGCAAGTCAATGTTTCGAACCAGATTGGCGGCATCCTGCAAGAATCGCTGCGCCGCCGCCGGATCCAGTTCCTTCATCCTATTATTCACAAATTCAGCGAATTCCTGCTCTTTCTTAAGTTCAGCGTCCTTCACACGCTGGTCCGCTTCGCGCTGAAGCTCGAGTTCGTGCCGTTTGCTCTCCAGTTGATTGCGCTCGGCGATCAAGCGGTTGCTCAACACCGTATATGCCAGCGTCGCGCCGAGCAGCAGGATCACCGCAATCGACGCTGCGATGTACCGATGCGGCCAGAGCGCCTTGCCGATCACGTAGACCGCGCCGGCCCGCCGCGCCTCGATCGGCTGCCCACCCAGGTATCGCCCGACGTCATCCGCAAATGCCGCCACCGACTGGTATCGATCGTCCTTTCGCTTTGCCAGCGACTTCAGAATGATCGTGTCGAGGTCGGCGTTGATTCGACGATCACACTTGCTGGGGCGCTGCGGCTCTGTCCGCGCGATGTGATTCAGCACGTCCGTCAGCGGCACATCCGTCGGATACGGCATCTTGCCCGTCAACATCTCGTATAGAATCACGCCCAGCGAATAGATGTCCGTTCGTGCATCGATCGCCATCGGGTCACCCGCGAGCTGCTCCGGCGCCATGTACGCCGGCGTTCCCACGATCTGGGCCGACACCGACGTCTTCATATCCGTCACGCCGCCCAGCTTCGCCAGGCCGAAGTCATGCACGCGCGGCTCTCCATCCGCGTCCACCAGGATGTTGCCCGGCTTCAGGTCGCGATGAACGACGCTTCGCAGGTGCGCATGAACGACCGCCGCGCAAATCTTCTGGAACAGCCGCAGCCGCTCCTCTATTCCCAGCGCCTGCGCCTTCGTATACTCCACCAGCGGCCGGCCGTGTACGTACTCCATCGCGTAGTACATGCGCCCGGCCGTTCGGCCGCTGTCATAGATGGGAATGATGTTCGGATGCCGAAGCTGGGCCGCGAGTTCAATCTCGCGCTCGAAGCGTCGCTGCGCCGCCTCCGACGCAAACGGTCCCTCCAGCAAGACCTTGAGCGCCACCGCCCGCTTCGTCGAACGCTGCATCGCCTTATAGACGACCCCCATGCCGCCGCGCCCGATCTCCCGCACCACCTCGTACCCTTCGAGTTCCGGCAGCTCGACATGCCGGACCGGAATCTCGATGCCGCCCTTGGGACCGCGGGCACTCGAGCCCTCGCGCGCCATGATCTTCGTTTGTTCATCCGCCGACGAACCGAGCTTGTTCAGAATTCGCAATCCGTCCAGGTGGCGTCGCAGGTCGTCGGCGAAATCGGGATGGCTCCCGACAAAATCGTCGACGGACAGACCCTCTCCGGCCTGCGTTCGGTCAAGGAACTCATTCAGGAGTTCCCCGATCCGCTGCTCGCGCGGGTCGTTCTCGTCGCCGCTCCAGGCGCCCGGATTCACGCCATCCTGTCCGTCCATGTTCTGCCCGGTTCTCAACCTCTGTGTGGACGCCAGTCTATGCCACGAAGCAGGGGCCCGAAAGCGTAGTCCGTTCGGCCGATTGCCCCCACGTCTGCGTCGTCCTCTCGTCGTAACCCGATTCGGGATTCAAACTTATCCCATATTGTCGTCTCGGCGATTACAATTTCGGTCGATGATTTGACGCAGCCGCGTCGGAGAACCGCCCTTGCCGGACGAAAACGCCACGCTTGTGCTGATTCGCGACGCCAGCTCTGGTAACGCCCAATCGCTCCAGCGTCTGCTAGTCCTCTATCACCCCCGCCTCCGGGCCCGGCTCCTTCGTCAGATGGATCCCGGCATGAAAGCCAAGATCGAGCCCGAAGATATCCTTCAGCAGGTTTACCTGGAGGCCTATCGTGCGATCGGCCAGTTCGACTATCGCGGGAAGGATTCTTTTCTGCGTTGGCTCTTCACGATACTCGATCGCAAGCTCATCGACGAGCACCGAGCGCTGCACGCTGATCGTCGCGACGTCCGCCGCGAGATGAAGCCCGCCGCCACGCCACCGCAAGACGGCAGCTACGTCGATCTCTTGCAGCGACTCACCTCAGAAACAGGCACCCCCAGCCGCGTCATTCGCCAGCAGGAGGCAATCGGCGCACTGACCGCCTGCCTTGCGGGGCTGCCGGAGCACTACCGCGAAGTCATTCGCCTGCGCTTCCTGCAGGGAATGCCCGTTTCAGATGTCGCGCGTCGCCTTCGTCGGACCAGCGGCTCCATCCACATGATCTGCCATCGCGCATTGGCCGAGTTGCGTCAGCGCTTCGACGAACTGGGATATGGCGGGGAGTAAAAAAGACAGAACCCGCCTTTAGGGCGGGTTCTGTCAAAAAGCTGGCACCGATCTACTCTCGCCTCTTCAGACTACCATCGACCCGGCGGGCTTCACTTCTGAGTTCGGAATGGGATCAGGTGTTGGTCCGCCGGTGAGAGCACCAGCAAAGCCCGCGAAAACCCTTCGGCCCTCGCGGACAAGTTCCTGGAGCGGCGTGAGCCCGACAAACAGCCCACCAAGTGGGTCAAAGTCAGGATGCGGCTCACACCGCCAATAAATGTGAATAGGTTGCGTGCGGGTACCGGAACACTTGGAGTCCCGAGAATGTCCCGCTCAATCGAACGACTGCGGAGACAGCTCCGACAGCCCTTCATTGATGCGGTCAAGAAATTGGCCATTAGTACCGGTCAGCTTAAGCGATTTCTCGCCTCACACCTCCGGCCTATCAACCTCGTGGTCTTCGAGGGGCCTCTCACCCTTACGGGTCTGCAAACGTAATCTCGAGGGCGGCTTCACGCTTAGATGCTTTCAGCGTTTATCCATTCCGAACATGGCTACCCAGCGATGCCCTTAGCAGGACAACTGATGCACCAGAGGTTCGTACAACCCAGTCCTCTCGTACTAGGGTTATGGCCTCTCACGTTTGCTACGCCCACAGCAGATAGGGACCGACCTGGCTCACGCCGGTCTGAACCCAGCTCGCGTACCGCTTTAATCGGCGAACAGCCGAACCCTTGGGACCGCCTTCAGCCCCAGGATGCGATGGGCCGACATCGAGGTGCCAAACCGCCACGCCGCTATGGACGCTCGGTGGCGATCAGCCTGTTATCCCCGGAGTACCTTTTGTCCGTTGAGCGATGACCCTTCCACGCGGGATCACCGGATCACTAGGGCCCACTTTCGTGTCTGCTTCTTTTGTATAAGTTGCAGTTAAGCCGGCTTGTGCCCTTGCACTCTCCGTCCGATTGCCAACCGGACTGAGCCGACCTTTGCGCTCCTCCGTTACTTTTTGGGAGGAGACCGCCCCAGTCAAACTGCCCGCCTAGCATTGTCCCTCGCCCGGATTCACGGGTCGAGGTGAGAATACGCATAATACAAGGGTGGTATTTCAACGATGGCTCCCTGCCGGCCAAAACCGACAGATCAAAGCCTCCCACCTATCCTACGCATGCAGTACGCGGACTCCATACCAGGTTACAGTAAAGGTTCACGGGGTCTTTCCGTCTTGCTGCGGGTATGTGGTATCTTCACCACAAGTCCTATTTCACCGAGTCGGTCCTTGAGACAGGGCTCCAGTGATTACGCCATTCATGCGCGTCGGAACTTACCCGACAAGGAACTTCGCTACCTTAGGACCCTCATAGTTAGGGCCGCCGTTAACCGGTGCTTCGGTTGCCAGCTTCGGGGGCGAACCCCCTGACCGACTCCCTTAACATTCCGGCACCGAGCAGGCGTCAGTCTCTATACATCCTCTTGCGAGTTAGCAGAGACCTGTGTTTTTGATAAACAGTTCCCAGAGCCGTTTCTCTGCGCCCTCCGCTCGTATTGCTACAAAGCGGGAGGGACCCCTTCTCCCGAAGTTACGGGGTGAAATTGCCTAGTTCCTTAAGGACCGTTCTCTCGAGCGCCTGAGGATACTCTCCTCGCCCACCTGTGTCAGTTTTGGTACGGATCCGCACATCGTCCACATCCGCTTTTCTCGGTTCTTCCTATCCACACTTCGGCAACAAATCGGCCTCGGCCTTTCGGCAACCCTCACGTCTCGTGGTGGGCTGTGGTTCAAAAAAACGCACGAATGCTTCGACCTTTGTACGGAGTGCAGGAATATTAACCTGCTAACCATCGGCTACGCCTTTCGGCCTCGTCTTAGGCTCCGACTAACCCTGGGCGGATTTACCTTCCCCAGGAATCCTTGGGCTTACGGCGAGCATGATTTTCACATGCTTTATCGTTACTCAAACCGGCATACTCACCTGATAGGCCCATCACCGCTCCTTACGGTACGGCTTGTATCTGCCTATCAGCGCTCCCCTACCGCTCTGCTTGCGCAGAGCCCGCAGCTTCGGTACACAACTTAGTCCCGTTCATTATCGGTGCCGGATTTCTTGACGGGTAAGCTATTACGCACTTTTTAAATGGTGGCTGCTTCTAAGCCAACATCCCCGCTGTCACGGAAATCCGACTTCCTTAAGCACTCAGTTATGTTTAGGGACCTTAGCTGGCGGTCTGGGTTGTTTCCCTTTTGACCACGGACGTTATCGCTCGTAGTCTGCTTCCCGGGATAGTCCCTGCGGTATTCGGAGTTTGATTGGAGGCGGTAGCCGGGTAGGCCCCGCGACCCATTCAGTAGCTCTACCCCCGCAGGGTAGTGGCCCGAGACTAGCCCAAAAGCTATTTCGGGGAGAACCAGATATCGCTGAGTTTGATTAGACTTTTACTCCTCCCCACAGCTCATGCCAGAACTTTTCAACGTTCACGGCTTCGATCCTCCGCGCCCTTTTACGGACGCTTCAATCTGGCCATGGGTAGATCACTCAACTTCGGGTCTAGCCCCTACGACTTATTCGCCCTGTTCAGACTCGCTTTCGCTTCGGCTCCACCGCGTAACGGTTTAGCCTTGCCGTAGAGGACTAACTCGCCGGTCCATTATGCAAAAGGTACGCGGTCGACCCAGGCTCCGAAGAGCCATCGGTCTTCCACTGCTTGTAAATGCATGGTTTCAGGTTCTTTGAACTCCGCTTATTGCGGTTCTTTTCACCTTTCAGTCGCCTTACTGGTTCACTATCGGTCGTCCAGGAGTACTTAGCCTTGGAGGGTGGGCCCCCCGGCTTCACACGGAGTTTCACGAGCTCCATGCTACTCTGGGTATCCTCTCAACGGAGGGTAACGCCTGACGCATACGGGACTGTCACCCGCTTTGGTCGGCCTTTCCAGACCGTTCTGCGAGACGCACCTTTGTCACTCCTCAAGGACCCGCAACCCCGGGCCGAAGCCCGGTTTGGGCTAATCCGCGTTCGCTCGCCGCTACTGACGGAGTCTCGGTTGATTTCTTCTCCACCAGGTACTAAGATGTTTCAATTCCCTGGGTTAGCTCTGACGCACTATGCATTCATACGCCAGTGATACGGTCGGATTGCTCCGCCGTAACGGGTTGCCCCATTCAGACATCTCCGGATCAACGCTCGTTTGCCAACTCCCCGGAGCTTTTCGCAGGCTGCCACGTCTTTCTTCGCCTCTGGACGCCTAGGCATCCACCATGCACCCTTAGTATCTTGACCACATCAATGAAAAGCTGTCTGACGGAGTCACCTCCGACTTCCAGTTCTCATCGTGCGATCCAACGACATTCTCGGCGCTCGTCGTCTCCGCGCTGGGCGGAAACAGACGGTATAAGACTCGTTTGTGGTCCAATACACCACACGCAAACCTATTCGATTGTCAAAGATCGCGGACGACCTTGCGGTCATCCCCGCAGCTCTCGCCGCAGGCTCACCATTACGACTCGCGTACCGGTGAGCTTGAGGCGCCTCGCCGCTTCCCTTTTTCGCCCGCGGCTCACTGGAGCCGACCGGGATCGAACCGGCAACCCCTAGCTTGCAAAGCTAGTGCTCTCCCAATTGAGCTACGGCCCCGGTTTTTTTCTCATCCGACCGAGCAACGCTCAGTCGCATCCGTCCTTGCCTCAGCCCGGCTTCAACAGAAACACCAGGCCGCCGACCGCTAAAACCGCAATCCAAAAGATCGCGTGCTCCATGCTTTGTTCTACTGGGCCCGAGTAGATTCGAACTACTGACCTCGTCCTTATCAGGGACGCGCTCTAACCAACTGAGCTACGAGCCCATTCGGCCGCTCACCGCCCAACTCGACGGTGGGCGTCAGCGCTCTTGAATCCACCCGACAAAAAAACCACCGGCCTTCTGCCGGTGGCTATTCCAGAAGGGAATATCCAGATCAGCAGCTATGCCGATGAAAAGCCTTTAACGCGAACGCTCGTCTTTGCGAACGCCAAACGATTTCTCACCTCGACTCAAGTCTCGCGTTTCCACGCTGCAAAGTGCGGCGTTCGGTCGCGAGCAGGGAAATCCTAGCAGCTTTCCTAATACTGTCAACACATTATTTCGACCAATCCGACGCACCTGTGCACGCTTTTTGAATGCACGCTTTTTGAACTCGCTAACTCACGCCAAATCCATGCTTTACAATAACTGCCGCCGATTCGCGCCGATTTCGCAGCTTCCGATCTGAACTTCCTGTCCTCGCACTTCTCGCGCCGCTATACTGGTGACCTCGTTGTACACGGACACTGCATCGGAGACGAACGAACATGCGAAAAAGCAAGGAATCTAAGCGAAAACGCAAAGAAGCGGCCACCAAGTATCGCAAGGGCGAACGAGCCGAAGCTTACAAGCTCTGGAACGAAGCCGCCGCTGAGTACAAGGCCCGCCGCACCCCGAAGAAAGCCGAGGGCGAAGCGCCGTCTGCATAGAGACCCAAATCCCGCGATTTCCGCGCGATGCCGCGCTGTTACAGATATTTTTGCCTTATTGTAGCTTTAATGCCCATCTCGCACCCGCGAACCCCCTCCCCACCCAATGGCTGACGACCTTCTTGACGCACGCCGCCGCAAGCTCGAAAGCGTCGCTCGGCTGGGCGTCGACCCCTACGGGACCCGCTATCCCGACGTCCAGGCAAATCCCGCAATTCGAATCCGGGTCGATCAGCTCGCGCTCGCGCCCGGCCAAACGGCCGAATCCGAAGCCGTCACCGCTGCGGGGCGAATCGTCTTGCTCCGCCACATGGGGAAACTCTCGTTTCTGCAGATCCGTGATTCGCAAGCCGATTTGCAGATCGGCATCTCAAAGAAGAACGTTTGCGAGGCCGATTGGTCGATCCTCGAGCAGCTCGATCTCGGCGACATCATCGGCGTGCGCGGCGTGCTCGGCCGGACCAAGACCGGCGAACCGACCGTCTGGGCAAACTCGCTGACCCTGCTCTCGAAGTGCCTCCAGGTCCCCCCCGAAAAGTGGCACGGCCTGCAGGACGTCGACATCCGATATCGCCACCGCTACGTCGATCTCTTCACCAACCCGGAGGTCATGCGAACGTTCCGCCGTCGCATCGAGATCATCGATGCCATCCGCGAATACCTTCGCGAACTCGGGTTCCTCGAAGTCGAGACGCCGACGCTTCAGCCCATCTACGGCGGCGCCGCAGCTCGCCCGTTCACGACGCAGCACAACACCCTCGACATGCAGCTCTACCTCCGCATCTCGCCCGAGCTCTACTTGAAGCGCCTCCTCGTCGGTGGCATGGAGCGGGTATTCGAGATCGCTCGCAACTTCCGCAACGAGGGCATCAGCCCCCGCCACAATCCTGAGTTCACGATGCTCGAACTTTACCAAGCCTATGGCGACCTCTCCGACATGATGAACGTCACCGAAGGAATGATCGCCCGTGCGATCCACCGCCTCGGCGGCGAGTCCGTGCGACCGTTCGGCGATCACCAGATCAACTTTGCCGCTCCCTTCGCCCGCGCGTCCTACGCCGACCTACTCCGCCGGCACGCCGGCATCGATTGGACAGACGACCGCGCCGTCCGCGAAAAGGCGCAGTCCCTCGGACTCCTCCACAAGTTCAAGCCAAAGCTGCCCGGCCAGCCCGCGCCGCACGTCGCCCCGGCCATCCTCGCCGCCGAAATCTTTGACACGGTCGTCCAGCCGACGCTGATTCAGCCGACGTTTGTCACCGAATACCCCGCCGAGCTTTGCCCGCTCACGCGCCGCAAGCCCGACGACCCCTCGCTCGCACTGCGTTTCGAGCTTTTCGTCGCCGGGATGGAACTTGCCAACGCCTATACCGAGCTCAACGACCCGTCCACCCAGCGTCAGACGCTCTCCCAACAGCTCGACGGCGAAGGCGATGAGACCATGCGCGTCCTCGACGAAGACTTTCTCCTCTCCCTCGAATACGGCATGCCCCCCGCCGGCGGGCTCGGCGTCGGCATCGATCGCCTCGTCATGCTCCTCACGAACTCGCAAAGCATTCGAGACGTAATACTCTTCCCGCTCCAGCGCCCGACGGCGACCTCTTCGTAGCGAAGCGCCGCCGCCCTCCCAAAGTGCTTCCTTTTCGTGTGGAAATCGGGTGCGCGCCCAACGCCCCTTCCGCTATAGTCCGCACCGAAATGAACTGGTCCTTGCCGAGAGTCATCTTCGTTCTCCTGGCGCCGATCACGGTGCCGCTCTACCTGCTCTATCTCGCATACGTCAATCTCGCCGGCCTCTCGCTCTTCGTGCTCGGCGAGATGACGCTCGCCCGACTCTTCGGTCGAACCGCCCCGCTTCCGCCGCTGCTGTTTTGGATCCTCTCGCCGCTGATCATCGTCGCCGCGGCGCCGTTGCTCGCCGCCCATCTCGCCATCTGGTGCGTCAAGGTCCTCCTCGGCGGACTGATTGCGATCGGACGCTGGCAGACCGGCCTCGCAGGCCGCGCGATTTCGCTCATCCTGGGCGGCGCGTGGACCGCTCTCTTTCTCTGGTGCATGACCGTTTCGATTGACGCCGACCTCGCCATGAAGCTGATCGGCCGCGAAGTCACCGGCGCGAGCGACTACTCCGTCGCAGCTCGCCGCCACACAACGCTCGGCGACTTGCCTCCGGCGATGCAGCAACGCCGCATTGCCTTGCGTGATTCCTTCATCAACGGCGAGAATCGCAACGTCCCCGATGCGGCCTATCACGCCGAAATGCTGAACGACGATCAGCTTGACTTCGGCTCCGAACGCTCCGTCCACGATCGACCGTCACTCCCCTACCAGTTCCGCACCCGGCTCGCCGGCATTCCGTGGTACTACGTGCCTGCCGACGTCTCGCCCGACGGTACGTCCTTCAGTCGCTTCCTCGTCGGCCCGCTGCTTCTGACGCTGATTCTCATGATCCGTTGGCCCGGGGTTTCGCCGCGCTACCGCTCCACCGCCCTTCGCCTGATCTCCTTCATCATCCGAGTATCCGCCACCGTCGCCATCTTTTGGCTCACCCTGACATGGACGCGCTCGGAGTTCGTGCCCCGCGACGAATCGCCTCCAGGCCAGCTCGAAGCGGCCCTCTCTCCACTGACCTGGTGCTTCCACCAGCAGCGTTTCGAGTGGTTCCCGCCTCAGTGGGTCACGCTAAACGTCGCGTGCTGGCTGGTAATGCTGACGCTCGCCGCCGCGATCTGGCGTCTCGCGATCCGCGTGCGCACGAGCATTACAACGCCGCGCTTCTACAGTGCCTTTCTCGCCGCGCGCCTCCTCCAACGAAAGCGCATCGCCTTTTTCTCGGTCGGCGCCGTCACTCTTTGTGTCGCCATGCTCCTCATCGTCATCAGCGTCATGGGCGGCTTCGTCGACACCATCCGCGCCCGCGCCAGCGGCCTGCTCGGCGACCTCGTCATGGACGGCGACCTCCGCGGCTTCCCCTTCTACGACGAATTCCTCAAGGAAATCAGGCAGTGGCCTGAAGTCCAGCAAGCCACGGCGCTCATCTACTCCTACGGAACCCTCCGCTTCGAAAAAGGCGAGACCTTCCCCGTTCAGATCTGGGGTGTGAACCTCGACGAGTACGTGCAGGTCAACAGTTTCGGTCGCGACCTCTGGTACAACCAGCGCTATCCCGGCACGACTGTCCTCTCTCCGATCGCCCAGCCGCTCTACGGATACAACCTCGCAACCTCAAAGCCCGTTCTTCCCGAACCCTATGAAGCCGCCCTCGATCAATGGCTCTCCAAGCAGCCCGTCGAAGTTCAGGAACAGTACGCCCGCGTCCCCAGCGGATATTTCCCCGGCCCCGGAGTCTACGGAACGACCACCGACCCCGATTTCAAGCCCATGCTGAAAGACCCCGAACGTCCTGGCATCATCATCGGCCGCGACATCCTCTTCCGCCGGCTCCCCAGCGGCGAGTACCAGCGCTCCGAGCGCTTCCCGCGCGGGTGCCGCTGCGCCCTCACCATGCTTCCTCTGTCGCGCACCGGCGCGCTCATCACCGAGTCGCCGCCAACCCCCGCCTTCCGCTACATCGACGACTCGCGCACCGGCATCTACGACATCGATAAGAAGAACGTCTACGTCGATTTCAAGGTGCTCCAGGAAAAACTTTCGATGGACGCCGCCCAGCGCGCCGACGGCTCCGGGACCGCCCCGCCGCGCTGCTCGCAAATCCAGGTCAAGCTCAAGCCCGGCCAGGACCTCCTCGAGATGAAGGCCCGCGTCGCGAACGCGTGGCGCAACGCCCTCCGCCACCGCCCCGGCGACGCCGACGATTTCGAAATGGCCTACAGCGTCCAGGTCATGACCTGGGAGGAACTCCAGCGCGAGTACATCGCAGCCATCCAGAAGGAAAAAGTCCTCGTCGTCATCATGTTCTCGGTCATCAGCCTCGTCGCCGTCTTCCTCGTCCTGTGCATCTTCTACATGATCGTCATCGAGAAAACGCGCGACATTGGCATCATCAAGAGCGTCGGCGGCTCGGCCGAAGGCGTCGCCGCCATCTTCCTCACCTACGGCGCGGCCATCGGCATCGTCGGCGGAGTCCTCGGCTCCATCATCGGATACCTTTTCGTCCGCCACATCAACGATGTTCAGGACTGGCTCGCCCGCCTCAATCCGGCCTGGCGCGTTTGGAGCCCGGAAACCTATTCGTTCGACAAGATCCCCGACTCCGTCCAGACATCCGACATGATCCTGATCGCAATCGCAGCCGTCATTGCCTCCGTCCTTGGCGCGGTCATTCCGGCCATCCGCGCATCTCGAACTTGGCCCGTCGAAGCCCTGCGATACGAGTAGCCCCATGCCTGAACCAATCCTGCGAGCGACGGAGATTCACAAGACTTACTACCTCGGCCGAACCTCTCTGCCCGTTCTTCGCGGCGTCGATCTCGCCGTCGCCGCCGGTGAATTCGTCGCCATCATGGGCAGCAGCGGCAGCGGCAAGAGCACCTTGCTCCACATTCTCGGCGCGCTCGATGTGCCCCAGCGCGGCCAGGTCTACTTCCGCGGGAACGCCGTTTTCCCACCGCAGTCCGAGCGCGGATTTCCGGACGAAGCCGCCGAGCGATCGGCCCGAACGAATGGCGCTGGCCTCCCTCCCGCCCGCCTCGACGCGACGGCCAACCAACTCCGCAACAGATCCTTCGGTTTCGTCTTCCAGTTCTATCACCTCCTCCCGGAATACGACGTCCTCGAAAATGTCCTCCTCCCGCAAGTCGTCGGCCGCGATGCCGGCCGCTGGTTCGCCGATCGCGATGCCGCACGCTCGCGCACCGTTGAAATTCTCACCACTCTCGGCCTCGACCAGCGCCTCCATCATCTCCCCAGCGAGTTATCAGGCGGCGAGCGACAGCGCGTCGCCATCGCCCGCGCCCTGATTAATCAGCCCGCCGTCTTGCTCGCCGACGAGCCAACGGGTAATCTGGACTCTACGACCGGCGGCGGAATCCTCGCGGTTTTCCGGCGCCTCAACACGGCGGGCCAGACCATCCTCATGGTCACTCACGACGCCGAGGTCGCCAAATTCGCCCATCGAGTTGTTCGCCTGTCAGACGGGCGCCTAGGATAGGTTGGGACAGAAAAATGCCGACCAACACGATCAGACGAGCGGCGGCCAACATCGAGAAGGCCGATCACTACGAGCCAAGTCCGGACCTCAAGATCTGGATGGACGGCGAACTCGTCGCCACCGCTGACGCGAAGGTCAGCGTTTTCGACCACGGCCTTCTCTATGGCGACGGCATCTTCGAGGGCATCCGTATCTACAACGGGCGAATCTTCGAGTGCAAGGCCCACGTCGAGCGGCTGTTCGGATCGGCCAACGCCATCCGCCTCAAGATCCCCTATACGCCCGAGCAGATCACCAAAGCCCTTCACGATACCGCCAAGGCCAACAACGTCACCGACGGTTATATCCGTCTCGTCGTCACGCGCGGCCCCGGCACCTTGGGCATCCACCCCTTCCGCACATCCGGCGCCGTTGTCTTCATCATTTGCGATCGCATCGCGATGTACCTGCCCGAGATGTATGAAAAGGGCATGCACATCATCACCGCCAGCACCATCCGCAATCACCCCAACGCCCTCTCGCCGCGCATCAAGAGTCTCAACTACCTCAATAACATCATGGCCAAGATCGAGGCCATCGACGCCGGCTGCCTCGAAGCCGTCATGCTGAATCCCGAGGGCTACGTCGCCGAATGCACCGGCGACAACCTCTTCATCGTCACCAAGGGCCGCCTCCAGACCCCCGCCCCGCATTGCGGCCTGCTGCTCGGCATTACGCGCGCCGTCATCATTCGCCTTGCCAGCGCCCGCGAAATCCCGGTCGACGAAATCGAGCTCACGCGCGCCGATCTCTACATGGCCGACGAAGCGTTCATCTCCGGAACCGGCGCCGAAATCTGCCCCGTCGTGTCGATCGACAAGCGCCCCGTCGGCAGCGGAAAGCCCGGGCCGATCACGCGCCGCCTGATGGACGACTTCAAGCGTCACACCCGCGAATACACCGAGTAGTGCCCCGTCCCCCGGGCCGAATTCAACGCATCAACGCGTTCCAGGTTCCGTGCCGTTTGCGCCGCCACCGATATCGCCTCGGCTTTCAGGTGAACCCCGCCGGCGTCGGCCGCCTGCTCGTCGTCGGCCTCAATCCGTCCACGGCCTCGCTCACCCGCCGCGACCCCACCGTCGATTCGTTCTGCCGCGGACTCGCCGTCGCCAACGGCTACCGCGAACTCGAAATCGTCAACCTCTTCGCGTTGCGTAGCACCGATAAGCTCGCGCTCCTTCGCACCCGAAACCCGATCGGCCGCAACAACGACGAACAGATCATCACCGCCTGCCGCGAAGCCGACGCGATCCTCCTCGCCTGGGGGCTGCACTTTCACCCATTGATCGCGACACGCGCCACCGCCGTCGAAGAGCTGATCCGCTGCCATGCCGAAGGCCCCCTCTTCATCCTAGCGCGCAACGGCGACAGCTCACCGGCCCACCCGCTCTATCGAAGCATCAGCTCACCGCTCAGGCGACTCGACGTCCGTGAATCCAACCCCGCCGACCGCCATTCTCTCCCGCGTCGCCCGACAACCACCCCGGTGCTATGATCCGCGGCGCGCATAACATTCGTAATCGAAGGAGAATTCAGATGTCTCACATCGGCCCCATCATCGCCGCTTCCGGCAACCTTTCCATCATGTCGGCCGAACGACTCATCGCCGGCATCAAACCCGAATCTTTCGCTCGCCTCGCCAGGCCCGGCGGCGTCACGATCCAGTCCAATCACCCCGCCTGGGTCTTCGGCCACCTCGCCCTCTACCCCGTGCGCGTGCTTACGGCCCTCGGCAAGCCCGCCGATAGCGCAGCCTTTCCGACGAAGTACGAATCGCTCTTCAAGAATGGCGTCGAATGCTGCGACGACGCCGACGGAACGATCTACCCCCCAATGTCCGAGTTGACCGGATTCTTTTTTCAGGCGTATCGGGCAGCCGTCGCCGCCATCGCCGCCGCCGCGGACGACGCCTTCGTCAAGCCCAACCCCGCCGAAGGCCGTATGCGCGAACTCTTCCCCACCATCGGCTCAGCCCTCAATTTCTACGTTGGCGGCCACGTTCAAAATCATCTCGGCCAGCTCAGTGCTTGGCGCCGCGCCATGGGAATGTCACCCGCGTAACCCGCGCGAGACGGGCGTCATCATAGTCCCGGAGGTACCCATGCTTGATAATGAACTGGCAATCTTCGCGTTCAATCTCCAATACTGTCAAAAACTCGCGCGCGAAATACCCGACGAAAAGCTCTCCGACCCAATCGCTCCCGGCATGAACCCGCCCCGCTGGATTCTCGGCCATCTCGCCATCGCAACCGACTTCGCAGCCGGTTGCCTCGGCCTCCCGAAAGCCTGCCCTGTCGAGTGGCACCGCAAATTCGGCCCCGGCTCCCCGCCCGATGAGCAGCATGGACGAGCAGGTGGACGAGGAAGCCGACGAGG
>CAZJVS010000056.1:0-26461 GCA_964549445.1 uncultured Planctomycetaceae bacterium
GCAGAGCGCGGACTTCGACCTGGAGTCGGCGCAGCGCGGGATCATCTACATCGACGAGATCGACAAGATCGGACGCAGCTCGGGCAACGTGAGCATTACGCGAGACGTTTCGGGCGAGGGCGTTCAGCAGGCGCTGCTGAAGATGCTCGAAGGCACGGTGGCGAACGTGCCTCCGCAGGGCGGCCGGAAGCACCCGGAACAGCAGTACATCCAGATGGACACGACGCACATCCTGTTCATCTGCGGCGGGACGTTCAGCGGTATCGAAGACATCATCAAGCGGCGCGTCGGGCGGAAGAACATCGGGTTCATGAGCGAGACGGCGCATGCGAAGGATTCGCCGACCGAGCTGGGTGATTTGCTGCGGCAAGTCACCCCCGACGACCTGATTGAATACGGGATGATTCCCGAGTTCGTCGGTCGGCTGCCGCTGACGTGCACGCTGTCGCCGCTGGACGAGGAAGGGCTCGTGCGCGTTCTGACGGAGCCGAGCAACGCGCTGTGCAAGCAGTATCAGAAGTACTTCGAGTTCGCGGGCAGCCGGCTGCAGTTCAGCGACGACGCGCTGCGCGAGATCGCCCGCGAGGCGATCAAGCGCGACACGGGGGCGCGGGCCCTGCGGAGCGTTCTGGAAGAGCAGATGCTCGAACTCATGTACGAGCTGCCGGAAAAGACGGCGGGCACGTACATGATCACGGACGCGGTCGTGCGCGGAGAGGCCGAGCCGATCTACACACCCCAGCGGCAGCGCGAGACGGCGTAACGCCGCGGGCGGGTCAGCCGGTATAGGGCGGCCAGCGCCCGGCGATGTGTTCCTTCGCCAATCGAAGATAGTTTCCGAGCGCCATCTGGTGATAGTCGCGCTCGGTCTGCGTCACCTCGCGGACCGGCTTGGCGGGTGTTCCCATCGCAATCGTGTTGGGGGGGATCTTCGTTCCGGGTGTGACGACCGAGCCGGCGGCGACGACCGCGCCGTCGCCTATCTCTGCGTTGTCGAGGACGACCGAACGGATGCCGATGAGGCAACCGTCGCCGACGCGCTTGCAATGAACGACGGCGAGGTGGCCGATGACGACGTCGCAACCGATGTGGAGCGGGACGCCGGTTCGGCAGTGGATGATCGCGCCATCCTGGACGTTGGTGCGATCGGCGATGGTGATGGGGGCGACATCTCCGCGGATGACGACGTGAGGCCAGACGCTGACGTCGGGGCCGAGGCGGACGTCACCGCAGACGACGGCGTGCTCGGAGATGAAGGCGTGGCCGATTTTCTGCATGCGGACTTCGTGCGGGGCGGGGCTCATTCTCGGTCCTTCGTGGAATCGGCGGCATGATCGCGGCCCGGGGATGGGCTAGGATACAAGTGCGACTGAACGGCCGCTACTGTCCGGTCGAAGAAACGTATACAGGGTAATAACGATGGTTCGGCTGCTTGGACGATTGGCGGTGTCGATGTTCGGCGGCGCCGTGCTTTTGGGCACGGCGTGGTGGGCGGTCAGCCATTCGGCGATGGAGCAGCGGATCGCGGAGCTCGAGGCGGAGCGGGCGGAACTGCAACGCGTGATCGGACGTCTGAAGCAGGAGCGCCGGGTGGCGCAGTTGATGATCGCATCGCAGCGGACGGACGCGGCGGGGGTCGTGACCAGCACGACCGTGGAGTTTGTCCCGCTCGACCCGGAAGGGCGGCCGGGGACGTTGAGGAGCTTTACGATCGACGGCGATGTTTGCTATGTCGATGGGCTCGTGGTTCGGTTCCTGGATTCGTACGTGGAGAAGGGGGCGGCGCTGCAGGGGCATAGTCTACACCTGTTCCGGCGGCTGTACGGGGAGAACCAGGCGCCGAGCAGCGGCTTTGCGCTGGACGAGGAGGGGGGGATTCCGACCTACTACCGGGTGGACTCGGAGGCGGGCCGGTTCGAGCGGAAGCTGTGGCAGCGGTTCTGGGAATACGCGGGCAGTCCGAAGTTGGCGGCGTCCGCAGGGGTGCGCGTGGCCCAGGGCGAGGCGGTCTACCAGCGAGTGCGGGCGGGGCAGTTGTGGCAGCTTTCGACCCGGGCCGACGGCGGCTTGGAGATGAAACTGGTTGAACTGGACCCGCTGATCTCGCGCCAACTCGTGGGTAGCAGTGCTAATTAAGCGGTTTTTGGCAGCCGAGTGCATTTACAGGTCTGCCGCGCAATTCTCGCCGGGCAGGTTCGGCCAAGTCGCGACAACACTGGCAATTCCGGCATTTTCACACCTCAATTTCGCCTGAGAATTTTGTGGTCCGGGTACTCGGGAAGCGGCCGATAGCCATGTGTCGAGCGGTCCGGTAAGGGTCCATTGGACCGGAACGCCGACCCGCCAGACGGCGGACAGGTGCCTCGCCAGGACGGCGCGGCGGCGGCCAAGCGGGTGCGAAGAGGCACCACGGGACGCAAAGGGCTCAGGATGAGCGCGACCATTTCAAGTTCCGATCTTGTACCAACAGACGTCGATGCGGGGCGGCTGACGGCCGGGCGAGGCCGTCGGGAGACACCGGTTCGCGACGAGGCGGTCGGGTCGTTCGAGACGAGCGGGCCGGAACTTCCGAGCTTGCTCGAGCGGCAGCGCGACGTCCTGCGGCGACTGCAGGCACTTACCGAGCGGCAGCGTTCGCAGCGGACGGTGAGCGACCCGCGCGTTTCGCTCGTCATGCTGGCGGAGCGGCAGCGGCTGGTCCGCGAAATTGAAGCATGCAACGAATGCCTTGCGCCGCTGCGGCGCGATTGGGCCGGAACGCTGGCGAGACTGAACATCGAACAGCGACGTCGGGTGGATGATCTGCTGGTGGAGAACGAGCGAATCCTGTCGCCGGTGGTGTCGTCGTCGGCGCGGATTCGGATGGGCGGTGTCGAGCGCGAGGCGGGCGGACGGCCCGTCGAGCGGATCGGCCAGGTCGCCCGGATGGATGTGAAGCCATGACGCAGGCCGTCGACTCGTCGAAGCCGATCGCGCTGACGGAGATCTTCGCGGCATACAGCGACGTGACGTCGCGGATGCGCGAGGCGTACGAGCAACTGGCGGGCGAGGTCGAGCGGCTGAACGACGAACTGGCGGACAAGAATCGAGAATTGGCGCGGCGCGAGCGACTGGCGGCGCTGGGGCAGCTCGCGGCGGGACTTTCGCACGAGGTTCGGAATCCGCTGGGCGGGATCGCGCTGTATGCGTCGATGCTGGAGCGCGACCTGGCGGACCGGCCGCGCGAGATCGATGTTGTGCGGAAGATCAGCGGGGCGGTGCGGTCGCTGGACCGGCTGGTGGGAGAGATCCTGGAGTTCGCGCAGGACGGAGTGCTGGAGTGCCAGGAGACGGCGTTTGGCGCGGTGCTGCAGCCGGTGCTCGAGAACCTGAGTCCGTGGCTTGCGGGGCGCGACGTGGTCGTGCACCAGGCGCTCGGAGCGGATGAGGCGCCGGTGTGGTGTGACGTGTCGCGGATGCAGCGGGTGATCCTGAACATACTCGTGAACGCCGTGCAGGCGATGGGCGAGTACGGGCAGATCGTGATTTCGGCGTCGAGGACGACCGAGGGCACGCGGATCGAGATCAGCGACACGGGACCGGGAATCCCGGACGACCGGATTGAGAAGATCTTTGATCCGTTCTTCACGACGCGATCGAGCGGGACGGGGCTCGGGCTGGCGATCGTGCATCAGATCGTGGCCGGCCACGGCGGGCGCGTTTCGGTGAGCAATCGGGAAGGGAGCGGGGCCGTGTTTGTGATCGAGATGCCGGACCGATCGGCGTCGCGTGCGACTTCGGCGGAGCCGATTCGCGGCGGCGTGGAAGGCGCGGCAAGTTCCGGGCGAAAGCGAATACCCAGTCGATTGGCGTCATAAGGGAGTAAGACGACATGGCGAAGGTCTGCGTGCTGGATGACAAGGACGTCATGCGCGAGTCATTGATTGAGTCGCTCAGGCAGCAAAACCACGACGTGACGGGATTCGGCGATCCGTCGGAGCTGCTGGCGGGCGTTCATCGTGAGTCGTTCGAGGTGATCGTGAGCGATCTGAAGATGCCGGGCATGGACGGCCTGGAGCTGCTTCGGGCGCTGCGCGACTCGGGCGTCGAAGCGCCGCTGATCCTGATGACGGCGTTTGCGACGGTCACGACGGCGGTCGAGGCCATGAAGCTCGGGGCGTTTGATTACATCCAGAAGCCGTTCGAGACGGAAGAGATCTGCATGCTGGTCGAGCGGGCGGCGCAGATGCACCGGCTGCGCGGCGAGAACGAGGCGCTGCGGACGACCCTGTCGGACTGGAACGAGAGCGTGGAGCTGATCGGCTCGAGCGGTGCGATGCGCGACATGCGCGATCAGATCGCGAAGGTGGCATCGAGCCAGGCGACGGCGCTGATCTCGGGCGAAAGCGGCACGGGCAAGGAACTGGTAGCGCGGGCGATCCACGCGGCATCGCCGCGGGCCGGACGGCCGATGATGTGCGTGAACTGCGCGGCGCTGTCGCCGACGCTGCTGGAGAGCGAGCTGTTCGGTCACGAGCGCGGCGCCTTTGCCGGCGCGGACCGGGTCCGCAAGGGTCGATTCGAGCTGGCGGACGGCAGCACACTGCTGCTGGACGAGATCAGCGAATTGCCGCTGGCGTTGCAGGCGAAGCTGCTCCGTGTGTTGCAGGAATGGGAGTTCGAGCGGGTGGGCAGCAGCGCGACGCGGCGGTGCGACGTGCGCGTGATCGCGACGACGAACCGCGACCTGCAGGACTGGGTCGCGCGGAAGCGATTCCGCGAAGACCTGTATTTCCGGATCAGCGTGCTGCCGGTCCGGCTGCCGTCATTACGGCAGCGGCGGGAGGACGTGGGCGACCTCGTTCGGCATTTCCTCGATCGAATCGCGCGGCGCGAAGGTCGGCGCGCACCGCAGGCATCGCCGCGGGCGATGATGGTAATGCAGAATTATCACTGGCCGGGGAACGTTCGCGAGCTGTTTAACGTTTGCGAGCGGGCGGTGGCGTTGTGCCAGGGCGGCATGATCGAGGCGTCGATGATCGAGTCGTGGCTGGGGCCGGACACGATCGTGGCCGACGCGCCGGACCTCCGACGGCTGCGGCCGGGTCACATGATGGAAGACATGGAGCGCGAGCTGATCGAGCGGACGCTGGTGACATTTAACGGGCATCGCGAGAAGACGGCCCGGGCGCTGGGCATCGGGGTCCGCACCCTGGGCATGAAGCTGAAGCAGTACCGCGAGCAGGCGGCCGCAGCGGCGGCGCGTGCGGCGGCGGCCGCGGTCTCGGTTGAGGACACGGCGACACGGCGAGCCGGATAGCGAACCCGTGATCGGATGAGCGAAACGCGATCGAGTCTGGGAACGGGGCCGAGCGCGACCGTCGAGGCGACAACGCGACGGCGCGGCGCGCGAACCGTTGCGATTGTGGCGGCGGTCATGGTCGTCGAGGGGGTGGCGCTCTTCATCGTCGTCCGATCGCTCGGAGGGCGGGCGGAACGGGCGGCGGCGGTCGAGCCGGTTCGAGCGTCGGCTGAAGCGGGCGACATCGAGGTCGAGATCCCAATCGCAAAGGTGCGTGCGCTCAACGTCAAATCAGGGCAACCCGTTCTTTACAGCGTTCGTGTGGCGGTTCGGTCGCCGAGCCGGAGCGCGACGGATTCGTCGCGGGTTCTTGAATCGAAGCGCGCGGCGGTCGAAGACGCAGTGGCGCGGGTGATTCGCGAGGCCGCGACGGCGAACCTGGCCGAGGCGGGATTCGGTGAGCTGCGGCGGACGATACGGACCGAACTCGATCGCATTGGCGGAGAACGGGTGACGATTTCCGAAGTGATCATCTCCGAGTGCCGGCCGTACCCGTCTGGGTTCTGATTCTTCCGACTGATACTTCGTTCGATAACCGAGGTCCGGAAACACGGTCGTGCGGACGCGGGGGCTTCGTCCATTGCGCGAAGCGGCGATCTCAACATTGAGAGTCGCGTTGTCGGCTCGGCGCCTCAGTGCTGCGCGAGAATGCACTTTTTTTGCGAAAGCGGGAGGGGTTTTCAACTGAATCGGCCGCGCGCCGCCGTCGATGCGTGAACAGACTCGGAGCGAGCCACCGTGCGAGCCCGCTCCCAAATGAGTGAAGGGAGACTGTTCATGGCAGGGACGACCGACGCGACGACGAAGGACATGACGGGCGTGTGGCGACGCTACCGAGCGAACCCGACGCCGGAACTTCGCAACGAACTCGCCGAGCGCTATTTGCAGATCGTGCGTTTCAACGCCGAGCGGATTCGAACGAAGCTGCCGGTTGAGGTCGACATCGACGACCTGATGTCGGCCGGGACGTTCGGGCTGCTGGGCGCGATCGAGTCGTTCGACCTGTCGCGGGGGATCAAGTTTGAGACGTACTGCTCGCCGCGCATCCGCGGGGCGATTCTCGATGAGCTGCGGTCGATGGACTGGGTGCCGCGGCTGGTTCGGAATCGATCGCAGAAGATTGAACATGCGACCAAGCACCTCAAGAGCGAGCTGGGGCACGTACCGAACGACACCGAGCTGGCGGAGCGGATCGGCGTTTCGCTGATCGAGTTTCGGCGAATGGCGCGGGACGGGACGGCGGTGTCGATGACGCCGCTTTCGCGCAAGCAGGGGGACGACGAGTCGCGGCGGGAGGGGCATGAGTTTGACGTGCTGGAGGATCGGCGGCCGGTCGATCCGTTTGTCGAGGCGCAGAAGACGGACCTGCGCGAGTTCATCTCGGAGGGGTTGACGCGGACCGAGCGGCTGATCCTTATCCTTTACTACTATGAGCAGATGACGATGAAGGAGATCGGCGAGACGCTCGACCTGTCGGAGAGCCGCGTGAGCCAGATGCACTCGGCGATTGTGGATCGGCTGCGGTTCCGGCTGAAGGATCGCATGGTTGAGAGCGAGGTCTGAGGCGGCGTTGACGCCCGCTGTCGGGTGAAACGCCGGTCGCCTATACTTCCGGTGTCGCGGCTGAAGCCGAGCGACGTTGGAGTACTACTCGATGGCCCCGTCACTTGGGATACTCGCATTCCTTCAGAACATCGGAATGATGGAGATGATCGTCATCGGTCTGGTGGCGTTGCTGCTCTTCGGGCGGCGGCTTCCGGAAGTGGGTCGGTCGCTGGGGAAGGGGATCGTCGAATTCAAGAAGGGATTGCGCGACGTCGAGGACGACGTTGGGAGCGCCGGGTCGGGGTCGAACGCGCAACGCCCGAACAAGCCAGACAATTCGAAGAAGGATGAAACCGGGTCGACCGGGACCGGGGGCTAAGGGTCAGCGGCGCCGGAGCACGGCGTCGCGGTCGTATCGGACTCGGCCATTTTCTCTTGATGATCGCGGACTCACGGACAACTGCTCGAGCAGCAGGGCGATGGCCTGCTCGACCGCAGCGGGTGTGGCGTGGCCGGGAATCTGCAATGGCTTGATGAAGGCGAAGCCGATGGCGGCGTGTATGAGCTGCCAGGCGAGGCCGGCGGGCATGACGTCCTTACGCACCTGGCCGCGGCGCTGGGCGCCTTTCAGAATCATCGTGAGGAAGCGGGCGTAGCGCTGGTAGTGGCGGCGGAGGGCGTTGAGTACGAGGGGGTCGCTGATCTCGGATTGGGCGTGAAAGATGATGCGATAGAAACGTCCGAAGTGGGGATGGGTTGCGGGGTTCAATCGCAGCAGCACGCGAAGTTGATCCATGGGCGAGGCGAGGGGCGCGATTGCTTTGCGCCATTCGGCCAGGGTTTCGCGGCCGGCCTGTTCCAGCAGGGCGACGAAGAGGGCCTGCTTACTTGGAAAGTGGCGGTAGAGGATTGGCTCGGTGACGCCGGCGGTGCGGGCGAGGCCGGCGGTGGTCGCGCCGCGGAAACCGTGCAGAGCGAAGTAGGAGACAGCCGCTTCGAGAAGCTGGCGGCGACGATCAGAGGCCTTCATCCGCGACATGACAGGTGAGTTTAGCGACTTCGGATAGACGGGGCGAGTTGCGGCGGGCTACTCGTCGTCGCGACGGACGCGAGCCGAGCGCTTCGGCTTCGGGGCCTCGTCGGCGACGCAGGTGGCGAGGGCTGAGAGATCGCCGCGCTTGCCGAGGATCAGCGGGGCCACGTAGCGGGCGATGAACTCGCGCTCAACCGAACTCATGTGGCCGCCGTCGTATCCGGCTTCGACGAAATAAGACTGGTAGGGGATGTTATTCACCTTGCGGTACTGCTCGAGCATGTCGACGCCGCGACTCCACGGGAGGCCGAAGCCGTAGAGGCCGGCAATTCCGTTCGATGAATCGCTGCGATCGACAGTGCCGGTAAGGGGGACGACGTGGGCGAGGATTTTGTCGCTGCTGGAGTAGATATTGTAGAGGTGTCCATCCACGCGCTTCATCGCGCGCGTGAGGTCGTAGCGGCTGGACATGCTGCAGCCGAGGAAGACGACGTTTTGGACGCGGACGTCCTCGGGGAGGGATTCGAGGGCGAAGGTCGCGATGCCGGTTCCGGCCGAGAGGGCGATGATATTGATTGGAGTGTGGTAATAGCGGTATGAAGCGCGGCGGATTTTCTCGCCGAGTTCGATGCCCTTGGCGCGGTTGCCGCTGAGATCGATCTGGTCCATAGCGGTGGTGATTCCCTGCCACGTGACGAGCTCGGTGTAGCCCTCGAAGCCGCCGTCTTCGAGTCCCAGTGGAACGGAGAGAAATCCGACGTTACCGAGCGGGCCGGCGCCGCCGACGTAATAGACGATCCCCTTGGAGCGCGTGCCACTCTGCACGGTCGCGGTACCGAGCCGGAAAGCGCCGCCGCAGCCGGGGGCAGCGAGCAGGAGGAACAGGATGGGCCAGCGAATCGAGCAGGACACCCCAAAATCTCCGGGAGAAGACCGCGCGAGAGTTCCAAGGAATATCGGACGATTATAGTCAGGAGATTGAGGCGGTCGACGGCGTGGCGGGAGCGCCGGTCGTCAGGGGGACGGTTCGGCGGCGCGCGGACCGTGTGGGCTTGTTCTTTTTGGCGTCGTACATGCGGCGATCGGCGATTTCGATCATCTCGGCCGGTCCGGCCGGGGCGTCGATGGCGATACTGGCGACGCCGGCGCTGAGCCCGGGCTTGGGATCGACTCCGTCGAGCACGGAGGTGTACTGATCAAAGAGTCGCCCGAGACGGCCGGCAAGGGCATCGGCGTGCTTGGCCTGCACGCCTGCGAGCATGACGAGGAATTCGTCGCCGCCCATGCGGATGGTGAGGTCTTCCTCGCGGACAAATTGCCGCAGCAGGACGCCGACGAAGCGAAGCAGTTCGTCGCCGGCGGGGTGGCCGAACAGATCATTGAAATGCTTGAACTGGTCGACGTCGATCAGAATGATGCTGAGGTCCTGGCCGGCATCGCGCTGGGCCTGGAAGATCTCGGCGAAGCGCTCCTCATAGAGGCGACGGCTGTTCAGGCCGGTGAGGGGGTCTTTCCAAAGGGCATCTTTGACGTCGTGCAACTCGCGCGTGATTTCGCGGGTGCGAGCGGCGACTTTTGAGTCGACCTGGCGTTCGACATCCTGAGCGCGGCGCTTCCAGGCATCGGCGTCGCGATGAAGGTCGGTGATGCTGCGCGCGATCTGGCCGAGGATATCGGGGCGCTCGACGACGCTTTCGGGCAGCGTGATGCGGCCGGGCGTCGAGGCGGCTGCGCTGAGGACTTCGAGCGGACGGAGGACGTCCTGTCGGACGCACCAGCCGCAGAAGAGGAGTAGACCGGCGGCAAGCGCGCAAAGCGGGGCCAGGACGCGCCAGACATCGAGCCACGAGGCCTCGCCGGCGGTGGGCAGGGCGAGAACAAACGATGCGACGAGCGGGCCGCGCTGGGTCTGGGTGCGGAAGTCGATTCGTCGCCAGGCGGCGTTGGCTTCGGCGCCCGGAGGCGGCGCGATGTTTCGAGCGCGGATGGTGCCGGCGGGAAGGTCTGGCCGTTCGAGCGGCGGGCGGTGGGCGTTGGCCGAACAGAGCACGACGGCGCGGTTGTCGTCCCAGACGCAGAACGAATGGACGTGGCCCAAGGCGCCGGCACCGTTCGACAGGTCGTCGAGCCAGGCGCGGCCGCCGTCGGAGTCGCCGACGTGGCGGGTGAGTTCGAGGGCGATGCGTCCGCCGATTTCGTGGGTCATGGACTGGGCGTCGCGGCGTCTCGCGTAAGAGAAGATCGCCGCGGCCGCGATGACCAGCAAGAGGGTGTTGGTGGTGAAGAGCAGCGCAAGCGTCTTCTTGACGCTGCGCGGTGTTGGCATACGCATGGGTCTGCTGCCTCTCGGCCCCCGCCGATCGCCGGCGAGCGCAAGTCGCCGCGATGGGGCCGTCCTTCATTGACAAGGTTACGATTCAATTGCGTAGGGAAAATCCCGCGAGGGTGGCGAGGATGAGCGGCTTTCTTATCGGGCGGTAGTCTTGGAGGGCGCGGTCGTCGTCATAGGCGGACGGGTCCAACCGTCTGCTTCGGTTGCGTCGCGAATGGCGCGGCCGCGCTCGGCGTCCTGTATCGCGTCAAACGTTCCGAACATGAGATAGTTACCGGGCTTTTGTGCCACGAGGGTGAAGAGCGATACGCCGGGGAATTGCTGCAACAACATGCGGAAGCTGCCGCGAATGTGACCGTCAGGAGGTTTTGAGATCGCGATGACGCCGGACGAGGAGATGAGGCGGGCCTGTGTCATGGCGGTTTCGAAACGGCCTCGCACGGTTCGCGGGCCGATCGGGTAGTCGCGTCCGCTGCCGGCCGGCGGGCCGTCGAAAGCGAGCGAGACTTGCAGACGCAGCTTGCCCAGTTCGGAGAAGAGACTCACGTTGTCGAACTGCATGGCGATGTTCATCGAGCCGTCGTCGTCGAGCCACCAGAAGCACTGCCGCGGTTCGTAGCGGTAGATGATCGGAGGCGGGGGATTGATCGACGTCAGGTTTGTCGAGACGAATTGCAGGTCGGCGCTTCCGGTGCAGCCTGTCAGTGCGATGAGGGCGGCGGACAGGCGGCATCGAGTTGACGCGGCGCGATCTCGCTTCATAGGCCGGGCATCTGGAACTGGTTGCAGAGTTCGCGGACGGCGGCGCGGACGTCGGCGGCAATGCGCTCCTCGCCGCCCGAGGAGACGACGCGGTGAATCCAGCCGGCGATGAGGGGCATCTGCTCGGCCTTCATGCCACGGGTCGTGACAGCGGGTGTGCCGATGCGGAGACCGCTCGTCTCCATTGGCTTGCGCTGGTCGAAGGGGATCATGTTTTTGTTGACGATGATGCCGGCGGATTCGAGCCACTTCTCGGCCATGGCGCCGGTGACGCCGGCGTTGCCGCTGGTGAGGTCGAGGAGCATGAGGTGGTTGTCGGTGCCGCCGGAGACGAGGCGGTAGCCGTTTTTCATGAGGGCTTCGGCGAGGGCCTTTGCATTGGTGAGAATTTGCTGCTGGTATTGCTTGAAGCCGGGCTGGAGGGCTTCGCCGAAGGCGACGGCCTTGGCGGCGATGATGTGCATGAGCGGGCCGCCCTGGAGGCCGGGGAAGACGGCGGAGTCGATTTTCTTGGCCCAGTCGGCTTTGCACATGGTGAGGCCGGCACGCGGGCCGCGGAGCGTTTTGTGCGTTGTGGTGGTGACGAAGGCGGCGTGCGGAACGGGCGAGGGGTGAAGCCCGGCGGCGATGAGGCCGGCGATGTGGGCGATGTCGGCCATGAGCAGGGCGCCGACTTCGTCGGCGATTGAGGCGAAGCCGGCCCAGTCCCAGATGCGCGAGTAGGCGGAAGCGCCGGTGATGATGAGTTTCGGCTTGAACTCCTGCGCGGCGCGGCGGACTTCGGCCATGTCGATTCGTTCATCTTTTTGATTGACGCCGTATTGAGCGACGTTGAACCACTTCCCGCTCATGTTGACCTTCATGCCGTGGGTGAGGTGGCCGCCGTGGTTGAGGTTTAGCGAGAGGATGTTGTCGCCGGGGGTCAGGGCGGCGAGGAAGACGGCCTGGTTGGCCTGGCTGCCGCTGTGGGGCTGGACGTTGGCGTGGTCGCAGGCGAAGAGCTTCTTGGCTCGTTCGATTGCGAGGGATTCGACTTCGTCGCAGTGTTGACAGCCGCCGTAGTAGCGGCGGCCGGGATAGCCCTCGGCGTACTTGTTTGTGAACATCGAACCGGCGGCTTCGAGGACGGCCGCGCTGACGTGATTCTCGGAGGCGATGAGTTCGAGGGTGTGATGCTGGCGCTCGCGCTCGCGCTGGATGATGGCGTAGACGTCGGGGTCGCCGGCGGCGAGCGGTGACGGCCGGTTGGAGCGGGTGGGATCGGACAAGATGGCAACCCTCCGGAGAACGATGATACCGGGCACACTTTAGGGCGAGGGCGGCCGGGGTTCAACGTCCGGGCCGCGAGGCGGGCGGTGCGTGCGTTGATCTTTTGCGCGGCGGTTCGTACAACGCGCCGGAGATGCTCGAACTGAGACACATCACGAAGCGATTTGGCGGCTTGGCGGCGCTGGATGATGTTTCGATCTCGTTCGCGGATCGCTCGATTCATGCAGTGCTGGGGGAGAACGGGGCGGGCAAGTCAACGTTAATGCGCGTGCTGTACGGGATGGTACAGGCCGACCGGGGGGAGATATTGCTAGATGGTCGGGGATTGAGCTTGCGGCGGCCGGCGGATGCGATGCGCGTGGGGATCGGGATGGTGCATCAGCATTTTACGCTGGTCGAGCGGATGACAGTTGCCGAGAACATGGCGCTTGGGGAGCGCGGGGACGGATGGTGGATGTCTCCGGCCGTGCTGCGAAGTCGGGTTGAGGCGGTGTCGCGGCGGGTGGGGCTAGAAATCGCGCCGGAGGAGATGGTTGAAGAGCTGTCGGTGGGTCAACGGCAGCGGGTGGAGATTTTGAAGGCGCTGCAGCATGACGTGCATACTTTGATTCTTGATGAGCCAACCGCGGTGCTGACGCCGCAGGAGATTGAGCAACTTTTCGCGGCGCTGCGGAAGCTGCGCGATGAGGGGCGGCGGGTCATTTTCATTTCGCACAAATTGAATGAGGTGGTGGGGCTTTGTGATGCGGTGAGCGTGCTGCGCGGTGGGAAGCTCGTTTGCACGGAACGGATGGGTGCGCTGAGCGCAGATGCGTTGGTGGAGCAAATGGTTGGGCGGCGCGTGGGGGCGATCGAGCGCGGCGGGCGGGTGCCGGCGGGGGAGATCGCGGTGGAGTTGAGTGCGGGGTGTGATGTCCGTCGCGGGGAGATCGTCGGGATTGCGGGTGTGGAAGGGAACGGGCAGGCGGAGTTGGTGGAACGGGTGTTGTCGGCGCGGCGCGCGGGGCACATCGCGGATGATCGGCAGCGCGAGGCGCTTGTGATGTCGATGACGGTGGCGGAGAACGCGATCTTGAAGGTGCATGGGCAGCGGCCGATTTCGCGCGGCGAGATACTGAACACCGGGGCGATTCGAGAGTTTGCGCAGGGGTTGATTCGCGAGTACGACATACGGGCGGCGGGCGTGAACGCGGGGGTTGCGACGCTGTCGGGCGGAAATCAGCAGAAGTTGGTGGTCGGGCGGGAGCTGGCGACGCGGCCGGAGCTGATCGTGGCGGTTAATCCGACGCGCGGGCTGGATGTGGCGGCGACGGAGTTTGTGCACCGGCGGCTGCTGGCGGAGCGGGAGCGCGGCGCGGCGGTGTTGCTGATCAGCGTCGACCTCGATGAGATTCTGGCGCTGACGGATCGGGTGCTGGTGATCTTTGACGGGAAGCTGACGGCGGCCCCGTTGGGCGACGTAGCGGCGATCGGGCGATTGATGGCGGGGCTGCCGGCGGCATGAGTGACTTGGGCGGGCGAGCATGGCGCGGTCTGGCGGCATCGCTCGGTGCGGCGGGGATGGGGCTCGTTGTCATGGTCGTGGTGGTGGGGGCGTTTGGGTATGACCCGCTGGTTGTCGCGCGGGCGTTTGGGTCTGCGACTCTGGGAGGCGCGGGTCCGATTGCGGATCTGCTGCTGGTTGCGTGTCCGTTGATCGTGATTGGGTTGGGATTGACGCTCGCGTTTCGGTGCGGGGTGTGGAACATCGGGGCGGAGGGGCAGTACCTGCTTGGCAGTGCGGCGGCGGCGTGGGCGGCGTTGATGGTCGGGCGGTGGCCATCGGTGGTCGCACTGCCGGTTGTGATCGGGTTCGCGATCGGCGCGGGGGCGGTTTGGGCGGGTGTCGCCGGGTGGCTGCGGCAACGACGTGGTGTGCAGGAAGTGCTCAGCACGATCCTGTTGAACTTTGTCGCAGTGCAATTGCTGTCGATTCTGGTGCGGGGGCCGCTGGTTGATCCGGCGAGCAGCGACCGGGATTCGACGGCGCTGATTTCGAGTGCGGCGTCATTGCCGATGCTAAGCCGATCGCTGCAACTGCACGCTGGGATCGTGGTAGCGGTGTTGCTGGCGCCGGCGATGTGGTTTTTTCTGGCGAGAACGACCTGGGGCTTTCGCACGCGAGTCGTGGGGGCAAATCCGATCGCGGCGCGGTTTGCGTGGATTCCGGCGGGGCGATACTCGGCGTGGACGTTTGCGGCGAGCGGCGCGTTTGCGGGATTGGCGGGAGCGATCGAGTTGTGCGGGAACACGCACTACCTGACGGCGGGCTACAGCAGTAATTACGGGTACACGGCGATCGCGGTGGCGCTGCTGGCGCGGTTGCAGCCGTGGGGCGTCGTGCCGGCGGCGCTGTTTTTCGCGGCGCTGGAGACGGGGGTGCGGGGTTTGCAGAAATCGCCGGACCCGGGGCTGCGGGATTTTCCAACGGTGCTGACGATGGTGGCACAGGGCGTTGTGATCCTGGCGACCGTGATGCTGACGCGGGTGCGTCTGGGCGGGAGGAGCGCGACATGAGCATGCCGGGCGTTGGAGAGTGGATTTGGGCGATCGGGGCGGGCGGGCTTCAGTCGGCCGCGCCGCTGATGCTGGCGGCGAACGGCGAGGTGATCTCGGAGCGTGCGGGGCTGCTGAATCTTGGGATCGAAGGGACGATGTTGACGGGCGCTTGCGTGGGCGCGGCGGTGGCGTGGGCGAGCGGGTCGGCGATGGCGGGATTTGTGGCGGCGGGTGTTGCGGGGGCGATGGTCGGCCTGTTGTTTTCGGTGTGGTCGGTGGCGGCGAAGCGGGACCAGATCGTGACGGGGATCGGGATCAATCTGCTGGCGGCGGGGTTGACCGGCGCGGCGGTGCGAAAGATTCAGCGGCGATGCGCGGAGCAGGGGGTCGAGTTCTTCGCGACGGGGCTTTCGAACGTTGACATCGTTGCGATTCTGTGCGGGACGGTGTTGCTGGTCCTGGCGACGCAACTGCTGCTTGGAAATACGCGGACGGGATTGACGATTCGCGCGGTGGGGGAGAATCCGGTAGCGGCGGATGCGGCGGGCGTTCGAGTCGGTATTGTGCGCGCGGTCGCGGCGGCGGTCGGGAGCGCGATGGCCGGCATGGGCGGGGCGTACCTTTCGCTCGGGATTACGAACACGTTTCAGGAAGAAATGACCGGCGGTCGGGGGTTTTTGGCGCTGGCGCTGGTGATCCTCGGGCGATGGTCGCCGGCGGGCGTCGCGTTGGGAGCGCTTTTCTTTGGCTTCCTCGATGCACTTCAGCGGGCGTTGCAGCCGTCTCTGGGAGCGCATGTGCATGTGCTGTACCCGGCGTTGCTGGCGCTGCCATACGTGTTGACGCTGGCGGCACTGGCGGGGTTTGCCGGTCGCTCGCGGCCACCGGCGGCGCTGGCGGTGCCGTACGAGCGGGGATGAGCGCGGCGGTAGAATCGGGGGATGCGTTTGCCGCGCCGGATTGCGATTGCGGGATTGGATATCGGATTGAGCGATGCGGACGCGGTGCTTCGCGAGCTTCGCGCGACATACGACGAGTTCTCGCGGCGGGGTGAAGAGTTCAAGTCCGATGCGCGGAATCCGCACTTGTGCCGGGCGGGATGCAGTCATTGCTGCAAGAGCGGTGCGGTGTTCGCGGTGACGCTGGCGGAGGCGGTCGAGCTCGGCGTGGCGATGGGAGGGTTGATGGAGGCGCGTCGGCGACCGTTCGTGCTGGCGGCCGAGCGATTGATTGCCGAGCAGGAGCGGGCGTTTTCGGGGGATGGCGGGGCTGTTGATGAGCCGGGGCGGCGAGACGAAACGCTTTTTTCGAGTCGCGTGACGCGATTCAACCGGTCGAAGCCGTCGTGTCCATTGCTCGACGGCGATCTGTGCAGCGTGTACGAGGGGCGGCCGTTGCTGTGCCGGGCGTATGGGTTTCCGGTCGATGCGTACGCCGTGAAGTCGGACAACGCGATTGTGTTTCGGAGCTTGTGCGTGCTGTATGAGGACATGCAGTTGCAGGCGTACGTCCGCGCGGAAGACCTGAAGGCGCGGATGGCGACGCTTTCGCAGCGGATCGCGGGCGGGCGTGATTGGGGACGTTTTACTTCGATTGAGGCGATACTGGCGAGGATCGACTATTGAGCGGGTCGGCGGTTCAGATCTATGTTTGTTGCGAGCCGGACGATGACATCTACGCCGGGCGGCTGAGCGAGTGGCCGCACACGAACGGGGGGACGGAGTATGCACTGCGGGCCGGTGTGGGTGCTGACTCGCCCGAGGCGACGGCTTTGAAGGCGAAGTTGCGGGAGCAGATTCGGGCCGCCGACGTGGTCGTGTGCGTCATTTCGCAAGGGACGGCCCGAGATTCGTGGGTTGACTGGGAATTGCGGGAGGCGAGGAGCAGCACTCCGCGGAAGGGGATGGTCGGCGTCAAGCTCGCGGAGCATGTCCGGGTACCGCCGGCCATGACAGACTGCGGGGCGATCGTCGTGCCGTTTCGGCGAACGACGGTCGAGCGGGCGGTGGAATGGTCGCTGAAGGAGAACCACACGAGTGGTGATTTCACGCTGCTTGATGATTGAGCCGGCCGGCTCAGGGCGCGCGAGCGTAGAGGGCGCAGCAGGCATCGCGGTAAAGGCAACGCCAGCCGGGGGATTTTTGCAGGTACTCATCGAACGGAGAACGGCTATAGACGAGGGCGGATGCGGCGTCGAACCGGTTTGACCACTCGTCGATTTTCGATGGATGACGCGCGGCGGCGTCGACGTAGTCCTGCAGGTTCTGCTCGCCGTAAAGTTCGCAGCGGTCGTCGATGAAGACCTGCACGCCCGGGCAGGAGTAGATCAGGAAGCCGCCAAACGTCATGTCGTTGAGTATTCGACTTGCGGCGGGGGCTTCGTTGATCCGCTGCTTGAGGTACGGCAGGGCACTGACGGGCCAGTAGGCGGTGGAGAGGCGAGCCCAGCCGGCGCCGACCAGTGGAACTTTCAAGCCCAAAGTCTGAAAGCATGCTGCGGCCATGACCAAAATCGCGGGAAGTGCGGCGGCCGCATACCACGGCGGACGTCGGGGGGGAGGCGACTCGGTGGAGGCAGGGAGCGCGCTCGGCAGCAGGTCAGCGAGGGCGACGAGTGCGGTGATGGCGAAGAGCGGGCCGTGGCGAATGCGCTGGATCGAGAGGATGAGCCAGATGAGCGGAACAAAGGCGGTTACGCCCGGTGTTGAGCGGCGGGCGCGCCAGAGCATTGTCACGTAGACGAGTCCGAAAGCGACGACGGACCAGCCGTCGGCGGATGAGAGGGAAAGCGGCGCGTGCTCGACGATGAGCTTGGGCAGCGAGGGTGCGGCGAGGAGGTCGATCCAGACTCGCGGAAGATCAAGGCCGAACGGGTTGACCAGAATCGCGAATGTCGCAACGACGGCGGCCGCGCATGCCGCCGCGAGCGGCGGGGGGCGGTGTAACCGGAGTGAGCGAAAGGGGGGGACCGTCAGGGCGGTCCAGCCCAGCAGCACGATCCAGAGGGTCGCGATGCCGCCGAGGGCGGTGCCATGTACGTTGGCCCAGACGAGAAACAGAATCGGCAAGGCGAGCAGTCCGGCGGGGCGCATTCGGGCGTGCTCATAGTTACTGAGCAGGGCCAACAGCAGGCCGAGGGCGGGAATGCCGACGAGGTGCGGCCGCGGGAGGAAATGGTGGCTGCTGGCGGCGATGGCCAGCGCGATGAAAACGGCGACCACCGGCCAGGAGAGACCGCGCGAGAGCATGCGTCGGGCGGCCCAGGCGTAGGTCGCCGCGAGCAACGTCACGGCGGCGATCAGGAGACTGTCGAGGCCGGCGAGGCGGTCGACGAGGGCCATCGTGAGTTCGCCGAGCCATTGATGGGCAAGCCACGGCTTGCCGGCGAAGCGGAAGCTGAATACGTCGGTGCGAACGACGTCGCGCTGCTCAATGATCTGGCGTCCGACGACGGTGTGCCAGAATGTGCCGGGATCGCGGATCATGCGATCGCGGCCTGCCGCAAGCAGGGCGAGCCATACGACGACGAAGATTCCGGTCTCGGCAGACCAGAGACGAAGTCCGGATCGGGACGGCGACGGCATCGTAAGTCTTATCGACATCGCGTGCGGCTCGTCGGGCGGGACGATCAGAGACCGGATAATTCTTCATGTGTAGAGTCGCCGAAATCGGCCCGGTCAAGTCCCAGAATCCACGTCGTTGCAGATTTGGCGGGGGCGTCGGGAGTTCCCCCGAGATTTGTAATCGTAGATTTAAGTGGCCGATCCGGCGATCCGATGAGGCCTTCGGACGACCGCATGCTGCGGTCAGGCCGGCTCATGGGTGGCCGGCAAGTCGTCAGGGCCACACGGCCTTCAGGGGGCATCGCAAAACGGAGAACCATGCCATGAAGCGCAGGGGATTTACACTGGTTGAGTTGCTGATCGTTGTGATCATCCTCGGAATTCTGGCGGCAATCGTCGTGCCGCAGTTCAGCGACGCGTCGAGCGATACGCAGGTCAGTTCGTTGCGGACGAACCTGCAGACGATCCGGGGACAGATCGAGCTTTTCCGGCTGCAGCACGGCGGAACGTATCCGGGGCTGACGACGTTCGTCGATCAGATGACGAAGCGAACGGACGCGGCCGGCGCGGTCGCGGCGAACGGGGCGTTCGGGCCGTACTTGCAGGCGGTCCCGGTGAATCCGCTCAACAACAGCGCAGATCTGACATCGAGCACGAGCGATACGGCGAAGGGCTGGTACTACGACCAGAATAACGGAACGTTCAAAGCGAACGACGGCAAGACCGTCGGCGGCATCGCGACGAACACATATTAGCGGACGCCTGCTCACTGAGTTGGCCGTGTAATCGTCGGTCCGTCGCGAGCGGGGTTGAAGTCCACAACTCCGATCGCGGCGGACCGTCTTGTTTTTCTGTGTCTTGGTTTATACGAGCGACGGATTCATGGTGCGGCGGACTTACCGGGGCATCACGCTATTAGAGACGATGCTGGCGGCATCGATCCTGGCGATTGCCGCAGCGTCGGCGACGCTTCCGTTCGCTGCGGGTGTCCAGGAAGTCCAGCAATCGGCCCGGTTGGAACAGGCCGTCCTGCTGGCGGAATCGCTGATGGAAGAGGTCGTCACCCGTCCATTTGAAGATCCACAGAGCTTGACCAGCCGTGCACTCGGTCCGGAGACGGGTGAAACGGACCGGACGAAGTTTGACAACATCGATGACTATCACGGGTACAGCGAATCCGATCAGGTCCTGCGCGAGCTGACGACGACTCTGACGCCGATCGCGGCGACGAACGGCGCGGGACTCTGGCGGAGCGTGACAGTCCAATACCTGATGCTAAGCGGGCAGCCAAGCTGGGATCAGAATAATGCGGCGCTGGTCACGGTTACCGTAAACGATGGGAGTCTCGGGGCGATTTTCACGCTTTCGCGGCTCGTGGTGCGTGAGTACTGACGATGACGCTGCGCGGCGGAAAGATCAGGTTGAGTGCGGCGCGCGGCGGTTTTACGCTGGCCGAGCTTGTGATCTCCGCGGGACTGACGGCGTTTGTCGCCGCGGCGGCCATGTCCCTGATGTGGTCAGTTTCGCGCGAGTCGCTCTTGACGGAATCAGAGCGGACGTCCGCCATGCGCGGGCATGCGGCGCTGCGCCGAATCGGGGCGGTGATTCACGACAGCCGGACCGTTCAGATTGACAGTACTTCGCAGGTCACGATATGGAATGTGGACGATTACCCCACGGCCGGCTCGGGGGGCGGACCGGGCGATGATCTGGCTCAGGTTTCTGAGATTGAGACGATTGCCTACGACGCGACGACGAAGCGGATTACACGGACATATGTTGACTTCAGCGGCGCCTCGGCGGCGACCATCACGTCGCTCAACGCGAGTCTCGGCATTCCGGGCCTGGTTACGGTGAACCTGGGGACCTACTTGAGCGCGACGCCGGCGCTTGCTCCATACAAGAAGAGTGATGTGCTGGCCGACGATGTCCAGAGCTTCAGCGTTCGTGGAATCAACAAGGGCGGACGGCCGGTGCTCGTGGCATTGAATATCACTGTTGGAAGCGGGGCGGCAGCGCAGTCGTTTCACAAGACGGCGCAGCTTTCCGGGCCGGCGTATTACGTCAGCGGGTCGGGGATGCAGACGACGGATGGTCTGAGTGGCGGCCGGCAGCGGGCGTCGGCGGCCTGGACGTGGTGATTGAGAACGCGATGTGATCGCAACGGGTGCAGCGTGGCGAAGCACGGGGAGTCAGCAAAAACCGGCGAAACGGCGCGTGCGAACGCAATGAAGCGGCCCGCGTTCGCGCTGATCATGGTGCTCGGGTTCGTGGCGGTTGCGGTGATTCTGTCGTTGGCATTTGCGTCGCGGACGTGCGTGGCGACGGTCGAGGCGGCGAATCATGGGGCGATGGCGAGGGCCTCGAGCCTGGCGGCTTCGGGCGTGAGCATGGCGGCGCGATACTTGATGTATCCGCCGGCGAGTGTGACGGCGGGGTCATATTGGGCTGGGACCGGCGGGGCGGGTGTTTCGATCGACGGCACATCGGACAATTGCACCATCAGCGTTTCCGGATCGACGACTGATCCTCGTCAGTTTTCGATTACCAGTATTGGAACGGCGGTTGACGCAAAGGGAATTGTTCGGGGAAAGCGGACCGTTACGGCGAGCGTGCTCCTGCCGCCACCCAATCAGTGGTACGTGCCGTATGTGTGCCTGGCCGGGGCGAGTCAGAGTTTCCCCGGGAAGCTGGAGATGAACGGCAACGTGCACGCGAATGGGAGCATTTCATCGGTCGGAAGGTGCACGGGGGCCGTGACGGCGACGGGCACGGCGAGCTGGCCGTCCGGCAGTACGTACGGACCGCCGACGTCGGTGACGTCGAATCAGCCGTGGCGGCGGGTCCCGCCGATCGTGCCGAGTGACTGGTCGAGCTATCAGATCAACGGGACGACGTATACGGCGGCGACGTACAGCATTCAGGACCTGTCGTCAGGTTCGTGGCCGAACAACGGGAGCGTCGTGACGGGAACGAACCCCGGTGGCGTGCTGGTCGCGACGGCGAGCTCAGGCGGCGTGAAAGTGCTTCGCTTGCGGAACAGCGTGAACTTCACGGGCACGCTCGTGGTTGACGGGGATCTGCAGCTCGACGGTACGGGGGTGCAGATTACGGCGGTTTCGGGCTATCCGGCGATCGTCGTGAGCCGTGACCTGGTTATCAATTCGAACAGCACAAGTATGACGGTGAACGGGCCGGTGCTGGTCGAGGGCGTCGTCCGCAAGGGAAACAAGACCGCGACAATCCAGATCAACGGTCCGTTGATCACGAACGGTTCGATCGACGACGCCCCGACGGGAGCCTGGCTGGAGATTGATTCGTTCTCGTCGCGTTCGACGTTTTTCAATCCGGGCGGGCAGAAAGACACGCAGCCCTACAGCGTATTGCGATGGATTGAGAGCTGAATGCAAAGGAGCCATGACATGAAGCGTGGAATCTTGAACACTCGAACGGGAATTCGACTTGATCTTGCGATCGTGGCGGCGTTACTGGCGCTGATTGCGATTCCCATCTGGAGCGGGACGGTCAGCATCCTCCCGTCGGCCGTCGCGCAGATACCGGACACAGGGCTTCAACGGAAGCAACTCATCGACGAGCAGCGACGGACAAACGAACTGTTGGAACAGATTCTGGATACTTTGCAAAGTCGGACAATCAAGGTGTACGTGGCAACGTCCGACAAGGAGGGGGGGGCGAGTCCGCGCGGCTCGGTGCGATAATAACGACCGGAAGCGCGGACGCTCGATGTGCGAAGCGGAGGCGCTGAAGTGAACGGGACGACAGCGGTGCAGCGGTTGCGCGTGCGCGATCGGGGGTTCACCTATGCGGAGCTCCTGATCGTCGTCACGGTATTCGGCCTGATGGCTGGGCTTGCGCTGAAGAACGTCAATCTGAAGTCCGCGCAGGCGGAACTTGCGGCGAGGACGTTTGCGGCGGATCTGGTCTATGCCCGAACGGAGGCGATCGCCCGCCCGGACCTGGGGTGTGTCATCAAGATCAATCCGACGAACCATTCGTACTGGCTCGCGCGGCCGGCAACGCCCGACACTCCGTTGACGAACTCCGTTACGAAGAAAACGTACCTCGTTCAGTTTGGCAGCGCGGCCGACAGCCGGTACTCGGACGCGACCATGGGGAGCTACAGCTTCGGGGGCGATACGGTGCTGAGTTTCGACGCATTCGGCGCTTTGGACCAGAGCTCGGACGCGACGATCGCATTCACCGCAGGCGGCGAGACGTACACGGTGACGGTCTCGGCGGCAACGGGCATTGCGACGGTCGTGCGTACGACCGTCAGCGTACAGGTTGGCGGCGGCGCTGGCCTGGCCGAGGAGTTCTGAGGCGCAGTCGATGTTTGGGCGGGGACGCGGACAATTCGGACCGATTGCGTTGGACCTTGGGGGCCATCGCGTGAAACTGATGCAGCTTGCGCATCGCGACGGCCAGGCACAGTTGTCGGCGTGGGCGGAGCTTTGCCCGCCCGAAGATGCCGATACCGCGGAGCGGATGAAGTGGTTGAAGGGAGCGCTGCGCGAAGCGATTGACGGCCGCGGGTTTCGCGGTCGTCGGGTCGTGACGGCGCTGGGGCCGGGGGAATTTGAGCTGAAGAATGTGCGGTTGCCGACGATGCCGGCGGATGATTTGCGCGCGGCGGCGGAATTCGAGGCGCACGAGCGATTCGCGATGAAGCCGGAGCAGGCCGAGTTTCGTCACCTGGTGGCGGGGCAGGTGCGGCACGGGAACGAGGTTCGCGAGGAAGTCATCGTGCTCGCATCGCCGCGAAACGTGATCGACGAGCGGATTGGGCTGCTGACCGAGACGGGGCTGGAGCCAATTGCACTGGACATCACGCCGAGCGCGATGGCGCGCTGCTTCGTGCGATTTCTTCGCCGGGCGGAGGACGCGTCGGCGGTCAATGTATTCGTCGATGTCGGCTGGCGCGGCACGAGCTTGTGCGTGACACGCGGCGCGGAAGTGTGTTTCGTGAAGCTCTTCGACATCGGCGGCGCGGCGTTTACGAAGGCGCTGTCTTCTCGGCTGGAACTGAGCGAAGCGGATGCGCTGCGGCTGCGGGTGAAGATTATCGCGGCGGCGGCTCAGAAGCAGGGGGCGCCGGCGGATGTGCCGCCGGAGCTGCTGGACTCGGCGGCGGACGCGGTCCGGCCGGTTGTCGAGCAGCTCGCGCGGGAAGTGCAGCTTTCGATGCGTTATTTCTCGGTGACATTTCGCGGACAACGGCCGGAATGCCTGACGTTTGTCGGGGGCGAGGCACACGAGCCCATGCTGATTCCTGTGATCACGAACGGGCTCGACATCCCCTGCACGGTCGGCGACCCGCTGCGCGGCCTGCGCGGGACGGCGGGGCTCGCGGAGCGGTCGGCTCGCTGCTACCGACCGGCCTGGGCGGTTGCGACCGGGCTCGCGTTCCGCGGCCTCGTACCGACGAGGCGGACGTCGGTTCCGACATCGGCCCCGGTTCCGGCTCCGGCGGCGGCGGGGGAGGTTTCGGCGTGATCGAGTTTGATTTTCTGCCGCCGGATTTTCACGAACGCAGAGCGGAGCGGCGCGGCGTCCACCGGTACGGCATCTTGATCGGCGCACTGGTGCTTGCGATGGCGGCATGGGTCGGTGCGCACCAGGCCATGCTGTCGCGGGTCGGCGGCGATCTGGCCGAGGTCCAGCGACAGCGGAACCAGACGCGAATTCACCGAGCTTTGCTGGAACAGCTTTTGCACGAGCGCGAAGAATTGCGAGTGCGCGATCGTTTGTGCACCTCGCTGGAGGATGCGGCTTCGCTGGCGGTCGTGCTGGCTGATCTATCGCGCGTGGTGCCGACGCGCGTCGCTCTGACGGAGGTGGTCTGGGAGCGGACGCCCGAGCCGGCGAGCGAGGATGCGACCGGCCGGCCTGCCGGAATGGCCCCGGTCACGACCCGACCTGTGGACGGCGATCGGCTTCCGCGATTGAGACTTACCGGGCTGGCACCGGATGCGACACCCATCAGCGATTGCGCGGCCGGCATCGCGGGGTCACGGCTGGTGACGGATGTGGCGACGCGGGTGCTGCCGGTCCGGCGGTTCGCGAATCGACAGGGGCCGGGGTTCGAGATCGATTGCGTCGTGCTGCCGCAGACGGGCGGGGTCAAATGAAGCTCTCGCGCGGCATTCTGATTTCGGGCGGGATCGCAAGCGGACTCGTGGCGGCGTTCGTGTTCGGATTGCTGATTCCCGGCCAGCGGAAACTCCGCGCGCAGCGGCATTCGGTCGAGTCTCTCCAAGCGGCCCTGGCGAGCGAACAGGAGGAAGTGAAGCAGCTCGCGGCGGTCTATTCGGAGGTGGAGCAACTGGCGGGGCGGATGCGTGAGTTCGAGAAGCTCGTGCCGTGCAATCATGACTTTGCCGAGACGTATCGCTCTCTGTCGGAGATGGTGGAGGCGAGCGGACTTCATCGCGTTTCGATTCAGCCGGAGCGGCCCGAACCGCTGGGCAAGAGCGAATGGACGCGCGGCATTCCGCGCGGCGGAGACGTGATGGTGCAGCCGGTGACGCTGCAGGTCGAGGGGACGCTGGACACGGTGGCCAAGTTACTCCGGTCACTCGAGAGCTGGACGCGGCTGAATCGCATCGAACGCGTTTCGCTTCGACTGAGTGAGAGCGACGCCGGGCGGTCGCGAGCGCCGGCCGGGCAGCGCGTGAGCTGCACGATGTCGATCAGCACGTTTTACCTGCCGCGTCGCGAGGCGGGCAGCGTGGCGATTGCAGCGTCGGATGTGAAACAAGCGGGGCCGGCGCAGCCATGAGCCAACTGAAGGGACAATGGTGGGCGACGCTGCGGGCGCATCTGGCCGCCGATCAGCGGAAGACGATTGCGCTGGCGGTGCTGTCGGTAATCATGGTGATTGTCTGGGCGCGGTTGATCTTCAAGTCGGACACGTCGATCGCCGCCGCATCGCAAATGGAGATCGTGCCGGAACTGGTCGCCATGAATCGGGAGGCGCCGACCGCGGCGCCGAATAGCAGCATGATGCAGGTGGTCGACGCATCACCAGAGAAGCCGCGGGTGCCGCTGACGCCGGTCGACGTGTCGAATGTCTCGCGCGAGTTTGCACGAGACCTCTTTGCGGCGGACTGGGAAACGTTTCCTCGCGCCGTGGCGACACAGCCGAGCGAGGGCGATGCCTCGCGGCCGCGGAGCTTTGTGGGACGGATCCGGGAAGCGGCACGCGCCGAATCGGCGCGGCAGCGACGACGGGCTGAGAGCGTCCGGCGCGAAGCGGCCGGATTGGCCGTGCAGAGCACCGTTATCGGTCACGAACCCTCGGCCATGGTATCCGGGAAGCTGGTACACGTCGGCGATCGACTGGGGGATCTGGACGTCGTTGAGATTCGGGCCGGGCAGGTCGTGGTCCGAAAAGACGGCGTTCGCGTGATTCTCTCCATGCCCTAGAACAAAACCGCCCCGCCCGCATAACCGAAACAGGTAGTGGAAACCCGCGTGAGCCGGCTGTCGTCGGGCCGTGTCGCACCGGGTTTGATCTTCGCCGCGCGTCAGGAGTGCGAAGTGACTGACATGCCTCTCACCGCGAAAGCCCGCAGCAGCGGACAGCGTCGGCGCCTGCGCGTCGCCGGTCTTACCGCGTGCATCCTGGTCGTCGGCGTCCTGTCGGCGACGGCCGACCAGACGCAACAGCAGCCGCTTTCAGTCGGCGGCGCGCAAATCGATCCGGGCATGCTCGAGAAGATGGTTTCGTCGCTGATGCAGTCGGGGCAGGACATCACGGTGCCCGCAGCGGGGGCAAAGGCGTCGCGCGATCTCGGGCCACCGCCCGCCGACGCCCCGCCAGAACCTTCGCGGCCGGCGGACATCCACGTCACGGCGATGGGAACGGTCGACATCAACGTTTCGAACATGGAAGTGACTGACGTCCTGCGAATGATCGCGCAGCAGACGCGGAAGAACATCGTTGCGTCGAAGAACGTTCACGGGACCGTGTCGGCGAGTCTGTACGGCGTGACGCTCGATCGGGCGCTTGAAGTGATTCTGGCGGCGAACGGATTCGGGTTCCGGCGCGACGGCGA
>CAZJVS010000057.1:0-26229 GCA_964549445.1 uncultured Planctomycetaceae bacterium
CCGTCCGCCACCGGCTCGGCCGCTCCAGCAGCTCATACCCGAGCACCGGGTGCGGCAGCTCGTCAAGATCACCCAGCAATCGCTGAATCCCCGTGTCGAGCAGTTCCTCCGCCACCCCGTCCCGGCTGCCCCGCGCAAACACCAGCCCCGGAATCGAATCCAGCAATCCGCTGTTCCGCGCCCGCAGGAACGCCGACCGCACCGACTCCCCGCTCGCCCGGCACGACAGCACCACTTCGAGCATCGAGAGCAGGACAAACTCTTCGCCCGTAACCGCCACATCCGCACCCCACGGATTCGACGGGTCCATCCCGAACACATCCCACGGTTCGTAGATCGTCTTTGGCCCGCCCGCGATGATCAGCGGCCGCCGCGCCGGCTCAATCCGACACGCGTCCTGGATCAGCTCCCGGCACCGCTGACCGTGGATCTGCATGCTCGACACCATGAAGATGTCTGGCACCTGCCCGTCTAGTCGCATTTCCATGGGGCGGAATCGCGGATTCCACTGCTGCAGCACGACCCGCGTCTTCGGAAACCCCGCCGCCACCATCGCCGCTCCGACCGCCCGCACTCCGGCCGGAGCCATCCGCTTGTCGGCGTAGATAAACGGCAGCATCCGCGTACGCAGGTCGAACGCATACGCCACAACCGTCTTAAGGTCGTGCTGTGGCGCGACTTGGCGCAACCGACCGATCAGCGCGGTCAGCTCTCCCGGCCTCAATAGCTCGTCGCCTCGCGTTCGCCGCGGCAATTCCATCTTCGACTCCGTTCACGTAGGCACGGCCCCCCGACCGCGCAACAAGTGCCGGATAATAACGGCAGTCAACCCCTTTGGCGAGAAGCGATTCGCTCGGACAATGCCCCCATCACCGCGCCTTTCTGCCCCGAGCGTCTGTCCGATCAAGACCTTACGTCTGATGCCGCGGGCCGGCAGATTCCCCGTTCCCCGATCGAGCGCTCCGCGGCACCCCGCATTATTTGGGATGCGCCAGTCGCTTCGAGTACCATTTCTGAGCCACTTCGGAGGAACTTATCGATGTCGTTTCGGACCACTCCCGTAACGCGACTCGCCGCTATCACCTTTACTCTCATGGCCACCGCCGGCTGTTCGATCGCTTCCCTCGGAAGCATCTTCAGCCAGACCAGTCTCATCTCCCTTTTCGGACAGCAAGGCCCTCCCGGCCCTGACGGCGCTCAAGGCCCCCCCGGCCCACAAGGCGCCGCCGGGCAGCCCGACATCTACGGTAATGGCTCCGCCGGTGCCCGGGTCATCGATACCTCGGGACTTCACTTTAACGATTCGAACCTCCAGTACACCGATTTCACGATTGCCCCCAACACCAGCGTATTCTTCCCCAGCGGCGTCATCATCCGCTGCACCGGCACCTTCACGAATAACGGTTCCATCTTCGTCGAGCGCGGTGCAGAGGGCGTCCAGCGCGATACATTTGGCGGCGTCGATGTGGTCACACCCGCGCCCGAAGCCGGCATCTCGCGTCTCGGTTCAACTTTCGGCGAACTCGGTGATAACTCCGTCGTCCGTCTCGGCGGCCACGCCGGCGTCGGGCTCGGCACCGACGCTTCGAGATATGTCCTCTCCCCCGGAACGAAGGCCGGCGGCGCGGGCACCGGAACCTTTGGTGCACCGGGCGGTGACGGCGGAGGATCGTTCACGGTTCTCGCGAAAACGGCCATCGTGAACGCGGCGGGCGCCGAAATCGACGCACGCGGCGGCGCCAATCTCGCTTCAGGATGCGCCGGCGGAGGTGGCGGTGTCGTCATCCTGGCCTCGCCCGGTTCCGTCACGAATAACGGCTCGATCGATTGTCGCGGCGGTCCCGGAGCGTCCAGCGGTTCAGACATCGCGGCGGGCGGAGGCGGTGGCGGTGGCATCGTGCACATTCTCAGCCCTTCGATTCCCGGCAATGGACCGATCGATGTCTCAGGAGGAACCGGCGGCCAGGCCCTCGGCCCGATCGCGGCCGGACTTCGCTCCGGCGGCGGCGGTGGCGGCGCTTGTGCGGGCGATGGCGGTGAAGGTGGCGATGTCTCCACCTCCGGCAACGCTGGCAACGGATTCAACGGCGACGCGGGCGAAAAGTTCTTCGACTTCCTCGACCCCACCGCGCTATTCTGATGGCGGTTGCTGACACTTAAGACCAATTCGAAGTCCGCGCCCTCGCGCCGTCGCGCATGCACGCTCTCACTCGTGCTCGTTATCACACTCGCCGGCTGCGCCCAGCCCAAAGCCATCACCAGCACCGACCACTACCACGTCATCCTCTGCCCCGGCATCGCCGGCCACGACCTTCTCTGCCACCGCCTCACGCGCCAGATCGACAACCTCCCCGACGTCTCCGCCCAGCTCTGGGACTGGACTGTCGTCGAGTACACCGGCGACCCCACCGGCCTCCGCAACCTGACCGATTTCCCTCGCAACCAGCGCCGCGCCGCACTGCTCGCCCGCCAAATCATGTACTGGCGTGCCGCGCACCCCACCGACCACCTCTCGCTCGTCGGCGTCTCCGGCGGCGCGGGCATTGTCCTTTTCGCCGCCGCCGACCTACCCAACGACTTCACCCTCGACCGCATAGTCCTTATCTCCGGCGCCGTTTCCCCCACGTTCGACCTCGCCTCCGCGGCAAGCCGAACCCAGCGCGGAATCTTCAACTACTACAGTAAAGGCGACTCGCTCGTCCTGAATGACGGCACCAGCCGCCACGGCACCACCGACCGCAAGTTCGTCCCTTCCTGCGGTTACTGCGGCTTCGCAAAGCCCGCCAACCCCGACGTGACCGCCAACCTCTACCAACTCGAATGGAAGCCGGAGTACAGATCCCTCGGCAACGACGCCGGCCACCTCGGCGGCCTCAACACCGTTTTCGCCCAGCGCTTCATTCTCCCGCTCTTCACCGCCAACACCTCGCCACCCGAATGGAAACGCTCCGAATAGATGCCAAAGACGCGAGCGGCATAATCGCTCAATCAACATGTTGCCGGCCGCCGCCAACCCAACACGCCGGGCCCCTCGGACGAATCTTCGTTTGCGTTTGCACAAAACGGGCATGGCGCAAACGCACCAAAGAAAAAATTCAAAAAGTCGCGAAGAGATTCATCGTTAAGCCGCAGGCGCGAAAGGACAAGCGTGCTACCATTCCCTCAGACGCCGTTGCCGCATGTCGCCAGAACCTGCGGAACGAATCACGCATTCACGTCTGTCAACAAAGCGTGACGTTTTCGACATCCCGTTCAAGGAGAATCCAGTCAACCGGGCCATTCCCAGATTTGAACGGATCATTCGCCGCTGGGAGTCGGAAACACAAGGCCGAACACGGAGGTTTTTGCAATGACAAGTATCATCGAATCGTACCGAATCGACGTACAGCCGGAAGGGTGCGGCATGAGAATCCGTGCCGTGTCGGGTTTTGGCACAAAGATCGACGCGGCCCTTCCAAGGTCGGTCGCGCTCGCGTTGGCGGATGAGGTCCTCGCGGTTGACGGCCGTCGCACCGACAATCGTCCCGCCGTCGCCGCAACAACTCTCTTGGACTGGCAAGCGAAGTTCGGTCCGATCGAAACCGACTGATCGATCCATCAGAGATTGGACCTGTCGAACAGAAACAGCAAGCTGGCCACACCAGCCCGCGCGCCGACAATCCCCTCCAGCTCGAACGACGCACTCGACAGTCGCCCGCCAAGCACAGCCAATCACGCAGAGATCGCGCCGCGCGGCACTTCAATCGGGTAAACTGACGGCGTAAGAATTCATCGAGACTCGGGTGTACGATGCCCCACGAAGACCCTGAATCGCTTGATGCCCTGCCAACCGATTCGCGCGCCGAATTCACTCGTACATCTGCAACCACGCCCATGGCCGGAAGCACGCCCCATGCCGTCGCAGGTGCGCTCCCTGCTCGGATTGGCCACTACCGGATAATCCGCAAAGTTGGCGAGGGGGGCATGGGCAGCGTCTACGAAGCCGAACAGGAAAAGCCCCGCCGCCGCGTCGCCCTGAAAGTCATTCGCCAAGGATGCGCATCGTCCCAGGCCCTCCGCCGCTTCGAACTGGAGGCGCACGTCCTCGGACGGCTTCAACATCCGGGCATCGCCCAGGTCTACGAAGCCGGCACGGCCGACTCCGGTCACGGGCCGCAGCCGTTCTTCGCCATGGAGTACATCGAAGGTCCCACGCTGTGGGAATACGTTGCGCAAAATGGCCTCGGCACGCGTCAGCGCCTCGAACTGATCGCCAAGATCTGCGACGCGGTGCAGCACGCCCACCAGCGCGGCGTAATCCACCGCGATCTCAAGCCCGGCAACATCCTCGTCGACGCATCAGGGCAGCCCAAGATTCTCGATTTTGGCATCGCAAGAGCGACCGACTCCGACGTCCAGCTGACAACCGTACAGACCGACGTCGGCCAGATCATTGGCACGGTCCAATACATGTCGCCGGAGCAGGTCGCCGCCGACCCGCATGAGCTCGACATTCGAAGCGACGTCTATGCGTTGGGCGTCATCACATACGAAATACTCGCCAACCGGCCTCCGTATGACGTCCGCCGAAAGATGATCCACGAGGCGGTTCAAATCATCCGCGAAAACGATCCGATCCCGCTCAGCACGGTGAACCGCGTCTTCCGTGGCGATGTTGAGACGATCGTCGCCAAAGCGCTCGAGAAGGACAAGGTGCGGCGATACGCATCCGCCGCCGAGTTGGCGGCCGACATCCGCCACTACCTTCACGACGAGCCGATTACCGCTCGACCCGCCTCGACGGTCTATCAGCTTCGCAAATTTGCGCGGCGCAATCGCATGCTCGTCAGCTCGGTTGCCGCGATTTTTCTCGTCCTGGTCGTCGGAATGGTCGTGAGCACGTGGCAATACTTCGCCGCCGAGGCGGCCCGCCGCGGTGCCGTTGCGGCCCGCGACGAAGCTCGCCGCGACCGTGATCGCGCCCTCGCGGCCGAACAAAAGGCCGAGGCCAACTTCCAGCTCGCGCGACAGGCCGTCGACAAATACCTCAATCGCGTCGCGGAAAGCCCGGCGCTCAAGGCCCACGGACTGGAATCGCTTCGCCTGCAACTCCTTGGAACGGCTCGAGAGTTCTACGAAAAGTTCGTCGAGCAATACGCCGACGATCCGGCCCTGCGAAATGATCTCGGCGACGCGCAGATGAATCTGGCCAACATTAGCCGGCTGATCGGCCGGACCGATCAGGCCGAGTCTGCCTACCTCAAGGCAAGGGACCTGTTCGACGCCCTCCGGCGCGAGCGCCCGTCCGAGCCGCTCTACCGCCGCCAGCTCGCTTCGGCCCATGGAAATCTGGGTTTGCTCTACTCCGACACGCGGCGCGCGAAAGAGGCCGCTCACGCGTTTGAGAACGCACTGACGATCGAAGCCGAGTTGGACAGGGTCGCGACGAGCCAGCCCGCCGATCGCTCACGCCTGGCGAATACCAGCGACAACTTCGCCCTCTTCCTCCGACGCAACGGCCGGATCGCCGATGCTGAGAAGTACCATCGAACCGCACGCGAGATTCGCCGCGCACTGGTCGACCAGTTCCCCAACGATGAGTCGCATCTCAACGCGCTGATGCAAAGTCTCAACAATCTCACCGAACTCTACGCCATGACCAACCGGGCCGCCGACGCCGAGCCCTACCTCAAGGAAGCCATACAGATCAGCGAATCGCTTTCGCAGCAACACCCCGACATGCCCGATTACCAGAACGGGCTCGCCGCAAGCTACAACAACATCGGCGGCGTCTACATCCTTGTGGGCCGTTTTGACGACGCGCGCGACGCCTATCAGCGATCGCTCCCCATCCGCGAGCGACTGGCAACCGAGCACCCCGCCATGATCGAATATGGCCTGCAGCTCGGAAGCGTCTATTGCAATCTTGGAGAATTGGAGACCCGTCGCGGGAACGCCGACGCCGCGATCCCCTGGTTTCGAAAGTCCATCACCGCGCTCGAAGGCGTTCTGAGGCGCGAGCCGCGCCATGCCACCGCACGCTTCTACCTGAGCTATACGCACGGCTGGTGCGCCCGCGGCCTGAGCAAGCTCAACCGCTGGCCGGACGCCCTCGCCGAATGGGATGCCGCCATCAAGCTCGACGACCGCAACGATCCGGGCCTGCGCATCGGCCGAGCCGCCACGCTCGCAGCCACCGGTCGGTACACAGCCGCCGCGCGGCAACTCGACGAATTGGGGGAAAATCCTGCTCTGGACGCGGAGTCATGCTATGGCCTTGCCGAGGCCCTCTCGCTCTGTTCGCTCGGCGCGCGAAACGACGACTCGCTCTCCGATGCGACCCGTGGACGACTGTGCGAGTCGTACGAAACGAAGGCGCTCCAATACCTTCGCAGCGCTGCAAAAGAAGCGTACTTCAACGACCCCGCCCGCCGCACCGAAATTCAGGCCAGTTCGTCCTTCGCGCCCCTGCGATCGCGCGCCGATGCTCGCGAATGGTTCTCTCGCCTCGAAAACCCGCCGGCCGCCCAGCCCACCCCCTGATCTGAGCATTCATGTCCCGCGAGAATCCCATGGGCGTCGCGCACGCTACGGATTGATCGTCAACATCATCATCGCCGCCACGCCCGGATCGGACGTAATCGAGTTCGCCACGACGAGGCCACTGACCGTCAGCGACTCGTTGGCTGCCTCCGAGGTTGTGATGGAATCGAAGGCAATCAGCCCGGTCACCTCGACAGCGCCGACATTGGCCAACGTCAAACGTGTCCGAATGGTCCGCGCCGCTGACGGTGAAGTTATCGGCTTGCGATCTCCCCCGCCTCGCACCCCAGTGTCATCCGCCTTCGACGTCACTCACCCTTCTTCGCCTCGATCTTCTTGTTCTGCGTGTCCAACATCAGCGCTCGCTCATTGCCTTTGACAGACCAGACCCGGCTGCGAACCATCCCATCCTTCCCAAAATCAACCCGCACCACGTGCGACACAGCCCGCTCACCCTCGTACCTCTTCAGATCGACCTGCAACGCCCCGCCGTCGAGCACGCGCATATCGCCCTCGTACACCCCGCCCCCGCTTGTCAGCGCGAGACACCGCAGCACGCCCGCCCCGGTGTGGTGATAGACGTACACGTCGACCAAATGCGTCGGCTCTCCGCTCTGCCGCGCTGCCAACGCCCGGATGTAGACCCCGTTCGCATACGGAATCCACTCGACGCTCGACTGCACACGAAAGCCGCCCGCGTCCGCCCACTCACCCCTGGCCTCCCCCGCCGCGTCCCACGTCCGCCCCAGCAGCGTCTCTAAGACCTTCAGCCGCTCCCCGAGCTTCGGCGGCTTGTCGGCCGGCGTCGGACTGACGGGCGTCAGCGTCTTGGATCGTGTGTAGTCCCACTCGCCGAGTTTCGTGACCCGGCCGGGGGCGACCTCCTCCAGCAGCGTCGAGCGATACTTGTCAGGCCCATCGAACACGTCCCGCGAGAGAAGCTTGCGGCGGTCGCCGGTCTGATGGAGGTCAGCGACACTCTCGGGATTCTCCCCGTCGAACCGAACCGTCCCCTCCGACACGCTCTCCGCGTAGGGGTTCAAGCCAAGCGACCGTATTTCCTTGCGACCCGGATGCCAGTACACAACGGCCAGCGCCCGCCACGGATCGCCCGACGCGGCAAAACCATGCGTCATCACCCGCAACGAATGCCGCCCCGGCCCCCAGTGCCAAACGTCATACATGCTCGTCCCGGACTGAGCCGTCACCCTCCACTCACCGCCAACCATCGGCCCAAACCGCGCCATCGGATCGGCGACCCTGCCAGGCGCGTGCTCCTGCGCCGGCCGGGTGCTCGCGCTTTTTTCTTGCGATGCCGCGGGCGCGGAAAGCGTCGCGATGAGTGACACGATGAACAGGGTCTGATGGCGTCGCATGGTTGGCTGGCGTCGACCCATCGAAGGGCGAATTTCATCTCACGGCCTTGCGCCGGCCGGGGACAGTTCGAGTGTATTCGCCGCGGAGTCGCTCCAATGCGAATATCACCGCAGTTCCACAAACGTCTCCGTCTCCAACTTGTTCTCGTCGTTCGTCCAATGCCCATACACCTCAACCATCGGCCACCCGGTCCGATGCCCCGCCGCCTCGAGCGCCTTCGTCATCGCGTCCCCGGTCGCGGAGATCAGGTAATACGGCCCGACATGCTTCCACACCGCGTAACGGGTCAGGCGAACAGTCTTGCGTTCCAGCCCCGCCGCCGCCTTCATCGTCTCTCCGCCCGCGCCGAGCACCACCCCCGCAAACACCGTGCAGTCGCTGTCGTAAACGACGCGGTTGATCCCGTCATTCGGAATTCCCCCGCCCTTGATCACCGGCCAGACCCGCCCGAGCAACGACAGGATCTCCTCTCCAAACCGCCTGGTCGGATCATGCCGCAGCGAGTGCCCAGCGACGGTGTACTCAATCGGCACGCAGCGAATTTCAGGAAGCATTCAACGATTGTAAATCGCCGGCTCTCGCCATACCACGCTCGGCCTTACCGTTCCGCAATCCACTCAATAGTCGCCGACCTACTTCGACGCTGGCTGTTCCGGCGGTTCCCACAGCTCAATTCGGTTGCCTTCGCCGTCCTTCGCCCAGCCGAACTTGCCGTACTCCGACTCCTGCGTCTTCGGATCGACCCACACGCCTTCTCGCTTCAGCTTTTCCAGCATCTTCTTCAGGTTGGCCACGCGATAGTTGATCATCTGCCCCTGTTCGCCTCCCCCGAAGTACCTGGTGTCGGACTTGAACGCGGTCCAGACCGTGCAGCCGAGCGTCTTCGGGTTCGCATACTCCCGCCACTCGAACTTGCACCCATTCCAGTGTTCGTCGACCGGCATGCCAAGATGCTTCTTGTACCAGGCCCCGAGCTTGGCAGGATTCTTGGCTTTGAAGAACACGCCTCCGATTCCGGTGGCCGCAGCTTCCGTTGAATCACCTTCCGTTGCGCCGCGATTCCCCTCGCTTTTGGCCGCGGGGCTGGGCACATGCTGATCGATCAAAATCGGATTTCCATCCGGGTCCATGACCATGAGACTCGCCGGCCCGCTGGACGATTCATCCGCCTCGCTGACGAGTTGGATGCCCTTCGCCTTGAGTGCCTTCTGAATCTCGCGCACATCCTCGAAGTCCGGCAACGTCTCTCCGTTTCGGTCCCAGCCGGGATTAAACGTCAGCGTGTTCTTTGGAACCACTCCCTGGAACAGACCGATCGTCGCCGTCTCGTTCTGCATGATGAGCCAGTTTTTGCCCTTCCACGCCGTCGGGAGAAAGCCGAGCTTCTCATAGAATTCCCGCGACGCCTTCAGATCCTTCACCGCCAGACTGACCGAGAAATTGCCGAGATTCATCGCTTTGCCATCTCCGCCCGGCCTGCTCGCGCCGCCCCCCGATGGCTTCCCAAAGGCGCAGCAAACCAGGGCACATGTCACCAGGCCCAGTCCAAATCGTCTCATCGAAACGCTCCCATTCCGCCCGCCGCCGACTCACCGGCCGGTCGCCGAGTATGATACAACCCCGCCGACGGAGGTCTTGCCAAATCTTGCGAATCTCAGCCAAGCCCCGGCCCGTCACGTCGCGGACCTACGTCGAACGCGTCAACCTCGCCATCGACCGCATCCTCGGCCGTTTGCACGAACCGATCCACCTGCGCGACCTCGCCACGGCCGCCCGGCTCTCTCCATTCCACTTCCATCGCGTCTTCCAGGCCCTCGTCGGCGAAACGCCCGCCGACTTCGTCAAGCGGCTCCGGCTCGAAAAAGCCCTCAACATGATGGCCCTCGCAAAGCCGCCCTCGCTCACCAACATCGCCCTCGCCTGCGGCTTCAGTTCATCATCTGACTTCACCCGCAGCTTCCGGCAGCGCTTCGGCACCCCGCCCAGCGCCTTCGACATCACCACCTGGCGGAAAACCCACGCCGCCGCACTCGCGGACGACCTCAAGAATTCTCCATTCATCGCGAAGCTCCCGGCCCGCAACAACCCGGACTCCTTCCGCGTCCGCATCCGCGACCTGCCCGCCCGAACCGTCGCCTACATCCGCGTGTGGCGCCCCTACGAGGGCACCCGGGTCATCGCCGCCGTCCATCGTCTGGTCGCCTGGGCCGAGCGCCATGGCCACGCCGACGGCCAATGGCTCGGCTACCAGTGGGAGCACCCCGAGATCACCGCCCTGAAGGATTGCGCGTACTACATCGCCGTCGTCGCCGAGCGCTTCAATCCGGCCGGCGAGATCGGTCGATACCGCTTCCCGCCGATGCAAGTCGCGCAAATCGAAATCCGCGGCGGGATCGACCTCGAGCTCCGTGCCCTGCAGTGGTTCCACGGCTCATGGCTCCCGCGCAGCGGTTACGTCCCCGACGATCAGCCCGGCTTCGAGGCCTTCATCGGCCGCCCCTTCGCTCACGGCACGACTTTCTTTGAGCTGTACGCTCAGATGCCAATCAGACATGGTTGACGCTATCGCCGCGCCGTGCTTCACTGGAGCTCGCCGCCGGAAACCGCGGCCCCCATCCCATGCAAGAGGAGCGAAAGTGAATCCCGCACCAATCTTTGATTGCTTCTACGCCTATCAAAAGACCGCCGCAATTCAGGCGGCCGTCGACATCGGCCTCTTCTCCGCCATCGCCACAGGACATTCCACCGTCCCCGCCATCGCCAAAGCCTGCGCCGCCTCCCCCAAGGGCGTACGGGTCCTGTGCGACTACTGGTCGGTCCATGGACTCTTGCTCAAGTCCGCGGATTCGTACCGGCTGACGCCCGTAACTGCCACGTTCCTGGATCGCGCTTCGCCCGCATATGTCGGCGGCGCGTTGGGATTTCTAAACGGCCCCATCGCGCCATTCTTCGGACGGCTCACCCAGGCGGTTCGGCACGGCGGCTGCGAGACCGCCGGCTCGGTTGAGCCCGAGTACGACGGCTGGGTCTCGTTCGCCGAAGCCATGGGCGCGGTGATGCTCCCCAACGCCCAGGCCCTCGCAACAATCCTCGGATCCGTCTCCGGCCACGTGCTGGATGTCGCCGCGGGACACGGACTGTTCGGAATCACACTGGCCCAGAAAAACCCCGGGGTCCGCGTTACCGCCCTCGACTGGCCCAAAGTGCTCGATGTCGCCCGGCGCAACGCAACGAGCATGGGCGTACGCGATCGCCTCACGACAATCGCCGGCGACGCGTTCACCGTCGACCTCCAGGGGCCATACGATGTGATCTTGCTGACCAACCTGCTGCATCATTTCAGCCCCGATCACTGCACCACCCTGCTCAAGCGTCTGCGGGCGGCGCTGCGGCCCGGCGGCCGCCTGGTCACGCTCGAGTTCGTCCCCGACGACGATCGCATCTCACCGCCCATGTCCGCGACCTTCCCGCTCGTCATGCTCGCGACCACGGCGAGCGGCGACGCCTACACGTTCCCCGAACTCGAAAGGATGCTCCGCGCCGCCGGCTTCACAAACAGCAAGCTCCACCAACCCGAAGAATGCGCCCAGCAGGTGGTTGTAAGCACGTGACGCGGGCGCGGACTCAACAACCCCTCATTCACCAGTGTCCCACGACCGGACATCGCTCGCATAACTCCACCCGGTCCGCCCGCCTTCGTTGATATAATCAGCCGCCTTCCACGCGCGCGGTCGGCGTGCAACATCAGAAAGGCCAACCATGAAAGTCCTCGTCCTTGGCGGCAGCGGGCTCATCGGAACCAAACTCGTCAACATCCTCCGCCAGCGCGGACATGACGCAGTGCCCGCGTCACCGAAATCCGGCGTCGACACCCTCACCGGCCAAGGCCTCGCCGCCGCGCTGGCCGGTGCCCAGGTCGCCGTCGACGTCACCAACGCCCCCGTCTGGGAAGACGCCGCCGTCATGAACTTCTTCGACACCTCCACTCGCAACATCCTTGCCGCCGAATCCAGGGCCGGCGTTCGTCACCACGTCGCGCTTTCTGTCGTCGGTACCGACCGCCTGCAGCAAAGCGGTTACTTTCGCGCCAAGCTCGCTCAGGAAAAGTTGATCATCGCCTCCGGCATCCCCTACACCATCGTCCGCGCCACCCAGTTCTTCGAATTTATCGGCGGCATCGCCCAGTCCGGCACCGACGGCCAGGTCGTCCGCCTGCCGCCCGCCCTGATGCAGCCAATGTCAGCCCAGGACGTCGCAACCGCACTGGCCGACTACACCGTCGGCACTCCGCGCAACGCCATTGTCGAAATCGCCGGCCCCGAAGCATTCGGCATCGATGAAGCCGCCCGCAGGTATCTGACCGCCACCAAAGACCCCCGGAAAGTCGTCGCCGACGCCAACGCGCCCTACTACGGAGTAAACGTGAACGACCAGTCGCTCACCCCCGGCAAGGCCGCCCGCATCGCCCCTACGCGCTTCGACAGTTGGCTGAGCCAGCCCGGAAACGTCGCGCCTGCATCCGCCGCACAACATCGGTGAGAAAATGGGCCGACCGTGCGACCACGCCGAATCGCCCGGAGTGCGACACAACGAATCGTCGAATCGGCCGAGACGTAACCAGACTCACTGCCCCGCGACGACCCGGTGGCTGCTTCACGCTGTACAATCGTCGCCAAGCTGGAGAGCACGCATGGCCAAAGCCGCGAAGAAGTCCCCGAAAACCGGAACAAAGGCCGCTACAAGAAAAGCCACCCCGCGCTCTCGCACATCGATTCCGAAGGAGATCGTCGCCTACAACGCTGCTCAGTCTCCTTCCGACCGACGCATCTGCGACATCCTCGCCAAAGTAATCGATCAACGCCTGCCCAACGCGGAGCGAAAAATCTGGCACCGCCACCCCGTCTGGTTCCTCGACGGCAACCCGATCGTCGGCTACCACAAACTCAAGGACTGCGTCCGTCTGCTCTTCTGGAGCGGCCGGTCCTTCGACGAGCCCGGTCTCGCCCCCGAGGGCGGCTTCAGAACGGCCGGGGCCCGCTACACCGCCGCAGACCAGATCTCCGCGGCCGACCTCAAGCGCTGGCTCGCAAAGTCGATCGCGATCCAGTGGGACTACAAGAACATCGTTAAGCGCAAGGGTAGACTGGAACGGTTGAAATAATTTGCCGGGCCGCGGCGCCCGCAAACAGGATCAAATTCATGGCCATGAATTTCAAAGAAGCGATGGCAAAACTCGAATCATTGGGCGATGAAGGGCGGCGGGCACACAACGCCAAGCCCTGGGCCGGAAACCCCGGCGGCGCGCCCAAGCTCAAGCAGTTCGGCTGCGCGATGGGCGACATCCGCAACCTCGCGAAGAAAATCAAAGCAAATCACGAACTCACCCTGGAGTTGTGGAAGACCGGCAACATCGACGCCCAACTCCTCGCGATTCTGCTCATGAAGCCGAAGGAAATCTCAACGAAGGAACTCGACAAGCTGGTTCGCGAGGCCCGCTTTGGATGGGTGGCCGATTGGCTGAATGCCTACATCGTCAAGGAGCAGCCCCCCGCCGACAAGGAGTCGCTCCGCGTGAAATGGATGAAAGACAAAGACGGCTGGGCGGCCCGCGCCGGATGGAACCTGACCGCCAGTTGCGTGAACAACGCGGATGCCGAACTTGACTTGCCCGCGCTGCTCGACCGAATCGAAAAAGAAATGCCCAAGGCCCCGCCGGAAACGCAGTGGACGATGAACAACACCCTCATGGCGATCGGCATCAAGGACGCCAAACTCCGCAAGCGCGCCATCGCTATCGGCGAAAAGATCGGCCTGTACAAGGATTGGCCCGTGTCGAAGGGCTGCGTCCCGCCCTACGCGCCCACCGCGATTAACGAGATGGTGAAGCGGCAGGGCTGAGCAACCCCACCGAGTCTCCAACCGGCATCAAAAAATCAATGCGCGTTCCAGGACCCGCAACCCCATCGCGATACGCAGCACGAAGTCGCTTCGGCTGTACTACACCGCGCTGCCGTTGCGGCCAGCCCGGCGCGACCTCAACAGCGCGCCGGCCGCCAATAGCAGCGCCGCGCTCGCCGGCTCCGGCGTGGTGCGAATCACGGCGCTGTTGAACATCTCGATCGAGTCGCCCAGCGTGTCCAGATAGAACCCCAGGTTCATGTGATGCTGGATCGTCGTCGGCGTCTGCACCGGGCCAAGACTCCCCATGAACGGCGAAGGCCCCGGTCCAACATAGAGCCCTGTCGCATACGTCCCCAGGTTGTATCCCGTGACGTCAGCCGAATAGAACAGACTCGCGCCTCCCACCAGGTGATTAATGGTGTTGTCAAACACGCCGTCGATGTCCGCGTCGTGCGTCTGCAATCCCGACGCCGCGTAATGATGGTAGAAGTCCACCTCGCCGAAAAAGATCGGTACGTTGGCGATCTTCTCGATCAATGTGTCGGTCACCACGGTCGAGACGGGCAGTGCGCCGTCGTATCCTCCTTCGGCGAGAATGTTGCCCTCGGCCTGCCAGCGGTTCGCGACGTCGTTGAGCAGGAAGTGATGCGCGATGTCGCCGACCGCGGGGTTGTCATCACCGAGCCCGTTGTCGTTGACCGTGTAGGCAAAAACGTTGTCGATATGGACATCGACGGAGTACCCCGCCATCGCCGGCGAGACGAACAGCAGGAGGGCGACAGTCATCACCACTTGGCGAAAGTCAGATCGGGCCATTTCTTTTCCTCCGCTCCAGTCTGCGACCATTCCTATTCGTAGACGATTCACTCGAACTTCTGGTCACTCGATTCTCAGCCGCTCGTCCAGCCCGCCGGCCCGGCAAAGGGGCAAGGCCGCTCTGCGAAATCAGTATGCCGCTACTCGTCCTCCGCCACCGGACAACTCAGACTCTTGTCATACATCCCCGACCGATCAAAGCAGCACGGCCGCCGCTTCCCCTTCGCCAGCATGTCGCACGCCTTTTCGATCCGAAGCACGCGCGTCTCGGCCCGCTTCCCCGAGACGATCCAGTGAATGAAGTCCCGCCGCGCCGCCGGCGTGATGTCCGACCACGCCTCCCGCGCCTTCGCCGGAGCCGCCGCGAGCGCCTTCCTCAGGTCGGCCGGCAGCGTGGGTTCCGGCTCCTCCGCCATCGGCGCAATCTCCAGCGTCACAACGTCGCCCGCCGTCGCCCGCGCCACCTCGCGCAGCTTTCGCTCCACTTTCAGCCAGTGCCCGCCCTTGCCGTCCGGATCGAGCGTGGCCTGAAACGCCGAGCCATTAAACGTGCCTTCAACGGCCACCCGCCCCCGCGACCGCAGTTTCGCACTCGCCTCCTTGGGCAAAGTCAGAAATGTCCACGAATCGTCCTTCTCATTGGTCTTGGGCCGCATGAGCGTCGCGCGAAATCGGATCGACACAGAGCTGAGCGCTGCGGTACTTTGCTTTCGCGGCATGGGTCATCTCCTTCGTGGGCTGGTTCCCGGTGGATGGACCGGATTACTTCGAAGGCAGTGCCGGAATCGTAAGCTCTCCCGACCCTATTTCAAACCAAGCTTCTTCCCCGCCGCTAGCAGCGCAATCGACTCGCGCACGCGCAGCCGCGCGGCCTGGGAGATTTCGCGCGCTCGTCGTCTCTCGCAGAAGGGCCCAAAAACCCTAATGAATTCGCGAATTCTCACAATTCTAACTTTCCGGCCCGCTCCGGCTTCTGGCCCCGCCAGTCTCGGCGACCCAACTTTTCGGCGATCCGACGTTCGGAACGCCTTTCCAACACTTCTCCCAAGTTCCCGGCCATTCCCAGATAGAAAGCCCCCTTACGCGATTCCAATCCGCCCGTCCCGGACCGACCCCTTTCTGCGTCCTAGCGTTTCAGTGTTTTTGCGTTTCCCTCAGCCGTCGCGGCTTTCCCGTGCGCCCGCCCCAAAACAAAAAGGCCCGCCCCGCCTCAATCCGCGGTGCAGGCCCTCTTATAAATCACTGCAAAAATCGCGTCGCCGCCTACGCCCCCGTCGGCTCGCTGATGTCCCAGCCCTGCCCCTTCTCCTTCTGCTGGATCTGCTCCAGCGTCAGGGCCCCCGGCAAGGCCGAGCTCTTCGTGGTGATGTTCGTACCGCCCTTGAAAAGGTCCTTGTTCTTCGCCGTCCAATCCTTGTACGGCTCGGGAACCTCATCCTCGGGGTAGATCGCATGAATCGGGCATTCCGGGATGCACAGCCCGCAGTCAATGCACGTATCCGGATCGATCACCAGCATGGCCGGGTTCTTCGTCTCCCAGAAGCAGTCCACCGGACAAACCGCGCAGCAATCCGTGTAGCGACAATCAACGCACCGACCGACAACGACGTGTGTCATGTTCCATCTCTCCTGGGCTTCCGCGCACCGCCGCGACAAACCGGCCGCGCGCCTTCCACGAGCCGCCAATATAGCAACTCCCCCCGCCCTTGTGCAGTCCGTTTCCACCCCGCCAAAGGCCGATTTTCAGGAAGATACCGGCGTCGCCGCCGCCGCCTCGGCCGCTGTCGGCCGCCCCATCTTCAGGTAATACACTAGCCCCGGCAGCGCCCATACGAAATACGCCAGCCGCATCAGCACCGAAATCATCGCCGCCCCCTCGGCCGTCCCGAATCCCGCGGCCTTGTACAGCAGCTCCTGGTACGCCAGCTCCACCACCCCGAGCCCCTGCGGCGAAATCGGCAGCGCCCCCACCATCCAGCACAGCGGGATATAGACGAAATACACCTGCACCGTGTGCATCCCCGTCGCCCCCGCCACCCCCAAAGCCCGCCCGATCAGCACCGTCGCAAAGATCGCGATCGCCTGCAGCGCAAACGTCATCGCCGCGCAGATCGCAACGACCCGCGTGTGCTTCCGGTACACCATCACCGCCGCGTCGATTCGCTTCAGGTGCAGACTCAGCGGCAGCTTCTCCAGCAGCCACTCCCACCGGATCAGCCGCCGGAACCACATCGAGAAATACAGCACGCACGGCACAATCAGTGCCGCGATCGTCACCCCGATTGTCCGCCCCCATCCTTTCACCGCCGGGTCGTTCCAGTTCGCCAACAGCATTACCGCGCACAAAACCGTCACGCACATCAGCCCCAGCAGCCGGTCGAACATGACTACCGTCGCGGCCTCGTGCCGCCGATGCGTGTCCCGCGCGATGAAGATGATCTTCACCACGTCGCCCCCCGTCTGGCCCGGCAGCACAAAGTTCGCGAAGCTCGCCGCGAACGTCACCCCCACGGCCCGTTTCAGCGTCAGGTGGATGTCGTTCGCCGCCAGCAGCCACTGCAGCCGCACCGCCATCGCAAACGGCACCGGCCCGAGCACGAAAAATGCGACAACCACCCACCGCCACTCGGCCGTCGCCGCCACCTTTAGCAGCCGGTCCCACTCCAGCCGCGAAACGACAAACCACACCGCCGCTGCGCAGACGATCAGCCGCAACGCCGTCCCGAGGTGCTTTCGTGTTCGAGGGTTCATGCCGCGCCGCCGTCAGCCGGCGCCGATGCGAAATGTCGGACGGAGACCGGCCGCGTCAATCGTTGTAACGGTCTTTCAACGCCTTGTACTTGTCCTTCCACTCGTCGCGCTCTTCCTTGTACTTCTTCTTGTCGGCTTCGAGACTGTCGCAGCGCTTCTCCAGCGAGTCGATCTTGCTATAAGCCCGGTTCAGTTCCGCTTTGCAATCATCGAGGTTGCCCGGATTCGGCGCCTTCGAGCTGCCCGAGTGGTATCCACCGCTGCCCGAGCCAATGTCGATTCTCTCTGGCGCTTTCACGTTCACGCACGACGCGAGCGAAACAATGCCGATCACGACCGTTACTGAAAATGCGACTCGACGCATGGTACGATCACTCCCTTGCTGGACGCCGGCGCGTCGGCCCGCCCCGCCGCGCCTTCGAGGCCGATTATGCCCCAGTCTCCGATCTCCTGCCAGTTGCACCTGCTCCTCGGCTGCACCGCCGTCGGCAAGTCCGCCCTCGCCCTGCCCCTCGCCGAACGCCTCAATGCCGAGATCCTCAGCATCGACTCCATGCAGGTCTATCGGCGAATGGACATCGGCACCGCCAAGCCATCGCCCGCCGAGCGGCAGCGCGTCCCGCACCACCTCATCGACGTCGCCGAGCCATCCGAATCCTTCAGCGTCGCCCGCTTCGTGTCCGCTGCCGACGCCGCCATCGCCGACATCTCCGCCCGCGGACGCCCGGTCCTCGCCGTCGCCGGAACTCCGCTCTACCTCATGGCCCTGCTCTACGGCCTCTTCGATGGCCCCTCCGCCGACCCCGAATTTCGAACCCGCCTCCGCGAACGAGCCGCCAGCGAGGGCACGGAAACGCTCCACGCCGAACTCGCTCGCATCGACCCCGACGCCGCCGCCCGCATTCACGCCAACGATCTCCGCCGCATCGAACGCGCGCTCGAAGTTTTCGAACGCACCGGCCGCCCCATCAGCGAGCAACAGCAACAGTGGTCCGGCCCACCGCGATACACCTACCGCGCTATCGGCCTCCGCCGCTCGCGCGAAGACCAGTCCCACCGCATCAATGCTCGCGTCAAAGAGATGGTCGCCGCCGGGCTCATTGGCGAAGTCCGTCGCCTCCTCGCCGAGCCCGCCGGACTCTCCGATCAGGCGTCGCAGGCCGTCGGCTATGCCGAAGTCATCCGCCACCTGCGCGGAGAATACACCCTCGAAGATGCAATCGAAGCCATCAAGATCAACACCCGCCGCCTCGCCAAGAGCCAGCGCACATGGTTTCGACGAGTGCAAGGCATTAACTGGATTGACGTGCCCGTGGATCAGGAACCCGACCGTTTGCTCGCCGACGCGTCGAATCTCTTGGCGGGATAATCCGCCGCTATGGCAAGCCCGGCGTGTCGCGCAGCGCCACCGGCGGCCCGAGCACTTCGTTCAACACGATGGCCCGCCGCAGCGCAGCAGCATCGACCATTCCAATGCCGGCATGGACACCGCGGGTTGCACGAACAACCGGCCGCGCAGCGACGACCTCCGTTTCCCGCGCCGTCAGTACCGCGTTCTGCTGGATCGCACTCGCCAGCCGCTGTGCCTGTTCCGCCCGCGACCGACGCTCCGCTTTTTCCTGCTGTTTGCGTCGCCGACGATCCTGCTCGGCCGATTCCCGACGCAACCTTTCCAACGGGACTCGCCCCGCGGCGATGTTCGGCGGCGCCGCCGGTGTCTCCCCCCGAGTCTGGAATACATCGTCGTCCGATGTTCGCACGACCGGACGCGACATTGCCGGTTCGTCCTCGTCAGACCCTTCGCCAATCGTCGGCTTGCCGCTGCGATTCTTCAGCCACTGAACGCCGGCCGCGAGCAGCCCGAAAATAAGCACCGGGAGGACCTTCGCCAGTTCCTCGCCGATCCCCTTCGATGCCAGTAGCAAGTCCGTCATGGGCAAACTCAACGATTACTACGGCGTCGGCGGCCGCTTCGGATCAGCCGGCCCGTGCCCCGTGCCCTCGGGCTTCGCGATCGAATCCCGCATGTGCGTGTCCGCCTGGATGTTCTTCAGGCGATACCAGTCCATCACGCCCAGGTTGCCCTTCCTCAAGGCATCGGACATGGCCAGCGGAATCTCTGCCTCTGCCATCACGACTTTCGCACGGTTCTCTTCGACCAGTGCCTTCATTTCCTGCTCGCGAGCTACGGCCATCGCCCGCCGTCCCTCGGCCTCGGCCTGCCGCATCTTCTTGTCCGCCTCGGCCTGCTCGGCCTGCAACTTTGCGCCGACGTTCTCGCCGACGTCCACATCGGCGATGTCAATCGACAAGATCTCGAACGATGTCCCGGCATCCAAGCCCTTCTCGAGCGTCCGTTTCGAGATGATGTCCGGATTTTCCAGCACCCGCTTATACATCTCCGCCCCGCCGATCGCGTTGACGATACCCTCGCCGACGCGGGCGATGACCGTCTCTTCCGTCGCTCCGCCGACGAGCTGCTTGATGTTCGTCCGAACCGTTACACGGGCCCGTACCTTAAGCTGGATTCCGTCCTTTGCGACGCCGTCGACAGTCGAACGCGCCCCGGTCTGACTCGGGCAATCAATCACCTTCGGATTGACCGAAGTCTGCACGGCGTCCAATACGTCGCGGCCGGCCAGATCGATCGCCGTCGCCGTCTTGAAGTTGAGGTCGATATTCGCTCGCTGCGCCGCAATCAGCGCCCGAACAACATTGATGACGCGTCCACCCGCCAGGAAGTGGCTCTCAAGATCGCGTGTGCTGATCGTGTCCAACCCCGCCTTCACTGCCTGGATCTTGCTTTGCACGATCGTCGGCAGATGCACCTTTCGCAGACTCATGCCGAACAACTCGAAGATGCCGATGTCCGCATTGCTCATGTACGCCTGCAGCCAGATCCGAAAGAACCGACCGAGGATCGCCACGAATACCAGGACGATGAGCGCAACCAGACCCAGCCCCACCGTAAGGTAGGGGAATCCACCGTCCATGATTCGCCGCTGAGCCAGAATCAACGTGTCTGCAATGATCATGGAATCCTCCAAAAAGGAAGTCCGTTATCGATCGTCCGAAACCGCCCGCACCGACAGCGAGCCGCCCAGAACGGCTATCGCGCGCACGTCGGTCCGCGCCTCAATCATTCCGCTCTCTGCGACGCATTGGACGCGCTGCCCATCGAAGTCGCAGATCCCCACCGGCCGCAACGGACTGACCGCACGACCCGTGCGACCGACCAGCGGCCGCAACTCGCTCAACGCCACGCTCGTATCCGCCTCCGTCAACACCGGGTTCGGAGGAACGACTCGCCGGCCGATCGCCGTCTTTCGAAACACCTTGACGCCGATGAGCGCGATCGTCGGCACGGCGATAACCTGCAACGCGACCGACGAATAACCCAGGCCGAGCCCGGCCTTGAACGCCGAATAAACGCCGAAAACAATGCACGCCGCCGAGCCGATCCCGAACAATCCGTGCGACGGCACGAACACCTCGAGCACCAGCAGCGCCAGGCCGATGGCCTGCAATGTCACGGCCAGCCAGAAGTCGTTCACTCAGTCACGCGCCTTTCGGACAACCACGCGATTCCCGCGCCGATCGAGTACCACGATCCGCGTTCCCGGTTCGATGTAATCCGACTCGCTCACGACGTCAACGAGCACCGGCCCGAATCGCGCCTTCCCCGCCGGCCGCAACAACGACTCGACGACGCCCACGTCGCCAACCTGCGCCGCGTGAGGGTACGGGTCATCCGCAAGCACCATCTCCGGCGTCGGGTTCGGCGCGATCACTCGACCGATCAGCGGCGCCCGCGGAAGGTATCGGCTGAGCAACCACGCAAGGACCGTGCTCACGATCAACCCACCGGAGACAACCTTGACCCCCACGAGCACGCCGTCCCACGTCGCCTGCATCCGCGGCCAGTGGAAGAACGTCGGCGCGCCCGGCACCGCCGGCATCTCGGGCTGCGCAAAACTCGAAACGATTCCTACGAGTATCAGCGCCAGCCCAAGCAACCCCGGCAAGATGAGTCCCGGCGTCGCAAAAAACTCGACCGCGATCAGCCCGATCCCGATGATGATGACCACGATCTCCCACACGTTCGCCAGCCCGGTGATGTACGGAGCACCGAGAAACAGTGCGAGCGCGATAACCGCCACCGCGCCACCGAGCATGTGCCCCGGCGCGTGAAACTCGGCGTACGCCCCCATCAGGATCAGCACGAATAGAATGCTGCGAACCACCGGCGAACTCAGCCACGCCGCAATCGCTTCCGCCCAGTTCGGCGTCAGCCGGATCGGCGCCGCCGACAACGAGAGAAACGATCGAATCTCGTCATCCGTGCTGACCGTGCCCCGCGAGAAGCCATACCACGCGGCTTCATTCTGCTTCATCGTCAACAATTCTTTTTCGCCCACGACCGGCTGCTTTACTTCGAGCATCTTCCCGAGCGCCGTATCGCGCATTTCGGCGACCAGCCGCCATGTTCCCGGCGCGTAGCCGTCTCCCGACGATGCGTCTTTGCCGAGATACCTGAGCTTGTCCTCGCCGCGAATAAACTTCCGCTCGCCGTTCTTGACGTTTTCAACCCACCAGATCGACGAGCCGATCTTCACCATCGACTCGCACAGCAGCGGGTCATAGCCATGCCGGTGAGCCGCATCCCGGAACTCCGCCAGGATGGGGCTCTCCGCCTTTGCACGCTCGGTCTCGCCCAGGCTCTGCAGCCCCTCGGTCGGACTCAGCATGATCGGCGCGCAATCCCCCACACGGCTGCTGCTGCTCATCACGATCTCGTCGCACGAAACCGCGATCATCGCACCGGCCGAATAGGCCGCCGGATGCACCCACGCCACCGTCTTCATGTCCGTCAGGTTCTTCAAGTAATTGCAGATATCGAGGGCGCTGGTCACCATTCCCCCCGGCGTGTCCAGCTCCAGGATCACCGTCGTCGCCCCAAGCTTGCGCGCCTCATCGACGCGCCGCGTCAGACTGCGAAACGTTACGTCGTCGATCGCATCCTTGATCGTCACGACGACCGCCTTGCCGCCGCTCGGCTTGGTCTCCGCCACAGCCGGGCGCGGCCAGACCCCGCAGAGCCCGATCATGATCGCGACCGTGACAGCATTCTGAACGATTGGCGACTTGCAACGCGTCATGGTCCCGCACCCTCCTCGTCCGGAAACGCCCGGAGGTCCAACGTCCCGACGCCGAGAATGAATTATACGTCACATTCCATGATTCGCCGCTTATAACCCGCCCACTTCTTTCAACACCCGTGCCCCAATTGGGATTAATGCGACCGCGGGGTTATCCTCCGCGTCGAGAATGTCTGCTGGGCCAAGCATGCAACGAAATTCGTCACGCACGGCACAACGCGCTTTTCCCCCGACAGAAGTGGGTGAGAGGGCCTACATCGAGCAAAACTACGACCGCTTCAAGTCCGCCGCCGCTTCTGGCCACCAGCGCTTCGGTCGCGGCGTCATTCTCATCACGGTCATGCCGCCCCACGCCCCGGAAAAAGCCGGAACGATCGAATACGTCAATGATGAGGAAGCCGACCGAATCTGGCCAACCACCGGCTGGCCCGAGGCCTCTACGCGGCGTGCGGTCGCAGAGTACGACCCGCAATTCACATTTCTGGTGCTGGTGCTCGACTACCAGTCCCAGACCTGCCGACTCCACCGCTTCGAAGAAGCCAACCCCCACGGCAACTAGGCATTACTCCACTCGTTCGACCATGATGCCCTTCGCCCCCGCCATCGGCCGCCACGTATTCCAAGTCCCATCCTGAGCCAGCAACAGCGTCCAGCCCCCCGAAATCGCCTCATCGAGGACTCGCTTCTTTGTCAGCATGTTGTCGTACGGATGCAAATCGTACGCCATGTTGTATCGCAGCCCGATATGCGCCGCTGTCGGAATGAGGTCCGCAGGGTTGAACAGCGCTCGCCCGCCCCCTTCGATTAAGACCCCCTGCTGGTGTCGCGTGTGACCCGGCACGGCCCGCACCGATACACCCGGCGCGATTTCACCGTCGCCGTCGATCAACTCCAGCCGTCCTTCCCGTTCCAAGGGCTCAAGGTTCTCGCGTCGGTAGGTCCCCGTCATCACGCAATACCCGCCCACGGCGTCGTCCCACTCACCCCGCTGCACAAAGACCTTCGCTCGGGGGAACGTCGGTCGGACGACGCCGTCCGCGCCGGCCGACGTGATCCCGCCGGCATGATCGAAGTGGAGATGGGTGAGTATCACCGCATCAACCGACTCGGGCTCGACTCCGACCGCGTTCAGCGAGTCCACCAACCAATACGACGACAATGCGAAGATATCACGATCCTTGGCGTCGTATTTACTCCCGATCCCGCTCTCGACCACGATTCGCCGCCCGGCCGTCTCGACCAGGAGGCAGGTCGTCCCGAGGGCAATCCGATTCCGCTCATCACAGCGTACGGCCCGCTGCCACAACGGCTTAGGGATTATCCCGAACATCGCCCCCCCATCGAGACACAGTCGCCCCCCATCGAGAAAGCGAACTCGAATATCCCCCAACTGCATCGCCGGTCGCACCTCACCGGCCAGATTCGGCGTTGCCGCAGACTCCATATCGCAATCGTAATCGCCCGCCGACAACCCGAAAACGCCCGTTACCAACCTTTCCGCCCCCATTCGGACGCGCAGTTTTTGCCGGACTTGCCACGTCCGCTTCGTACAGATAACAAATCGCGTGCCGCTCGAATCCGCGTTAGACTCGCCCCCCGCATCGCGGTCGATACTCCGGGCCGGCCGGGATGCTGCTTGTCTTTAGCCGGGCTCAGCGCTACGATGAAAAGTCCTCCACAGCAGGGTCCGGGTCGAATCTCCTCCCGCCTCGCCTTGGGCAGTCACCCTGCAGCGCAGCATGCAAAGCTCGGGCTCGAGACCAAGGCGATAACCCCAATGTCCCATTCGATTGCCCTCCGCCCGCAAAGTGTCGTCGAGTCCCCGCCCCAGGTTGCGAATTGTCGCAAGGGTGGCTTCGACTGGAGATGCCTTCCATCGGCCCACGCGCTCATCGATGCCGGCGAATATGATTGGTTAAACCTTCGAGAGCGTCCGGGCATTGCCCGCGTCAAACGCAATGGCCACCGCGACGTTTGGCGCATCGACCTCCCGAGTGAAGCGATATTCGTCAAGCGATACCGAAGCGAGTCCCTCGCCGAGCGGACGAAAGCCCTGCTCCGAGGCCCGACCTCCACCCTGGAGTGGGAGGTCGGCCACTATGCTGCCCGACATGGAATCGACGCGGTGCTGCCCATTGCCTGCGGCTGGAAGGGCACCCGTTTCTGGTCCGGTCCCTCCCTCCTGCTGACTCGCGCAATCCCGGGCGCCGTCCCCCTTTGCGACTACTGGCTCTCCTGCCGCGACGACGCCCACCGCGCTCGACTGATCGCTCAGAGTACGGCCCGCCTCGTCGCCCGCGCCCATCAGTGCGGCTTCCACCACCTCGACATGCACGCCGGCAACATCATCGTCCAGACCCAGAATTGCACCGCGCCGCGCCCCGTTTTCGTCGATCTGCACAACGTTCGCATCGCTCAGCCCGTCAACCCGCGCGACGTCATCGCCAACCTGGCTCAGCTCAACCAGTGGTTCCGCCGCCACGCGACGCGATCCCAGCGACTCAGTTTCCTCCGCGAGTATCTCGTCGCACGCGACGAATTCGCGATGGCCAGCACCTACGCGCGCAATTGGACCATCGATCCGCGCGACCTGCTTCGCACCCTGACCGGCGTCGCCCGTCGCCACGCCGAACGCCTCTGGGCCAAGCGCGACCGCCGCTCCATGCGAACGGGTCGCTACTTCGCTCGCATGCGTCCGGCCTCGGGCTGGCGCGGTCACGTCCTGCTGATCAGCAAGCATCCGCGACCGTCCTCGCGCGCATCGCAGATCGTCTTCGAGCTCAAGCAGTGGAAGCGCTGGCTGTCCGACCCGACGAGTTGGACCGACCCCGCCTCGAACGAAGTCTTGAAGGACTCTCACAGCGCCGTCGTCTGCCGTGCGAAGCTCGACACCCCCGATCCGCTTCCCGTCATCTGCAAGCAGCCCCTTGCACGCTCGTTCTGGAAACAGTTGCTCTACGCGGTCGGGCCGTCGCGAAATCTCCGCGCCTGGCGTCGCGCGAACATGCTTCTCAATCGCGATCTGCCGGCTGCTCAGGCCCTCGCCGTCGTCGAACGACGTTTCGCCGGCCTCTTTCGCACCGACAGTATTCTCATCACCGAGCTGATCGAAGATGCCGTCGATTTCGAGGCCTTCCTCATCCATCATGTAGCGCCTCGCACCGCTCGCGAGCAGCGCCGAATGAAGGATCGCCTCCTCGCCGCACTTGCCGCACTCGTCCGCGACTTCGCCGATCGTGGCTTCGCGCACCGAGACTTCAAAGCTGGAAACCTACTGGTCCGCTGGTCGCCGCCCTACGCCGACCGCCCTGATTTCTCGCTCATCGACATGGACGGCATCTCGCACCGCAACGGGCCGCGCTTCGACGCCGCGTGGAGGGCACTCGTACGACTCAGTGTGAGTCTCGACGCCTGCCCCGCCGTCACACGCACCGACCGGCTGCGAATGCTCCACTCCTTCCTGTCGAAATCCGGCCAGCCGCTGATCCGCTGGAAAGAGATCTGGCGCGTTCTCGCCTCACAGGCCGAACATAAGGCAATCCTCAAGCTTCGCCGACGAGAGTGGAAGCTCGCCACCTACGGCCGCGAGTAGCAACTATCACCGTTCAGGCTCTTTCCGGTCCAAGCCAACAACGCGCTCATCGATCCACCAAAAACAAAGCGACCTCCCGGGTATGAGCCGGGAGGTCGCGGAAAGGGTTTG
>CAZJVS010000058.1:0-25776 GCA_964549445.1 uncultured Planctomycetaceae bacterium
CCTGGAAGCGAGTCATTTTTACGACTTCGTCACGGCGATTGTACTCGTTCAGGTCGCAATCGGCGGAATACGGCGGCGGATAGGTGTTGTACCGCGTGATCAACTCCCGCCGCCCGAGGATGTCGTTCTGGTATACGTGACTACCAAGCCAATTCGGGCTGCTGTTTTCTACGATCTCGATCAGGTCGCGGTGCATCTCAAATCCGCGACCGCCCTGCGCCACAAGGCTTCCGCCGTTCACGTACTGCGTCAACTCGACCAGGTCGCTGTATTCGGCGAAGCTGTACCAGACGCCTCCCGTTGGCAGTCCTGGTCCTGCGATGTTATTCAGACGACCAAATCCGTCGTAACCGTAGCTGGCTGAGTATGCCCCTGAGATGCCAATGCCGGTCTTGCGGCCCTGCGGAGAACTGGTGCTGTAGCTCGATGTAAGGGTTCGATTGATGAGCGTCATGTCTTGACCAGGTATCCCTTCTTGAAACGGGCGGGGTTGAAACAGCGGCGAGTCTTCGTAACGAGCGGGAAGCCGCAGAAGAGCCGTGGAGGTCCGTGGGAAAAGTTAGCTGGTTTCTGCAAGTCTCATCATATCGAACTCACAGAGATTAATACTGTCGTCCGCGACGTTATTGTGGAGTTTCGTCGCAGAATGCTAGCGAACCCGTCGATCATTGGGAAAGAAGATGGAATCGGACGCCTCCTGGTTCACTTGGTCTGGAATGGCTTCCTCGTGCCGTAACGTCCCGCGCTCGTCCGCCGCTTTCGGTTGCGGGACGCCTGCACCACGATTCGCTTATAGGCTCCAAGCTCGGAGGTCGGTTGATAGCTGATGGTCTGCGAGGCCGCATCGCCGATGAACACGCCACCTCGGTTATCTCGCATCCGTCGCCACACGGCGTAGGCTCGGAGAATTGCCGATTCCCATTCTCTTGGTGAACGGGCTCGGACCTCGAACGGTCTCGTCATCATGGCGATGGCTTTCAAGAGTTCATAGTCGATTGACGTCGCGTCCATAAAGAATGAGTGGTCGCGTGCGTGCGCGAAGATGAGGGCCGAGATGGCCTCTTCTGTCACTGCGGCTCGCGCACCGTCTTCGACTTCGTCGATCTGCGGCTTTGCCTTTCGCTTATCCCGTAGTCGGACTCGCATTGATTTGGCACCTCCGAGAAGGGCAGGCAATCGAGCGGGGATAAACAGGATTGAATCCAGCCAGCCAGACTTCTCACCGTCCGGCGAGAAATCTACGCAGTGCTCGAATCGGCTCAACCCCACACGCGTCCGTCCATGCAACAAACTCTGTCAGGTCAACGCGTCGATTCGCGGTCTCGCAGTTGTAAACGTAACTCTGCGGCTTCCTGAGCCGATCCCCCAGCTCCCGCTGCGTCAGGCCCGCCTCTTCTCGCAGACCTCGCAGGAACTTCGGTAATCGTCGATAGGCCGCCGCCTGTTGAGCCTTGGTTGCCATGCACGGCGATTGTGAAGGCCCGTCCGCTTGACACTGGTTGCGTGTCAAATACAATGGGCTGGGTGGAATTCACAAGCACGTCAGCCCAATTTTGGGAGGGACTCATGCACCGCATCACCGACCGGCTATTTGATGGAAGGTTCGACCGGCGACTCCGAGGCGTTAGTCTGACCATCGCTGTTCTCGTTGCTCCCTTGGCATTCACCATCACGCCGTGCCAGGCACAGGTCCCGACATGGTCACTTCGGGCCACGAGCGGACCGCCGGCGCGAGCCGGACATGCGATGGTTTACGACTCGACGCGAGGCGTGATCATGCTTTTCGGCGGGGCGACGAGCGGTCTGACATCCGGCACGGTCTTCAACGACACGTGGGAGTGGAATGGGACTAGCTGGACGTTAAAGTCGCCAGCGACCTCGCCGACCGCTCGAATCGGGCACGCGATGGCGTTCGACAGTGCCAGGGGCGTCACGGTTCTCTATGGCGGGGGCGACGCCAACGGGTTCCTGACCGACACCTGGGAATGGAACGGCACGAACTGGACGCGGCGAATGCCGGCCACTCCATTCGTCGGTTCGCGGGCATCGCACGCCATGGCCTACGACAGTACGCGGGGCGTGACGGTGCTCTTCGGCGGGTCACATATCGATAACTCGCTCTTTCTGGACACCTGGGAATGGAACGGCACGGATTGGTCACAGCGAGCAACAACCGGACCATGTCCACGCACGAGTCCTGCCATGTTCTACGACTCCGCCCACAATGTCTCCGTGTTGTTTGGCGGCTACAGCATCTACGGGAATGGTTGCGATGTTCAGCTCGGCGATACCTGGACCTGGAATGGAGCGACTTGGACGCAGAAGGTCGTCAGCGGTCCCGGTGCTCGCCACAACCACGCGATGGCATTCGATTCCGACCGCAACGTGGGCATCCTTTTCGGAGGCTACAACGACGCCAGAATTCCGTACACAGTCTTCGGCGACACCTGGGCGTGGAGTGGGACAAGTTGGACGCGGGAAGCGACGACGGGTCCGAGTGCCCGAGCCAGTCTAGCGATGGCGTATGACCGCACACGGCATGCAGTCGTGTTGTTCGGAGGCTTTGACCCCAACGACGGATCCGCCGGACCGACGTCCGGCGAGACGTGGGAATATGCCCTGACCGGAACCTGCTGCGACGGTGGAACCTGCTCGATCACTACGGAATCGGGTTGTACAGGTACGTGGACTCCAGGGGCGTCCTGTGCGACGGCTCCGAGCAGTGCGTCGGCAAGTCCGAATCCCGCATGTCCAGGGCAAACGATAACACTGACGGCCATCGGCGGCTCCGGTGGGACGCACAAGTGGTACGCCAATGGCTGCGGTGTTGGAGGTTCCATCGGGACCGGACCATCGACGCAATTAACGGCCCCAGCCACTGCAACGACATATTACGTTCGAGTCGAGGGATCGTGCGGAAACTCAACGTGTGCTTCGGTGACCGTGAATCCGGCTCAATCGCCAACGGCGCCGAGCACCATGACGATCACACCGAGTTCGGCCTGTCCAGGTGAACTTTTGATGCTTGCCGCTTCAGGAGGCTCCGGCGGCGTTTACACATGGTATGCCGCTGGCTGCGGAAACGGATCGCCGATTGGAACTGGGCAGACGATCAACATCAGTGCTCCAAACGCCAGTACCGCGTATTTTTTGCGAATGGTGGGATGCACCGTCTCGAACTGCGTCACGCAAACGCTGAGTATTACTCAATCTGCAACTCCGCCGACAAGCGTATCGGCCTCACCGACTTCGGCGTGCCCCGGGCAGACTGTTACGTTGACGGCCGCTGGCGGATCTGGCGGTACGTACACCTGGTATGCCGATGGCTGCGGCAGCGGAATGTCGATTGGGACGGGGGCATCCATCGCTGTGCAGGCCCTAGCGAAGTCGAAGACGTACTTCGTTCGTATGGAAGGCGCGTGCGAGAATCCGGATTGTGCCTCTATCACGTTGGTCTCGCCGTTGGTTCCTCCGTCGAGTGCGATAGCGGAAGAGATGTCTTTTGCACCAGGCACGCTCAGGTTGACCGCGATGGGGGGCTCAAGCGATTCAATCAGGTGGTACGCCGGGGGATGCGGCTCGATTGGTACGTATCAGGGTTTTGGTCGAGTGCTCGTTGTGAACGCACCATACAAGGATATGACGTTTTTCGCTCGAGTCGAGGACGCGTGCGGCAATTCCGATTGTGTTTCGGTCTCCTACGAGCCTCAGAAACCGACTTGTCCGCCGAGTGCAGCAGTGAATTCGGGATTCTGCGGAACCGGCACCACGTGCCTGCTACCGTTCGCGTTGGGGACATGGGTTTTGGCACGGCGTCGCTTGGGCTGAATACTTCAAATCACTGAGAGTTTGAGAAACGGAATCTGGTGGACCGCACCCGCCGCAAGCCGGTCGGCCAGCACCAAGTCGATTTGTTGGCGCATCCGAATCAGGTCTCGAGTCGACTTGCCGGCGAATTTATTCTTGGCCAAGTCGCGAGGCTTGCCCGCAGTGCGTATTCGCACATGTTGTTCGCTGGATTTTGAGGTGCTGAACGCGGCCTATGACTCGTTATTCGATGCGGTCGAGATGTTTCAGATAGGACTTCTTACAAACTCCCTGTTTGCGGTAGGTGAACGTTGGCTCAATGCGGCTGGAACCGTCGCGACATCGCGTCTAGCCGCGAAGGGCTTTCGCGAAGGCGACCGACTCTTGAATCATTTCGGTGATCACGCAAACGAATGGTCCCCACCGATCAAGACTGCAGAGGAATACCTGCAACGCGCATTCGAATTTTTCCGTAGACCGGTTGGCGAGAACATCCTCCAGAAGGTTCGTGGCGGAGATGTCCTCCGTTATGACGTGCTGACAAACGAGTTTGGCGTAATGGCGGAGGACGGATATATTCGCACTTTCTTCCGACCCAAGGATGGCCTCCAGTATTTCATGCGCCAAAAGGGAATCTGATGGCTCGCCCCGACGGTAATCGATATGCATGCCCATGCTGCGGGTACCTCACGCTGACGGAAGCGCCGCCAGGTACGTTCGCCATTTGCCCGGTTTGCTTCTGGGAAGACGACAACGTCCAGTTCGACGATCCGAGTTACGAAGGTGGCGCGAATCGCATTAGTTTGATTGAGGCCCGCCGGAACTTCATGAAGTTCGGAGCCAGGTCCGAGGCCCATCGGCACCTTGTGCGCGGCCCGACGGACGATGAGAAGCCCCGTTAGCACGACGCCGCGGGACGCGCTACAGTAGCGTGAGCCGTGTCACGCGGATCGGCGAGGGCTAGGCAGGAACGCTCGCGGAGTTCGCCTATCTCGGCACGTCACTACGGGCCGGCATTGCCTTCGGTAACGGCGTGCAGTTCAGCATCGCCGATTTGTCCAGCAACGAATGCGCGGGCCTTGCCGCTTCGGCCGCATCAAGCGGCTGGAGTACGCCCTCGGCCGGCCAATTCACGCCACTGATTATCGCTATGGCCTGGCGGCGGCAATCGCACGGCTGCGCGAGTCTATCGCCATCCAACGGAGACGGCGCTGTAGGAGAACACGCGCTCGTATCTCTACGGCTAGGAGGCGTTCTCGGCGGCTGGTCGAGGTGGAATTCGGCTCGCTGACGCCGGACAACAGTGGCATGGCCGGCGGGGCTCCGCACGACTCTTCCGGACGCTCCAGATGATTCAAACGGCCGGATCACCCTTTGGATCAATCACACGAAATCTAGCGAGAGATCTACCGCGGGTATGGTTCCCATCTTCATGTTGGGCACCTTCTTAGCCGCTTACTTCGCGCCTGATGTCGGCCATACAGCGTCGGCCGGCTGCCTCTTCTTCGTCGGACTGCTCATTGCCGGGGTTTTGCGTACGCTCCGGGTCAGTTGAATGGCGGCCTCGTTCGGTTCGCTCGGATCTTGCTACTTGTAATAGCGATCACACTTGGACTCGTCCTCGGTGTTCAGGAAGGGCTCAAGATTCCAGCGGCTCCGGCGCATGAACTTCCGGCCCGACCCGCGACCATGATTCTGGTCGTGTCCCTCGTCGGCTATTTGCTAATTGCCTGCTTGGACGAGTAGGCACGCTTCGTCGATGATTGAAGTCTGACGACAATCACGCATCCCCTAATACGCGAATCTTCGGCTGACGAGCGACGCGATACGAAAGCAAATCTGTACCGCTGAACCTCACACAACCGCGAATCTTCGTCGTCTGAAGCCGTCCTGCCCGAACGTCCCTTCGAATCGTCGATTCCGACACGCCTAGAACTTTGACGGCTTCAGCGTATGAGTAAACCCCCGTCGGAACGATACCCTTGGAGAATTTGCTCGCAGCCGCGATTTCGTCGAACCGCACGTGGAGTCGTGCAAACTCCAGAGCGAGGTCGACACTTGGTTCCGACCGAACGCCGCGGATGAAGTCGAGTACGCGAGCCCGATCGTCCAGCTCCGATCTCGCAACGTCGAAATCAATTTCCAAATTGCGGCAGACATCCACGACCACCTGCAATGCATGCTCCGGTTCCATCGACTGGAGCTCGAATTGGCGGATCGAGAAAAGCGTATTCAGATGCTTCACCGCCTCCGCAGACCGAGGCGTCCGGGCACACTCGTTTGCGACGCGGAGCAAATCGACTAACGCGATGGATTTGTCGGAATGGCTCATGACGAGACCTCGGAGAATTGAAACGGCAGGCCATCCATCAGCGTCTTGGATGCGGCGCTCGAATAATGCGTGTATCGCTTCTGCGTCTCGGGCGAGATGTGGCCGGTCCATTGCGAGATCTGCTCGAACGTGTAGCCCTTCCAGACGCAGATCGTGATGAACGAATGCCGCAACGCATGCCAGCCACCGAGCCGTTCGAATTCGCTGCCCTCCAGCAGAACATCCAACAACCGACTTGCTCGATCGGCTCGTCGGTCGTCGATGGGAACCTCCGTATCGGCTCCACGTCGCGCCTGCGGATTGTCAGGAATGTCGAAGATCGGAAACAGCAACCGGTCGCCCTTGGGCAGAGTCCGGTGATGATCAATCAGCGGCGATAGGACCGACTTGTGGACATCGATCGTGCGGTTCTTTCGCTTGTGCCGGGCTCCCTTTCCGCTGTGGACCTCGAGCCGGCCGATGGCAGGATGAAAATCCGATCGCTTCAACCGGACCAGTTCGCTACGGCGGATTCCCGTCGTCGTCACCACCATCAACGGCAGGTACAGAGGCGACTTCTTGGCCTTGGCGAACTGGATCAGGGCGTCGACGTCGGCCGGTGCCAGGACCATCCGCCGTTTCGCCAGATCGGTGGCTTCCTCTTTGGACAAGTTGTCCTCGTCGATGATACGGTCGATATCGGCCTTGAACAGGAACGGGTCGGAATCGTCGAGCTTCAACATCGGGAACCGCTGGATGGGCGACTTGTCGATCTTTTTCGCGTCGACGGCCCAATTGAACATGGCCCTCACCGTGCTCAATTCACCGTTGATCGTCAGGGGTTTCGCTTCGGCCTTTTTCCTGCTGAGGATGTACTCGTCCAGCCCGACGGTATCGAGCGTCGCCACCCGGCGGTCGCCAAATTTCCCGACGATGTGCAGCAGTTTGGATTTCGCGCGACGGTGGTGCCCATAGGAAACATGAGCTTCGAGGTGTTCTCCGTAACTATCGACGAGTTCCCGAACAGTGATCGGATTCCCATCGTCGACGATGATGTCGCCTTGAAGCAGCGGTGCCGTTTTCGCGGTCGGGAAGATGATGTCGCGGACGTCGTGACCATCGGAAAGCAGGCGACTGGCCTTTGGATATTTTCCCTTCTGCAGGTTGTCCAGCGCCGTCTCGGCTCGTGATTTGATCTGAGTTGCTTCGTGGAGGTCTGGCGTACCCAACGGGTAGATGTATTGCTTGCCGTCCCACCAGAATTGAATCGAATAGAGATTTCCGCGTTTTTTCAGGCTCGCCACGGCGATTGCTCCGTACCGCGAGTGCCTTTCAAAACGCCCCCAGATTTAAGGGCGTTCTGGGTACATTCTGGGTACAGTCCGAACCATAGAGCGATGCATGATCGCCGCCAAGTCGACGTCACAGATTGCGATCCAGCAACGAGTTATGAGAGGTTTGAAGGAAAGCCACCGGCCGGGCACGATCCGGCGACCTGCGGTTTACAAAACCGCTGCTCTACCAACTGAGCTACGGTGGCGGGGCGGCGGATGCCGCCGATCGACGCATTATAACCGTCGGGATGGAATGTCACATCGCGGCTGATGCACGAGCGGGCCCACGGCGGGACATTCGAACCGACGATCGAATGGCTTGAATCGATGGCGGGGGAGTAAGGGAAACGAACCAACCCGGTGCGGCCGCGGCCTAGAGTTCGCGGAGCATGGCTTCGATCGCCAAGTCGAGCTTCTCGGGTGTTTCGTAGGTGCCGCGCTCGATGGCGGAGCGAATGGCGGCGACCTTGCTTGTTCGGACCGATGTGTCCGGGTCGATGCGGCTCACTTCAAAGTTGTCCGACGCGGGCTCGAAGTCGTCGGGCGGCGCCTCGCAGCACGGTCCGAGGACCGGAGCGTACCCCACCGTTGGAAACGGTCGAGCCAGGCCCAATCCCACCAGTCTGTCGATTGCCGCGATGTCCATCATGTTCTCTTCAATGCCTCTCGCTGACCACATTGACTGCTACGCCAATCCTGCCAAACCGGTTCAGCGATTTCAGCATCCTATGCCGGGATGCTAGTCGCGCTGCGATCGATTCTTTTTTCGGCCGGCGCAATTCCTGCTGCGGGTCGGTTGCACTTGCCGCCGCCGCACTTCGTTGCCAGCGCTGGCGATCGCGTTGTTGGCCTTTCAGCGGGCCACTGCTGGGGTATCGACGGTTCGCGGAAATCGCCTTGAGCGAATATCCATAACCACAACATATAGATTCCGGCGTAAGTGTTGATTTTCCGGTTCACGAGGGCTAATAGATCGAAGTATTGTTCGGTGCATGGCTTAGCAGCGGTGATTGTTGCTCGACCGCCGTCATTTCACAGGAGATCGGCGTTCGGTCGGGTGACCGGTCAACCACTACAGATTGTGTGTTCGAGTCGAGGCGAAAGGGCTGCGACTGAACGTAAATTTCAGTCTGAGAAGCAGTAAGCCGGAAGCGCTTGGGGCGCTGCCGCAATCGGACGAATCGGGGCGCAAATCCTGCGTGACGAGGTGGTGGGTCTCGGGTGAGCGGGTCAGACCGATGCTTCGTGCTGAGCGACCTTTTCGGCGAGCCGCCGGTAGGCAGTGACGAGATCCTTGCAGAGCAGGTCGATCCGCTGTCGGAGCATGCGCCGGTCGCGAACCATTCGCGAAGAGAGCTCTTTCAGTCGCTGTTGACGGGTGCGGTCGGAACGGGCGTCGTGCCGGGCTTCGAGGGTCGCGCCAACGATGCGCTGAAGGTGAACGAAGTCGATGGGATTCGACAAGACATCGATCACGCCGGCCCGCAGGGCGCCGAGCAGGCGTTCGACGCACATTTCGTTCTCGAAGACGATGGTCGGAATGCCGGCAACCGTCGTCTCGCCGACGAACTCGAGTGCGGCATCGTCGAGGCCGGCATCGGTCAAGAGCAAGTCGAAGGCACCGTCCGAAACGAGCCGGCGGGCTTCTTCGATCGACTCCGCGGCGGTGATCCGTGCCCCGAAAGACTCATCCAGGGCGTCGGTCAGGTCGGCCACGAGCGTCGGGTCGCCACTCAGCACAAGGATTTCGGATGAATGGTTCATGTGTCCCGCCCCCCGTGGCTGTCGATTCGTCGAGCGACCGCGTTACCTGGCGATCGGTAGTCTGAGCTCGGCCTCGGCGCCAGCGCCCGGCCGACTGGACAGACGGATGGTCCCGCCGTTCAGCGTCGCCAGTCGTAGTATTCGCGGGAGGCCTAACCCTCGTCCGCGCCCGGCCGGTTGGTGCGAGAAAAACGGGTCAAACGCCCGCTCCAGCACGTCCGGCGTCATGCCGCGGCCGTTATCCGACAGCGTCACGACGACCTGCTCATCGGTTGAATGAAGGACCGTCTTGATGGTCAAAAGGCGGGTGCTGGAGTCGGTTGCGACGATCGCGTTCGCGAGCAGCTCGGCGACGATTTCAGCCGTCTGACGCGGGTCCGCCCAGAGCGGGGGTACGCCGTCCGATAGCTCGAGCCGCACTTGCTGGTCGTTCAAGCGGCCGGCTGCGACGGCCGATCGGCAGGCGTCGCGGATGACGGGTGCGACGTCGAAGACCTGGGGTTTGGGTGGTTCGGGTTCGACGACGGCCGCAAGCGCGGTGACGATGTCGCTGCAGCGCTTTGCCTGCTCTCGGACTTGCCCGAGCACGACGCGTCGATCGTGGTCGGTCTCGTTCAGCATGAGCTGTTGGAGGCGGCCGGCGATGACGGCCAGGGGGGTGTTCAACTCGTGTGCGGCGCCGGAGGCGAGCTCGTCGACGACGCGCATCCGCATCGCCGACTCCGTCGTGGCACGCATCTCGTCGGCGGTTCGCGCGCTGATGACGAGTGACTCCAGATCTTCGGAGATTTGCGACTCGCGGGCCGCACGCGAGATCGCCAGTTCGATGACTGCACGCCAGGAAGACAAGCGAGACTTGTCGGCGAGGAGCGATCGCATGGTCGCGTCGCCGGTGTTCAATGCAATTCCGGCGGCGATGCCGTCGCCGCAGCGGAGCGGCACGAGCCAGGCGGCTTCGCCGCCGACGGCATCCTGGAACGATGCGGCGATTCGCGCGACGTTGACGGGGAGCGGCACGGCCGGAGACGCCGCGGCGCGCGTAAGCTCCAATCGCACCGCGTCGATCTGCGCGGGCAAGTCGGACGTGCGAATGAGTTCGTTCGAGCTGCCGCCGGGCCCGGAACATCCGAGGGCGAGATGCGGCGAGTCGTGAGCGATGACGAAGACGACGGCTCCGCGAGTTGAAAGCGAGTGCGTCAGCACCGTGGCCGCCAGGCGGCACACTTCGGATAGATCTGCCGCGGTGAGTGCGGCGCTCGAAAAATGCTCGATCGCTTCGAGATCGCCGTCGGATGTCTTGCCGTCGGCGTGTGATTGGCGGCCCCGTTCGACGAAGCGCTCGACGTCAGCGCGAAGTCGCGCGGTGATCTCTTCAATCGCCATGTCGGTGAGGCCCGCGACGCGCGTTGGTTCAGTCAGTCGCACGAAAACATCCGCGTCGCCGGTCCAGCCGAGTCGCTCGCGTCGAGCCAGTGCGTCGGCGACCTGGACCGCGACGATCGTGTTGCGAGATGCGAGGTCGGGTGGCAGCAACGCCGGGGAGTGATGGTGAAGCCACATCGAATCGGCAACGGCGGCAGGCCATCCGCGGCGTCGCGCCATGCGCCGACCGACGAGCGTGTGATCCACACCGAATATAGCGTCCTCGGCGAGATGGAATCCGTCGCATGTCGATGCACGGTGCAGGGCCCGCGCGAAACTGCGCGGCCAGTGCGTTGCGAGCACAAATGAGCCGGCGTCGTGGAGCAGCCCGGCGGCGAAGGCCTGCATGGCGGGGGCGCGGCCGGTGAGTTCGGCCGCCGACTTCGCCGCGCAAGCCGTTGCGAGGCCGTGAATCCAGAGCCCGTCGCGATCGAAGCCCGTCGCGTCGTCGGGGACGACGAATGCCGCGCGGGCGGCGGATGCGAGATCGGCGCAGAGAAAATCATCGGCGCGGTCGGACGTCGCAGCGCGGGCCAAGAGCTCGTCGAGCTCGGCCGCGGGTATGTCGGCAAGTTCCAACTCGGCCAGGATCGACTCAGTCCCCGGCCTGACGGCGGCGGGCGCGACGGTGACAGACATCGGAGGCTCCTTCCTCGCGGCCGGCGATCAGACGCCCAGCAAACTCGACATGCGGCCGACGAGGTGCGTCAGCTCGAAGGGTTTCTTGATGAACTCGTTCGCGCCGGCCGACAAGAGCGACTCGATTTCGCTTTGCCGAACGGCACCCGAGACGATGATGATCTTGGTTTCGGCCAGGTCTGGATTCTGTCGAATCCGCTGACAGACGATGTTGCCGTTCACGTCGGGCAGCATGTAATCGAGCAGCATTAACTCCGGGCGAAACTCGATCGTCTGGAGGCCGGCGTCGTAGCCCGTTCCGGCGGCGCGGACCTCGAAGCGGCCGTCGGTCTGGAGGAAATCGAGCAGCATTTCGACGACGCCGCGATCATCGTCGACGATGAGGACCCGGCGCTTGCCGGTGTCGAGCCGGTCAAGCGGGATCTGGTGTTCTTTCATGAACTCGAGCAGGGAGTCGCGCGGGATGCGGCGGAACTTGGAGCCGGGAACGCGATAGCCCTTGAGACGACCGCCGTCGAAACAGCGGATGACGGTTTGCTGGCTGACCTTGCATATGTCAGCCACCTCGCCGGTGGTAAAGACGTCCTTCACGACCGCGTCCCCTCGCCCGAAGCGGCCACCGGCTGCACACCCGCCGCGCCCGCCGAGCCCCACAAACACCGCGGATTCTACCTATCTATCCCAGCTTTACAAATCGGGAGAGTTTTGGTCCCAGGCACGGAAGAGCCGGTTCAAGCTCCGGAGCTATTCACCAGCCGTGCCCAATCGGAGCGCGCCCGCATTGGGGGCCTGGGACGGCGCATCATTTCCCGGTATCAGCCAGGTGCGGGGACTCTCAAGTTGACTCCCCTCTTCCAACCCGCCAAAGTGCCGCGCCGGAGGTCCCCCAGATGGCCCGCTTCTTCACCGAACTCACCGACGACCAGAAATCCTTCATCGCCGCCCAGCACATTTTCTTTCATGCATCCGCTCCGAGCATCGGCCGGATTAATCTCTCGCCGAAGGGACTCGACACGTTTCGGATTCTCAGTAATCGGCGGGTTGGATATCTCGACCTCACTGGCAGCGAATGTGAGACAGCGGCCCACCTCGTCGAGAACGGGCGATTGACCATCATGTTCTGCAGTTTTCACGACAAGCCGCTGATTCTCCGGCTTTATGGCCGCGGGGCCGTCATTCGGCCGCGCGATCCAGAATGGCCGGTCCTGCGGCCGGCCTTCGCCGACGTGCCCGGCGAACGGCAAATTATCGTGCTCGACATTGAGTCAATCATGGTCACCTGTGGCTTCGCCGTGCCGCTCTTCGATTACAAGGGCGAGCGCAACGAACTCGCCAACTTCACATGCAAGATGGGCGACGAGCGCATGGACGCCTACCGCCGCGAGCGCAACCAGCGCAGCATCGACGGCCTGCCGACCCACCTGTTCGAGGACGGCTCGAAGCCGGAGTGAACGAAATGCACTACCTGATGACGTACGAGAAGGTGCCGAACTGCGCCGAGCGCGAAAAGCCGTATCAGTCCGCCCACCGCGCCCACGTTTTCGCCGCGGTCGACCGCGGCGAGTTGATCCTCGCCGGTCCGCTGATCAATCCGCTTGATGGCACAAACCTCCTGCTCTTCAAGGCCGACTCCTCCGCGATCGCCGAGTCGTTCGCGAAGCAGGACCCGTATGTGCAGCACGGAATCGTGAACCGCTGGTACGTACGCCCGTGGCAGACGGTCGTCGGTCCGAGCGCCGAGTCCCCGCTTCCAGCACCGGGGAAATGAGTTCAGCCCGTAAAGCTCGCCCCGATCTCAAACACGCCCGCCTCGACCACGCGAACATGCCGCACCACGGCAATCTGATCGCCGACACCCGCCGCCACTGCGTGCGGCATCAGCAGTTGAATCCGAGTGCCGGGCGGGAGTTGCTTCCCGCTCAAAAAGGCCACGCCCGTCATCGACAGATTCCGAAGCCGAACCCGCAGGGCCTCGGTTGCGTGCGGATGCACGAGAATGACGCACACCGCCCGGCCGCGAAGCGGATGCCGCGGCGCTGCCCGGTTCTCATGCGCGGCGCTCCCGCATTCCGCGTCGAGCCGGTCGAGGATCCGCTCCACGTCCACGTCGTCGATGCTCAGGTCCGAACTCAATGGAAGCTGCTGAGGCATATCGTGACTCCCGGATTGGCGGCGAACACCCCCTTCATCGGTCCGCGGCCAGCCCCGGTTTCGACTCGCCCAACCCCCAAACCTTGCCAAAATCCTTGCCAATTCTGCATTTTTCACGGCTCGAACCCCGCAATCTCCCGCGAATTCGCCGCGGTTGACGCCCTCGCCCCCGCTGCCGATACTCATTCAACCGACCCAAGCGGAGCCAGCATTTGACCACCATCCCAGCCAACACCGCCTCGATCGCAGCCCTTCAGCCGGCCGGAGCAATTCGCGCCAAGTCCCTGACCCTGACAAACCACCTCCGGACGCTGGCGTGGACCCTCGCCGGCGTCGGTGTCTGCCTGGTGCTCAACGGCGTCGAAAAGTACTTCGAACGATATGTCGCAGTGCCGCGCGGCTGGATCCCAACCGAGACGGCCCACCGCATGTTTAAGAACCCCGCCGAAATCTCGATGCGGCTCTTCGGCTTCCCCCACTTCATCGTCGGCGTCCTGTTCCTGCTGACGTCGCGGCGAATGAAGGGTGCCAAGAGTCTGACCGAACTGGCCGGACTCTCCGTCCTCGGCGTCGGTATCTGCTGGGTCTTCCACCGTGTTGGCGGCGACGCCAATCCGCTCGCCGTTCTGATGTTTTACTTCTACTTCCTGGTTCACGGTTTTCGCGACGAGGTCTTTTTCTACAAGTCCTATGGTGAAATGCCCGCCGAAGCCGCGGCGACCCACCAGCGCGTGATGTGGGTCCTCCAGGCATTGCTCCTCGGCTTCATGCTTGCCTTGTTGCTGCCCCTCACGGTGCTCTACGGCGAGTACAAGAAGAACTACAGCCACCCCGCCCTGCAGGCCATCTTTCCCGCGTCGTGGCCCTACACTGTCCGCTTCCTCTCGACGATCGTCCCGATGCTGATCATCGGCGCGATCGCCATGTGGCGCATTTCGCGCGTCTTCCCCGACGGACTGCGCGGCCTCTGGCGCGTCCACCGCCCCATCCTCATCGTCTTCATCACGCTCGCCAGCATCATCGTTCTGCCCATGTGGGCCGGCGGCTGGACCTTTCAGGTCGCTATCCTGCTGCACTTCGTCGGCTGGTACATCTTCGCGATGTACCGCCTCCGCCAGTTTCCGCCCAAGCAGCCGCCGCACGGACTATGGCACTGGATGCGCACCACTCCGCGCGGCTTCGCCGTGCTTCATCTTGGATTAGCCGCTGTCGCCGTGATTGTGGTGGGGATCAACGTCTATCACTTCGGCCAGACCGGATGGCTCAACGAAATCGTCGGCCGCCAGAACTTCTACTACTGGACCATCATCCACGTCACGCTCAGCTTCTTCCCCCGCTGAGCATCGCAACGCTTCAGTGTGGCTTGGCTTGCTCGCGCTTCATGGCCAGCAATCGCTGAACCCGGCTGATGAGCTCCTGGCGATTGACCGGCTTGCTCATAAAGTCGTCGGTTCCGCTCTCCGTCCCCTTCTCGACGTCGGCGAACTCGTTGAGCGCGGTCACCATGATAATCTTGATGTCACGCGTCGCCGGGTCGCTCTTGAGCTGCTTGCACACCTCATACCCGCTCATCTTCGGCATCATGATGTCGAGCAGGATCACGTCGGGATGATGTACGCGAACCGCATCGAGCGCCTCGGCTCCACCTGTTGCCCGGAGCGTCACGATTTCGGGAACACCTTCCAGGTAGGCCTCGAGCAGCTCGAGGTTTTGGAGGTTGTCATCGACGATAAGGATTTTTCCGGCGGCTGACACGGCGTTGACCTCGGCCGAACTATACCGTCGCATTTCGCGTCGCACCATCGTGGCCGACTGGAACTCCGGCCCGGGCCAGCGCGAGATGCGCATTTCCGATGAACCCCGCGTCATTGCCGAGCTGCGCCAGGACAATTTCCGGCCGATCGCCGATGTCGTGCCACATCTGCTTCGCGAAGTGCGCCTGCACCGGCGCGAGCAACGCGTTACCGGCCGCGCTCATTCCACCGGCGAGAATGATGCGTTCGAAGTTCAACGTGTGCTGCAGGTTCACGCAGCCAATGGCCAGCAGTTTGCACGTCTCGTCCCAGATGCTCGACGCAAGCTTGTCGCCCCGGCGCGCCGCTTCGACGACGTCTACGGCGCTCAGCGATCCCGCCCGTGCAAGCACTTCGCGCAGCACCGACGACTCGCCCGCCTCCAACCTCTCGCGTGCCCGCGCGGCCGTATTCGCCGCCGAGGCATACGTTTCAAGGCAGCCGCGCTGGCCGCACTTGCACACGCGGCCATCGGGCACCACGATCGTGTGTCCCAGTTCGCCCGCGTTGCCGAATCGCCCGTGCCACACCGAACCGTTCAGGATCAATCCGCCGCCGATGCCCGTCCCGAGCGTCAGCATCGCCATGTCGCGTGTCCCGCGACCCGCGCCGCAGCAGTGCTCGCCATACACCGCCGCGTTCGCGTCGTTCTCGAGCGTTGCCGGCAATCCCACGGCCTGCTCGACCGGATCGATCATCACCACATCGGTCCAGCCCGGAAGATTTGGCGGCGCAACTACCGCACCGCGCCGCACGTCGATCGATCCTGGCGCCCCGATCCCCACGCCCAGCAGGTCTAATCCACCGCGTTGCACGGTCGTCTGAAATCCGCGAATCAGCTCGATCGTCAATCCGATGACGTGTGCCGGCCCTCGAACCGCCTCGGTCGAAATCGTGCGTCGCTCGACAACGTCGCCGCCAATAGCGACCAGCCCGGCCTTGATTTCCGTGCCGCCGATGTCGATCCCAACCGCGACCGTTCTTTCCCCGTTGTCCATGACAGAACGTCTTCCGAGAAGGCGATGGTGAAACGTTTATTAGAAGGGTTTACGCTCCGGGAGTCAATCGAGTGGAAGTCCAAAGAACCGGATCGTGTTCGCCCGCGTTCGCGCCGCAAGGTCCTCGAATCGCTCTCCGCGAAGCTCCGCGATTCGCCGCGCAATGTGAACGACGTGCGCCGGTTCATTCGGTCGAACGCTCCGCACCGGTTCCGGCGAAAGGTACGGTGAATCGGTCTCAACCATGAACCGATCGCCGGGCAACAGCCGCGCGACGTCTGCCAGCTCGCCGGGGTTCTTGAACGTCACAACTCCCGTCAGCGAAATCCACCAGCCGCGATCGAGAATCTCCCTCGCTTCGGTGACCGTCCCCGTAAAACAGTGAAACACCACGCGCGGCACCCGCGGAAACGCGCCCAGCACCTCCACCACATCCGCATGAGCTTCCCGACAGTGAATGACCACCGGCCGCTGGAGCTCGACTGCAATCGCCAACTGCTTCTCAAATACCCGCCGCTGCACGTCGCGCGGTGCAAAGTCGTAGTGATAGTCCAGTCCCATTTCGCCAATAGCGACGACGCGCGCCTCGCCGGCCCGCTTCCGCAACTCAACCTCCCAGCCGTCTGGTGTCTTCCCGGCTTCGTGCGGATGAATCCCCGCTGAAGCGAAGATGTGCGCGTGTCGGCTGGTCAGTTCGATCGCGGCCTGGATATCCGCCAGATGCGTGCCGATTGTGATGCAATTCGACACGCCCGCCGCCGCCGCCCGCGACAGCACATCGTCCAACATTTTCGCCAGCGGCTCGTACGTCAGGTGACAGTGAGAATCGATCAACATGGCCGACCGTTACCTGTTTGGAACAAACGATTCTTCAATGTGCTTGATCTGTGGTGCTTCGCCGTCGGCCAGAACGACCGCGACCGCGTCGAAACGATAGGCCCGATCCGGAAAGCGCTGCTTCGTCAGCCAGGCCCGCGCAACCTGCATTAGCTTGCCCTGCTTGTGATAGTCGATCTTGTCTTCCGGATCGGCCGCGTGGTCCGCCGCCAGCGTCTTTACTTCAACAAAGACGATCGTCTCACCGTCCAGCGCGATTAGATCGATTTCGCCCTGCGGACACCGGAAGTTTGTTTCGAGAATCTTGAAGCCGGCGCGGCGCAGAAACTCACGGGCCGCCTTCTCGCCGGCTGCTCCGAGATTGGGCTTACGAAAGAACACTGAACGAAGGGATCAGACGGCGCCAGCCATCGCGGCTTCGCGAGTCCGGCCCTCGGTCGCCGGCTTCTCTTCGCCGCCGCTCGACTCGCGGCGCTCGGCCAGCTTGCGGGCCTTGCCGACTCGCTCGCGGAGGTAGTAGAGCTTCGAACGCCGCACCTTGCCGTGTCGGACGACATCGACATGCGCGACCTTGGGCGAATGAAGCGGGAACGTCCGCTCGACGCCCTCGTTGTTCACGATTCGCCTCACCGAAAACGTCGCGTTGATCCCCGACCCGCGCCGCCCGATGACGACTCCGATGAACGGCTGGACGCGCTCCTTGCCGCCTTCGACGATCCGCACGCCGACCTCGACCGTGTCACCGATGTCAAACTTGGGCGGGTTTCCCTTCGTGTACGTCGATTCAATGGCTGTGATCAGTCTGTTCCGCATGACACCAGTCTCCCGACGTGTATCGTCTGATTCTAATCGCGTCTGTCGAGCAAATCCGGCCGCATCAGGTCCGGACGACGTTCGACGGTCAGGCGCTTCGCTTCCTGTCGCCGCCACGCTTCAATTTTCCCGTGATCGCCGCCGAATAACACTTCCGGCGCCGACAGCCCGCGATACTCCCGCGGGCGCGTGAACTGCGGATACTCCAGCAATCCGTTGCCGAACGACTCTTCGAGCAGCGCGTCCGGGTCGCCAATCACACCCGGCAGCAGCCGGACGACGGCATCGACCAGCACCAGCGCGGCCGCCTCTCCGCCCGAGAGCACGTAGTCCCCGACCGATATCTCGCGGGGACGCAGAAGGGTGAAAATCCGTTCGTCAAACCCTTCGTAGTGGCCGGCGACGATCAGCAACTTCGGCTTCGTCGCCAGTTCCTCGGCCACACGCTGCGTCAGCTTCTCGCCGCGCGGCGTCAATACGATCCGCGTCGCCGGCTCCGCCGACATCCGCTCGACAGCTTCCACCGCATCGACCACCGGCTGGCACATCAGCACCATTCCGGGCCCGCCGCCAAACGGGCGATCATCGACCTTTCGATGCGGATCGGTCGTGAAATCTCGTATGTTGTGGCACCGGATCTCGACTCGTCCGGCTGCCTTCGCTCGACCCAAAATACTCGCGCCGAAGTACGGCTCGCAAACTTCCGGGAACAGCGTCAGGACGTCGATTCGCATGGGTCGCAACCCCGCGACGCGTCCGGACCCGGCCGCGCCGGGCCTAAGCCTTGGCCTTGGCTTTCGCCTTCGGCTCAGTCGTCTTCGCCTTCGTCGCAGTCATCTTCGGCTGCCGGACGATTCCGTTCTTCTGCAGGAGCTGCCCGACCGTATCCGACGGCTGCGCGCCGACGCTCAGCCAGTATTCAATCCGCTCCTTCTTCAGTTGAACGGCTTTCCCCGCGTCTTTCGCAAGCGGATCGTAGAACCCGAGTTCCTCGATCGCCCGGCCGTTTCGCCGAACGCGACTATCGATGGCGTGAAGCCGGTAGAACGGACGGCCGGAGCGGCCCATGCGCTTCATTCTGATCTTGACCGACATAGCAACCTCGTCTGATGTACCGTCCGGAGCGGATGTTGTACGCTTTATGACGGATCGATGATTCTACCAGTCTTTCCCGGCTCGGCAAGCCCTTACCGGTCGCCACCGTTTCAAGGCAGGCCCCGTGTTCCCGGACGCGGACCCCATCCAAGCCGTCGCGAAACCCCTTCAAACAGCGTAGGATGTGCCTGCGAGGTGAATGGTCTGTGCCCCAAATCCCTGAACCCTCCCACTTGGAACACCTGATCGACGTCGCCGCCGGCCGCCGGCCGGCCGACCTCGTCCTCCGCGGCGGGAGCGTCGTCAATGTCTTTTCCGGCGAAATCTATCCCGCTGACGTCGCCGTCGTGGGCGATCGCATTGCAGCCATCGGGGCGGGATACGACGGCCGTAAGTCCATCGACGTAGCCGGACAGTTCATCTGCCCCGGCTTTATCGACGCTCACGTCCACATCGAATCATCGCTGCTCGCCGTCCCCGAATACGCCCGCGTCGTCGCCGCGCGGGGTACAACCGCAATCGTCGCCGACCCCCACGAATTCGCAAATGTGATGGGCGCCGAGGGCATCCGCTTCGTGCTCCGCACCGCGAAGCATGCCCCCATCGATGTCTACGTCATGCTCAGCTCGTGCGTCCCCGCCTCGCCGCTTGAAAGCGCGGGCGCGGAGTTGTCCGCCGTCGACTTGCTGCCGTTTCTTTCCGACGAATGGGTCCGCGGTATCGCCGAGATGATGAACTACCCCGGCGTCGTCTCCGCCCGCGAAGATGTGCTCGACAAGATTCGCATCGCCGGCAACCGCGTGATCGACGGCCACGCGCCGGGACTCTCCGGCAAGCCGCTCGTCGCATACGCCGCGGCTGGGATTGGCAGCGATCACGAGTGCATCAACGCCGACGAGGCCCGCGAAAAGCTCCGCCTCGGCTTCCACATCATGGTCCGCGAGGGCTCGCAGACGCGTAATTTGGAAGCACTCCTCCCCGCGATTACGCCGGCTTCGGCCGCACAATTCAGCTTTTGCACCGACGACAAAAACGTCGAAGACCTGCTCGCCGAAGGTCACATCGATTTCATCATTCGCAAAGCGATTGCAGGCGGCCTGGACCCCGCGCTCGCCGTCCGTCTCGCCACGCTCAATACGGCCCGCTATTTCGGCCTGCATCACACCGGCGCCGTCGCCCCCGGCTATCGCGCCGATCTGGCCGTCGTCTCCGACTGGAAGTCGTGCCGTGTGACCCGCACGTTGCGAAACGGCGTGATCACCGCGGAAAACGGCGCGTGCACCCATGTCCCCGAGACTGCCGCGCCCCCGACCGTCCTCCGCAGCACGATCAACATTGCCGCGCTCGACGTTGCGAAACTCGCCATTCCGCTAAACGGGCACAGTTCCCCGCGGGTCCACATTATCGAAGCGATGGAAAACCGCATCGATACGAAGCGATCGATCGAGCCGGCCGCCGTCCGTGACGGCCGACTTGTTGCCGATCCGGCGCGCGATCTTCTCAAGCTTGCCGTCGTCGAACGCCACCGCGCCAGCGGCGAGATCGGACTCGGCTTCGTTCGCGGCTTCGGCCTGAAGCGCGGCGCGCTGGCTTCCTCGGTCGCCCACGACGCCCACAACTTGATCGCCGTCGGCGTCGACGACGCCGACTTGCTCGCTGCCTTCGTTCACCTGACCTCGATGCGCGGCGGGCTGTGCGTCGTCGATGGCGGCAAAGTCGTGGCCGACCTTGCGCTCCCCATCGCCGGCCTCGTCAGCGACGGCAAAGCCGACGCCGTCGCCGCGCGCCACGCGGCCCTCCAGAAAGCGGCCGCCGCCCTCGGTTGCAAACTCATGCAACCGTTCATGGCCCTCTCGTTCTTGAGTCTGTCCGTGATCGGTCAACTGAAACTGACAAATCTCGGCCTCGTCGACGTCGATCGTTTCGAGACGATTTCCTTGTTTGCTGGTGAATAGCGATTAACGCGAAGGCGGCTGAGCCCGCCGTCGTGCCTGGGCTTGTTCGATTTGCCGTAGCGTGGCCGCGCATTGCTCATCGTTCGGGTTGATCTCAAGCGCGTGCTTCAGATGCGCCGCCGCGCCATCCAAATTGCCCTGACGCGCCTCGATCACGGCCAGGTCGTGCAATAAACCGATGTCCCCGGGAACCAGCCGCGCGGCGCGCTCTGCCGCCGCGTGCGCAGATACGAGGTCGCCGCGCTGCGCCTCAACCATGGCGAGCATTCGGCAGGTTGCAGCGTCGTCCGGAGCCCGTCGCAGCAATTCTTCGATCTGCACCTTTGCGGCATCCCACCGTCCAAGTTTCATGAGCACGTCAGCGAACTTCTGCCGCACTTGCGTGTTGTCGGGCCGCTTCGCAAGCGCCAACGCTGCAAACTCCGCAAACCGCTCCTTCTGATCTGTCGCCCGGTACAACTCCGCGAGACTCAGCAGTGTGTCGGGATTCTCGGGTGCTTCGCTGCGAGCGGCCAGTAGAGTGGCTTCGGCGTGCTCAAATCGCTTCGCCCGAATCAGCCCCTTCCCGTATTGCAGACGGAGCCCCAGATCTTGCGGAGCGGCGAGCATCGCCTGCATGAGTTCGCTGAGGCCCGCGTCATAGTCTCCGATTTCGACCAGCAACTCCCCGAGCGCTGCGCGCTTTTCGGTGCTGCGTTTGTCAAACGCCAGTCCCAACCGCAGCTGCTCGATCGCCTCCGGTGTCCGGCCTTGCACGCGCAGTGCGTAGGCCATCGAGAAGCGTGGTGAACTCAGGTCGAGCACATCGAGACCTCGTGCACGGTTGATCGCCCCCGTCGAAAGCGAAGCCGCAAGGGCTCCGATCACGATCCCACTCTCAACGCGATGTTCGCGCCACTGCCCCAGACGCGCAAGGGCCCAGGCCGATGCCAGCACCAGAGTCGGAATGGCCGGCACCCGATAACGTGACGAGTACCAGAATACGACGACGATCAGCAGCGGAACCAGGAATAGAAGAAGCTCCGGCGCATATCGAGTCGGACGGCGCGCCATCAACGCCAATCCGATCAGTGCCGGCCCTATCAGCCACGGTACCTCGACCGGCGCCAGGCGCAGCCAACCGTTCATTCCGACCGCGATCTCGGCATTGGGCGAGTAGATGTCCGAGTAGTTTCGTGAAGTCAGGAACAACCAGAGTTTACGCATCGCAAGCCAGGCGGCGCGGGCCGGTTCCGAACGCCAGAACGCCGTCGCCTGCCTGCGGAAAAACCGGTCCGCCGCCGACCAGCTTCGCTCGCCTCCCGTCGCTTCCTGATAGATGCGCATGACGTCGCGGTGCATTCGATCTCGCCGCGTATCGACTCCCGGAACAGGCGTATAAACGCCTTCCGACGCGGGTTGGTTGCCCTGCGCCAGCGTCACTCCGGCACCACCTCGAACCAGGAAGAGTTCGCCGCTTGCCCGGTAGTTGTGAATGGTCGCCGGCGCGATCGTGAGCAGCGCCGCAATGACGGCGATCGCCGCACCCGCGACTTTGCTGCGGCCGGCGCCACCTTCCCAACACATCCACGCCCCAACGGGCACGACCAATACGACAGCCGGAGCATAACAAAGGCACAGCAGCCCGAGAGTCACTCCGGCTAACCCGGCTCGTCGCGCGCTTGGCTTTGATTGCCACGCAATCAGCGTCGTCCAGGCCATCGTGCCAATCATCAATTGCAGTGTGCTGTCGAGTACGCGCAAAGCCGACGATGCTGATTCGCGCAGCAGCAGGAAGATTGCGGCGGCCAGGATTCCCGTTAAGGGATCGAATCGGCGCCGGGCTGCCCACCCCAGCAAGCCGGCCGTGCCGACCGTGGCAAGCGATTGAAGGAAGTAAATACCGGTCAGCCCCACACCAATCCGACGGAGGATTCCAAGAACATACGCATACAGCGGCGCCGAGAAAAACGGAGCATCAAGGCCCCAGGTGCCACTCGCGATTTCGCCGGCCCATCGCCAGAATGTTTCGGCATCGTTGATTGGCGTTCCGGCCAGTGCACAGGATCGGACGTAGCCCGCCAGGATCATCATCCGAGAGCCCAGCCCCAGCGCGCAAATCATGACGAGAATGAGTGTGAATCTGCGATCGATTCGAGTGAAGTGCGGCGAAGACCCGGTGTCTGATCCAGACGATGGGTCAATCCCTATAGCAGGAGCACGGCTTACTACAGACATTTTCCCGCACTCCGCACACGCTGGCGACGCTTTGGTGCCGCGAGGCCGATTCGCGTCGATTGCGACGCGGGCAAGCAGCACGAAGCCCCGATCCTAGTCGGCGGATTAAACTCCCTCAACACGTCGAGACGTGACGGATGATCTGGGATTTTTCTCAGGCGCAACGAATCTAAGATCTGTCATGATAAAGCATTACGATTACCCTCGGTGGGGGGGGGGCGACGATTAAGCAGAGCATTGCACGATCTGGTTAGAGCCGCTTCCAGTTTTGGTTGTCCGCGAATTATCACGCTCAAAGTCGAGGTTATCGGGCGATGGATTCACGTGTCAGGTACCCTATTTTGCCCTTTTGCACTTGACTCCAGCCCCGTTTTCTGGTTCAATGCAGAGGATTAGACTTGGCTGCAGGGCGCGCAAGGGCAAAGCCTTTGCTGTGCACCGCAGACAGGTCGTGAGGAGGGAAATACGGAGGTGGGTAAAGGGGTGCGTGGGCCATGCGGCTCCGCCAAATCTCCCCCGAAAACCACTTTCTAGAGCGCATGCGGGTCAGGTGTCGTTGCTGCGAATGCAACAACCCAAATGCATCTACAGATCGGAGAGCGGCGATGCTCAGTGCGTTGCCGCAAGGCAAGAAAGAGGAGGATGACATGAAGCGGTTCAGTGGTTTGTTAGCAGTTGCAGCAATCGTCGCGTTTGTGCCGAGTTTTGCTGCGGCTCAGATTGAGACGGCCCACTACTTCGGGCACGCGTATTACGACGTGGCCACCGGCAAGATCAGCTGGAACGAGCCGCCGTCCGGCCGGTTCGTCGGATCGGTCTATAACAACGCCCCGCTCATCAGCCCAGCAGCCGCTAATGCTGGTATCTCGGCCCCTGCAGCCGATGGCCCCGTATTCGGCGATCGCATGACGACGCTCGGAACCGGCACGCTCTCGACGCACTCGTTCACCGTTTTCAACAGCACGGGCGGCGGAAACACCGGCCAGCTTGATGCGGCCGAGATCGAGCTCCGCTTCTACAACTACGACGGCACCAACCTCCCCGGCACCGGCGGCAGCACGCTGCTCGGCGGCTACCTCTCGGGCGAGATCGATTTCACCGATGGTGGAAACGACCCGACGGGTCTGCCGGCTGGCTACTACACCGTCCTCTCGTTCATCAATCTTGAGACGCTCGCCATTCCGATCAATCTGAGCTCGACGAGCATCTACGTCACCCAGCAGATCGGCAGCCAGAGCTACTCGGGCACGACGACCCGCTTGGGCATCGTCTCGGCCAACCCGCTTCTCGCGGGCACGACTAGCCCGGATTCGATCTACGTCTCGGGCGCATCGAACGTCGGTGCGGGCGCTCCTGGTATGTACCTCTTCGGCAACCCGGCCATCGTCGCCAACGTCGGCTACGAGATCGGCGTTGTCCCCGAGCCCGCCACGATGGCGCTGCTCGGTCTGGGTCTCGCGGCCTTCGCTCGCCGACGCCGCTAAATCCTCATCCCCTCTTGTCACTAAACCCGCCGTCGCGTGACCCGCGACGGCGGGTGTTTTTTTTACTGCACTCATTCCATGCATCGAGCATCAGCCCGGACGCTTCATTCGACGAACTCAGCTAACAATGGGGGATGGGCGTTGCAGGACTCGAACAAACCCAAGAAACACTAGCGAATCTCACCGATGGCGGCGCAGATGCCGCTGAATGCGCCGCTTCCGGAGCCGAAAATGCTCCCCATCCGGCTCCGACAGACCCAGACCTGGAACTGATCCGCGAGGCGTGGTCGGCGCTTCCGGCGGCGGTGCGGGCGGGCATCGTGGCGATGGTGCGGGCGAGCCAACCGTGAGCCGGACCGGTGCTGTCTGCACTGAGTTGCACCGGACGTTTGGCGGGCCGCTGGCGCGTTTGGATGTATCGAGTGTCGGCCTGGCCTCGTGTTTCGCTCTCGCTCGAACGTCGTGCGTCTGGCAGGCTACGCGAGGCGGCGAGGGCAAATTGAAGGCGACGGGACTCCGGCGAGGGGCGGCTGCTGCCAGAATCTTAACCTCGCCACCCACCGCGCGCGCTCTTGTGACTCCGGTTATCCTGTTCCTCGACACGCCATTTTTCGATTGCCGACACGCACAATCCGAATAGGTGAGCCATGCCCGAAAACTCCGTCGAGCTAGCCGATCGCCTCAAGCGCGAAGGACGATTCCACGCCTTCCAGCGCCGGAAGGCCGACTTGGTTGGCGGCGGCGCAACGGCGAAAGAGGCGTGGATAGCAGCGGCGGCTGAGTTTCCTCCGCTGCTGGCCGACACGCAGGCGCAAACGGGAGCGCCGGAGCCCGCAGCGACATGGACCGGCCCGGTTGTGCCCACGGCTGACGTTGGCGACGCCGCGCGTTGGGTGCTGGATCGCATGGGGCGCTACGTTCCGCCGGAGTCCGCCCCGAGTAGTGGCGCGTGGTCGCTGTTGCAGTGGGCCAATGCGAGCCCGGACAAGTTCCATTCCATCTTCGGCGCGAGGCTTGTGAAGCGTGACGACTCGACCGCGAGCGAAGCCGAAATTAAGCGGCTGTGTGATGAGGATGAAGCCAAGTTTCGCGCGTTGGAGAATGCGGTGATTGCCGCCGAACGCAAGAAACGCGGGATCTGCGCCGTCTGCAATGG
>CAZJVS010000059.1:0-24356 GCA_964549445.1 uncultured Planctomycetaceae bacterium
AGAACACGTCGCCCGGATACGCCTCGCGACCCGGCGGCCGCCGCAGCAGCAGCGAAAGCTGGCGATACGCCGTCGCCTGCTTTGACAGGTCGTCGTAGATGCACAGCGTGTGGCGACCCTGCTCGTACATGAAGTACTCGGCCATCGCCGCGCCTGCGTAGGGCGCGATGTACTGCAGCGGAGCCGAGTCGGACGCGCCGGCCGATACGACGATGGTGTAATCCATCGCCCCGGCCTCGCGCAACCGCTCGACGATGCCCGCCACGGTCGACTCTTTCTGCCCGACGGCGACATACACGCAGATGACGTCGCCGCCCTTCTGATTGATGATCGTGTCGAGCGCGATGGCCGTCTTGCCGGTCTTGCGATCGCCGATGATCAGCTCGCGCTGCCCGCGGCCGATCGGAATCATCGCGTCGATCGGCTTGATGCCCGTCTGGAGCGGCTCGTTGACCGGCTGCCGCTCGGCAATGCCCGGGGCTTTGTATTCCAGCGGCCAGCGGTGCGGCGAGACGATCGCACCCTTGCCGTCCAGCGGACGACCGAGCGGGTCGACCACGCGGCCGATCATCGCCTCGCCCACCGGAACGGACAGAAGCTGGCCCGTCGCCTTGACCTGCTCGCCTTCCTCGATCTTCAGGTAGTCGCCCAGCACGACCGCGCCGACTGAGTTCTCTTCCAGGTTGAACACCTGGCCAATTTCGCCCGACTCGTACTGAAGCATCTCGCCCGCCATCGCCGAGCCGAGCCCGTAGATGCGCGTGATGCCGTCGCCGACCTCCAGCACCCGACCGACGTCCGAGACCTCCAGTTCGTCGTGATACTGGGCGATCTCTTCCTTGATGACCGACGTGATCTCGTCTACTTGAATCTTCATAGTATTCGTCCCGCTTCCGTCGCCGGAATCAGTTCTCCGTCACGAACGTCCGACCATGGTAAAGTTGCGCATCGACGTTATTCAGCAGCTCGGCCCGCATCAGCCGCAGCCGGCTCGCCACGGTCCGATCGATCTCCCGGTCGCCCAGCAACACGCGCAAACCGCCCAGGACGTTTTCGTCGACGGTCTCGCACAGAATCGGCTTCCACTTCGTTGCTTTCGTGACCATCTCGGCCAATTTGGTCCGCTGCGCGTCCGTCAGTGCCACGGCCGACGTCACGTGAACACGTGCCTCGCCGCGCTTCCGCTCCATCAGTCGCCGATACGTGTCGCAGACCTGCGGGAGAATCGACAGCCGGTGCTTGTCATTCAGAACCAGAAGCAGGTTCAGCACCATGGGGCTGAGTTTCCCGCTGAAGATCTTCCGCAGCGACGCCCGCCGCTGATCGCGGTCAATCGCCGGCGAACAGGCAAACGATGCGAACGCCCGGTCGCGGTTGTACAGGTCGTGCAGCGAGCCCAACTCGCCGTCGACCGCGTCTTCCTGATTCGCCTTGGAGGCAAGATCGAGCATCGCCTGCGCGTACACAGTCGAAGCCGCCTGCACCGTGTCGAATTCACCGGCCATCCCGCGTTCCTCTCGCATCCGCCGCCTAGCGGCGGAGGTTGCCGATCTCGGTCAGCGCCTCGTCGATCAGCGCCTGCTGATCCTGCGGCGTCAGTTGCCGTTTGACGAGCTTGGCCGCCATCTGCGTCGATAGTTCGACCGACTGCCGGTAGAGCGCCTTGATCGCGTCGTCGCGCGCGATCGCCAGATCGCGCTTCGCCCGCTCTACCAATGCGTGCGATTCGGCACGCGCTTCTTCGTTCATCCGCTTGCGAACGGCTTCGGCGTCCCGGCGGCCTTCTTCCACGATCGCCGTCGCCTCCTCCCGGGCATGATTGATCTGCTCGGTGTAGCGGCGGAGCGTCTCTTCGGCCTCGCGCTGATGACGCTTCGCATCTTCGATCGAGTCGTGGATGAACTTCTCGCGCTGCTGAAGCCCTTCGAGGATCGGCTTCCACGCAAACGACCGCAGTACAAGCATCAGGACGACGAACACGAAGATCGACCAGAGCGCGGCCCCGGGGTCAAAGCTCAGCAGCGGCGGCTTCTCGTGTCCGCCCGCCTCGCCATGTGCGGCCGTTTCGCTGTGCGCGTTGCTTTCCGTCGCCGGTGCCTTCTCGTGTGAGTCTTCGGCCCGAACCGCCGGCGAAGCGCCGACCAGCACGGTCACGACCACGCACGCCGCCAAACAATGCAATCGATGTCGCATCTCAGAACCACCCGGCGGACATTCGTCCGCATTCGGTCCTACAGCTTTCCGACGATGCCGTTGCAGATAACGAGCGCGAAGAACGTGAAGCCTTCGATGAGCGCCGCCGCGATAATCATCGAGGTAAACACGCGTCCGCCCGCCTCCGGCTGCCGTGCGATCGACTCGACCGCGTTGCCCGCGAGGTGGCCGATGCCCTTGGCCGCTCCCAGCGTCGTCAACGCAGCGCCGAGGCCGGCGCCCAGGCCCATCAGGCCTTTGTCCGCAAACAGGGGTGTCGCTTGTGCCAATACGTCCAACATGTTGATGTCTCCATTGCCCTTCGGGGTGTATGAATCTCTTCCGGCCTTAAGCAAAAAGCGGAGCAGGGCGCCGGCCACCCCGGTCCATGTCTTGTTGCAGCGCCGGCTTTCGCCCGGCGCGTCAGCTTCTCAATGATCCGGCGCGACCGCCGCGCCGATGAACAACGTCGTCAGGAATACGAAGATGTACGCCTGAAGGAACGCCACAAACAGTTCGAGGCAACTCAGGGCCACGCAGCCCAGCGCGCTCGGAAGCGAACCGAAGAGGTAACCGACGGTGACCGCCGTCACGATCGGAATCAACGCCAGAATCGATGCAAGGACGATGTGACCGGCGATCATGTTCGCGAACAATCGAATCATGAGCGCGAACGGTTTGATCAGCGCGCCAAGCAATTCGAGCAACAACAGGACCACCCACATTCCAAAGTCGAGCACGTAAACGAGCGGCTTCAGCGCCGCAGACGTATCCGGCCCCGGCTTGAATACATGCGGCGCAAAATTCCAGATGTACAACGGAGCCGCCATGACGGCCGCCATCCCGGCCGACATTCCATGCGAATGGTCGTGGGCGTGCCCGTGTTCGTGGCCGTGTCCGTGTCCGTGATCTTCGTCGTCTTCGCCGTGATCGTGATGCCCATAGGTGCCGTCAACGAGACCACGAAAGACGGCCTTCACACCGCTCGCATGAATCATGAACAGCGAGCACAGCGCCAATCCGCCCGTGACCGCCAGGTTGCCCGTCGCCGTCCCGCCGATCCCCTGCCATTTTCCGCCGGAGATCAACGCGAAGATCGACTCGAAGGGAATCATCCCCAGCAGATTGCAGAACAGGATGAAGAAGAACATCGTCCACAGGAACGGCATGAATGCATCCGTCCGTGGTCCCAAGACCGGCCGCGCAACCCCCTCGCGAATGAACTGAATCAGGGCCTCAAAAAGGTTGGTCAGCCCGTGTGGCGCCCGGGGCTCGCCGCCGTGCCGGTAGTGCCGCGCCACGCGCGGCATGATCAGCAGGCACAGTCCCGCCGAAACCAGCATCATCAGCATGTGGTTGGTGAAGTAGAGCTCTTGGTTGCCGAAATCGATATTCAGCAGCGGGATCACCTTCACGCCGAAATTGAAATTCCACGGCAGAAGTTTGAACAAGGAATGCGGCAGAACATGGTCGGCCGGATCGTGTGAGGCCAGCAACATCAGCACGACGTCACTTCTCCCCGCCCGCCGGCGACCAGCGGCGACGCACAACCCAGACCGTCAGCGCGGTCTCGACGGTTAGGAATAACAGATAGGCGATGACCAGCCATGACAGAAACGACCGCATGTGAACCTGTGTCGTTGATTGATACGCGACCGCCAGTCCCATCGTGATCAGCAACCGCAACACCGTGCCGCCCAGACACGCCTGCGGTGCGTAGGACGAACGCTTTCCGGTTGCAATCGCGATGGGAACTGCCGCGATCAGCGCCGCGAGCAGGCACATTCCGACCGCAGCCCGCATCGACGTGACGCCCGCAGCGCCCCACCGCGCCTCCGTCGGACGCGCGCCGATCAGCACCGCCGCCGCCGCGACGGCCAGCAGTGCAACGATATAGATGAGAACCAATTTCACGCGACGTCATTTTTCCAGTCGCTTGCTTTCCCGAAGCATCAAGTACAGGCCGGCTGTCATTCCGAGCAGTAGTCCGATCAGCAGACCCCACGGTCCGCACTTCCACCGCTCATCGATGCGATATCCCGCGAATCCGCAAATGCCGAGCGCCGCGAGGAACTCAAACACCTGCGATGCCTGCCGGATCCACGAATGAACGACGCCGGCGGAATTCCGGTAGTCGTCAGGATCGCGGCGATTCGGGTCGCTGTCCGACATCGTGCCAAAAGGTACGAAGTGGCCGCAAAAAATAGCGGTAGAGACAGCTACCGCTCGCACTCGTCGCGCCTCGTTACCGGATCGACAAGATTAGCGGCACGCGCTTTTGCGCGTCAAGGGTTTATTCGCGCGACACTTATTCATGCAAAACGCCCCGATCCGTTCGGTTCCCAATGAATATGCCGTCCACCTCGGGCAGCCCTGTTTGTTCACCTACTCCGCGCCCGATATGCTCCATTACCGCGGCGATATCGTGTCGAATCGTCCCCGCGACCGGAGATTGAACGTGAATGTCGCCATCGTCGGCGCCAGTGGCGCCGTAGGTCAAGAATTCCTCAACGTCCTAGAACAACGCCGTTTTCCGGTCAGTGAACTGCGTTTGTTCGCCTCTGAACGCTCGGCCGGCAAGCCGGCCACCTTCGCCGGCCGCAAGCTGACCATCCAGCCGCTGACGTCCGACTCTTTCCGCGGCATCAACGTCGCCTTTTTCTCCGCCGGAAAGACGATCAGCCGCAAATACGCCCCCATCGCCGTCAAGGCCGGCGCCGTGGCCATCGACAACAGCTCTGCCTTCCGCATGGACTCCGACGTCCCGCTCGCGGTCCCCGAAATCAACGGCCCAGCGCTCGCCGCGCATCGCGGCATCATTGCCGTCCCGAACTGCACTGCCATCATCATGTGTATGGCCATCTGGCCGCTGCACCGCGTCAGCCCCATCGCCCGCATCGTCGTCTCAACCTACCAGGCCGTCAGCGGCGCCGGTGCGCGTGCCCTCACCGAGTTGCACGATCAGACCATCGAAACCCTTCGCGGCCGGCCTCCCGAGCCAAAGGTCCTGCCGCATGCCATCGCGTTCAATCTCTTTTCGCACAACACGACCATCGGCGCTGACGGCTACAACGAGGAGGAGACAAAAGTGATCCAGGAGGCCCGCAAGATCATGGGTACTCCCAACCTCCCGATCACGGCCACCTGTATCCGCGTCCCGATCCCCCGCGCCCACAGCGAGTCGATCAATCTGACGTTCGTCGGAACGCTCACCGAACAGGGCGCCCGGGACGCCCTCTCCAAGGCCCCCGGCGTCCGCCTGGTAGATGATCGCGCCGCCAACCGCTTCCCCATGCCCATCGACGCCTCCGGCGGCGACGACGTCTTGGTCGGCCGCATCCGCACCGACGCCAGCCAGCCCCCCGGCAAGGGCCTCGACCTCTTCGCCTGCGGCGACCAGCTCCGCAAAGGCGCTGCCCTCAACGGCGTGCAGATTGCCGAGCACTTGTTTAAGCTCCGCTCCTGATGACCCGTTCCGACGCCTGGTCCATCGTCTGCGAGTTTGTCCCCTCCGACTCGTTGCGCAAGCACATGCTGGCAGTCGAAGCCGGGATGCGTCATTACGCACCGATCCTCGGCGGCGACGTCGAGCAGTGGGGACTCGTCGGCCTCCTGCACGACTTCGACTACGAGCGTTGGCCCAAGCCCCCCGATCACACGCGCGAAGGCGCGAAAATCCTCCGACAACGCGGCGTCGATGACGAAGTGATCGGCGCGATCCTGTCCCACGCCGACTGGAACCTCGACGAATATCCCCGCGACCGCCCGATCCGCAAAGCCCTCTTCGGCTGCGACGAGCTCTGCGGCTTCATTGTCGCCGCCGCGCTCGTACGTCCCACCCGGCTCGAAGGCATGGAACCCTCCAGCGTCAAGAAAAAATTGAAGTCCGCCGCCTTTGCCGCCGCCGTCAGCCGTGACGACATCAACAAGGGCGCCGAACTGCTCGGCCTGCCGCTCGACGATCACATTCGCAACTGCATCGCCGCCCTGCAACCCGTGGCGGCCGACCTGGGATTGACGAATGCCTGACGCCGATAACCGCTACGACTTCGACCGCGTCGTCCGGCTCCTCTTCACCGCCGGCCTCGTCATCGGCCTCTTCTGGCTCCTTCGCGAGCTATCCGACATTCTCCTGCCGTTCGCCCTGGCCGGCGTGCTCGCCTACCTGCTCAATCCGATCGTCACCCTCATCGAGCGCCGCATCGGCCGCCGCACGCCCGCCGTCGTGCTGACCGTTTTCGCGACCCTCGTCCTGCTTGTCTCGCTCACCGTCGTGCTCGTCCCGCTATTGGCAGACGAACTCGGCCGCTTCGACAGCATCATCACCAAGCTCAAGACCAGCGGCGCCGCATTTGCCGAACGTATCCAGAAGTCCGTCCAGCACCCCATCGACGCGCGCATGGCCTGGATCGTCGAGCAGGTTCGCGAATTCATCGTCTCCGCAGACTTCAAGACGCTCCTGACGGGCGCCGTAAAGAAAGCCGTCCCCACCGCGTGGGGCCTCGTCACCGGCGCACTGAACGCCGTCCTCGCGCTCACGGTCGTCGTGCTTGTGCTGGTTTACCTGATCTTCCTGCTCATCGACTATCGCCTGTTCGCCCGCAACTGGAAGCAGTACCTTCCCCCGGCCTACAAGGACGCCATCGTCGACTTCACCACCGAGTTTCAGAAAGCGATGCAGCGCTACTTCCGCGGTCAGTTCATCGTCGCCATGATCACCGGCGTCTTCTTCGCCATCGGCTTCAGTATCATCAAACTGCCCCTCGGTATCGCCCTCGGCCTGCTCATCGGCGTGCTCAACATGGTTCCCTACCTCCAGACGATCGCGTTCGTCCCCGCCTGCATCCTCGGCATCGTCCGCGCCATCGAGACCGAATCGAGCATCGTCGTCTCGCTCCTGCTCGTCGTCGCCGTCTTCGCCTCGGTCCAGGTCCTCATGGACGGCTTCCTCGGCCCGCGCATCCTTGGCGACGCCACCGGCCTGCGGCCAATCGCGATCATGCTCTCGATCTTTATCTGGGGCAGACTTCTCGGCTTCATCGGCCTGGTCCTGGCGATCCCCCTGACCTGCCTTGGCCTCGCCTACTACCGCAGATTCGTTCTGAAGAAAGTTGAGCCGCAAAGCTCGGCGTGATGCTTCGGCGCGCCCTACCTCGCCGCGCGAACGAACGCCCGTACCCGCGCTCCATCGAGTGCCGCCGTCGTCTTGCCCCCGCGCTTCAAGCACGTCCCGACGATCAATCCGTCGGCCAGCTCCAGCAGTGACTTCGCCGTCTCGGCCGTCACGCCGCTCCCCACCCAGATCGGCACGTCCGGCGTCGCTTCTCGCACCGCTCGCAAGTCGCGCGCATCGACCCCGCGGCCCGTCGCCGGTCCACTGACGATAAGCACGTCCGCCGCCCCGCGATACGCCGTATCCGCCGCCGCGCGCCCGATGTCCGGCTGGCTGACCGGCATCGCGTGCTTCACGTGCACGTCCGCGGCGATGCGAACGCGCGGGCACAGCCGCGCCCGCTTTCGGACGACATCCGCCGCACGCCCGGTGATTACGCCCTGGTCGGTCGCATAAACGCCCGCCAACACGTTGACGCGCACAAACGCCGCCCCCGTCGCCGCTGCGATTGCCAGTCCCGAGAGCACGTCGTTGCGCAAGACGTTGACGCCCACCGGCACGCCCGCTGTCTCGACCACGCGGTGAACCGCCAGTGTCATCGCCGCGACCGTCTCGGCCGGCACGCAATCGGGATAAAACGGCGTATCGCCGTAATTCTCGACAATCACGGCGTCGAACCCCGCACTCGCCAGCAATCGCGCCTCCTCGGCCGCATGCCGGAGAATGTCGTCCATCGACATCCGCGCCCCCGGGCTTCCCGGCAGTGGCGGCAAATGCACCATCCCGATCAGCGCACGGGCCGACCGTTCATCAAAGCCGCGGCGTTTGGTGGATCGTACCGATGCCATCGGTTCTCAGCGTTCGCTTACTTCGAGGTGCCGGTCGCGGCGTCGGACAGCTTCTTCATGTACTTGTCCGGATCGGCGTTGTACTTCGCAATGCACTTCGCACAGCAGAAATAGACGTTGTGCCCGTCCTTCCCTTTCGTGAAGACGGCCGGATCGATCGGTTCGCCTTCGACCGGACACTTGGTCTGCAGCGTAAAACATGACGCCATCTTCGACGCGAACTTGGCTGGGTCCTTGGTGTAGGCAGCCGGGCACATGCCGCAGCAGAAGTAAATCGTCGTGCCGTTGCAGTCGGCCGAAGCGGACTTCTTCACCGGCTTGCCCGACACCGGACACGCAACCTGTACCCGCTCCTTCGCCATCGCCACCTGTTGGGCGCAGACCTTCTCGCCGTACTTGGCCGGATCGGCCTTGTACTTGCCTTCGCACTTCGAACAGCAAAAGTAGACCGTTCCTCCGTGGGCGTCCTTGATCGAGACGTCCTTGTCGATCGGTTCGCCCGAAACCGGGCAGAGGGCTTCGAGGCCGGGGCAGGCGGCTTTCGCCGCCGGCTTCTTCTCGTCGCCGGCATGCACGGCCAGGCCGATGGCTAGGACGATTCCCGTAGCAATTGCGAGTTTTCGACTCAACATGGGATACTCCTTTTCGGGTTGCGCGGACGGCGGCTCAGCCAACCTTCGTCCGCAGAAACTCCGCGGCGCGCTTCAGCGCGTCCGGCACTTTCGACAGATCCGATCCGCCTCCCTGCGCAATGTCGGGCTTGCCTCCTCCGCGACCGCCGACGAGTGGCGCGATCTCCTTAATCACATCGCCCGCCTTCACGCCCTTTTGCACGAGGTCCGGCGTCATGGCCGCCAGCAGTACGACCTTCCCTTCGTTCTCCGCGGCGAGACAGACGGCGGCCGAGCCCGCCCGCTGACGGAGCGAGTCAATCGCCGATCGAAGTTGCTCGACACCGGCCGTGCCCATGTCGCCCACGATGATTGCATGCGAACCGACGCGCACAGCTTCGGCCAGCAGCCGATCCGCCCGCGAGATCACGTCGGCCGTCCCGGCCCGCGCCTGCTGCTTTTGCTCCTGCTTCACGCGGTCCTGCAGGGCGGCGAGCTCGCCGCGCATCCGCGTCTTATCCAGCAGCGGCAACTGCCGCGTGTCGAGCGCCGTGCTGAGCGCCGCGAAGCGCTCGACCAGCGTTGCACCCTCGAGTTTTGCGACGACGTCGAGTTCGGCAGCCAGCTCGTTCGCCGCGTGCTCCGCAGCCGCGGCCCGCTCGGCGGTGATTCCAACCACGCGCCGAATACCCTTCGCGACAGCCGACTCCTCGACCAGGCAAAAGTGCTTTGCCTCGCCCGATTTCTTGAGATGCGTCCCACCGCAGAACTCGATCGAATACTTCCGCCACTTCGAGTCGTCGGGATCAGCCAGCAACTCATCGACGGTCGGCCCGATCGAGACCACGCGGACGACCTCCGGATACTTTTCGCCAAACACGGCCCGCAGCCCGTTGATCTTCAACGCTTCCTTCTGCGGAACCTCCTTGGCGTTGACCGCGAGGTCTTCGTGAATCTGTTCGTTGACCAGCGCCTCGATCCGGCGAATCTGATCTTCCGTCAGCGGCGACGGATGCGAAAAGTCGAATCGCGTCTTGTCGGGATCGACCAGCGAGCCCTTCTGTTGAACATGATCGCCCAGCACTTCCCGGAGTGCCCAGTTGAGCACGTGCGTCGACGTGTGATTCTGCATCGTCGGCGCACGGCGCGACTCGTCGACAACGATTTCGTACTTCGCGTCGCTCGCCAGCGGCTTTCGCGGCCGGTTCGCAATATGCACGACGACATCGCCGACCCGCTGAGTGTCCACGATTTCCGCGATCGCAGTCCCGCCGAGGACAACCCGCCCACGATCTCCGACTTGACCGCCTTGCTCTCCATAAAAACAAGTCTGGTCAAAGACCAATCCGAGCGAAGAATCGTCCAACTCAATCGGCGCAATCAACCGCGACTCGATGCTCAACGTCGCATACTTCGGCGAATCGTTCGTCCGCTGCTGACCAGAACCGATCGCGGCGAGCTTGTCGGCCAATCCCGACTTCGAGCCACCTTCGCCGCGCGCCCGCTCGCGCGCCTGTTCCATCAACCGCTCATACTCAGCGACGTCAACCTGCATCCCCTTCTCTTCCGCCATGATCTGCGTCAGATCGATGGGGAATCCGAACGTGTCATGCAGCTTGAATGCGTCTTCACCTTTGATGCGGCCGTGGTGATGCGTGCGGGCGTACTGGGCGGCCTCGTCAAACAACGCGATCCCGCGTTCGAGCGTCCGCCCGAAGCTCTCCTCCTCGTCGCGAATCACCTCGCCCACGTGCTTCGGATTCCGCCGCAACTCCGGAAACGCCTCGCCCATCGTGCTGACGACCGCCGGCACCAGATCGCAGAGAAACGGCCGGTGCATCCCGAGATACTGCCAGCCATAGCGAAACGCGCGTCGCAGAATGCGCCGCAACACGTAGCCCCGCCCCTCGTTGCTCGGGAGCGCTCCGTCGGTCAGCGCAAACGTCAGGCAACGAACGTGATCCGCCACGACCCGATACGTCACATCGAGCAGTTCCTGCTTTGACGCCCCCGCGTCCTTGCCGCCCGTCCCCTTTCCCGGCAGCGTCCCGCGATAGTCCCCCGCCCCGGTCACCTTCTGAATCGCCGCGAAGATCGGCGTAAACACATCCGTGTCGTAGTTGCTCTTCTTGCCCTGCAACAGCGACGTGACGCGCTCAAACCCCATCCCGGTATCGACGTGCTTCGCCGGCAGCGGCGTCAGCTTGCCGTCCGCCCCACGATTGAACTGGATGAACACGAGGTTCCAGATTTCCATGACCCGTGCGTCGCCGGCGTTGACCAGCTTCCCGCCGCTCTTGTCCGGCGTCAGATCGACGTGGATCTCGCTGCACGGCCCGCACGGGCCCGTGTCGCCCATCTCCCAGAAGTTGTCTTTCTTGTTGCCGGGGTGAATCCGCGCCTTGTCCATGCCGGGCACGGCCAGCCACAAATCGCGGGCCTCAACGTCGGGCTCCAGCCCTTCGGCCTCATCGCCCTGGAAATAGGTCGCGTGCAGCCGCGTGGGATCGAGTCCCCACTGCTTCGTCAGCAGCTCCCACGCCCAGGCGATCGCCTCTTTCTTGAAGTAATCGCCGAACGACCAGTTCCCCAGCATCTCGAAAAACGTGTGGTGATAGGTGTCTTTCCCCACGTCGTCGAGGTCGTTGTGCTTGCCGCCGGCCCGAATGCACTTTTGCGAATTCACCGCCCGCTTCAACCGCCCGAACTCCGATTTGGGATCGGCATTACCCAGAAACAGCGGCTTGAACTGGTTCATGCCCGCGTTGGTAAACATCAGCGTCGGATCGTCTTGCGGCACGACCGGCGAGCTCGGGATAAACGTGTGGCCGCAGCGCTGGACGAAAAAGTCGATGAACTGGCGGCGAATTTCATGAGACGGCAAATTCATGCAGATCAATGTATCGACGAAACTTGCGCGCGGCAATCAAGGTTCGCACGCCGCGATGCGTAACGGTTCCGATTGCCCGCTTGCCGATGACTCGGTTAGGATTCGCCCCGCTCCCGCACAGAAACTGCCTCGCAAGGATGTCGCCCGCAGACGGAAATCTTCAACAAGGAGGTCGTTCCATGAATGCACGTTCCCCTTCTGACGGCGCCACCGCGATCCGAATCGGTTGCCTGACCGTCGTCGCCGCCCTCGCGTTGCTCGCCGGTTGTGGCGGTTCCTTCAAAGGAACCTTCGAGTTCGACGGTGAGGAGTTCAACTTCAGCTTCGATTTCCCCGACGTCGCCTCCGATCGGCACACCGACAACATCCCCTTCGCCGGCCTGACAACCCTGAAGGTCATTTCCAAGAACGGTCCCGTCCGCGTCACCGTCGACGACGAGGTGACCGACGCCGTCGTCCGCAGCTTCCGCTACGCCAACGGCAAGAGCACGGATGAAGCGAACAAGCTGCTCGAGCAGGTCCTGGTCAAAGTCGAAACGACCGGCGGCAACAACGAGATTCTGCAGGTTACCGTCGAACTGCCCACCCAGGACCCCGACGGCAACGAGCTGAACCCCGGCCGCACCGGCGTATCGCTCAATATCCGTCTTCCGGCCGGCCTGTCGCTCGACCTGAATCTCGAAAACGCCCCGCTGACCGTCACCAACAACACCGGCCCGGTGAAAGCCCGATCGATCAGCGCTGCGATCCGGGTCGTCGACACCGACGGCGACCTCGACCTTGAAACCGACAACGGCCCGATCGAGGCCACCGAGATTCACGGCAACATCCTGGCCCGCGTGACGAATGGCGGAATCGTCCTCCGCGCAACTCCGCCGGACAACGGCTCGATCGACGCCGAAACGAAGAACGGATCCGTCAACATCCGCGTGCCGACGTCCGTGCAGGCGGCCCTCGACCTCGAAACCACAAACGGCAGCGTCGAAACCGACTTTGCCGGCTTCGCCAACGTCAACAATCTGAGTTCCACCGGCAAGAAATTGACCGCGACGATCAACGGCGGCGGCGGGAACATCCGCGGCAAGACGACCAATGGAAACGTCTCGTTCGAAGCGCTGTAACCGGGCGATCGTTGAAATGTGATTGCAAGGGCCGGCGGAGCAATCTCCGTCGGCCCTATTTCATTATCGCGCCTTGAGCAAGGTATTTCGGAGAATCAGAAGCGCGACATTGAAGTAGATCACGAGCCCGCACACGTCGACCAGTGTCGCCACAAACGGCGCCGAGATCGTCGCCGGATCGAGCTTGATCCGTCGCAGAAAGATCGGCAGCATTCCGCCCACGAGCGTCCCCCACAACACCACGCCGATCAGCGCTCCCGCCACCGTCAGCGCAACAAGGTGCGGATGGTCCGTGTAATCCGCCCATCCCATCCATTCCCACACATGGATGCGGGTGAATCCAAGAAACGCCAGCCAGCCGCCCAGAATGAGCCCGCTGCCGACCTCGCGCCGCAGGACGCGCCACCAGTCGCCCAGCGACAACTCGCGAAGCGCCATGGCGCGAATCACCAGCGTCGACGCCTGTGACCCGCTGTTCCCGCCGCTCGAAATGATCAGCGGGATGAACAACGAGAGCACGGCCGCCCGCTCGATCGCGTGCTCGTAGTGCGTCATCGCCGACGCCGTCAGCATCTCGCCCAGGAACAGCGCCGAAAGCCACACCCCGCGCTTCTTCACCATCGTCAGGAAGCCGGTCTCGAGGTACGGCGCGTCCAGCGCCTCGACGGCCGCCATCTTCTGAACGTCCTCAGTCTCTTCCTGCTCAGCGACGTCGAGCACGTCGTCGACCGTGATGATGCCCACGAGCACGCCGTCCGAATCGACCACGGGAAGCGCAACCCGGTCATACTTCTTGAACGCCCGCACCGCCTCTTCCTGGTCGTCCGTCACCTTCAGCGCGACGAACTGTCCGTTCATCAGGTCCGAGACCTTCGCTTCCGGATCGGCCAGCACCAGTTCGCGCAGGCGGATGTCGTCGATCAATTTCCCCTTCTCATCTGTCACGTAGACGACATTAAGCGTCTCTTTGTTGTGGCCCGTCTGGCGGATGTAGTTCATCACCTGCTGGATCGTCCAGTCCTGGCGAACCGCGACGAAGTCCGGCGTCATTCGCCGGCCGATCGACTCTTCGGGATACCCCAGGAGAGTGCTCGCGACCTTGCGCTCCTCCGGCGTCAGGAGCGAAAGCAGCTTCTGGGCCGCCTCGCCCGGTAATTCCTCCAGCAGAGCCGTGCGGTCGTCGGGCGCCATCTCGTTGAGAACGGCCGCCACCTGCTCCTGGCCCAGCGCCTTCAGCAGCGACTCCTGCAGTTCGACCGGCAGATAGGCGAAAACGTCCGCCGCCTGGTCGCGCGGCAGAATCCGGAAGATCACCGCCACATGTTCCGCCGGCAGATCGGCGAACAGGTCCGCCATGTCGGCCGGCTTCATCCCCGCCAGCGCGTCACGCAGTGCGGTGAAGTCGCGCGCGTGGATCAGTTCTTCAATTTCGGGAAGCAGAAGTTCGCCAAGCATGACCCATCTCCGCGCCGCGCGGCCGCCTCTCAGAGAAGCAGTGCAGTGGCCGTGCCGAAGTAAATCAGCAGTCCGCTCACGTCGACGAGCGTCGCGACGAACGGCGTCGAGGAAACGGCCGGATCGAGCCCGATCCGCTTGAGGACGATCGGCAGCATCGATCCGGCGAGAGTGCCGAACAGTACTACGCCCACGAGACTCGTTCCCACGGTGAACGAGACCAGCAGGTGATGCATCGAAAAGACGCCGTGGTCACCGCGAAAACGAAATACGCTGAAGAGAATCGCAACGATGAATGCGCACACCCCAAGAATCGATCCCAGCGCCAGCCCCGAAACGATTTCGCGCCGCATGATCCGCCACCAGTCGCGGACATTCACCTCGCCGACGGCCAGCGCACGAATCACCAGCGACGCCGCCTGCGAACCGCTGTTGCCGCCGCTCGAAATGATTAGTGGAATGAACATCGCGAGGATGACCACGGCTTCGAGCGTCTTCTCAAAGCTCGCCAGCGCCGTCAGCGTCAGTAACTCGCCGCCGAAAAGCAGCACCAGCCATACGCTCCGCTTTTTAACCATCGTCATCGCCGAAGCCGACAGGTATGGCTCATCCAGGACCTGGACCGCCGCCATCTTCTGAACGTCTTCGGTCTCTTCCTGCTCGGCGACATCCAGGATGTCGTCGACCGTGATAATGCCCACGAGCACGCCGCCCGAGTCGACGACCGGCAGCGCGACTCGGTCATACTTCTTAAACGCCTTCACGGCCTCTTCCTGGTCGTCCGTCACCTTCAATGCGACGAAATGCCCGTTCATCAGGTCCGACACGCGCGCGATCGGATCGGCCAGCACCAGTTCTCGCAGTCGAATGTCGTCGATCAACCGCCCCTTCTCATCGATCACGTAGACGACGTTCAGCGTCTCCTGGTCGTGCCCGATCTGGCGGATGTAGTCCATGACCTGTTGGATCGTCCAGCTCTTGCGAACGGCGATGAAGTCCGGCGTCATCCGCCGGCCGATCGATTCCTCGGGGTACCCCAGCAGCGCGCTCGCGACCTTGCGCTCCTCCGGCGTCAGCAGAGAGATCAGTTTCTGCGCCGCCTCCCCCGGAAGTTCCTCCAGCAATGCCGTCCGATCGTCCGGCGCCATCTCGTTTAGGACGGCGGCGACGTGCTCCTGCCCCAGCGCCTTCAGCAGCGATTCCTGTAACTCGACGGGGAGGTAAGCGAAGATATCGGCCGCCTGCTCGCGCGGCAGAATTCGAAAAATTATGGCCACGTGCTCCGGCGGCAGGTCCGCAAACAGATCTGCCATATCGGCGGGCTTCATTTCCGCCAGCGCGTCGCGCAACGCGCCAAATTCGCGCGCTGCGATCAGCTCCTCAATCTCTGGCAGCAACAGTTCGCCGAGCATGCTGAGACTCCGCGGCGCTCGCACCAGCGCCGGCCGAATCGAATCGGGGATTGTAACCACCTCACTGCGGGCGGGGAGAAAAATGAAGTGTATTTCGACGTCGGCGCCGGATCGTCGCGTTGCTACTTGGGAACGTCGATCGCGACGTCCTGGCTGTTGCGCGGAGAAGAGTGAAACTTCACGATCTTCGTGCCCGGTGGGACCAGGAACACGAACCCCATCTTCAGGTCCCCCTGGTTGGCCGCGGTCCGAAGCACGTTGGGCGTCAGCTTTCGGGCCGGTTCAAGACAACGCTCCGGCACGTCCGCCTCCGGCCAGTACTGTATTTCGAGAACCCGCTTCCCGCCGATCGTTGCGGCCGTATAGACCCCGATCGCGAAAAATCGCTCACCGGAGTCCGACTCGATCGAGATCTGCGAAACCGCCCGCTTGGCGTACTCAAGAACCTGACCGAGCATGCTTCCGGCGAACACCGCCTCCGCCCCGACCTGCACGACGCGCTGCCCCTCCGGAACGACGAACTCCACAACCGAGTCCGCCGGCTTCGCACCAGCCTCGGCCGGCTCAAACACAACGTGGCCTTCCTTGAATTTGCCCCCTTGCAGCGACGCCGACGGAAAGCCGGACTTCTTCAACGGCATCGGCAGCTTTGCCGAAACGCCCGTTTTCTCCTCGACCGCCGCCGCAACACCCGTCCGGCCAGCCGGCTTTTCGCCCACCTTCACCTTCGGCTTCTCGGCCGCTTCGTCATCCTCGTCATCCGGCTTGGTCTCGCCGGACTCGGACTCATCGTCGTCCGCATCTGCGGCCGGTTTCTTCGTCGATTTCTTTTCGGAACCAGCCGCCGGCTTCTCGTTTCCTTCTTCGCCTTCCTCGTCCTCGTCTTCGTCAGCGCTCGCCTTTTGGGGCTTGGCTGCGGGCTTCGGCGGCGGCGCCTGTTCGGCGACGGGCGGCTTGGCGAGCGCCATCTTCTCATTCAGTTCGGCCCGCGCGCCGGATTTGAATTCGATGAACTTCGGCTTGAAATCCGCCGGCACCTCGAACGCGACGTCCAATACGAACTTGCCGTCCTTGACCAGCTCGACAGCATTGTCGGTTCCAAGGCCGAACGGCTGATCGAGCGGCCACCGGACCACGCGCTGAGCGCGATATTTGTCGAGCTTGAAACCGACCTTTTCTGAGAAAATGTCGCTCAGTCCGCTCGCCATGCGCCAATCCGCCGCACCGCCATCCGCCTCACGCCCGACAATGCGGAACTGCGCGGGCGTAAACCGCGCCATGCGCAACGACCCACCCTCTTCCGGAAAATCAGCCGCCCCCGTGTCCAGCCCGACCCGCACGACGAGATAGCGGTGCGCGGGATCATCCGGCTGCACCTTCTTGAACTCGCGCTTCCACTTGTCGCCTTCCGGCTGCTGCATGACTTCATCAATCGAATCAACGAGCCAGTAGTTGCGCGCGGCCAGCGCCTGGAGTGGAACATCGCGACGACTGTTCACCGCCGCGCCGAGATTTGCCGCCGCCAGATCGTCGAGAAATGCGGGCCTCGCGTCTCCGAATGATCCGCCGCCGCTGAATCTCCCCGGCGCCGAAAGCAGATTAACGATTCCGACCGTAAACCCGTCGGGGTTGAGCCACACGCTGTTGCGAGCCTTCGGTGCGGCCGGCGAAATCCGCTGGAACCCCAGGAGCTCCGGTCCGACCGGCAGCATTTGAATCCCGATGAGCGCTACGCCGATCACGAGCAGCCCGGTAAGCAGGCCGAGCAACCCCCCGCCGGCCCGGTCGACGATCATCGGAAACTGCATTCCGGTGCCGATGTACTTGTCGGTCAGGACACGCAGAACGACTAGCGTCACGACGAAGATCAGCACGAGCGCGACCGCCGCGTGGTACTCGGGAATCTTGTCCGCCAGTACACCCGCAAGCGGTTCGTAGAATCCGAAAGCGATCATCACGGCCGCGATGGTTTCGAGCAGCATGATGGCGCTGCTGAACACACCCTGAAATGCCCAGAACGCGGCGATCAGGAGTACGAACAGGGCGGCGATCAGCGAGAGAATCATGGCGGGCCTTCCAATACGCCATCACGTGGCGGCCGCGTTCGGCGGCGCTTCGTCGGGCTTCGGCGCCGGGCGCGGCGCTGCGGCATCTTCGCGGGTGACACGCAGGACTTCGTTGATGCTGGTAACGCCTTCAAAGACCTTCTGCAATCCGCATTCCTGGAGGTACTGCATCTTGTTCTTGCGGGCGTGTGCCTTCACGTTCATCAGCGGCGCACCCTGCCCGAGCATCGTGCGAATCTCTTCGTCAATGATCAGGACCTCGAAGATGCCCGTGCGGCCCATGTAGCCTGATCCCTGGCAAACCTGACACACGATCGGATTGCCGTGCTTGTCGACCTCCAGCTCTTCCGGATTCGGCGGACGGTAGAAAACCCGATCGCCACTGGTGGGCATGTTCGCGCGCTTCAGCAGACCCGGATCGGGTTTGTACGCCCGCCGGCAACTCGGACACAGCACCCGAACCAGCCGTTGCGCCGTAACCGCCGCGAGGCCGGCCGCGGCCAGTTCGGTGTCCTCGACAAGCTGAAGGTATCGTCGCACCGCCGACAGTGTGTCGTTCGCCGTCAGTCCGACGTACAGCTTGCGGTTCTGCTTGCTGCCGGAAGCGATCAGCTCGGCCGACTCGTGATCATTGCATTCCGAAACCATCAGCACGTCCGGCTCCATTCGCAGAATCGACTGAAGGTTTCGCGCGAATGTCACGGTCCCGCCCTTGCTGTCATAGACATGTTGCGTGACGTTGTCGATCTCCATCACCTTGGCCGACTCGAGCGTGTGGATGTTCTTAAGAAAGGCGTCGTGCGAGCGGACGAGCGCGTAAAGCGTGCTTGTCACGCCGCTTTCGCGCGGGCCCGACACCAACACAACCCCGCGTGGCTGCTCGATCAATGGCTGCAGCGCTGCAAGCTGGTTTTTGTTCAAGCCGATGTCGGTGATGCGGAACTTGCTCTCCTCCGAGTGCAGGACAAGCTGCACCCGCTGGCCGGTTGTGCTCCCCGAGGCCTTTGCGACGATCTCGACAACCTTGTCCTGCTTCCCGCCCGGCCCCACGGCCCCGACCATCTTGCCCGATTGGGGCTTGCGCACTTCGGCCGGATCCATCCCGGTCACGCGCTTCAAATGTTCGATGATGCCGTCGGCCAGCGGCCGTTCGATCGGCTCCCGTTCACGATTTACCCCATCAACGCGATAGATGATCTTGGCCTGTTGCGCCGCGAGGCCGATGTCGACGATGCTCGCCCGCCTCCAGATCGCGTCAAACAACAGCTCTTGAAATGCCTTGTAGCTGATGCGCTGCTCGTGGTCGATCGGCCATTTCGCCGCCTTACCGTCCGCCCCCTTGATCCGAACGCGGTCGCCGGCCAACGCCGCGTCTTCGCTGACGGCCTTCTTCCCAGTCAATCGCTTCAGGTGACCGAGCGTCAGCACCTGCTGGGCCGGTGACACTTTGCCATTTCGAAAAAAAACATACCACAGCGTCGTCCCGCCGTAGAACAGGATGAACGCCACGAGTCCCAGCGCGAAACTCGGAAGCAATAACCAGAGAGCCAGCCCCAGCGCGCCGCCGCCGAACACGATCGCATTCCACGGCTGCTTCGGAACCTTCACGCGGGCCGTGTCTTTGTCGACCCACGCGCCGGTCGCGGCCCACCCAAGACCGAATAACAGGAAGAACGCGGCCTTGAACGGCGAAAAGTATCCGCCCAGCGTCGGCAATTCAGCCAATATGTTGATCACGCCCGATTGCATTCACGGTAGTCTGCGAGGATCGCGTTGGCATCCAACGAATCAGCGGCCGCGCCCGGTCGGACGACCGGTCCGAACGCGCTTTAGCGTAGTCGCTTGTGCCTCGAAACTCAATCGCTCGAGGAGACCCGCTCCATTTCCTCGATCGAGGTAATCCCCTGCAAAACCTTCCGCCGGCTGCTGTCGTGGAGAGTCCGAAACAGCCAATCGCCCGCCGCCTTGCGAATGTCGGCGATCGTCGGCTGGGTAATGATTACGTCCCGCAATGCCGGTGTGAATTTGAGCACTTCACAGACCGCGACACGGCCGAGGTAGCCGGTCTGCATGCAACGACTGCACCCCACCCCGTCGCACAATTCGAACTGCTGATGCTCGTCGAGCCGAAGTTGGCGGCACAGCCGGGCGTCGGGCCGGAATCGCCGCTTACAGTGCGGACAGAGCACGCGGACGAGCCGCTGGCTGATCGCCAGTGACACCGCGTTCGCGATCTGGAACGGCTCGACGCCGAGATCCAGCAGTCGAAACACCGTGCCGATCGTATCCCGTGCATGAACCGTCGTCAGCACGAGGTGCCCGGTGCTGGCCGCCTGCATGGCCATCTCGGCCGTCTCCTTGTCGCGAATCTCGCCGACGAAGATCACATCCGGGTCCTGCCGCAGCACCGACGCCATGACCGACGCGTACGTCACGTTGTGGATCGGATCGATGGCGATCTGCGTCGTGTGCTCCATGCGGTATTCGATCGGATCTTCGATCGTCACCACGTTCCGACGCCGCGCATCGATGCAGTTGAGCGCTGTATACAGCGTGGTTGACTTGCCGCTCCCCGTCGGCCCCGACACCACGATCATGCCCGCGTCTTGGCCGAGCATCCGGCGAATCTCGGTCGCCAGATCGGCTTCCATGCCGAGGTCCTCGAAGCGCGACGGAACGGCTGCCTTGTCCAGAAGCCGCAGCGCCAGCTTTTGGCCCAACGGGATCGGCGTCATCGAAACTCGTACATCGACGCGACGATCCGGCAGTGCGATTGCAAAGCTGCCCTCCTGAACCACATTCTTCTTCGCAAAATCGACCTGGCACAGGACTTTGATCACATTCAGAAACGCCAGCCCCATGGGCCGCGCGATCTCGCCGAGTTGGTGAAGCACGCCGTCGATTCGAACGCGCAAGCCAAACGACGTCTCCTTCGGCTCCAGGTGAATGTCGGTCACGCGCGTGCGCAGTCCCGCCAGGAGAATCTGCTGCAGCGCCGCGATGGCCTCGGTGGGGCGAGAGGTGTCGCCGGGATCGATTTTGACCGGCCGCGACTGCCGATCGAGCAGTGTGATTCCGCGATACGTCGCTGGAAGGCGCTTTGCCGCTGCAGTCAGCTCAGCAACTTTTAGCAAGGGCTGGAGCTGCCGCGTCACCGGCCCGCTTTCCATCCCGGCCGAGGTGCCCAGCATTCCCGAGCCCCAGTCCGACTTTGGCTCCGACGCCACCGCCGGCGCTCCCACCGGCACCGGAATGTCGATGATGTCCGAGCACGCGTCGGTCAGGTCTTGTTGCGCGGGCGTCGCGGCCCTTCGGACAGCCGGCTGCACGACACGAGCCGGTCGCTGAATCGGAACCCGCGGCTTCGCTGCGGGCCGCGATGGTGCGGCCGGCGTCGCTGGCTCGACCGGCGCCTCGGGCGCGACGTCTTCCACGTCGGGCGTCTCGGCTGTCTGCGGCACCGTCAGCAGAAAGAGCGTCTCGCCGACGCGGAAACAATCGCCGTCCGAAAGCTTCACTTCGCGGATTCGCGTCTTTCCGATCCAGGTGCCGTTGTGTGATTCGAGATCACGCAGCACGTACCCGCTGTCGATTCGCTCAAGGACGCAGTGCCGGCGCGACGCGAGTTGGTCGTCGATGACGATGGTGTTGTCGTTCTGGCGGCCGATTCGATAAACCGGATCGCTCAATGGAATGACACGCTTGGCGCCGCCCGCGATGATCTCGAGCGACAACGAACTGCTGTCGGTGTGCGACATGAGACGCTGTTACCTCGTCGCCCCATCGAATTGTGTCGCCGCCGAGGCCTTGAAAGCAACGCTCTCGGCGTCACCCGAGGATCCCGCCGGCTCCGCTGCGAATCCCCTTGAGCCGCATTTTCAGCTCCTCGGGGTTTGTCGCAACTTCCAGCGCGACCTTCAAATCGATGTACTCCAACTGTACTAGATTGTACAGCGCTTCGGTGAAATCCTGCATCCCCTCGGTCGTCGAGCCCTTCATAACCGTCGTAATTTCCACGTCCCGCCCGTCGGTAATCAGCTTCCGGATCGCCGCGTTCACGATCATGATCTCACAGCACGGAATCCGCTTGTATTTCGGCGTCAGGGACGGCAGCAGCTTCTGGGCGACGATCGCACGTAGGTTAAACATCAGCGACTGGCGGATCAGGGCCCGCGCCCCTTCCGGAAACAGGTCCAGAATGCGCGTGATCGTCTGGGCCGCAGTCGATGCATGGATGGTCCCAAAACAAAGGTGGCCGGTCTCCGTCGCATGCATGGCCGCCTCAAAGGTTTCGCGATCGCGAAGCTCTCCCAGCAGCACCACGTCGGGGTCCTGCCGCATGAGGTACTTCAACGCGGCATGAAAGTCCCGAACGTCGATCCCAATCTCGCGCTGATTGATGAACGACTTGTGATCCTCAAACAGATATTCGATCGGGTCTTCAATCGTCACGATGTGCGCGTGCCGCGACTTGTTGATGTAATTGAGCATCGCTGCGATCGTCGTGCTCTTTCCCGAGCCCGTGATGCCGGCCAGCAGCACGAGTCCCTGCTCGCCGTTCGCGATCTCTTTCAGCGCCGGTGGCAGTCCCAGCTCGTCGAAATCGCGAATGTCCCGAACGACCCGCCGCGCCGCGATCGACGTATGCCCGCGCTGCCGAAAGACGTTGACGCGAAACCGGTCCGATCCTTCGAGATCGTGCGCGAAGTCCACCGCTCCGTTTTCTAGAAAATGCTGCCGCTGCGCCGGCGTGAGCACCTCGAACACCATTTCCTCGATCTGCTCGCTCGACAGCGGCGGCTCGCTCGCCTTGCGGATGTCGCCGCCCAACCGGAACCGCGGCGGAGCCCCGGCCTTCACGTGCACGTCGCTTGCCCCGAGCTTGCAACATGCCTTGAACAACCGGTTGATCTTCGGATTCTTCTTAATCGGCAGGACGCCCGACGACTCGTGCGTGTCGATCGGGTTGAACATCGGGGCATGACTGGCGTGATCGTGCATTCCGGGCACCTTATCGTGCAACGCGCCGCCAAGATCCGTCGCCGCTTGTCAGTCGGCGTCCGACGCGGCGGGCTTTTAGTTCGCTTGCGGGAGCTGTGCCTCTGAAATCCCAAAGGCCTCAATTCATTCTAATGATGTCGTGCCCTGAATCAAGGCGACCGTGACGGCGGCTCGACCTGCGCCGTCCCCGGCCAGCGCAACCGCGGCAGGTGCTGTTCGATCTGCTTTCCCCGGTACAGGATCAGTCCGACCAGCAGAGTCCAGAGAATCGCCGTCAGGAGAAACGGCCGGTCATTGATTAGGATATCCGTCGGCCCGGGATGCTCGCCGCGCTCGATCACCATCGCATAGCGAAAGATGGCGTAGAACACGAGCGGCGTCGTGAAGATCAGCGGCCGAAAAGTTCTCGCCGTGTGCGGATCAAGCGTGTAGAGCAGAAACGTGATGACCGCGATGCCGCCCGTCACCGAGAGCAACTGGTTCAGCAGGTCGGGCGTGTAGCGAGCCAGCGTCGCCCGGTGATTGGCCGCCCGCTCGGGTGAGTCCATCATCGCGATCTCACACCGCCGCTTCCCGAAGCCCAGGAAGAGACACAACGTAAACGTGCAGATCACGAGCCACGCCGAGACTTCGACATCCAGCGCCTGCGCCCCGCCCAATGCTCGCAATGCAAAACCGATCGCGACGAGGATGACGTCCAGCAGCACGATCCGCTTCGCACCCAGACTGTAGACGAGATTGAGCAGAAGATACGTCACCGCTGTCAGCCGGAATCCCCCCGGCAGCGTCCACGCGAGGTACAGTCCTGCCAGCGTCAGCAGGATCGCATCAACCCCCGCCATGGCCGGCGAGATCGCGCCCCGCGCCACCGGCCGATTCTTCTTCGTCGGGTGCAGCGCGTCCTCGCGATGGTCCCGCGTGTCGTTAAACGCATACACCGCCCCGGATAACAGCGAGAACGACAGACATGCAATGCACGAGGTAAGGAACGCCGACGCTTCAAACCGTTTGTCAGAGAATCCCCACGCCGCAAATACGAAGACGTTCTTCACCCACTGCGCCGGTCGAACAAGCTGAATGTGCGCCTGGATGGTTTTCAGCAACGAACCCGACTCCCTTACCGATTGTGGCCCAGCATAGCATTTGCCGTCGCCTTTTCAACCGCGAGTTGCTGCGGCCTTCCCGCGCCGCGTTCCCGCCCGAATATTCAACATCTCGACGCCCAGCGAGAATGCCATCGCAAAGTAGATGTACCCCTTGGGCACCTCGCGGTGGAACCCCTCAGCCACCAGCATGACGCCGATCAGCACGAGGAACGCCAGCGCCAGCATTTTGATCGCGGGGTGCCGCTCGACAAACCCGCTGATCGGTCCGGCAAACACGACCATGACGACGGCGGCCAGGATGACGGCCGTAATCATGATCGCAATGCTCTGCGCCATTCCGACCGCCGTGATGACGGAGTCGAGCGAGAACACGACATCGAGCAGCATGATCTGGAAGACGATCATGCCCGCCGAGACACCCTTGCCGGCCGGCCGTGCCGCCTCATGCTCGCCTTCAACCTTGTGGTGAATCTCATACGTCGCCTTGCCGATCAGAAACAACCCTCCCACGAGCAGGATGAGCGACTGACCCGTGAATCC
>CAZJVS010000060.1:0-22190 GCA_964549445.1 uncultured Planctomycetaceae bacterium
CGGATTCGTCGAAATAGTTCGGCGCGGTGTCGAAGACGCTGTAGCGGCGGAGGCGAAAGGGTTGGTGGACCTGGAAGTAGAAGCAGACGGAGGCCATGTGGGGGGCGATTATATCTCGCGACGGAAGCAGGGCTCGGTCGCAGCTAGGATTTCTTCCGGCAGTGTTGGAATCGATTGAGTCGATGCTTGTGCGTGCGGCGCGGTTCGGGTACAGTCCAGGTCTTGGGTGCACGCTCCCGAGAGAAATCGCCTCCCGCCAACCCAGTGATTGCCGATTCGCACTCGTTGTCGGCTCAATTAACCGGAGAATCGCTATGAACAGGAAGTACGCGCGGCACCATGCGTTCGCACGAATTTCGTGGAAATTGGCGGCGATCGGAGCGCTGCTCCTGCCTAGTCCGAGATCATTCGCTGCGGTTCAACCGCAATTTTTGTATCCGAGCTTTGGCGGGAAGGCATACGGCGTGTCGCACGATGGCACGACTGTAGTCGGAACGGGGAATTCGACGCCGTTTCGGTGGACATTGGGGGGATCGACGAACTTTCTGAGTGTGGGCGACGCGCTGGGGGTCAACGCAGATGGGAGCGTCGTTGTAGGGACGCGCAGAACGGCGAATTCGTCTCCCGGCCGGACGGAGGCGTTTAGGTGGCCGGCGGCCGGCCCAACGATGGATCTTGGTGATTTTCCGGGCGGGTACTTCTACAGCCTCGCACAGGGCGTTTCGGGTGATGGCTCAATTGTGGTTGGCAGCGGGAACACCGATGCGCTCTGGGAGGCGTTTCGTTGGACGGAGACGACGGGGATGGTTGGGCTCGGCGCGCTGCCAAGCAGCTCGCCAATCAGCTGGGCGTATGCAATTTCAGCCGACGGAACGACGATTGTCGGGCAGAGCTCATCGTTCATCGGAGGGCAAGCATATCGATGGACTGAGTCGAATGGGATGGAGGGATTGGGGCTGTATCCGGGGGCGATTCAGACGATCGGCCGAGCCGTTTCAGAGCACGGCGACGTCGTTGTTGGATGGGGGCAGAGCGCTGGGGGCAACGAAGCGTTTCGATGGGATGAGACGAGTGGTATGGTCCCGCTCGGGGACTTACCCGGCGGCCCGTCATACTTGTATAGCTGGGCCTCTGGAGTCTCCGGGGACGGATCTCGAGTCGTCGGCTTTGGACATACGGATGTAGGTCAGGAAGCATTCCTTTGGGATGCTGACCACGGAATGCGAAATCTGAAAGAGATCCTCGTGACGGACTTCGGATTGGATCTTACGGGTTGGATTCTCAATGAAGCGACGGGCATCTCCAGCGACGGCACAGTGATTGTGGGCTGGGGTTTGGGGAATGGCGTGACGCGTCCCTGGGTTGCGATTATTCCGGAGCCAGCGACGGTTACGCTGCTTGGGATGGTTGCGACGATGATCGTGAGAAAAAAGTGCATTGGCCATCGAGGCATGTGGAGCTAGTTCGCGACCGTGCGGATTGTTATTGACTCCACCGTATCCTTGGCCACTGGACTGCTTGGGCCGCTTGGCGCTTTGACCATTCTTCCGCCTTCGGAGATCACACGGGCGCGGTTGGCGGAAGCCGATGCGCTTGTCGTGCGTTCCACCGTGCGGGTGGGGCGGGAGTTGCTTGAGGGGACGCGGGTGCGGTTTGTAGGTACGGCCACGAGCGGCACGGACCATGTCGACGAGACATGGCTACGGCAGGCCGGCATTGCGTTTGCGGCGGCGGCGGGGTGCAACGCGCAGGCGGTGGCGGAGTACGTTGTCGCGGCGTTGCTCGAGATGGCGGAACGGCAGCGGTGGACGCCGGCCGGCCGTACGTTGGGGGTGGTTGGAGTGGGTCACGTGGGCAGCCGGGTGGCACGGTTGGGGCAGGTGCTGGGGATGAAGGTGCTCGAATGCGACCCGCCGCTGGCTCGGGCGGAAGTGAGCGCGGGCGGCGGGCGGAGGTTTGTTGGCCTGGCCGAGTTGCTGGCGGAGTCGGACGTGGTGACGCTGCATGTGCCGCTGACGGACGCGGGGCCGGACGCGACGCGCGGGCTGTTGAACGCACAGACGATGTCGATGATCCGAAATAGGGCGATCCTGATCAATACGGCCCGCGGGGCGGTGGTCGACACGGCCGCCGTGGTCGCGGCGCGGCGGGCGGGGCGGCTATCGGGGCTTGTGCTGGATGTGTGGGAGGGAGAACCGGACCTGGATCGGGAGTTACTGGAAATCGTGGATATTATGACACCGCATATCGCGGGGCATTCGGTGGAGGGGAAGCTTGCGGGTACGCGGATGATTTCGGACGCGCTCGCGGGGTGGATGGGACGGGAGCCATTGCCGGCGGTCGCCGGCGAAAGGGCCGAAGCAGCGGACTTGGCGATCGACCTGTCTGTCGAGGTCGCGCCGGGGGGCGGCGAGGCGTTCGGCGTCGGAAGACGTTTTGTCAAAACGGTTTGCGATGTTTCGAGAGTGGATGCGGAATTGCGCCGGTTGTCACTAGGGGATAACACGGGGGGACGTGGTGTCGGTGAGGTCGCCAGAAAGGGGTATCCGCTACGGCGGGAGTTTGCGTCCTATCTAATGGATGTAGAGTCGGAGACCCTTAGGGAAAGACCTGAGATTGTCTCGACGTTGCGAGGGCTTGGATTTCGTGTTGGATTGCGTAAACACGGCGTAAATTGAGTTTCTCCAGTACGTTAGCACTGCATCGCGGCGGTGGATTTCGCTTGATTGGCGCTGTCAGAGTGGGTAGGATGGGGAGATTGCTGCGGGTTGCCGCAGGTCGTCCGATGGACGATTCCCAGGAGTGGTGATGCCGGTATTTCCGGACGCAGTAAGGTTTGGTGTGGCGGCTTATTCTGTCGCAAGGTGTATTGACATGGGCCCTTCAATTGTGGTAGCATTGGGCGTGAGAGGCGGAAGTCTCTCCAGCGTTCGTGCATCCGCAAGGGCCATGCGCTGACGCAAGACTCGATGTTTCTGGCGCCGGTAACGCCGGAGACGCGGAGTGATTCGAGGGCGTTCCTCGGATCGCAAGGGAAAAGAGAGCGAATCCTGAGATCTGCCGGTAGGACTCAAGGGTAGCTCGAAAGAGTACTCAGGATCGCTTCGGGTGGAAGCCCGAAGGCAAGGAGCCAAAGAAATGTCGAGTATGAAGAAGACCATCTTGGCAGTGGGAGTCACTGCGATCTGTGCGTCGTCTGCGATGGCGCAGGTGACGAGCACGCTTTATTTCACGACGCGGGAATACGCCGTTGGCACGAATGCATTCAGGACGAACGGTGCAGGCGCGGCGGTGAACAATGACGTTGGCAACCAGACGTTCTATGCCGGTGCCGTCGGAAACCCGACGCTGCCTGGCGTTGATACACCGGTGCTGTATCTGTCGCCGACGCTGCCCGGTGGTCGCCACATTCGCGGCACGACCGGCAACGTCAATGATCGTGACACCAGCAAGCGGCCTTTCCAACTCTGGCTGAACACGCTTGAGAAGTACCTTGGGGCGAACAGCGAAGAACTGATCTCGTCGGTGGGTGTGGATATCACCTCGACGGGCGTCACGGCGACGGGGCCTGTCGGTTCGATCCCGTTTCCAATCGCCACTCGTCGCGGCACGATTGCCCCGACGCTGACGATGTACACTGCCACTTCGGCAACAAACGCCACCGGCGCCCTCTGGGACGGTGTCAATATCGTGACGCCGCCGATAACGGACGCTCGCGGTGTGACAGTTCCGGATTCGGTTGGAGATTTTGCTAACGGCGCTACCCCCAATTCACCGACGACGAATTCGTATCGCGTCGCCGAGTTGATGATTCAAGCGGGTGGGCCGGGCGCGGGCGGCAACGGCTGCAAGAATCAGCTGCCGACGCGGTACGACCTCAAGCTTGTGACCGGCAACGTGCTGATCACGCGAGCGGTCAATCCAGCTTTTGGCGGTGCATTGACACCGGAAATCGTCGCCTTCGGCTATGCTGGCGGAGCGCCGGAGCCGGCGACCGCGAACGGCAGCACGCTTGGCGGAAGCTCGACGGTCGCGGATGCGGCGATTGAAATCCGGTTCAAGGGCGACTACCGTGGTTTGACTGCGGCGGCTGCTCCGAACGGAAACGTGAATGCAACGGACGTCAACTCGATGCTCGCCGCCGTTGCGGCCGGTGCCGCGGCGAGTCCGCTTGAGAAGTGGCTTGGCGACTTCGTCGGTTTGACGGCTGCCGCCCCGCCGCAGGGAACGATCAACGGTACGGATGTCAACACAATGCTCGGTGAAGTCACGTACTTCGTGACGCTGCCGAACTGCCCGTAAGGGATTTGGAACTTCGCCCGGTCGGGTGCGTGACCCGACCGGGCTCAAACGATACGGTTGAAAGCCCCGGTATCAATGATCCAAAACTGGGTCATACGAGTAAGGGGAAGGAAGAATCAGATGAGTCTCTTTTCAGGAGGAGTGACAATGAAGCGAAGTCTAGGAATTATCGCCATCATCGCAGCGGCTGCAGCGACGGCTTCTGCAGGGGAAGTTCAATTCTTCCTCTCTAGTCCGGCGTCGACCAATGCGGCGACGACCGGTCCGGGTGCGCTGGCCGCGATGGTCAATCCCGTCATTGATACGAGCGGTGGACCTGGCTCTGCGGCCCTTCAGTTGTGGATGTATCTGGATGCCGCTCAAATGGCAGCCGGAACGGGCGCCGGTGGGACATACGGCGTTTTCGGCGGTGGTCTCGACATGTCTGGTGCGGGCACGCACACGATTCCGATGACTGTCAATCTCAGTGGAACCCGCTGGCCGGCGTTCACGAATGCCCCCGCTGGTCCGGACTACAACGGGCTGTTCTTCCTGAGCAGCACGCCGGTGACCGTGAACACGGCGAATGGCGGCGAAGGCCCGCCCGCTGGTTTGTTCCTGATTGGTAACGGCAACATCTCGTGGGGCGGCGGTGAAATTGGTTCGTTGAACATCAAGATCCCGGGCAGCGGTGCAATCGGCGCGAATAATCCTGGCGTCGATACCGCGGTCGGTGGCTTCGGCTTCAGCCTTGCGGGCGGTGCATATGACAACGCCCCGCCGAGTCCTGAAGTTGATCCGGGCACGGGCACGGGCTGGATTCTGGCCGACGCGTCGGGCAGCGGGACCGTGTCGGTTATTCCGGACCTGTTCCTGACCGCAATCCCGGAGCCGGCGTCGATGACGCTGCTGGCAATCGGCGCGCTGATCCTGCGACGCCGACGCTAAAGTACGCTTCGTTTCCTCCTGGCCGCTTCGTGCTCGGCTAGGGTATTGAAGCGGTTACGTTTGATTCTGAGCTGGGTCCGGTCTTCCGGACCCAGCTTTTTTCTTTGGGTGATAAGCGCATACAATATGGTGCTTTGGATCGAATCGTCCTGGCCGGTATCTGGTCTTGGGCGCGCGACCGGAACCGGTCGTTGCCAGGAGTATCACATGCGACCCGCACTTGGCGCTTTGCTTGTACTTGCGATGTATGGGGTTACTTGGGCGGGCGGCGGCTCTGACGCAGCGCCGGTTCCATATGCCGACGAAGCGGACACGCGTGCGAGCTACCAGATCGAGGCGTCCAACGCGGAGCGAATGCTCGAGCGAGCGTACGAACTGACGTCCGACGAGAAGGAGCAACTTCGAACCGAGTTGACGCGCTTGGTGGAAGCTCAAACGAAGTACGACGTTTTCATTCGTACTGCGGCTCGAGATTCGCAAGCTCAGCTCCAAGCGGCGATCGAGAAGAACGGGCCAGAATGGACTCCGAATGAGGACGAGTTGAAGCGATTCATGCTTCCACTGACGGAGGCCTACGCAAAGGCCCCATTTTCACTTGAGAAGGCACAAGCGTTCGTTGAGTCGAAACTTCCCACCGAGCGTGCCAAAGCAGGACGCGCGAGGATGGACACCGTCGGCGTTGACGAGGCATGGAAGGAATACGACGAGAAAAACGCAGCAACTTTGCAAGGTGTCGTGCATAACGCGCAGGTCCGAGACGAATTTAACGCGCATCGGCAGGCCGATGCGGAGCTTTCGCCGGCGGGGAATCCGATGCCAAAGGCGGAGTTTGTGCCTCCGGCGCCGCCGGCGCCCAAGCCGGATGCTGTGAGGGTCCAGCCGCCCGAGGCGCCACGCCCTGCTCCTGCTCCGCCGAAGTCGAAGCCCGCACTACCGGAGACGCCGCGGCAGGAGCCGGCGGCGCGAGTTGAGCCGCCGACGCCGCCTCCGCCGCCGTTGCAGCCGGCGCCGCCGGTGGATGAATGGGATCGGCACGTCGATGCCGTGGCACAGAAGTACAAGTTCACTTCGGACCAGAAGAGTAAGGGGCAGGGGATCCTGAAGGACTTGCGGGACCGGGCCCGGCAGTATCGCAAGAGCCACTCGGCCGACTTTGAGGCCGCTTCGCGAATGCAGCCGGGTGCGGATCGGGTGGCCGAGGAAAAGCGGCTCAGTCAGCCCCTGGACGAGCTATTTGCCGAGCTGAAGGAGCGGTTGGAACACCTGCCTACGCAGGATCAACGCGACGCAGCCGGTGTGAAGCCGAAGAAGTAGTCGCGGTCGACGTTTTCTGGCCGAGCTGACGCACTTGCCGTAACTCGAAGTCGGTTGCCCGGAAACCCGGGCAACCTGCCAGTGCATCGTTGACATTGATCAACCCTTAGAACTCGAGCACGCCGCAGTCTCGCCTGCTAGACTCAGGGCGTATTCATCAGAGCGATCGCGTGGCGTAGGATGATGAGCGGCCACCCGTATGGATTCGCACGTTTGGCCGATGCGCGACGAGTTCCGCAGAGCCAAGCAGCCTCAGAGCGAGAGTGGTCCGAAGCTGAGTCGTTCCGGAGGAACATCAATGCAGCGTTATTCTCTGGCTTTGACAGTTGTGCTGGCGCTGGCTGCGACTACTTCTGGCGCGGAGGTGCTGTTTTTCCTTTCCAGTCCTGCTTCTACCAACGGCGCGACTTCGGGCGCCGGTGCGCTTGCCGATGGCGTGAACCCTGTGATTGACACTTCCGGCGGGGATGGAAGTGCAGACATTACGCTGTGGATGTTTTTGGACACAGCGGAGATGGCGGCAGGCACGGGAGCGGGGAGTGCATACGGGATTTATGGGTCGAAGATGAATCTGGTCGGCGCGGGCACGCACTCGGTTCCGTTCACGGTGTTTGACAGCGGGGGACGCTGGTCCGTCTCCGCCAATGCTCCCGCCGGCGCCGATTATCTCAATTTGATTTACTTGACAAGTACCGCGGTGGATCCGTCCACTTCAAATGCTGGCGACGGCGCCGCCCTGCCGGCCGGGTTGTTTCGCATCGCCGATGGTGAAATCTCCTGGACCGCCGGCGAGACGGGCGACGTTTACATTCAGCTTAAAGACGGAAGCTCCGTCGGGGCGAGTTCCCCGCTGTTCGTTGCGGTCGGCGGTTTTGGCTGGTCGTCCGCGGGCGGTTCGCCGGATGAGATCATTCCTGACCCGCAGCTCGATCCGGGTATTGGGTTCGGCTGGATTCTGGCGGACCCGGGCCTCGACAACGGCATCACGAGCGTGCTGCCGGATCTCGTCTTCAATCCCGAGCCGGCAACGCTAGCGTTTGTTGGCTTCGCTCTGCTCGCAATACAGAGCCGTCGCCCCAACCCCCCAGGATCGGGAACGTCAGATAGCGCCCGGCCCAGCAAACCTATTACTACCGATAATCCTTAGACCCTGCAGCCGGAACTGCCGCGATACACCCGACGGCGGTGGCGAGCAAGCAAAGCTGAATGCGAGTGTCGCTGCCAGCCGATCAATTGCCAGGTGTCCCGGCCGATTTTCGTCGCGGCCGACCTCCGGGCTTATAATATGGGTCGTCGGCGCAGCCAACAATGCGCCGGCGTCGAGCCGCTCCTCTGGGTCATTTCGATGAGGGTGCCGCCATGAAGAATCACACGCACACGGCCTCGGCATTGCTCGTCGCCGTGCTGACAGCCGCCACCGCGGCTCAGGTGGACAATCGGGTGCAGCCGTTGCAGCCGGTGCCGGGGCGGGCGCGGGATGCGAATAACCAGGTGGGGTCGGGCGGATTCAATGCGCAGTCGAACGCGGGGGCGTACATCAACAGCGCGAACGCGGTAATGTCCGGAAACGTGTACGGACTGGGCGGGTTTCATTACACGAACAGCAGCAGCTTGCTGGGCGGCGGGAATTCGTTCGGGGCCGGGTCGCTGGGCACGCTGGGATCTCTCAGCTCGGTTGGCGTGCGGAACTCATTCAATACGACGGCGCTGGCGGGCTACAACACCGGGTCGGTGAACAATCCGTACCTGTTCAAGGCGAGCCTGCCGTCGGCGGATATCTCGTATTTCAACCGGCAGGCGTTCAGCGTGAGCGATGCGCGGCAGATTCAGCCGACGGGTGGATCGAATTATTACATTCCGGGGGCGTATCAGCCGTACTACGCGAATTCAAACACGGTGTTGAACAGCGGCGCAGTTCAGAGCGGATTGAACCGGGCCGGGACGACGGGCCTCGACACGCCGTTCACGCCGCTGTTTCAGGGGCCGCTATCGACGTATGGGTCGACGCCGCAGACGCTGCCGGATGGCGTACGCGATCCGCAGGATCGGCGGTTGCAGCCGTTGAACCAGCCGGTGGGCAGCCCGCCGCAGATGTCGATCTTCGGGTCGGCGGCGGCGGATGTTCCGAACTGGCAGCGGCCGTACGTTGATGCGTCGCAGTCGCCGATCTTTGGTCCGAGCGGCGTTGATGCACGGTTGCCAGCGGCGCTGGCGGGCGGTCAGTTTACGGCGCGGGCGGGGCAATCGAATCTCGGAGACGCGGACTACGCGCAAGCGCGGGCGGACGAGGCCGCGAAGGCCGCCGCGGCGGCCGCGCCACCGACGGGCGGACTGACGGCGATTGGTCCGACCGCGGGAGCGCTGACGCCTCAGGCGACGCTGGGCCAGCCGCAGGATACGACACGGTTGGGACCAAAGGTGGCTGCGCTGTCGCCGGAGCGGCTGGGTGTGGACCGGTTTGCGGATATGGCGATGGCGGTCCGCGAGGCGGAAGCGGCGGCGCCGGACTTCATTACGGAACTGACGCAGTCGCGAGCGGGCGGAAATGCGCGTGTACCGGGAGCGGCGGCGGTGGGTCCGGGACCAGCCGCAGCGGGGCCGGCAGCGGTGGGGCCGACATTGCCAGAGCAGCCGGGCGGCAAGGGCGGCACGAGCGAAACGGGTCGGGACACGCGAACGGCGACCGGGGCGCGGCTCGACCAGGCGGCACGATGGGCGCAGGAACTGTTGAAGGCGCCGATGAAGTCGTTCGTGGGGCGCGGCGATAATGCCGTCAACCTGCACCTGGCGGCGGCCGAGGCGGCGATGAAGTCGGGTGATTATTACGCGGCGGCGGGCGAGTTCGGGCTGGCGTCGAGTCTCGCGCCGAACAATCCGCTGCCGTTGCTCGGGCGCGGCAATGCGCTGGCGGCGGCCGGCGATTACATGTCGGCGGTGCTGTTCATCACGCGCGGCATTTCGCGCTTTCCGGGCATCGTTGCATTCGATCTCGATCTTCCGACGCTGATCGGCGGGCAGGACGTGTTCGATGTGCGACGGGCTGATCTCGAAAAGCAGCTCGCGCGGGTTGATTCGTACGAGTTGCGATTCCTGCTGGGATACCTTGAGTACTACTCGGGACTGCGCGATGTCGGGATGAAGAACCTGCGAGCAGCGGCGGCGAAGGCGCCGGCAGGATCGGTCATCGCGGTGTTTCCGGGAATGCTGGCAGGTGCGACTGCGCCGGCGTCGAAGTAATTGTTGCAAGTCCGACGGTGTTCGGCGCTCCCCCTAAAAAGAAAGCACCAGGAGCCTCAAGGGCGATCCTAGTGCTTTCCGGAGGGGAAAGAAGCCAATCGTTAAACCGGTTGCGACGGTCGCGTCGCGATAATCCTCCTCGAAATCCGTTTCTGCGGGAGCGAGTGTGATCGCTGGCTACGGCCTATAAGATTCATATAACGCCGCCGTTCGGGTTTCAAGTGTTATCGTCAGTTTGCGTGCCCGGATTGAGTTTTTTGCGCGGTATCATTTAACATGTTGCCAATAAGTGCTTTACGCACGCTCGTTGGCGGATACGAGCACTGTATTCACATCGATTTTGGCATTGGGCTGTGTGACAGGGCGCAGCTCGCCGCAAAACGGGCGTGTTTTGCCGGTCTGCGGGAGGGCTCCGGGCTTGCGCGGCGGGTTGACTTGGCTTCGTGCGGCCTTATGCTCAATCCGCGCCGCGCGGCGGACGCGAACGCAACCGGGATCCCGTAGCTCAATTGGATAGAGCGTCGGCCTGCGAAGCCGGAGGTTGGTGGTTCGAACCCACTCGGGATCGTTTGTCGCCTAAAACGCATTGAAAGAGTTGAAAGCGGGCGGCCGCGAGGCCCGGCTCGTACGATATCGCCATGGTTGGAATGCAAGAACGAGTCGAGCGGTCGCTGGATGACATTGCGGCGCGGGTGTCGGCGGGGGAACGGCTGAGCTTTGAGGATGGGGTGCGGCTTTATCGCACGCGCGATATTCACGGGCTCGGGGTGCTGGCGAACACGGTTCGCGAGCGGTGGCACGGCAACGTCGCATACTACAACGTTAACCGGCACGTGAACTACACGAATTACTGCGTTCTGCGGTGCAAGTTCTGTTCGTTCTTCCGGCCGTATGAGAAGCCGGAGGATCGCGCGGCGGTGTCGCGCGACGACGTGTCTTCGTTGCCGATTTTTGGAGAGCACGCGGGAGTCGGCGCGACGGGCGAGCCGGACACGTATGAGCTGACGATCGAGCAGGTCGTGGCGCGGGCGCGGGAGGCGTACGCAGCGGGCGCGACGGAGGTGCATATCGTCGGCGGGCTGCATCCGAAGCTCGCGTTTGAGTATTACGTGGAGATGTGCGCGGCGATACGCGAGGCGTGTCCGCGGATGCACATCAAGGCGTTCACGGCGATCGAGATCGTGCATTTCACGCGGATCAGCCGGCCGCGGTTGAGCATTCGCGAGGTGTTGCTGCGTTTGCGCGAGGCGGGGCTGGGGAGCTTGCCGGGCGGCGGGGCGGAAATCTTTGACGATCGTGTCCACGATGAGGCGTACCAAAACAAGGTGGGCGAGGAGGGCTGGTTCGACGTTCATCGGACGGCGCATGAGCTGGGGATGTTCACGAATGCGACGATGCTGTACGGGCACGTGGAGCGGCCGGAGGAGCGGATCGGGCATCTGATCAAGATGCGCGAGCACCAGGATGTCTCGCTGCGCGAGCGGGCGGCGCATTTCAATTGCTGCATACCGCTGTCGTTTATTCCGGAGGGGAGCGCGCTGTCGAACCTGCCGGGGCCGACGGGATTGGATGATCTGCGGACGCTGGCGATCAGCCGATTGATGCTGGACAACGTGCCTCACATCAAGGCGTTCTGGATCATGCAGTCGGCGAAGCTGGCGCAGGTGGCGCTGCAGTGGGGCTGCGATGACATGGATGGGACGGTGGGCTGGTATGACATTACGAAGCGCGAAGGCGGGGCGGGGAATCGGCACCAGGAACTGACGGTCGAGCAGATGCGGCGACTGATTCGGGAGGCGGGGCGCGAGCCGGTGGAGCGGGATACGCTGTATCGGCGGGTGATTCGCGAGCGAGGGGGCGGGTGGCGGATTGAGGGTGAGGCGGACACGCAGGTGTCGGGCGAGGCGACGGCGGTGGGTGCGCAGGCGTGACGCGTGGGCGGACTGATGGGACTGACATGTAACATCAATCGGCGCGGGAGGTGGGCGCGAGCAATTTGCGGCGCGGCGTTCATCGCGGCAGCGGCGGGCATGATCGGGTCCGGGTGGCCGGCGGTGGATTGGTTGCGGTGGGTGCTGGCGGTGGGGGCGGGGTTGCTGGGGTCGTTCCAGGTGTTCGAGGCATCGATGGGGTGGTGCGTCGTGCGAGCGATGGGTCGCCAGACGCCGATCTAGGTTGCAGAGGCGGCGTTTTGTTGACGTTGGCGAGCGGAACCGCGAGACTAATCGCTGGTCGGACGGGCGTTTGCGTGAATTCTAAGATGGGACATCTACGCCGGGTTGTCTGGATTGCGCTGATGGCGGCAGTCTGGTCGGGGGAGTCCGCGCGGGCGGACTCAGTGGACGACAAGGATGGGCTTTTCACGCACGTCACGATTCTTGAGCTGGACGACGATCAGCTCGTGTTTGTTTTTAATGATGGGCGGACGCTGCAGCGGGCGGCGGACGCGATTCGAAGCATCGTGCTGACGGAAGGGAACGATCCGGCGGCGGATGATTTGTCGAAGGCGGAACTGCTGCGGACGCAGGGAAAGCGGCGCGAGGCGCTGGACCTGTACAAGCAGGCGGTGAAGACGTGCCAGAAGCCGTGGGTTCGCGATTATGCGGTGATGCGGATCGTCGGCATTTGCGATGAGCTGGGCGAGTTGTGGATCGCGTACCGAGCGTATCTGTCGTTGGCGGAGACGCATCCGCGATTGTGCGAGCGGATTGTTCCGAAGCGGATTCCGCGGAAGGATTCGAAGGTGTGTCGCGAGATCGTCGCAGACATCGACGCCGCGATGACCGAACGGCCGTCCGACAACGTTGTGGGGGCGATGACTCATTTCCGAAATGCAGTCTTGCGATTGAAGCCGAGCGAGCCGGTCGCGGCGGCGCCGGGAACGACGCCGACCGTGAACTCACCGCCGGCAGCGAGCGTGAGGCCACCGGTCGAATCGGCGATTTCACCGCGGCTCGCGACGGTGCGGGATTCCCTGTCGCGCGGCGACCTGGCGGCAACGGCTCGGGGGCTGGACGAGTGCCGGGCACTTGCGACACCGGGCGATGAGCCAGCGCTGTTGCTGATTGAAGCGGAGCTGGCGCTGGCGAAGGGTGAAGTGAGACAGTCGGGGTTGGCGGCGATGCGGATTGTAGCGAGCCATCCGAACAGTCCGCAGGTGGCGGAGGCGCTGTTCGTGGCCGGCCAGACGCAGGAGAAGCTGGGGCGAACGGAGAAGGCGCTGGACCTGTATCGGCGGTCGGCGGCGGATGCGCGGGCTTCAGACGAATTGAAGGCGCGGGTTGGGCAGCGAATCGGGGCGCTGACGGCTGCGCCGGCGGCGGCGCCAGAAGTCGCGGGGGAAGCACCGGCCGGGGCGTCGCCATGAGCACGTCGCGGACGGTCTATCTCGAGACGATGGGCTGCCAGATGAACGTGCTGGACAGTGAGCTCGTGCTGGGCGAGTTGCTGGCGCGCGGATATCGGCCGGTGGATGACATGCTGGGGGCGGACCTTGTCGTGCTGAATACGTGCTCGGTTCGGCAACACGCGGAGGACAAGGTTTATTCGCGGCTCGGGCAGTTGAAGACGCGGCGGGCGCGGCGCGACGGGCGGATCGTGGCGGTGATCGGCTGCATGGCGGAGCGCGACGGGACGGGGTTGCTCGAGAAGATGCCGCACGTGGATATCTTGTGCGGGCCGGGCGAGCTGCACCGGTTGCCGGCGCTGGTCGAGGATGCGGCGGCGACGGGCGGCAAGGCGCATGCGCTGGGCGGACGGCTGCGCGTGCTGACGACGCCGGTGCGGGCGGCGGCGGGGCACGACGACTTGGAGTCGCTGGACTCGTCGCGGAGCAGCGATGCGGCGATGGCGCCGGCGCGGACGGGCGGGGCCAGCCGGTACCAGGCGTATGTGCGGATCACGCGCGGGTGCAACAAATGGTGCACGTTCTGTGTGGTTCCGATGACGCGGGGGCCGGAGGTGCATCGGCCGGCGGATCAGATTGTGGCCGAGGTGCGTCGACTGGCGGCGGCGGGGGTGGTCGAGGCGACGCTGCTGGGGCAGACAGTCAATCACTACGAGTACGAGGATGAGCGCGGGCGGCGGACGACGTTTGCGGAACTGCTGCGGCGCGTACACGACGAAGTGCCGGAGATGGCGCGGATTCGTTTCGTGACGAGCTTTCCGCGGGATTTTACGGACGAGGCGCTGCGGGTGATGGCGGCGTCGCCGCGGATCTGCCCGTACCTGCATATTCCGGCGCAGTCGGGCAGCAACGCGGTGCTGAAGCGGATGAATCGCGGGTACAGCGTTGAAGACTATCGTGCGCTGCTCGAGCGGGCGCGGGGGCTGATGCCGGATATCTCGCTCGCGGGTGACGTGATTGTTGGATTTCCGGGCGAGTCGGATGCGGATTTTGCGAAGACGGTCGAGCTGGTTCGCGAGGCGCGCTACAAGAATTGCTTCATCTTCAAGTATTCGGCGCGGCCGGGGACGCTGGCAGACGAGCGGCTGCCGGATGACGTTCCGGATGAGGTAAAGCGGCGGCGGAATAACGATTTGCTGGCGGTGCAGGCGGAGATCAGTCTGGCGAATCATCGCGGGATGATCGGTCAGCCGGTCGAGATTCTCGTGGAGGGGTTCAGCAAGGCGGCGCTGCGGGCGCAGGAGTCGGAGCAGGATCGCGGCGGCGAGGTCGAGCACGCGGCGAACGGCGCGGCGCGGTGGCCGATGAATTCGGCGCGGCAGCTGGTGGGGCGAACCCGCGGCGACCAGATCGTCGTGTTTGAAGGGCCGGCCGGGCTGATCGGGAAATTGATCGAGGTTCGCGTGACGGCGGTGACGCCGTACACGCTTCACGGGCAGTATGACGGCCGGACTTCAACGGAAGCGAGTGCGGGCGGATTTTCGCTGCCGCTCTCGGTCTTTCATGGAGCGCACGCGTGAGCACGCAACCGACACCCCATCCGGCGGCACCGGCCGCTCCGACGGCCACTCCGGCGTCGGGCACGGGCGTCACGATTCACGGGCTGCTGGCGAAGATGGCACAGCTCAATTCGTCGGACCTGCACATCAAAGTAGGACAGCCGCCGTATTTCCGGATCGCGGGCGATCTGCGGTCGACGAGTCTGCCACGGATGAGCGGCGAGGACATCGAGAAGCTGCTGAACCCGGTCATTCCAGCGAAGCGACGGGCGTCGTACGACGAGACCGGGGATGTCGACTTTGCTCTGCAGTTGGCGAATGGCGAGCGGTTTCGGTTCAACGTGTTTCGGTCGTCGAACTCGATGAACGCGGCCGTACGGCGCGTGAAGAGCACGATTCCGTCGTTCGACGAACTGCACCTGCCGCCGATCTACGGGCAACTGATTCATCGGGCGAACGAGGGGCTGATCCTGGTGTGCGGGGTGACCGGCTCGGGCAAGAGCACGACGCTGGCGGCGATGATCGAGTGGATAAACGCGAATCGCAACGAGCACATCGTGACCATCGAGGACCCGGTCGAGTACACGTTTCACTCGAAGCACTGCATCATTTCGCAGCGCGAGATCGGCATCGACATTCCGGACTATTCCGAGGGGTTGAAATACATCGTGCGGCAGGACCCGGACGTGGTGTTCATCGGCGAGATGCGCGATCACTTCACGATGTCGGCGGCGCTGCAGGCCGCCGAAACGGGGCACATGGTCTTCGGCAGTCTGCACACGGCGGACGCGGCGCAGGCATTTGCGCGAATTCTGGAATTCTTCCCGCGGAGCGAGCATGCGTTCTTGCGGGGATCGCTGGCGAACAGTCTGCAGGCGATTTGTGCGCAGCGGCTGCTGCCGGGGACGGATCCGAAGACGCATCCGCTTGTTCCGGCGACGGAGGTGCTGCTGAACACGCCGACGATGAAGGACGTGATTCGGCGGGAGCAGGATGCTGAGATTCCCAACCTGATCGCGGCGAGCGAGAAAGAGGGGATGCACAACTTTACGAGTTCGCTGGCGCGGCTCGTCCGTTCGGAGATGGTGTTCTACGACACGGCCATCAAGTTTGCGCCGAATCCCGAGGCGCTGTCGAGCATGATTCGGGGGATTCGGTCGACCACGAGCGGGGTCATGAATCGATAGGACGGGGGTAACCCCGGCAATCCAAACGCATCCAAGTTAGCGGGCTCAAAACGGCGAGCAGCGGGAGCATCGCATGATACGCATGGCATTGGGTACGGTCGTTCTGGGTGCGGTAATGTGCACGCTTGGCTGTGCCAACCAAGAGCCGACGTCCGCGCCAGCGGCAACGAATTCGACGGCAACGGTAACGGCGACGGCGAAGGAGAGTTCGAAGGTGAAGACTGAGAAGGCGACATTTGGAGCCGGGTGTTTCTGGGGCGTCGAGGCGGAGTTTTCGAAGGTGCCGGGCGTCGTGTCGACTGCCGTCGGGTATTGCGGCGGGAAAACGAAGAACCCGACGTACAAGGACGTTTGCACGGACGAGACGGGTCACGCCGAGGTGATCGAGATCGAGTTTGATCCGGCGAAGGTGAGTTTTGAGCAATTGGTAGATATCTTCTGGGAGCTGCACGATCCGACGACACTGAACCGGCAGGGGCCGGACTACGGAGCGCAATATCGATCGGTCATATTCTTTCACTCGCCGGAGCAGGAGCGGATTGCGAAGGCGTCGAAGGAGAAGCTCGACAAGTCGGGCGTATTGCGCAGCCCGATCGTCACGCAAATTGTTGCAGCGCAGCCGTTCTATCGGGCGGAGGAGTACCACCAGAAGTACTTCGAGAAAAAGGGCATGGCAGAGTCGTGCCACATGCGGACGCCGCGGAAGAAGAGCTAACGCGAGGCGGGGCGGGATGTCGGGGTGGGGTTGTTGCGCAGTGAGGTGACGGCGTCGCGGGCGTCGGCTCGGCTGGGATCGATGCGCAGCACTTCGCTGAAGCACTCGATGGCCCGGGACGAGCGGCCGCGACGGGCTTCCAACACCGCCAGGTTGAACCAGGCGTTGGCGCTTCGCGGGCGGACGGCGACGGCGCTTTCGTAGGCGGCGGCGGCGTCGTCGGGGCGGTTGAGGGCCTGATAGGTGTTGCCGAGATTGATCCAGGCCTCAGCGTACTTCGGTTCGTCGGCGAGCAGATCACGGAACATTTTCTCGGCTTCGGCGAATCGGCCCTGGCGGGCGGCAGCGGTCGCGAGGCCCTGGCGGGCAACGCGGTCGGTGGGGTCGATTTTCAGCGCGTCACGGTGGACTTTTTCGGCTTCGGGCAGACGATTCATGCCGGCGAGGGCGCTGCCCTGGCCGGTGATGGCGCGCGCGAAGGTGGGATCGCCTGCGGCGGCGCGGCGGTAACGGTCGAGGGCTTCGGTGTAGCGGTGGAGTTCGACGAGGGCGTCGCCGGCGGCGACGTTGGCGTCGACGTCGTCGGGTGCGAGGGCGATGGCGCGCTCGGCCTGAGCGAGGGCTTCGGCGTTGTGGCCGGTGCGAGCGAGGGCTGTGACGAGATTGCAGTAGGACATGGCGTGGGGTTGGCGACGGAGGTAGATGGTCCAGTTGGCGGCGATGGCGGTGAGCAGGACGACGGCGATCGCGGCGGCGTCGAGGCGGACGAAGGGTTGGCGGCGACGGAGGAGGGCGATGAGTTCGGCGATGGCGACGGCGTCGAAGATGCAGACGACCGGGAGCAGCACGGCGCGATAGCGGGCAAAGACGACGAAGGCAGCGGTCGCAAGGGCGCTGATGAAGAGCCAGGCGTAGAGGAACCAGAGCTGGCGCCAGCGCGGCAGGGTGAGAACGATTCCCGCGGCGGCGAGTGGGGCGAGGACGCCGAAGTGGAGCAGATGGTCGAGGGTGCGGAGGAGCGTTGAATACTCGGCGTAGACGTAGAAGTCTTCGGTATCGGAGGCTTCGTAACTGTTCCAGACCATGAGCCACTTGCGGAGCGAGAGGCGCAGCCAGGCGCCGGGGTTCTCGCGGATCCAGGTCAGGGCCTTGTTGAGGTAGTGGTCGGAGACTTCGCGGGCACTGAGACGGCGGCCTTCGGCCTGTTCGGCGGCGCGAGTCCATTCGCGCTGTTCGTCTTCGCCGCTGGCGAAACCACGACGAAACGCGAAATAGGTGCCGGTGGCGTCGGCGTGATTACCCATAACGAAGTTTTGGCCAAAGTTGGGAGTGCCGAGGGCGAACTCACCGAGGACGGCGCGGTTGCGGGTGATCCAGGGGGCGGTCACTGCGATGAAGGTGGCGAGACAGGCGGCGACGGCGAGGGGCTGACGCGCCGGCGCGGGCCTGCATTTCCAGGCCCAGAAGAGGACGAATGGGACGATGGCGACGGTGTGTTGGCGGGTGAGAGAGAGTAGACCGACGATTGTGCCGACAGCGAGGAAGCGCGGCAGGGTTGCGCGGCGCTCGGTTTGTGCCATGCAGGCCAGCAGGAGGGCGGTCAGGAAGATTTCGAGCGATGTTTTCTGGATGAGGCCGTCGTAAAAGATGGCGGCCGGGCAGAGGGCGAGCAGCAGGGCGGCGATGATTGCGGTTCGTGGGGAAAACCAGTGGCGGGTTGCGGCGGCCAAGAGGCCGCACGCCAGTGAGCCGAGGATGATCTGCACGATGCGGAGCGACCACCAGGGTTCGGGGCCGGAGACTTTCATGATCGCGCCGACGACGTAGGCGTAGAGCGGGGCGTGGACGAAGTCGGCGGGGCCGCGGAGGTCGCCATTGGCAATGCCGCGGGCGCGTTCGATGTAGACGGCGCCATCGGAGACGGGGGAGTCGAAGAAGCCGATGCGGCGGATTTCGGTGACGTAGATCAGGCGGAGCGCGAAGGCGACGAGAACGATCGCGGCGACGGCGATCCGGAAGTTGCGCGGTGACGGGGGCGGTTGTACCTGCGGCTGCGGCTTGCGCGGCTGGGGTTTCACGCGGCGAAGCATACTGGACTGGCGGAGATTATTCGCCGTCGTCGCGCTCGCGCAGGAGGAGCGAGCCGAGGTGCATGCGGTAGACGACTTGGGGCGGCAGCTCGGTGCGGCGATAGAAACCGGGCGGGCAGGCGCGGGTCATGGCGTAGACGTCTTCGCCGGCGATGCGGCAGCGGCAAACTGCGTGCAGTTCGTCGCCGACTTTGAAGAGGGCGGCGACGGTCGGGTCGTCGACTTTTTCGCCCGGGTAGATTTTTGCCATGAGTTGATTCAACTCGGCGGCGGGGTCGATCGACTCGCGCTCGGCGTTGGATGCCTGCGAGACGCCGACGACGAGCATGAAACGCGTGCCGAGGTGGACCTGGAACGCTTCGTCGAGGGAGAGCGTCCAGCGCGGGTAGTAATTTGGCACGGTGCGGCCGACGACGACGTAATGCTCGGGCTGCTCGTCGCCGATGGGGGTGATGAACGGGAAGATGGCGACCGGGCCGTCGTCGTCGAGGACGGAGGCGTCGAAGTAGGCGGCGGGGCCGAGGGATTTCGGGGCGCGGGGGCCGAGTTCGCTTCTCAGGTAGGCGAGGGCCCATGCCCGCCACGCCGATTCGCTGGCGGGATCGGGGTCGGTGGTGGGCGTCGGCGGGATGGCCGGCCGGCTCATACCGGGAGATTAGAAGCCCGGATAGATGCTGACAAATGCCTGGATGTCGTCGCCGTCGGCGAAGCCGTTGTGGTTGATGTCGGTCGCGGCGACGTGACTCGGGACCGTGTCGACTCCGAGCACGACGTCGATCAGCAGTTGGAGGTCGATGGCGTTGATAATACCGTTTTGGTCAATGTCGCCATCGGTCGGGGGAACCGGAGTGACGTCGAACTGCAGGACGGCGTTGCCGCCGGCGACGCCATCGCCTGAGGGAAGCGACGCGGGGCTGTTTGAATCGGTGATTTCGCCGTCGAGGGCTTGACCGCTGTTGGCGGCGGTGACGCCCGTGGTGACGGTCAGGGTGTAGTTGTCGGCGACGAGTGGGGCGTCGAGGTTCAGGATTGCGGGGTTGACGTTGGCGCCGGACGCGAGCGTGAAGGTCTTCGGCCCGGTGTTGGCGCCGACGAGGGTGAAATTGGCTGCGGCGCAGTTGACGCCGGTGTGGAACGTGACGGCGATCTGGTTGAGCGACGGCGAGGCCTCGGCGCTACTGCCGGGGGCCGGGCTGACGGCGACGATTTTGGGCGGACCGGCGGCGTAGGCGACGCTCGTGGCGGAGGTGCGGAGGATCCACTGATCGGGATCGAACGCGAGGGCGGTGACCGGGCCGCTGACGGGGACGACGAACCACTCGGTGCGGTCGTTGTTATTGACGATTAACGTCTGCGGCAGGCCGCCGATGGTGACTTGAAGTCGGACGGGCATCTCAAAGACGTTTGGATAGCCGGCGGTGGTGTGAGTTTGGGCGATCCGAGCGAGGAGGTAGTTCTGGCCGGCGACGTTGACGGACTGCCAACCGTACTGGTAGGTGGGCGCGCCGGGCGAGTAGACCCACTGGCTGAAGAAGGCGGAGAGGTCCTGGCCGCAGGTGGCGGAAGCGACGACGGCGAAGTCGTCGGTCGAAGCTGCGGAGTAGGAGAAGGCGGCGCGATAGTCGGCGAGAATCTGGAAGAAGGTCGCGTCGCCCACGACGCCGCGGAGCATGTGCAGAACCCAAGCACCCTTATTGTAAGTGAAGGTGGAAGAAAAAATGCGGTTCATGTCGGCCGTTCCGGCGGCGGAGACGTACACGGTGTCGTTGACGGCCGAGGGCTTGCGGGCCTGGACGGCGCTGAAGTAGGCGGAGGAGTTGATGCTGCCGGTCTTGCGTTCTTCCCAGAGGCACTCGGAGTAGGTGGCGAATCCCTCGTTGAGCCAAATGTCGCTCCAGGTTCGGCAGGTGATCATGTCGCCCCACCACTGGTGGCCGAGCTCGTGCGCGGTGACGCTTTCGGAAAACGTGCCCTGGCCGGTCATGGTCTGGTGCTCCATGCCGCCGCCAAAATTGAACTGGTAGATGCCATATTTTTCGTTGATGAAGGGGTAGAGGCCGTAGACGTCGGCGTAGGTCGCGAGCATGTCGACGCACTTGCCCCAGGCCGTGCGATTGGCGGGCGAGTCGCTGCCGGGGTAGATGAAGAACTGAACGGGCATCGAACCGCCGGTGTAGTTGTAATTGAGGGTCCAGGTGTTGTAGTTCGTCGCACCGAAACTGACGAGATAAGTCGCGGTGGGGTAACCGGAGGCCCAGTGATAGCGCTTGCGGTTGCCGCTGAGGTTGACCGGTGGTTCGGCTTCCAGGCCGTTCGAGGCGACGACCATGGTGTTGGGGACCGTGAACTTGAGGTCGAGCTGGGCCTTGTCGGAGTTGTCGCCGGGGACAAAGGTGTCGCCGTCCTTGACGGGCCACCAGGTGTAAGCGAAGTAGGCCTCGCTGAGGGTGGCGACGACCGTTGCGCCGCTGCTGTTTGTGCCGATGTCGATCGAGCCAAAGCCGCGCGACGCGGACGTGCCATTGTAGGCGATCGTCAGCGTAAAGACTTCGTCAAGGCCGTAGGCGCGGTCGAGCGTGGCGATGCGGGTGGTGGTCGTTGGATTGGCCACGGTGACGGGGATCGAGCCGTTAATCAGGGCCGAGGTGATAACGTACTGGCTCCGCAGTCGAAATGTGAACTGTGTCAGACTGGGTGATTTGCTCTTGATCGTAATGGTGTTGGTACCGGCGATCGTGCAGGTGTCGGCTGCGACGTTGAAGTTGCTGATTTCGATATCGAGTGCGTAGGAGAGGACATCGGTGTCGTCCATTGCTTCGCGAGCGATGGGGAAATCTTCTTCGGAGCGCTCCTCGGCGGCCCGGATCATGGCGTGGGCCTTGCCGCAGCCGACGATTGGGCGGTCGCTGCAGGTGTCGCCGAGTTGTTGGGCCGCGGCGACGCCGGCGAGAGCCGCAAAGAGACCGAGCGCAGCGATAGGAGAAACCCAAGCCGCGTTGCGGCGGACGAAGATGCACGTCATTCCGATACTCCGAACCACCCCAAACTGATCGCAACGTAGCGGATCGCCGCCGAAGAGGGACGCGGCGGGAAGGGAACTGCCTGCTCGCTGCCCTACCCAGTATAGCGATTTGGCAGGGCCCGGGTAAAGCGCTGAACGGGGGTTGTGGACGTGCCGCTTGGCGCAGCGGCGCAGGCCCGGCAGAATCGACCGTCCGACAATGCTCCCGCGGCCGGCCGGCGGAAACCGGCGTGCCCCGTTTGAAGCAACGATCGATCCGCCCGACTTCATGCCCACTGCAACACGCATGCCGCTGAATCCCGACGAAGTCCGCATGTCGTTTGGGGACCACCTGGAGGAGCTGCGGCGGTGCATGATCCGCGCGATTCTGGGCGTGGCGTTCGCGACGGTGCTGTGCTTCTACTTCGGAGATCGAATCATCGAGGTGCTGACGGCACCGTACTACGCGGCGATGAAGGATCGCGGCTTCGAGCCGCAGATGATCCAGATCG
>CAZJVS010000060.1:22290-23971 GCA_964549445.1 uncultured Planctomycetaceae bacterium
CCGTACTACGCGGCGATGAAGGATCGCGGCTTCGAGCCGCAGATGATCCAGATCGATCCGACCGAGGCGTTTCTCGAGTACTTCGCGATCGCGATCAAATTCGGGCTGGTGGTCTCAGCGCCGTGGGTCCTGTACCAGATATGGCGGTTCGTGGCGGTGGGGCTGTATCCGTCGGAGCGGCGGGTCATCCGGCTGTTTGCGCCGGCGTCGGTTGTTCTGTTTGTCATCGGCGCGTCGTTCATGGTGCTGGTGGTGCTGGTGGGGCTGCTTGGATACCTGATCGGTGTGTCGGCGTGGTTTCGCGTGCCGAGTCCGGCCAGCGAGCTGACAAGATGGATGCAGCGCGCGCACCCGGTCGTTACGACACATCCGACGAGCCGGCCGGCGGAGATTCCGGTGTTAAACGAGAACCCCTCGGACCCGCGGCAGGGCGATGCGTGGTTTAACCGGCCGGAGAACTCATTCAATGTATTCGTGGATGGGGAGCGGTTTACGCTGCCGCTGAGGCCGGCGTCGCGCGAGCAGTTCGTGCAGCCGTTCTTTTCGATTCGCGAGTACCTGGACTTCGTGACGGGGATGGCGCTGGCGTTCGGGCTGGGGTTCCAGATGCCGATCGTGGTGATCTTTCTGATTACGACGAAGTTTGTGACGGCCGAGATGTTCAAGGCGGCGCGGCGGTACATCATTCTGGGGATCGCGATTGCGGCGGCGATCATCACGCCGTCGCCGGATATTCCGAGCATGATGATGCTGGCGGTGCCGATGATGGTGCTGTTCGAGTCGGGGCTGTTCATTGGGAAGATCGTGGAGCGACGGAGCGCGGTGGCCCAGAAGACGGCATAGGGACGAGAAAAGGCGGTATCATTCGCGTTGAAAGGAGTCATCGCGTGGCACGGATGAAGACAAAGCGAGATGGGCGGGCGACATCGGGAAAGATCGAGCGGCTGGTGAGCGACGTGGTGGAGACGGCGGCGAAGCGGCGCGAGCCAGCGATCCCGATTCCGCTGCGGACGCTTTCGAATGCGAAGTACAACAAGAACCGGCGGATCATCGAGATGGGGAGCGCGCGGCAGAACCGCGAGTTCTTCAAGCTCGGGATGGCGAAGAGCTTCATGCAGACGATGCTGATCGCGTCGGGGTGCAAGCAGCTCGTCGACGAGGGCAAGACGGTCAGCATCCGCGGACTGTATTACCGCACGAAACACACGATCGCGGGGACGAACGAGAAGACGTTCAACGACCAGGAGGAGAGCGACCCGATCATCGAGGATGTGGAGGTGTCGATCGGGGCGCTGAGGGAGGAGCTGCACGTCTTTGCGAGCACGCGCGGGACGATCGCGGGGAACCTGACGATCGTGAGCCAGGGAGACACGATCGACCTGCGGCGGATGGGTGCGGGCGGGTTCGGCATTCCGTCAATCTGCGAGCCGGGAGTGCTGGACTTCAAGAAGTGCGAGGCGGACTTTGTATTACATGTAGAGAAGGACACGGTGTGGCAGCGATTCAACGAGGACAAGTTCTGGAAGAAGCGGAATTGCATCATCACTCACGGGAACGGACAGCCGCCGCGCGGGGTGCGGCGGCTGCTGCACCGGCTGCACAATGAATTGAAGCTGCCGATCTACGTGCTGCTCGATAACGATCCGTGGGGGTATTACATCTACAGCGTCATCAAGCAGGG
>CAZJVS010000061.1:0-17237 GCA_964549445.1 uncultured Planctomycetaceae bacterium
GAAGACGAGGCCGCAAAAAAAGCCGGCCGCCCCATCCCCTTCGACTTCGACACGTGACCGCCGCCCTACCGCTTCCGCGCGATTCGCTCGAACGCCGCCAGCGTCTCATCGCTCACGTGGTGCTCGATCCCCTCGGCATCCGCCTGCGCGTTCGCGTCGCTCACCCCGATCGATTTCAAAAACTGCAGCACGATCGCATGCCGCCGCCGCACCGTCTCCGCCAACTGCCGCCCCCGCTCCGTCAGGAAGATCGACCGGTAGGGCTGGCTGTTCACCAGCCCCTGCTCCCGCAGCCGCGCCACCGTCTTCGTCACCGTCACGTGCGTCACGCCCAGCCGCCGCGCGATGTCCACCGCCCGCGCCTCGCCCCCCGCGTCGATCAGGTCCGCGATGACCTCGACGTAATCCTCGGCAATTTCGCTGCCGTGCGCCTTGCGCGTCCGTACGTGCCCCTTGGCCTGCACCTCCGGCACCGGCAGTGTTCCCCCGCGCGGCGGCCCCGGATGATGCGAACGATGTCGATGGGTCGAGTCTCGGCGTTTCATAGTCACGCCATTATGCAACTCTCGGCAAACTTTCGCAATCGCCGGATAACCCTGTATCACTGGCCACAAATGCTGCCGCCAACGCCGCCCGGCGCCGCCGAACCGCGCGCGCTTGACGCTACTTATGCCTGCCTCTATTCTGTAGCCGGTACTACAGTCGGCCGGCTGCCGGCCAAGGAACCATCGCGTGATTCTCCAGGCCCGCCATTCCGAGTCCGGCTCGCCTTCCCTCGAAGAGGTTCACCGTTCCGTCGCTGTCGCTCACGGCCACTGGTGGCGACGCATGTTCGCCTTCGCCGGCCCCGCCTACATGGTCTCCGTCGGCTACATGGACCCCGGCAACTGGGCCACCGACATGGAGGGCGGCGCACGCTTCGGCTACCAGCTCATCTGGGTCCTCCTGATGAGCAACCTCATGGCCGTCCTGCTCCAGACACTCTCCGCCCGCCTTGGCCTCGTCGCCGGCCGCGACCTCGCCCAGGCCTGCCGCGACGAGTACAGCAAGCCCGTCCGCTGGACCCTCTTCGTCCTCTGCGAAATCGCCATCGCCGCCTGCGACCTCGCCGAGGTCCTCGGCACCGCCATCGGCCTCAACCTGCTCTTCGGAATCCCCCTGCTCTATGCAGTCATCATCACCGCTTTCGACGTCTTCCTCCTCCTCGCCATCCAGCGCTTCGGCATCCGCAAGATGGAGGCCTTCATCCTCACCCTCGTCGCCACCATCGGCGTCTGCTTCATCATCGAGATCTTCCTCAGCAAGCCCGAGTGGCGCGGCGTACTCAGCGGCTTCAAGCCCACCATGCTCCGTGGCGACGCCCTCTACATCGCCATCGGAATCCTGGGCGCGACCGTCATGCCCCACAATCTCTACCTGCATTCCGCCCTCGTCCAGAGCCGAGATGTCCGCCGCACCACCGAAGGCGTCCGCGAGGCCTGCAAGTACAACCTCATCGACTCCGCCGTCGCCCTCAACTGCGCCTTCTTCGTTAACGCCGCCATCCTCGTCGTCTCCGCCGCGACCTTTTGGACTCGCGGCCAGGTCGTCACCGAACTCCAGCAGGCCCACGAGTTGCTCGACAACTTCCTCGGTACCCGCGTCGCCCCCATTGCCTTCGCCGTCGCCCTCCTCTGCGCCGGCCAGAGCTCCACCCTGACCGGCACCCTCGCCGGCCAGATCACGATGGAGGGCTTCCTCCGCTTCCGAATGCGCCCCTGGCTCCGCCGCATGATTACCCGTTCGGTCGCCATCATCCCCGCTGTCATCGTCATCGCCTGGATGGGCGAAAAAGGCACCTACAGCTTGCTCATCCTCAGCCAGGTCATCCTCAGCATGCAGCTCCCCTTCGCCGTCGTCCCGCTGATCAAGTTCACCAGCAGCCGCCGCAAGATGGGCCCGTTCGTCAGCCCGCTCTGGGCCAAGCTGGTCGCCTGGGTCGTCGCCGCCATCATCATTTCGTTGAACGCAAAGCTCGTCTACGAAAAGATCGGCGACTGGGCCGACAACGCCGGCCCGTATCGACTGCTCGTGCTCCTCACGTCGATCCCGCTCGCCATCGGCCTCGGCGGCTTGTTGCTCTATCTCGTCTTCCGGCCCGATCGCGAGCCCAGGGTCGGGCCAAGCGTCTCCGTCGACGACATCGCATCGTCTGCGTCGTCCGCTCCAAAAAAGTACCAACGCATCGGCGTCGCCCTCGAAGCCGCCGATTCCGACCGCACCATGCTCGCCGAGGCCGTCGCCCTCGCCCGCGCCCACAACGCCGAGCTCGTGCTCATGCACATCGTCGAAGGCGTCGGCGGCCAGTGGTACGGCGCGCAAGCCGCCGATGCCGAGCGCCGCGGCGACGAGGAATACCTTTTCAAGCTCGCCGAGCGCCTCCGCGCCGATCCCACAGCCGGCCTCACCGCCGGCGTCCGTGGTGTGCTCGAGTTCGGCGACATCGCCCGCGGCCTCATCCGGCTCGCTCAAAAGGAAAAGGTCGATCTGATGGTCGTCGGCGGCCACGGCCATCGCGGCATCGCCGATCTCCTCCGCGGCCAGACCATCGACGGCGTCCGCCACGGCCTGACCGTCCCCATCCTCGCCATCCGCGCCCCGGACCTGAAGCCCTGACCGCCCCATCGCGGCTATGCTACGCCGCGTGAAGAAACGCCCCGCACCCTCGACACCCTCAGCCCCGCCCGCAGACCGCATGCGCTGGATCACCCCGCTCCTCATCGCGGCCGCCGCGCTCGCGGTCTTCGCGCGCACGCTCGCCCCCACCGTCACCGCCGAAGACAGCGGCGAACTCATCACCGCCGCCTGGGAGTTCGGCATCCCCCACCCCCCCGGCTACCCGCTCTGGACAATGCTCTGCGGCATATTTATTCGCCTCACCCCCTTCGGCAGCGTCGCCCTCCGCGCCAACCTCTTCTCCGCCGTCTGCTCCTCCGCCGCCGCCGTCGTCATCTACGCCGCCCTCCGCGAAGCCCGTATTACGCGCCTGCCCTCCTCGGCCGCCGCCCTCTGCTGGATCTGGACCCGCTGGGCCTGGATGCAGTCGGTCATCACCGAGGTCTACGCCTTCAACTCACTCCTCACCGCCGCCTTTCTCTGGGCCGTCCTCCGCTGGTATCGCACCCGCACGACGCGCCCACTCCTCCTCGCATCGCTCTTCGCCGGCTTGGCCATGTGCAACCACCACCAGTTCGCCTTCGCTGCCCTCGCCGCTCTCATCTGGATCGCAATCATCGACCCGCGCATCTATCGCAACGCCCGCCTGATCCTGGGCTGCGTGGCCGTTTTCGCCTTGGGCCTGCTGCCGTACATCTATCTCCCCACCCGCGCAGCCGCCGATCCGCCCATGAACTGGGGCAACCCATCCACGCCGGCGAACTTCTGGCGACACGTCACCCGCGCCGAATACGGAACCGTTGGCCCCACCCGCTTCAACGAGCCGCGATCTATCACCCGCTACGCACGTCAGCTCAGCTACTCGGCCGGATCACTCATCGACGACCTCACACCAATACTTGCCGGGCTCGGCGTCCTCGGCCTCCTTCTCCTGGCCCGCAGCCGTCGACCGCTTCTCCTGCTGGCTCTCCTCTGGCTCGTCTGCAACGTCGCACTCTTCGTCCTGGTCTCCAACTTCGAGCTCTACCGAAGTACGCGCTGGACCATGCGAGTCTTCCTCATCCCCGCCCACATCGGCCTGATCCTCGGCATCGCCGCAGCCCTCGAATGGATCTCCAACAGAACTCGCCGCTTATGGCTCGCAGTCCCGATCTGCCTCGTCGCTCCGGCAATCCTGCTCATCTCGAATTTCCGCGCCAACGACTACTCGAACTACTGGCTCGCCCACGACCACGCCAAAAATCTGCTCGACTGCACTCAGCCTGGAACAATGTACTTTGGCCACGGCGACGTAAACCTATTTCCACTCATCTATCTGACCCTCGTCGAGCGTTACCGCCCCGATGTTACCATCGCAAACAAGTACGGCGGCCTCGATCCAGCCCTCCACCGCGACCGCCCGGCCGACTCGCCGATCAGCCCGCTGCGCTGGGTCATGTCGCGCCAACCACGACCCTTCTATTACTCGCACGACGAGGACGCTCCGATTGCCAACGCAAAGCTGATCCCCGCGGGAATGCTCTACGAACTCGTGAGTGCCGACTCGACCAAACGGAATGCCGGCATGTGGCAACGCATCAGCTATCGAAACCTGAATTCGCCGACCGTCCGCGACTTTGGCGGCGAATTCATCCTCGGCGCCTACCACTACTTCGGCGCGATTGACGCCCTCGAATCCGGCGACCCTGCCCTGGCTCAGAAGCGATTTAATGCCGCTGAAACGATCAATCCTGAAGTGAAGGAACTCGTTAACAGCATCGGCGCCGCCCTCGGCCAGCATGGGCACGAGGACCTGGCGATTGAATATTGCCGTCGCGCGGCCGCAATGGACCGCTACTACACCGAACCGCGCTGGAACCTGTTTCAGGCGTACGCACATCGAGGCGATCTACCATCCGCGAGAGCACAACTCGATGAAATTCTCGCAGTCGAGCCGCAAAATCGCCGCGCGCACGCCGCCCTCCGCCAAATCAACGGCGCAACAACTCAACTCGCCCCAGGCGGCGCGAACCAGTGATACAGCATGAAATAGACGATCACCCCGGTGACCGAGACATACAGCCAGATCGGCAGCGTCCACCGCGCGATCCGCTTGTGCTTCTCCAGCCGTCCCCGAAGTCCGCGAACGACCGTAATCGCCGCCAGCGGCAACGTCACCGCCGCAAGAATCGTGTGCGAAATCAGAACCGTGAAGTACACCGGCCGCACGATTCCCTGCCCCTGAAACTTCGTCGGTCCCAGCCCCGTCACCCGCGTGCGATGGTAGTGGTAGGTGATGTACGACGCGAGAAACAGAACCGCGCACGCACAAGCCGTGAGCATCAGCGTCTTGTGCAATGTGATCCGCCGGGCCCTGATCGCAAAGTACCCCGCCGTAATGAGCAAGCCGCTCGTGGCATTGAGCGTCGCATTCACATGCGGCAAATCGTTGATCGTCACGGCGACGAGTCCTTCTCGGTGAGTAGCTGCTGGATCGCATCTTTCAGTCGCTGGTACGCGGCCGGGTCATCGCCATCGAACGCCCCGCGAATCCGCCCCTGCGAATCGACCAGCATGAAATAGGTCGAGTGCAGGATGGGCGTCGTGTCCGTCGCCGACTCGACGCTGAGCTTGAACCCCTTCGTTGCGAGCTCGTGAATGGCCTTCTCATCGCCAGTGATGAAGTGCCACAGCCCCGGCTTCGCCCCGTACGTTTTCCCGTACGCCTTCAGAATTCGTGGCGAGTCCCGCTCTGGATCCACCGAAAACGAAACCAGCCGCACGTTCGGTGCCGAGGCCACGAAGTTCTGCAACTCCGCCATTCGCTTCGACATCCGCGGACAAGGCCCCGCGCACTGCGTAAAAATGAAATCGGCCACCCAGATCCGCCCGCGCAGATCGGCGTTGCCAATCGGCTTGCCCTGCTCATCGATGAGTTTGAAGTCGGGCACGACGCCGATGACCGGCAGCGGCTCCGGATGCTTCGAACAACTGCAAACGGCCGCCAGCACGGCGACGAAAGCAACCACGATGCAGTCTCGAATGCTCATGCCACTGCCTCGTATCGGGCGGCGGAACGAGCCGACAATGCGAACAGCACAAATCCAAACCCGGCCACGATCGCGAGGCAAACACCGGCTCCAGGCAGGCCGTCTACCGGACTCGCTCCGCGCGGGCTCAAACACTCCCGCACAGCCGCAACGCCATACGTAACGGGGTTCATCCGCATCACAGCGCGCAGCCAGACCGGCGCCCCGCTCGGCGGAAACACCGCCCCGGAAAGCATCCACATCGGCAGCAGCACGAGGTTCATGATGGCGTGGAATCCCTGCGTGGAACTCATCCGCCATGCAACGAAGAATCCCAGGCATGTCAGAGAAAACGAGAGCACCGCCATCGCCCCAATCGTCTGCAGCATGCCAACTGCGCCAAGCCGAAATCCGACCCACGGCGCCGCAAACAACAGCAGGACTCCCTGCAGCATCGCCAGCGTGGTGCCCCCGAGCACATTGCCAAGTACAAGCGCCGCTCGCGGAATCGGTGCGACCAACACCCCCTGCAGGAACCCGGCGGCCCGATCCTCAATCACCGAAATCGTCGAAAAGATCGCCGAAAACAGCAGGATCATCACCAGCGTGCCCGGAAAGAAATACTGCAGGTAACCATGATTCTCCGGCTCACCCGCCGCACGAAACGACCGGCCAAGCCCGGACCCGAGCAAAACCCAGAACACGATCGGCGTCGCCAGCGCACCAACGATCCGGCTGCGCTGCCGCAGGAAGCGAACGATTTCTCGCTGCCAAAGCGTCAACACCGCGAGCCACATCAGTTCGCCGCCTCCAGCCGCCGCCCCGTGCGGTCGATGAAGACGTCTTCCAGCGTCGGCTTCGCCAGCGTGATCGAATCGATCTCCGCCCCCAACGCTTCAACGATGCGGGCGATCAACTCATGCCCCCGCTCGGTTTCAACTCGCACAGCCCCATCAACTTGCTGCGGCTCGACGCCGAACCGCTCGCGAATCCGCGAAGCCAATGACGCGAGGTCCGCGCCATGCACGATGACACAATCGCCCGCGATCCGCCCCTTCAGCTCGCCCGGCGTGCCGCATTCAATCACCCGGCCCCCATCCAGAATGACCAGCCGGTCGCAATGATCGGCTTCGTCCAGAATATGCGTTGTGAGCAGGATCGTGATTGCGTCTTCGCTCCGCAGCCGGGCCAGCTCGTCGCGCAGCGTGATACGCGCCGCAGGATCGAGCCCGGTGCTCGGCTCGTCGAGCAACAGCACGCGCGGCCGATGCAGCAGTCCCTTCGCCAATTCGACTCGCCGCTGTTGACCGCCGGAGAGCGTCCCCGCCATATCCGAAATGCGATCGCCAAGCGCAAGCCGTGCGAGCAAATCGTCGATCCGACGCCGCAACTCAGTCCCGCGAAGCCCGTACAGATGGCCCTGGTGCCGCAGGTTTTCGCCGACAGTCAGCCGCTTATCCAGACTTGGGGACTGGAAGACAACGCCGATTTGCCGCCGCACCTCCTCCGGCCGCCCCCCGACGTCGCAGTCAAAGATCCTCGCCGTGCCCGACTGCGGCCGCATAAGCGTCGACAAAATTCGAAACAGCGTGCTCTTGCCGCTGCCATTCGGGCCGAGCAGCCCGCAGCACTGTCCCTGCTCCACGTCAAAGCTCACGCCGCCCAGAGCGATCCGCTGGCCGTAAGCATAACTGAGTTCGCGGATGGAGATGGCGACCACAATCGAAGGGTCCTGTTTCGCGAGCTAGCGATCGACGATCCACAGTCCAAGCAGCAGCGGCAGATACGCGATCGAAACCAGCATCAGCCGGCGGGCGGTCGCATGTGTCGTGGACCGCGCGAAGCCGACTGCGAACGCCAGGAACGCCAGGCCCAGCACCACCGCGCCTCCCAGGTACCACAGACCGGTCAGCCCGAGCCACCACGGAGCGATGCTGATTGGAATCAAGGCCGTGCAGAGTACGACGGCCTGCCGCGCGGTCCGGCGGCCCTCAACATCAATGACAGGCAGCATGGGAAATCCGGCACGTCGGTAATCCTCGCGATAGATCCAGGCAATCGCCCAGAAATGCGGAATCTGCCACACCAACAGAATGCCGAATAGAGCGACCGCACCCGGATCGATCGCGTTGCGAGCCGAGACCCAGCCGATCACCGGCGGCAGCGCCCCCGGAATGGCGCCCACTGCCGTGCACCACGGCGTTAGCCGCTTCAGCGGCGTGTAGATCAATACGTAACTGACCAGCGTAATCAGCGCCACGAGGCCGGCCAGCGAATTCGCGAGCAAGCTCAGGTACACCACGCTCGTGATCGACGCCGCAAGCCCGATCCAGAGCGCATCAATCGCCGGAACACGGCCGGAAGGTATCGGCCGGCCGGACGTGCGTGCCATCAGCGCATCGCGATCGCGCTCGATGAATTGATTGAGGATGTTGGCACCGGCGGCCGCCATGGCCGTTCCGAGCACCGTGTGCAACAGTCGGATGAAATCGACCGCACCCGACGATGCCGCCATGTAACCGACGATCGTGGTGATCAGCACCAGCGTACCGATCCGCGGCTTGGTCAGCTCGACGTAGTCCGCCACCCGCGGCCGCGACATGACGATCGCGTCCCCGCCAGCCTGCGGCGCCGTGCTGATTGCCGGAATATCACACGCCGTCTTCATCTCAAGCCACCGCCGCCGCAGGCGTCACCGCCGCAAACTCGTCCCGACCATCGCCCGGGAAGAGCCGCCATGATCGAAGCGCCAGCACAACGCACTCGCCGAGCACCGCGGCGCCGCACGCGACGTGCAACGTGGCAAGGATCGGCGCTCTCACGCTCCACACGACTGCCGCGCCGAGCATCGCCTGAATCAGCGTCAATGTGAGAAGCCAGATTGCCGGCGTCGCCAGCTTCGGCTCCCGTCCGAATCGCGACAGCGTAATGGCCGCGGTCGCGACCACGACCAGACAAACCGCGACCGCGCCCACGCGATGCAACAGATGAAACAGGATCTGCTCCCGCGTCACCGGAGGCAATCCATACTCCGACCGACGAAGCGAGTTGTATTGCTCGACCGACGGGGCGTCGAGGGATGGCCACCACTGGTCGTACGCCCTTGGGAAGTCAGGCACAGCCAATCCAGCTTCCGTGTGCCGCATCATTGCGCCGAACAGGAGCTGCACGAAAACCACTGCAATGCACGCCATGGCAAGTCGTCGAACATCCCGTCCACCGGCCGCCGGCGCAGCCGCCCCTACGTTTGAAATCCAGAACTGCGAAGTGAACACCGCGATGCCGATGACGATGCAGAAAAACGACTGCGCCAACATCCCGTGCGAGACCGAGATCGGCGCAGGCAACTTGTATATCACCGTCAGCCCGCCCAGCACGCCCTGCACAATCACCGCCGCCAGCGCCGCCGTCCCCAGCCAACACAGCCAGCGTCGCCTCTCCGCGATCCACAACCACACCGTCAACCCGATCGTCAGAAACCCAACGCTCGCCGCGATCAACCGATGGCTGTGCTCCCACAACACGCCGCCCGTCCACTTCGAAGGCGGATAAGTGAACATGTTCTGCCCAAACGTGGTCGGCCAGTCCGGTACCGACAGTCCGGCCTCATGGCTCTTCACCTGGCCGCCGGCGCAGATCAGCAACAGCGTCGCCCCGACGAGCAGACAGGCATATCCGTGCAACCACGGTTGATAAGCTGGGCGATGCGAGTCGTCTCGCATGATGCGCATCTCTCGGAAACGGCGGACGCGGCCGCCTCAGTTTTCGATGGGGGTCGCCCGAAGGCGCCGCGCTCGGACGAACCAGAATCCCGCAACCGAGGCGATCCCCGTCAACACGAACGCGACGATCGCGATCATCAGCAGGACCGACTTGTTCGATGCCTCGACCCAGGGCGAATCGCTGTCGCCGGCCGTGCACACGGCACAGGCCATTGCCTCCGCCGCGGCGCAAAACGCGGCCAGAAACAGGGCCGCACCGTGAATGATCAGTCGCCGGCTCACAGGTAACTCACTTCCCGCAGCTTTCGCAGGAACCAGCGCGAATAGACCAGCATCACCGCGCCGCACCCAAATGCCGCGACACCCATCGCCAGCGTTCCGATTCCGCCGCTGACGGAATACTGCCGCACCGACCACCCGCCGAAGAGAATCGCCAGCAGGATCGACGCGACGATGAAGACGAGATGAAACGCCTTAAGGGACATGCCGAACCAGCCACCCTCGCACTTCGGCCTCCGTCATCGCCGGCAGGCACAGGACAAAAACGAAGAAGATCGCCGCAAGGAAAAGCATGAGATAAATGACCTTCTTCTCCGAGATCAGGTGCATGAAGTATAGCGCGACGAGCGACGCCTTAACCGTCGCCACCATGACGGCCAGCGCGATCGCCTGGGGCGTCGGCAGGTGAATGTACGAGATTCCGACTGTGACGATCGTCAACGCCGCCAGCGCGGCGAAAACGACCATGTACGTTCGTACGTGCTTCTGAATGTCGGCAGCCGATTCGCCGCTCATGCAACGCTCCTAGATGAGATACAGACAGGGAAACAGGAAGATCCACACCAGATCGACGAAGTGCCAGTACAGCCCGGTGTTCTCGATGCGATTCGTATAGAACTCGCGGTCCTTATGCCACAGCTTCGCACCCGGCCCCATCAAGTAGCCGATGACGATGATTCCGCCAATCACGTGAATCCCGTGCAGGCCCGTCAGCGTGAAATAGATCGCAAAGAAATTGCTATGCCACGGTCCGTAGTTGCTGAGGCGCTCGATCTGGTTCGTTTCGATCCTCATGACCTCGTGATGAGCGTCTTTCGCCCCAGGCGCCGGATCAGGAACGAACTTGATGAAGTCCGCCGTCTGCTCTTCAAGGTGCCCGGTGATGCTCTTCTTCTCGACCCCCTCGACCATCATGGGCGCCTTCAGCCAAACTTCGTAATGGTGAAACTTCGACTTGTACTCGAAGTACTTGACCACGAGGAAGGTGCACGCCAGCAGAAACGTTACGCCGAGGTACTTGCGCGCCTTGGATAGATCGCCCAGCTTCAGCGAAGCCCACGCCATCACCATCGACACGCTCGACGTGATCAGCACCATCGTATTGAGCGTCGCCAGCGGGACGTTCAGCAGCGTATATCCATGCGGCCAGTGCTCCGCCCCGTGCCGCAACAGCACATAGCTCGAGAATAGCGCACCGAACAACATCACTTCCGAAGCCAGGAACAGCCAGATCGCGAACTTGCCGTTCGCGATGCCGGTCACCGGGTGCGGATGGACCTGATGGGGGATGGCGACTTCCATGTTGGGTTATGCCTCCACGGTTGCAAATTGCGGGAGGAAGTCGTCCTTCCGGCCCGACGGGCTGTACACATAGGGGTCACGGTAGACGACCGGCTCCGTTGCAAAGTTGCCGTGCGGCGGCGGAGACGGCGCCGCCCACTCGAGCGTCGTCGACTCCCACGGGTTCTCGTTAACCTTCTTGCCGGCCCAGATACTCGAGAAAAAGTTGAAGATGAATGGTAGCTGCCCGATCGCCATCAGGTATGCCGAATGCGTGATGACCCTGTGCAGCGTCAGCGCCAGCCCCTGGCCCGCCGCATAGACCGTCGGGTCATACGTCCGCCGCGACAGCCCGCCCATTCCCTGAATGAGCATCGGGAAGAAAATAAAATTCATGCAGAGGAAGCTGACCCAGAAATGGATCTTGCCAAGCGTCTCGTTCATCCGCCGACCGGTCACCTTCGGATACCAGTAGTAGATCCCCGCAAACATCGCGAAGATCGTTCCCGGCGCCACGACGTAGTGGAAGTGCCCGATCACGTAATACGTATCGTGCAGGTGGATGTCTGACGTCGTCAGACCAAGTGGCAGCCCGGTCAGCCCGCCGATCGCAAACATCGGCAGAAACGCCGTCGCAAACAGCATCGGCGTATTGAACCGGATTGACGCGCCCCACAAGCTCAAAATCAGAGCCGTCAGAATGATCACCGACGGAATTGAGATGATCATCGTCGTCGCCTGGAAAAACGTGCTGATTTTTGTGCTCATGCCCGTCATGAACATGTGGTGCGCCCACACGATGAATGACATGAAGCCCAGGAAGATCGCCGCATAGACCATCGAGCGGTATCCCCACAGCGGCTTGCGCGTATTGTTCGCAATGACCTCCGCCACGATGCCCATGCCCGGGAGAATCAGCACGTACACCTCGGGATGCGCCAGGAACCAAAACAGGTGCTGCCAGAGAAGCGGACTCCCACCGCCCACCCATGGCGCCGCCTTCCCGCTGACCACCAGCCCGGACGGCATGAAAAAGCACGTCCCAGCCAGCCGATCCATGAGCTGCATGATTCCCGCCGCTTCGAGCGGAGGAAACGCGAGCAGCAGGAGGAACGCCGTCACAAGCTGCGCCCAGACGAAGAACGGCAGCCGGAACATCGAGAGTCCCTTCGCCCGCAGGTGGGCGATCGTCACAATGAAGTTGATCGAACCGAGCAGCGACGACGTGATCAGAAAGATCATGCCGACCAGCCAAGCCGTCTGTCCCGGATTGATCACCGCCAGGGGTGCGTATGAGGTCCACCCCGACTGCGCCGCCCCGCCCGGCATGAAGAAGCTCGCGAGCATGATCAGCCCGCCCGGCAGAAACACCCAGTAGCTCATCATGTTCAGCCGCGGGAACGCCATGTCCGGCGCGCCGATCTGCAGCGGCATGACGTAATTGCCAAACCCGCCCACCGCCAGCGGCACGATGCCAAGGAACACCATGATCGTCCCGTGCATCGCGCCCAGCGCGTTATATCCTTCAGGCAGCAGCACGCCGGACGTCGCCAGGTTCATGTAGCCCGCATAGAGCTGCTTCGACAGCAACCCGCCCAGCAGAGGAATCTCCTTGCCGGGGTAGGCAAGCTGCCAGCGCATGATCATCATCAGCGTGAAGCCGAAGAACAGGAAGATCAGCGCCGTCACGGTGTACTGAACGCCGATCATCTTGTGATCGGTCGAGAAAATGTACTTCCGCCAGAACGGGAGTTCGTGGGCGTGGGCGTGATCGCCGTGGTGATGATCGTGATGGTGGTGGTTCGCGCCACTCATTCCTTAAACTCCTCGTCGGCGTTGACCGGGGTGGTCGGCAGCTTCTGCGATTCGACCCACTTGTTGTAGTCTTCCGGCGTATGAACGTGAATCCGGCCGGCCATCTTGTAATGGTTGTTGCCGCAAAGCTGCGCGCACGTGATGTCCCACTCGCCGATCTCGACCGGCTGAAACCAGATCGGAATCGCCAGACCCGGAATGACGTCCTGCTTCGCCCGCATGACGGGCACCCAGAACGAGTGAATGACGTCCTTCGACGTCAGCCGCAGCGTGACCGGCTTGTCCTTGATGACGTGCAGGTTGTTGATCGAAACGATGTCGTCAGTGCCGTGCGGATCGTTCGGGTCCAGCCCCACCGGGTTCGAAGTCTCGTCGATGTACTTTGCGTCGGTCTTGCCGAACACGCCGTCCGGCCCGGCATAGTGAAAGTTCCACGCAAACTGCTGCGCGACCACCCGCACCTGAAGCGACTCGTCCTTGGCCGGGAAATCGTGCTTGTACTTCGCCCACACCGGCATCGAAAAGCCGAGCAGGAGCACGGCCTCGAAGATCGCGACGCCGATCTCGGCGTACTTCGAGCCCTTCGCCGTGATCAGGTCCGGGTTGGCCCGGTGCCCCGGCCGCTGCCGAAACTTGCCGAGGCAATAGACGAAGAAAACGCCCCAGCCGACAAAGAGAATCAGCATGAAGACGTGAATGACATTGATGAGCGAATCAACGTTGTGGCCGTTCTTCGACACGTCGACCGGCAGCCACCACGTGCTGGCAAGTAAGGATGGCATCATGAGCCCTTAAATGGGCCGCGGGCGATCTCTCGCCCGCGACCCGCATTCGTAACCGTCGGATTCTGTTACTTCTGAAGTGTGGCGACCGAGATCTCGCGAACGACGCCGCCCGCATCTCCCGCCTTCTTCGTCAATTTGACGTCCTGTTCCGTTGCGGCCCCGTCCTTGACCTCGATCTCCTGCTCCGTCGAGCCGTATTCCTCGTGCCACGTCACGAGCGTGTACTTCCCGGCCGGAACGTTCTTGATCTCGAACGCCCCGCCCTTGCCGGAAACGGCGAAGAACGGATGAGACAGCACGCCGACGTACGCACTCATCCACGGATGAACATCGCACTTGATCTTGACCATCACTTCGGGGTTATTGAACGTCTGGCCGCCCTCCAGCACCTTCTCCATGCCCTTCTTCGGCTGGCTGAAATTGAACGGCGAGTTCTTCGTCGGCAGCGAGTGGATGTTGTGGTTCGTATCGTCGCCGTTGACGATCTTCATTTTTTGACCCGCGATCATCCCCGCCACATGCGGCTTGTACATGCAGCCGCTCTGGTCGATCTCGAGCGGCTCGGCCGGCGGATCGTACTTGCCATCGACATTCTTCAGGTAGACGAACGCGTACGGCACCGTGCCGTCTGAGAAGACCATTTTGCCTTGCGGCATCTGCGGCTTCGCGTGCTGCGCCGCGCAGAACTTGTCGGCGTTCATGTCGATCGGCCGAACATTCGCCGGCTTGTCCGGCGCCGAAACCTTGCCCTTGATGGTTGCGGTCCCCATCTTGCCGTCCGCGAATACCGACGTGGCTGCGACGGCAAATAGCGCCAACGTGGTCAGGCCGAGGGTGGCTCTACAACGGGTGTTCATGACGGTTCTCCTTTGCATGCGTAGTCGGCGGTCCGAGCCGCGCCCGAATCCGCGACAGTTTTGCCCATACCTGTAGACATTGCAACCCTGCTTGCGCTAGGGCTGAAAATCATCATCCGGCTTTGCGGGCTTTTCTTCCGTCCTGGGGGCTTCCTTTTCGCCGCCCTTCGCCGGCTCATCAAATTCGGACTCGAAATCGTCGCTCGGCTTGGCCGGCTTCGCACCCGGCGGCGGCGTCGGCGCCGCCGGCGCGGGCGGCTGCACAACGGTCGCGTTCCGTTGTCCGAGATCGAACAGGAAATCGACGATCAGCTCGATCTGCTCATCCGACGTCTTGCCGAACTCCGCTTCTGCCTTTGCCTTGTCGGCGTCCGGATAATCCTTAAACGCGCTGTTCCCGTCGACAAAGAGCTGCGGCATGTTTGTCCCGGGCTGGATCCACTGCGGATTCAGCAGCCACTGCCGAATCCAGTCGTACCGTAATCGCTTGCCGGCTAGTGCGAAATTCGGGGCTTTGATGTCCGCCGTCGTGCCCTCGACGAACGGATCGCCTGCCACGTGGCACGCCAGGCACTTAAGCTCCAGCACCAGGTGCTTCCCGCGCTCGAACCGCTCGTCCGACTTCCGGACATGCGGCGCGTCAGCGAACGGATACCGCACGTCGAACAGCCGCTTCAGGAAGTCGGCTCCCACCACGATCTTGTCGTACGCGGTCTTCAGCATCGCCCGCGCCGCCGCCGCATCGCCCGCGTTCCGCGTGTTGAGATCAAACGGAAGAATCAGTTTCTGCCGCAGCGCGAATCGTTGCAACCATTTTGTCACGAAATTGCTATTCGGATGTTCGAACCAGTTATTGCCCGTCGAATCAGCGTCTTGGGTCTTGGCGGCCTCGGCCTGCCACCCGTGCACTTCGATCAGCCGCGTCGCCAGCGAGTCCGCCTGGGACTGTGAAGCCCCGACGAAATACTCCACCAGCGCCGTCGTCTGGTCATGATCGAGGTGGAAGCTCGGCATGCGGATCTTCAGCCACGGCCGCAACATCTCCACATTGTTCAGGAACCCAAACAGCCACGGGAACTGAATCTTCGCGCCCTCGCCGAATAGGTTGGGCGGCGCGTTCGTCACGTCAAACAGGACCTGCCCCGACGCCGGATCCAGCTTGTCGTAATACTGATGGACCACCGCCGCGTTGTTTTCGATGGAGTGGCACCCGACGCAGTTCAACTCGTTCACCAGGTGCCGGCCGCGCGCCACCTTGCCCGCCGGCGTGTCGCCGTAGTCGATCTTCACCGCCTCCTTCACCAGCGGCGCCTGTCGCGACAAGAGGTACGTCGTCAGAGCGTCCGCCTCTTCCGGGCTCAAGAAGAAGTTGGGCATCTTGAGCTTGTCATACGGCTTCTTCAGCATCGAGCGGTCCCAGATTCGCGGGTTGCGCATCTTGTAATACGCAAAGGACGCGTGGGTCTGCTTCACCTCAACATGCGGGTTTCCGCCGCTTGCCCAGTCGAGTTGCTCGTACTCCGACGACTCCGGGTACAGATGCCCGAATACCGCCTCGTTCCGCTCCCGTTCATGCCGGAACCCGTCGGCGAAGAAACCGAAATCGAGCTGCGCCAGTAGCTTCCGCCCCCACGTCGTCAATTCCGTACCCGGCCGAGTCGCCCCTTCAAATCCCGGAATCGAGTGGCACGCATAGCAGCCGTAGTGCGAGATCATCTTCCCGCCAAGGAACAGCATTTGCCGCCCGACGAGGTCCTGCTTGTTTACGATCTCCAGCGCCGTCTTCGTTCCGGCCTCGCCTTCGCCAAACGTCTTGGCCACTGCCTTCACGACGCGCTCGGTCAACATCCCCATCTCGTCTGACGGATCGAGTTTCTTGTCCGCCATGATGGCGTCGACCACCGGGTCTGTGTTCTGCCCCGCCAGGATCATCCGATCCAGCCGCTGGGCCTCCGCGATGTGCCGCGCATCCAGCGGAAACGGCTCGCGCTTGAACGAGTCATTTCGCAGCGACAAGAGGTACTCGCCGATATCGAGCATGTCCTGGTCGTTCTGCTTCTGCTGTTCGGCCGGCTCGCGAAGCTTCCAGTAATAGTTGTCGCGGAACATCCGCGGCATCTTCGTGTACGACGAATAGTGTCGCGGCTCGCGCAACCAGTCATAGAGCCAGCGCTGCGCGGCTGATCGCTGCTCGGCATTATCCGGATCGGTCACCAGCTTGCTGCCCATCCCACCCAGCTCGGGCGCAAACCGCGTCAGCGCACCCGGAACATACGTCCGCTTCGGATCGGGCTCTCGGCCTTCGAGTTCCGCCCGCCGCTTCTCCGCTTCGGCTAACGCCTGCATCTCGTTCCGCCGCTCCGGCGTCAGGTGCAGCACCGCGTACTCGACGCGGTCGTTGTGGCTCATTTCCTTGTACCGCTTCTCGGCCTCTTCGCGCTTCACGCCGTCGTGGACGAGATCCGCGACGATCCAGCTCTCGCCGAAGCTCCGCCCGCTCTCGTCATTCGGATTCTTCGCTTCCAGGTTTGCGTGGCACGCGAGGCAACCCACCGACGTAAATAGTTCCTCGCCGCGCTTCGCATCACCCGTCAATCCCGCCGGTAGCTCGTACGGCGTGTACGGTTTCGTAAACGTCATCAGGTAATGCGTGATCGCCTGAATTTCCGTATGCGTCCGCAACGTGGGATCGGGGTCCTCGATGCTGCGGCTCGACGGCAGGTTGTTTTCCTGCCCGTACACGGCCGGCATGCGCGTCGACGGCCGGAACGCCTTCGGAAACTCGATCCAGTTGTGCATGAACCCGGCCGTCAGCTTGAGACCGACGTGCGACAG
>CAZJVS010000061.1:17337-21402 GCA_964549445.1 uncultured Planctomycetaceae bacterium
TCCGGCAGCCCGGCATGCCGGATGTAGTACTTCTTCGCCCACTCGTGTTCCTGCTTTTCGTTGGCCGGCGTGTGCGACGCCAGCACAAAGTCCGTCTCCTGACCGTTGCCCTCGTGGCAGACCGTACAGCCCATCTTGTTGATCGGGTGCGGCGAGTCGGGCGAAACGTACAGATCGAGATCGGGATGCGCCAGCAGCGGATGCCCGTACTCGATCGGAGCTCGTCCGGTCGACTTCAGATACTCGTTCAGTACGCGGCTGAGTTCCCCGAGGTACTCGTCCTTCTGCTCCTTCGACATTTCGAGATAGGACAGATACGTCGGCTTGGTCGGGTCGCTCCCCGCTGCCGTCGGCACTTTCACTTCGAGCGGCTTCTCCCCGCGCCCGACCCGCTCGGCGTTGACGACTTTCAGCCCGTCCTCCAGCTTCTTCGCGAAGCTGTCGCGCGTCATGTTCGGATTGTCGATGCCGACGTGACACGTCGTGCAGCGGTCCGTTGCGTACGAATCGACGAAATTGAGATCAACTCGCACATCCGGCAATACAACCTGCTTGATCTCTTCGCGCCCCGGAGTGCCCTTCGGCGCGGCAAAATCCATCCCGGGAATATTCAATAGCGCCCGGACCGGAACGAGCCCAAACAACACCGACCCCTTCGCACCATACATCTTGTCGCGCCGCTCGGCATCATCCAGCCCCTTCTCGAACGAACTCAGCGCCTTCTGCGCCGCGTCGCGATCCGCGTAAATCTTCCGGAGCTCGCCGCCGATCGCCCGTTGCCGATCCTCCAGCCCGTCCTTCGTCTTTCGCAGTTCCGAAAGCTCCGACCGCTGATCCTCGACCAGCTTCTTCGCCGCCACCGTCTTCGGCGCTTCCGGTCCCTCCAGTGTCCGCAATTCGTTGTAGTTGAACTCCGACACCTGAATCTGGGCCGCCACGTTTCCAAACGCCATCGAAATCGCCGCCAACCGCCCGGAAACCGCGTCCTTCTCCTTCAGAAGTTCCCTTTCCTCGGTCGCGTGCGCGCCGAGTTTGCGCTCCGCGCTCGCGACGGCGTCCTTCAGCTTCTCGTGTTCGGCCTTCTTCTCCGGCGTGCGGTAGCCCAGCACGTCGAAGTGCGCCAGCGCCGCGAGTACGTCGAAATACTTGAGCTGCGTGTCGCGCCACGGCCGGTCGTAGTCGGCCCACAGCATCCAGCCCATCGACGCCCCCGCGATCGCCGCGACGACGACGAAGATCGCATTGAGCTTCTTCGTGTTCCAGAGTGTTTCTGTGGGTACCGGCATCGCGAGAAAACCTCAAACGTTGAAGAACCACTCCGTGATCGCCAGGAAGTACTTGAAGTTGAATACCCAGCGAAGAATCATCTTGATCGGCACCAGGAACATCCAGCTCATCAGGATCCAGAACACGACATAGCGGATCATGCCGAGCTGCTGGTAGATCTTCCGAAACGCCGACTTCGCAAGTAACACCGGCAGTCCCACAAAGTAGAACCCCAGTGCCAGTATGCCCGGCGACTCACGAATGATGTACGCCGGCACAAAGCCCGCCATTGCCGGCTTGTCCGGCAACCCCGGACTCCACGGCAGCCACGTCCACTTGCTCGGCGCGAGAATCCACACCACATCCGACAGATTGACGTTGAGCAACGCCACCGGCCGGTGCGGATCCCAATACTCGTACGGCCCGTAGAAGCTCCACCCGGGGCCCCGCAGAAACGTGCCGACGATGATCAGCACGATCCACATGATCCCCCAGCCGAACATGTAAACCGAGATGACAAACTTCCGCTCTTTCAGCGTGTAGTACCCGCTGCCGCGCGGGTTCTTGTCAATGTAGGGCAGCGCCATCAGCCCGAAGATGATCAGCCCCGGCAGCAGCACACCCGCGATCCACGGATCGAAGTAGACCAGCAGTTCCTGCAACCCGAGGAAATACCACGGCGCCTTCGACGGATTCGGAATCGCCGCGGGATTCGCCGGTGGTTCGAGCGGCGCCTTCAGCACAATCGCCCAGACGACCAGGAACACCGTGCACAGCACGAGGCACAGCAACTCGGTGTACACCAGGTCCGGCCACACCAGGACCTTGTCGTCCGCCCCGGATTCGAGAAGCGGCTCCCCCTTCTCCATCCGCTCGTCATTGATCGCCGCCTGCCGAAACGCCAGCCACGTCACGAACCCCGTGAAGAAGATCAGCATCGTGATCGGAATATTGTCCGGCTTGGTGATGATCTTGAAAAAATTAGTGTCGGCCATACTGCCGAAGTAGAACGCTGAAAACAGGATCGTGATGGCGACAATGAAGCGCGGCCGGGTCCAGCGACGGTACCCGACGAGCATCAAGATCAGCCCGATTGTCGCCAGCGAGACAAACTTCTCCGGCGCGAAGAGCCAGTTAACCCAGCCCTTGAACTGGTCGGCCAGCGTCGGCACGTATTCGGCCAGCATGAGCATGGTGGTTCGGTCCTGTTCCGAAAGACTCGCTCGCGACTACAGCGGCCCGGAAATGCCGCCGTCCTTCCGCACCCGCCAGAAGTGAACCGCGATCAGCACGGTCACCACCACGGGAATGAACACACAGTGAAGCACGTAGAAACGCAACAACGCATTGGGCCCGACATACGTGCCCGCGAGAAGTCCGAATCGCGCATCCGAGCCCGCCGTCACCAGCGGAACACCGGCGATTTGAACGATGCTCGCTCCGGGACCCTCGTGCCCGAGCACCGGCGTCGCCCGGGCCATGTTCGACCCGACCGTAATCGCCCAGATCGCAAGCTGATCCCACGGCAGCAGATATCCGGTAAAAGAAAGCAGCAGTGTCAGCACCAGCAGAATGACGCCGACCCCCCAGTTGAATTCCCGCGGCGGCTTGTAACTCCCGGTTAAGAACACGCGCAACATGTGAAGCCAGATGGCAATCACCATCGCGTGCGCCCCCCAGCGGTGAATCTCGCGCAGCAGCCCGAGCGTCACGTGCGCCCGCAGCCCCTGAATATCGATGTACGCGTACTCCACCGTCGGTCGGTAGTAGAACATCAGCAGAACGCCGGTCACCGTCTCGGCCAGGAACAGGAAAAACGTCAGCCCGCCCATGCACCAGGTGAATGAAAGTCGAATCCCACTCTTGCGAACCGCCACCGGGTGCAAGTGCAGAAAAACGTTCGACAGCACCGCCATCGCCCGTGTCCGCCGGTCGCGCGGCACGCCGTGACGGAAGATCGATCCCCAGACCTGGCTGTTGCGGAAGTAGTCTCCGACTCGACCGATGACGCTCATGCTCGCCTCACGCGCTCTCTACTCTTGCGGTCCGTCAGACCGGGATCGATGCCTCGGGATCGTTCCAGACCCCCGTATCGTTGGGGCCCAATGCAATAAACTTCTTGGATCGATCGACGACCACGTTTCCGCCATCGACATAGACCTTGAACCGCTCCAGCGGTCGCGGCGCCGGGCCTTCAAAGTTAGTCCCGTTCGGCTTGAAACCCGATCCGTGGCACGGGCACTTGAACTTGCGATCGTTCGGCAGCCAGCTCGGAATGCAGCCCAGATGCGTGCAGATGATCGACACCGCCGCCAGCCGCTCTTCTTCGCGAATGATCCAGAACTTGCCGCTGATCTTGAATTTCTCGTCGACTTCGCCCGGCTGCAGGTTCATGAATTGCGTGAGCGGCCCGCAGCGTACCTTCGGCTCCGGCTCTTCCAGCACGTTCGGCATCATGAATCGGGCGAAGCCCATCACGCTCGGCACGCCGACGCCTACGCCCATCACCGCCCACGCCACGCCGGCCGATAGCAGTTCGCGCCGCGATGGCTCGCCTGCCTTGTCCGGCTTGCTCTTCTCCAGCACCTTCGCGTGCCGTGCATCCGGCGGCAGATTCTCCGGCGAAACCTTCGCCAGCTCCTTCATCGCCGGCGTCGCCGCCGAACCCTTGATGATCTGCGTCGCCCCGCCGCGAATCGTCGCCGCCTCCAGCAGCGCCGCGATCGCCGGGTCGGTCGACTTCGGCCGCTCCGCCGGCTTTGCCGGTTTCTCCGGCGTCGCCTTGGCCCCCGCCGCTGC
>CAZJVS010000061.1:21502-22992 GCA_964549445.1 uncultured Planctomycetaceae bacterium
CCCGCCGCTGCGGGCGCGTGCGGCGTCGCCTTGTCGCCCGCCTCGGCCTTCGCCGCTGGCGCGGCCGCCGCCGTTGCAAACTTCGGCGCCTGGTCCGCCGGCACTTCAATCGTCTCAAACTTGATCACATCGACCGGGCACTCTTCCGCCGCCTGCACGATGTCCGGCGACAGCGGCTTGCAGAACTCCGCATCGAGCGCCGCCGGCCGAATCAGGCAGGTCCCCTCGTCGTGCTTGACCTCAAACACCGTCGGCGCGGTCGTCTCGCACGCGTCGCACACGATGCAGCCCGGAGCAATCCAGACCTTCGTGACCAGTTGTACCGTTGCCGACATGGCCTGGTCTCCTTCAGACGCCCGGCGCAATCGCCGCCGTCGCCGTGCTCGGTGCCCCCGATTTCAACGCCAGCCGCGCCGCCTCCCGAACCGGAACCGACGGATCCGACTGCAGACGCACGATGCACTCCCGCAGCTCCGGGTCGTCCAGCTTTCCCGCGGCGTCGATGGAAACAAGCAGGTAGTTCTCAATTTCCCGCGCGGTAAACGGCCGATCAACCCGATCGTTCGCCTCCTGGTATTGCACGCGGTTCTTCTCCCAGAAGCCGCGATCGAGCATGTTCATCAAGACCATCTTGGCCGACTTGCTTCCCAATCGCGAGATCGCCAGCGCCGCGTTCCACTGCGCCTCGCGCTCGCCGACGAGCTTGTTCCGCAATGCCCGGATCGCCGTCGCATCCTGCGGGTCGGCCAGAACACCCACCGCCGCGCACGCCACGATTTGAACCGCCGGCGATTCGTCGTCCAACCGCGCGATGACTTCCGCCAGTTGCGACCGCGCCGCCGGCGATTCGCGCATCTCCATCAGGCCGGCCAGAGCCGCCTGGCGCAACAATGGATCTGCATTCGTCAGGTAGCTCGCGACCAGTTTCGCCGACGACGGCGTCCCCAGCCGCGCCGCGGCCAGGATCAAAAATCGCTGCTTTGCCGGAACCGAGTCATCATCCGTTCCCTGCGGCTTGATCGACGCGAGTATCTTGGCGATGCGCTGGGACGTCGGCTCAAGCTGGTCGGCCGGCAGCTCCGCATCCCGCCGCGCCAGCCGCGTCGCCAGTTCCTGCGCCGCCTGCCACACCTCGCGATCAGCCGGGAACAGCATCATCCCCGCCGTGTGCCTTCCGCCGCCCGACTCAATCGTCGACAGCAGATCGCTGATGCTCGGTCGCTGTCCGACGCTGGTGCCGCCGAAAAGCACGACCACGATCGCAAGACAAATCAGCAGCGTGACGAGAATGGCGGGCACGACAAACAGCCGCCCCATGAGCGTCGCCGACGGCGGCGCGACCGGTTCCGTCGTATGGACCGGAGAATGCACGGACTGATCGGCCTGCGGACTCATGGCGTAGCAACTCGGCTGCGAGGCGGAACATTGTGAAAACATTCACAAACATTCCGATTTAAATACGGCGGGCGATTGCGCGCCGCCGTACATCA
>CAZJVS010000062.1:0-21191 GCA_964549445.1 uncultured Planctomycetaceae bacterium
CTTTTTCCGTCGATCCCGCACAAGTTTTTTCTCGGTAGGAGGGTTGGATTCGTCCGACCCGTACCAATCGAAGAGTCGCCGTGGCAACCATAGCCCGTTCAAGGAGAGGCCGGTGGAACAGACCCGCGCACTGCAGAGCACTCGCCGTATGGTGATTTCAGCCGGCGCGGAGTTTGCGGCGGCCGTTTGCCGACTGGAGCTTCTTTGCCAAGTAGCGGCCGGTGTGGCTGGTGGGGTGGGCGGCTACTTGTTCGGGGGTGCCTTCGACGACGACGCGGCCGCCGGCGTCGCCGCCTTCGGGGCCGAGGTCGATGATCCAGTCGGCTTGTTGCAGCACGTCGAGGTTGTGTTCGATGACGAGGATGGTGTGGCCGAGGTCGCAGAGGCGGTTGAGAACGTTTAGCAACTTGTGAATGTCGGCGAAGTGGAGGCCGGTGGTCGGCTCGTCGAGGACGTAGAGGGTGTGGCCGGCGGGGGCGCGGCCGAGTTCGGCGGCGAGCTTGACGCGCTGGGCTTCGCCGCCAGAGAGGGTTGAAGCCGCTTGGCCGAGGGCGATGTAGGAGAGGCCGACGTCGCAGAGGACCTGAAGGAGGCGCTTGATCTCGGAGAAGCTGTCGAAGAAGGCGAGGGCCTCTTCGGCGGGCATGTCGAGGACGTCGGCGATGGACTTGCCGCGGTAGCGGATTTCGAGTGTTTCGCGGCTATAGCGGGTGCCGTGGCACTCCTGGCAGGGGACGAAGATGTCGGGCAGGAAGTGCATTTCGATGCGCTTGAGGCCCTGGCCCTGGCAGGCCTCGCAGCGGCCGCCTTTGACGTTGAAGCTGAAGCGGCCGGCGTCGTAGCCGCGGACCTTGGCTTCGCGGGTGCGGGCGTAGAGGTCGCGGATGAGGTCGAAGAGGCCGGTGTAGGTGGCGGGGTTGCTGCGCTGGGTGCGGCCGATGGGGGACTGGTCGATTTCGACGACTTTGTCGATGCGGGAAGCGCCGGAGATCTTGTCGTGCGCGCCGGGGCGCTCGCGGCCGAGGCCGAAGCGGCGCTGCAGGGCGCGGAGGAGAATTTGGGAGACGAGGGTCGATTTGCCGGAGCCGGAGACGCCGGTGACGCAGCAGAAGACGCCGAGGGGGATGGTGACATCGATGCCTTTGAGGTTGTTTTCGCGGGCGTTGAGAATCTGGAGATTGTTCTTGCCGTTGACGCGGCGGCGGCGCGATGGGATTTCGACGGCGACGTCGTTGCGGAGGTAGCGGGCGGTGATGGAGTCGGCGGATTGCAGCAGGCCGTCGAGCTTGCCGGCGAAGACGAGCTTGCCGCCACCGGCGCCGGCGCCGGGGCCGATGTCGATGACGTAGTCGGCGGTGCGGATGACGTCTTCGTCGTGCTCGACGACGAGGACGGAGTTGCCGAGGTCGCGGAGGCGCTTGAGGGTGGCGATGAGCTTGTCGTTGTCGCGCTGGTGGAGGCCGATGGTGGGCTCGTCGAGGACGTAGCAGACGCCGACGAGTCCGCTGCCGACCTGGGTGGCGAGGCGGATGCGCTGGGCTTCGCCGCCGGAGAGGGTGGTCGAGACGCGGTCGAGAGTGAGGTAGCCGAGGCCGACGTCGAGGAGGAACTGGAGGCGCTGGCGGACGGCCTTGAGGATGGGGTCGGCGATGGTGCGGCGCTCGGCGTCGAGCTTGAGGGCGTCGAAGGCGCGCGAGGCGGCTTCGATGCTCATGGCGGTAAGCTCGCGGATGTTGTGTGGGCCGATGCGGACGGCGAGGGACTCGGGGCGGAGGCGGGCGCCTTTGCAGGCCTCGCAGGGGCGCTCGGAGAGGTAATCGTGGAGGCGCTGCTTGACCGATTCGCTGTCGGTGGTTTTCCAGCGGCGGTCGAGGTTGGGGATGACGCCTTCGAACTTCCATTCGAGTTCCTTGACATCGGCGTCGGTCGAGCCGCTCAGGAGGATGCGGCGCATCTGCTCGGGGAGGGCGTTGAAGGGGGTCGAGGGTGCGACGCCGGCGAGTTCGCAGAATTCGCGGAGGAGGCGGCTGTAGATGGCGTTCATCTGGCGGCCGCCGCGACGCCAGGGGTCGATCGCGCCGTCGTCGAGGGCGCGCCTGGGGTCGGGGACGATGAGGTCGGCGTCGAACTCGGGGACGTGGCCAAGGCCGCTGCAGGTTTCGCATGCGCCGTAGGGCGAGTTGAAGGAGAACATGCGCGGCTCGAGTTCGCGGAGGGAGAAGTCGCACCTGGGGCAGGCGTAGCGCGAGGAGAAGAGGGTGTCGCGCCAGGGGGCGTCGGCGGCGTCCTGCTGGGAGACGATGACGAGGCCGTCGGAGATGCGGAGGGCGGTTTCGATCGATTCGACGAGGCGGGTGCGCAGGTCGGGCTTGACGATGATGCGGTCGACGACGGCTTCGATGGTGTGCTTTTTCTTGGCGGGCAGTTGGGGAATCTGCTTGGCTTCGATGATTTCGCCGTCGACGCGGACGCGGACGAAGCCCTCGCGGAGGACGCGGGCGAAGACGTCGCGGTGTTCACCGGGGCGGCCGCGGACGAGCGGGGCGAGGAGCATGACGCGCGACTGGTCGGGGAGCTTGAGGACGGCGTCGACGATCTGGGTGGTGGTCTGGCGGGCGATGACGCGGTCGCAGTTGGGGCAGTGGGGGATGCCGGCGCGGGCGAAGAGGAGGCGGAGGTAGTCGTAGATTTCGGTGGTGGTGGCGACGGTGGAACGCGGGCTGCCGCCGCCGGAGCGCTGCTCGATGGCGATGGTGGGGGGCAGGCCGTCGATGGCGTCGACGTCGGGCTTGCTGAGCTGTTCGAGGAACTGGCGGGCGTAGGCGGAGAGGGACTCGACGAAGAGGCGGCGGCCTTCGGCGTAGATGGTGTCGAAGGCGAGTGAGCTTTTTCCGGAGCCGGAGAGGCCGGTGATGACGACGAGCTGGTCGCGGGGGATGTCGAGGGTGAGGTTTTTGAGGTTGTGCTGGCGAGCGCCGCGGACGGTGATGGACTTGGCGCCGGAATTGGGCATGGTGCGTGAACCCCGCGTACCTGCGTCGAATGTGCGGTTTTCGACGAGGGGAAAACGGTTCAGTGTACCGCGCGGGGGGCGTCTAGAAAAGCGTTTCGAAACCTCGAGTTCGGAAATGGCGGTCGTTGCTGAAAACGACGGAAATGCCGAGACGGCGCATCAAGACAAAGGAAACGTGATCGACGATCCCGGCGGTGTCCGTGGTGTCGATAGCGAAGGCCGTCCAGGCAGCGACCCAGTCGGATTCGGCTGGTGTCACGAGTGTTCCAGCGCCGCTTAACTCAACTCGGAGTCGGTCGACTGCCAATCGATAAGGTCGCCTTGCGGCTGCATTGCCGCACTCCAGCAAGACGAATGTGCTGGTCCAGATCGTGCATCGAGAAGAGAGAATTTTTCGGAATGCGACGGCGGCCGCCTCGTGCCATTGATCAGAGGTGTCCCAGAGCGCGAGCAAGCCGACGGTGTCGGCGAATACATGTGTCACGGCTGATGCTCGTCGTGGCGCTCGCTGACGTTCGGCTCGCCGCTGGCGAAGCGCTCGGACAGAATTCCGTAGACGCCATCCATGACGCCCGGCGAGGGCTTGCCGTTGACGATCCTGGGTTCAAACTCGACTTCGCAGCGTTCGGGGAGTTCGACGGGTTCGGTTGGGTGGAACACCCCGTTCTCATAGATCGCGCGAACGTTGCTCATCGCTTTTCTCCACAATCAAAGTGGATTCTAGTTGTCGACTAATCAAGAGGCGAGTCGAAGCTGTGTGAGTCGTAACGGGTGACTTCTACTCCTCCTCATCCTTATGGTGCGGTTTGTATTGGGCGATGATTGCGCTGGCTTCGTGGGAGGGGACGGGTTCGTAGTGGCTTAGTTCCATGGCGAAGCTGCCTTTGCCGCCGCTGATGCTGCTGAGTCGTGAGTGGTAGTCGGCCATCTTGGCTAGCGGGGCCTGGGCTTTGATGATGGACATGTTGCCGGGGAGCATGTCCTGGCCCTGGGGGCGGCCGCGGCGCGAGGCGATGTCGCCGGTGACGTCGCCGACGTTTTCGTTGGGGACGGTGACTTCGATGTTGACGATCGGTTCGAGCAGGACCGGGTGGGCTTTGAGGATCGCGTCGCGGAACGCGTATTTGCCGGCGATCTTGAAGGCGACTTCCTTCGAGTCGACCGGGTGGTGCTTGCCGTCGGTGATCGAGACTTTCACATCCTGAAGCGGGAAGCCGGCGACGGCGCCCTGATCCATGAGTTCGGTGACGCCTTTCTTGATGGCGCTTTCGAACTGGCCGGGGATGGAACCGCCGAAGATGTCCCAGGCCCATTCGAGGGGCGGCTCGGAACCGCGCTGCAGCGGGTAGACGGTAAGGAAGACTTCGCCGAACTGGCCGGCGCCGCCGGTCTGCTTCTTGTGGCGGTAGTGGCCGTCGGCCTTGTTGGTGATGGTTTCGCGATAGGGGATCTTGGGGGGCTTGGTGTTGACGTCGAGTTTGCTGGCGCGGTGCATCTTGCTGAGGATGATGCGGAGGTGGAGGTCTCCGACGCCGGAGATGACGAGTTCGTGGGTCTGGGGGTCCTGGCGCGTCTTGAAGCAGGGGTCGACGTCGACGAGGCGGCGGAGTGCGTCGGCGATCTTGCCTTCGTCGCCGCGGGCCTTGGGCTCGACGGCGAGTGAGAACATGGGGGTCGGGACGCGCGGCATCTTGACGACGCCTTCGGCGGGGGCGGTGTAGACGGTCATGCCGATGTGCAGGTCGAGCTTGGCGACGGCGACGATGTCTCCGGCGATGGCTTCGTCGATTTCGACGTGCTGGGCGCCCTGGAACTTGAGCCAGTGGCCAGCCCGCATGCCGCGCTTGTCACCGGCGGGGTGGAGGTTTGCGTCGCCCTTGGCGTGGCCGGAGACGACCCGCATGAAGGCGTACTTAATGTTGCTCTTGCTTTCGTAGTGGATCTTGAAGACGAGGGCGGCGAAGGGGGCGTCGGTCCTGGGCGGCAGGGGGACTTCGGCGTCGCCGCGCGTCACGGTTCGCTGTTTCCCGCTTACCGGGGAGGGGCAGGCGAAGGCGATGAGTTCGAGCAGCTCTTTGACGCCGATTTCGGATTTGGCGTTGGTGAAGACGACGGGGACGATCGCGCCGGAGGCGAGGGCGCCGGGCAGGCGCGCGACGACTTCGGCAGGGGCGACCTCGCCCTGTTCGAGATACTGGGCCATGAGCTTTTCGTCGGTTTCGACGACGCGTTCGACGACGGCGGTGTGGAACTCGGCGATGTTGCCGAAGTCGGGCGCGCCGTCGGCCTTCTTGCCCTGGGCGTCGAAGCAGGCGAGGACGGCCTTACCCTTGTTGGTCGGCAGGTTGAAGGGAACGAGGTTGTCACCGAAGGTGTCGCGGAGGTTCTTCAGGACTTCCTCGAGATTGGTGGTCTCGGAGTCGATGCGGTTGACGACGACGATGCGGGCGAGGCCGTAGTTTTTGGCGTGCTCGAAGAGCTTGCGGGTGTTGACCTGCACGCCGGATGCGGCGTTGACGACGACGACGGCTGTTTCGGCCGACGCGAGCGAAGCGATGGCCGGACCGACGAGGTCGGTCGCGCCCGGCGTATCGACGACATTGATCGTCTTGCCGCCGCTGTTGACGTGAAAGACGGCCGGGTCGACCGTGAAGCCGCGTTCGCGCTCTTCGTCGTCGACGTCGAGATGGCTGGTCTTGTCGGCAACGGAACCGAGGCGGCCGGTTGCGCCGGTCGAGTGGAGCATGGATTCGCCAAGGGTCGTTTTCCCCGACGTTCCGTGGCCGACGAGGACAATGTTGCGGATATCGGAAGTGGAATAGGCGGGCATACATCCTCCGGATCGAATGATGCATTGCAGCGGCGCTTGGTCGGCCGCGTGCGAATCAGGCAGTTTAACCGGCCGCCGCGCGATCACAAGATGCGTGTGATCGACCGCAATAAGACAGAAAAAAGAACCGGGCGCCATGGGCACCGGGTTTGAATTAGCAGACGGAGATCCCGGAGAGACGGGTTTCTATTTGCGTCGCCGCAACGCCGCGAAACCTCCCACGGCGAGCAATGCGAGCGTGGCGGGCTCGGGAATCAGGGTTACGTACTGTGCATCAACGCCGGCGAGCACGCGAACGAACGAGTTGCCGACGGGGTCGTACGTAAACACGCCGGTACTGGCGGTGATGATGTAACTGCCATTACCGAGCAGATTGGCCCCACGCGGAACCAGTTCGCCGAACTGATCCTTGATGACCTGGGTGTCGATGAACCGCCGCAAAGAGCCATCGGAGTTCAAGTGATAGACGCCCTCGATGCCGTTCGCGGCGATCGTGCTGACGGCCAGTACGCTGCCGTCGTTGAGGACCACGACCTGCTGGGGGAACACGACGCCGGTACGGAAGTTGTTGATGAGGCCGCCAGCGGTGTTCCAGCGTTCAATGTTGTCGTTGTCGGAATTCGAGACGAGAAGGTCATTCTGAAAGGGTTCGACGTCGAAGAGACTGTCGTCGCGCGGGAAGAAACTGCCCGGGACGCCGGCTGTGTTGTAGACGGCGATTCCGCGTCGCGATGCGGTCGAGGGAAAGACGGTCAGATAGACATGTGAGCCGTCGGTCCCCATGCCCCGGAGGTTGTCGAGCAGGCCGCCGTCCGGGTGGGCCGTGATGCTGCTCAGAAAATTCCGATTGCTGTCGAAGCGATGGATCGCGTCGGTGACCTGATCCGAAACCCAAAATTCGTTTCCGACGGCCATGGCTTCCTTGGGCGTCGTGAATGCCCAGCCGACGGCGCCGATATCGGTGATCCAGTTGATGTCGATCAGGGATCCGTTGAAGGAGTTGAACAGCATGACGCGGTCCCCGGCGCCGCTATCGGGAATCATCATCTGTGCGGACGCAGCCGGGACGAATGCTGCCACCGCGAACGCGAGAATTACGGTACGACGCATCTTTCACCTCCCGAGTGCGAATGTGATGTATGGGTGGTGCGGACTTGAAAATTGTCCGGTTCCCGAGCCCGCCATGGTAACGCGACGGACTCGTTCCAGTCAATGCGAAGTTCAGGTTTTTCGCCTAAAAACAGGCCATTCCGGCTGCCGGCGACGGGCCCAATCGGGTAAGATGGGGATTCTGTTGAGGTCCTATGGGGTTCGTCCGGAGGAAACAAGCGTGCGGTTTTCATTACGGATTATCTGGATGGCAGTCGTCGCCATAACCGGCTTGGGTCCCGGGCGAGTCCGGGCCGAAATGCCCACGTATGTCGGCTTTCAGTTGCAAGCGCGGATGAACTTCGGGGTGAATCCGAGCGGGTCCTACAACGTACCGCCGGACTATTTCTTCAGCGGCGAGGACGTCAAGGTCAACGACGCGCGACAGGTGAGTTTTCACCTGGGCGTGACGGGCGGCAATGCGTTCCAGTCGATCTGGTTCGGGCAGAACGGCGTCGGCGGCATCGTCTACAACTCGGTCGATGACGCGTTTCTCAGCCAGACTTCATTGAACAACAACGGAAAGGTGGTCTGGGAGACAATCTTCACGGCGCAGAACGGGATTTACTTTTACGACCAGCCGTCGGGCACGAGCGGATTCCTGACGAATCGGCCGCTCGGGGCGTCGAGCTGGAGTTCGCCGCGGATCAACGACTCGGGAAAGGTGGGGTACCGCGTTAATTTCAGCGGATCGGGGCAAGCGTTTGTATCGTGGGAGGCGCCGAATTCGACGGCGGTTCACGCGGCAGAAGTCGGCGTGGAGCCGGGCAGCCCGTATTCGTTTCTGTTTACGCCGACGTTCAACAACAATCGGCAGATCGCCGGGAAGGTCCGATTGGGCGGTCCGGGGCAGACTGGCGAGTCGCGGCCGGATCAGATCCGGATATTCGATTCGGACGGGTCGTCCATTCTGATCGCGGAGGACATGGACTCGAACGCCGGGTCGCCGTACAGCCGATTTGACAACAGCGTGGCGCTGAACGACTCGGGACAGGTGGCGTTCACGGCGACACTGCAGGCGGGGCAGCGCGGGGTGTTTCTTGGGAACGGGACGACGACGATTCCGATCGCGACGACGACCGCGCCGGCGACGCCGGTCAGCGACATCGAGTTCTTTGCGCCGGCGGTGAACAACGCGGGCGTCGTGGCGTTTCGGGCGTTTGACACGGGTGGCTCGCGCGCGATCTGGGTTGGCGACGGAAACGACCTGGGGCGAGTGGTGACGCAGCTCGATCTGCTGCCGTCGGACCAGGGGCCGGCGCGGGTGCAGCAGCACGACAGCAGCCCGGTGTTCGGCGGTGCGCCGTGGATCAACGGCGGGGGCGATGTGGCGTTCAACGCGTCGCTGACGCCGCCGGATGACAGCCAGGTTGAGTGGGGCACGGGTGTGTATGTGGCGCGGGCTGCGCGGAAGGGCGATCTGAATTGCGACGGAGTCGTCAACGCGGCCGACGCGGCGGCGATGGTGCTGGCGCTGATCGACGTGTCGGCATACGAGGACGCGCACCCAACCTGCATGATTGAGTTGGGTGATATGAACGGTGATTTGCTGGTCGACGGAGACGACGTGCAGTTGCTTGTCGCCGCGATCGTCGGCCCGTGAGCGTTGGCGGGCGCTGGGTTTGCGCGAGATCGGAAATCGGGTACCATCCGCCGTTCGGGCGACTCGTCGACGCCCGTGCGAATAGTCATCGTTGGGGAATCATAGGAGAGCCAATCATGCCGGAATCGACCGGTCTGAAACGTAATTTGTCGATCGCCATCGGTCTTGCCGTTTGGACGGCCTTGATGGGTCCGGCGGCGCGGGCGGACGTGATCAGCGTCGATCCGAACCACTATCCGACGATTCAGGCGGCGATCGACGCGGCGTCCGACGACGACGTGATCGTCGTCGCGCCGGGCGTCTATTTCGAGAGCATCGATTTTCTCGGAAAGGCGATCACCGTTCAAAGCGCCATCGGGGCGCCCTTCACGACCATCGACGCCAACTCGTCGGAGAGCACGGCGGTGCGTTGCGTGTCGGGCGAGTCGCGCGACAGCGTGCTGGACGGGTTCACGATCGTGAACGGATTCGGGGACGGCGGCGGGATCGAGATTTCGGGCAGCCCGACGATTCGGAATTGCGACATCCGCGAGAATTTCGGATTCGTCGCGGGCGGCATTGCGGTGTATGCGAAGAGCGACCCGTTGATCCAGCACTGCATCATTGAGGGGAATACGGGCGGCTTCGGCCGAGCGCTGGGCGGATCGTTCGCGACGGCGGGCATCTCGTTCGACCTGGCCAGCGGGACGGTCCGCGACTGCAGGATCAGCGGGAATTTCGGATGGGAGGCCGGCGGAATTTCGGTCAACAATTCCGACGTGCAGTTCGTCAACTGCCTGATTATCGGGAATCAGACGGACAGCGCGGGCGGCGGGGCGGCGATTCGCGGGACGACGTCGACGCGATTCATTCACTGCACGATTGTCGGAAACAGCGCGTCGTTCGGCGGCGGCGGAATCGGGATCGACTTCGGCTCGCCGTCGGTCTGGAACTCGATTGTCTGGGGCAACTCGCCGGACGGCATCGGGTTCACGGGATTGCGCGGCACAATGACGCTGGTTCAATTCAGCGATCTGCAGGAAGTATGGACGGGATCCGGCTCCGGCAACATTTCGGACGACCCGCAGTTCTTAGACGCCAAAGGCGATTTTCGACTGTCGGCGGGCTCGCCGTGCATCGACTCGGCGAATAACGGGCTGACGCCGCCCGGGCTGTCGATCGATCTACGCGGCAATCCGCGGTTCCTCGACGATCTGGCGACGCCGGATTGTGCACAACTGCCGGGGGCGTGCGGGACGGCGCCGATCAGCGACATGGGGGCGTACGAGTTCTGCGGAGGGGCGCACGAGATCGTGGTATTCGGCGTTCCCTTCAGTTCGCCGGCCGGGGCGTTTCTGACGCCGGGCGTGGTGATCCTTGACCAGTGCGGCGATGTGGTGACGGACGATGATCGGGCGATCACCCTCTCATTGTCGAGCAATCCGACGGGCGGAACGCTGGAAGGGACGCTGACGCGTTCGACCGTGAACGGATTCGCGATGTGGACGCCGGACGAAGCGCTGACGATTCTCAAGGCCGGGGACAAGTATCGGATGCGGGCGACCGCGGACGGCGCAGCAATGAGCGGGTCGAACATCGGCGAGAGCAACTACTTCGACATCGTTCCGGGGCCGGGCGATCACCTGGTGTACGTCGAGCAGCCGTCGGACACGACGGCGGGGGATCCGATCCAGCCGGTGGTCGCGCTGGTGGACGCATACGAGAATCTTGTGCCGGATGATGTTCGGCTGATTGTGCTGGAGATCGGGGCGAATCCGGGGAATGGAGAGCTTGGCGGGGCGTTCTTCGCGCTGACGAGCGGCGGGATTGCGGAGTGGTCAATCGCGGAGCAGGTGAACATCAAGAATGCCGGAACCGGATACACGCTGGTGGCGTATGACGCCGGTTCGCTCGAGCGTGGAATTGTTGCGGTGGAGAGCGAGCCGTTCGACATCGTCGCCGGTCCAGCACAGCAGATGCATTTTTCGACGCAGCCGACCGACACGACAGCCGGAGCAACGATTTCGGCGGCCGTGACACTGCTGGATCTGTATGGCAATGTCGCGGTAACGGATGAGCGGCCCATTGCATTGTCGATCGACAGCAATCCCGGAAACGCCACGCTGGGCGGGACCATCGTGGTCGGGGTGTCGGCGGGCGTTGCGACGTGGTCCATTCCGCAACACTTGAATATCACGGTTGCGGATGCGGGATACACGCTGCGGGCGAGCTCGGCGGCTGACTTCCGGGGCTTCCCGGTTCCGGACGCCATCAGCGGGACTTTCCGGATTCACCCGGGCACGCCGAGCAAGCTGGCCTTTGGGACGCAGCCGTCGCATGCGGCTCCGGGTACGGCGATTGCGCAGCCGGTGACGGTGCGGGTGCTCGATAACTTTGACAATTTCGTTTCGAACGCCGGGAATAGCGTCTCGCTGGCGATCGAGAACAATCCCGGCGGGGCGACATTGAACGGCGCGGGTCCTGTGGCCGCATCGGGCGGCGTGGCAACGTTTGCAAATCTTTCGCTGAGCGCGGCGGGCGATGGATACACGTTGCGGGCGAGCAGCAACGGGCTCGGATCGGCACTGTCGCAGCCGTTCAACGTGTTCGTCATCAACACGCCCGCACCGCAGCCGACGCCCAATCCGGACCTGGGCTTGATCCTGGACGGTGATGCTCAGAGTGCGCTGATCGCGCTGCTGTTCCGCAACAGTCTGTGCGGGCTCGGGGCGGCGGCGTATGTGCCGTTCATGGTGCTAGGACTACTGGGAGCGCGGCAGCGGCTGCGGCGACGGCAGCGCCGGCCACGCCGGCCAGCCGAATAGAGCGGACAGCGGACGCAGACGGCCGCGAGTGTTCGGCTGCGTCGTAGAGCAGGCGGGTCAGTTTTTCATTGCATACGTTTTGGTCGGCGCGGGCCTCGACGAGGCAGCGATTGATCCGGGCGGCGCGAGCGGGCATGTCGGGGTTGGCGAGGACCCAGTTCAGACCGCGGGCCAGTTGTTCGGGTCGGTCGACCTCGAAGAAGAGCCCGGTCCGTCCGTCATCGATCCAATCCCGATTGGCGCGGATTGCCGAGACAATCGGAAAGAGACCGCAGGCCATCGCCTCGAGCAGCGATGAACTCGTGCCGTCGCTGGCCGATGCGGAGACGTAGACGTCGGCGGACTGGAGCCACTCGGGGATTCGCTCGGGCGAAACGGGTCCAATGCATCGCACGTTTTCTTCGAGTTTCAACGCGCGGATTTGATTTCGGCAGCGATCGATCAGGTGACCCCCGCCGACAAAGGTGCAGCGGAAGAGGTGGCCCTGGTCGCGCATTTGTGCCAGCGCCTCGACAATGACTTCGTTGCGGTAAACCGGTTCGTGGCGGCGGGTGCAGATGATGTGGATCGGATCGTCGCCACGAAGGCGGGGCCGGGACGGCGCGAAGCGCCCGAGGTCGATGCCGAGCGGGAAGCGATCGACACGCTCGGGGGGGATGCCGATCGCAGCTAGGTTGTCGGCGATCTCGTCGGAAACTGCGTGGATACGAGTCGCGCGGCGACAGATGTAGCGGAGCAGGCGAGCTTTGAGGGCAGTCGGCGGTCCGGGCTCGCCGGTGCGCGTCTGGCGGAGGACTCCCGCGCCGCGGGCCGAGACGACGAGCGGGCCGTCCCACGCCAGCGCGGCGGTGAGGCCGTTCGATATGATGTAGCACGCGAGAACGACATCGGGCTGAAAGCCGCGCAAGATCGAACGAACTTGCGGGACGCGCGTGAAGAAGAGGTGCTTGTCACGATCGGCGCGGTAGGGGTCGTGGCCGACGAACTCCATGTCGACGCCGGGCAGGCGATCGGGGTGGAAGGAGATCAGCTTGAGGTCGTGTCCTTCGTCGAGGAAATGCCTGGCGTAGGGGGCGGTCCAAGGCGCGTTGCTGTGTGCGATCATCGCGATTCGCATGATCGATCAGTTCCTGGCCGCGCGGGGGCGGCGGATGAGAAGACTTGCCGGCTTCGCTGTTCGCGTCCCGGGGCCGAGAGGGCGGGCCGCTGATACCCGATTGCGAATGCCGACTACGTAGAAACACTTAGCATGAGGCGTGCCACTGGAGTGGGATGCAAAAGGTGATTCTGGCGGTTGCGAGCAGTGGTCGGACTCGGGGCAGTTGTTCACCAACGTCGAGAGTGTGTGCGATATTACGCAGCGGAGCGGTTATCGGGCCTGTCAGATTTCTGGTTGGACCGTCGCGAGAGGGAGGAAAGATTCGGCAATGTTGATTCGCTTTTCGAGGCCGAAGGGAACGCCGGTGCTGACGTGCATCCGAGGGGACGGGTCGGTGACGTGGTCGAAGTCTGCGCATGGCGGGTTTTTTGGTCCGCACGATCTGATGCACTACGCGGTCGAGACGACCTTGGGGATGCGGCGGGCGTTCTTTGGGTTGATTGCAGAGGGGTGGGACGTCACGACGTTTGAAGAGCCGGGCACAGCGGCCCGGCTTCCTGCGGAAGCGATTCACGCGGAACAAATCGTGAATTTGCTGTTGCAGGAGGCGGTCGAGGGCGAGTCGCGGTTGGCAGAAGTGTTCAACGCGACGCTGGCAGCGGCTGTGGCCGGAGCGAAGCAGATGCAGACAGCTCCGCCGGTCTTGACGGAGTTGCAGTTGAGTCGAATCCGCGAGCGGTTTGGCGAGCTGTCGGCGGAATTCCGGTCGCTGGGGGAGGGGGAAACGCTGGAGTTGAATTTTCCGTGAGGCATTGCGGGTGACGCGGCTTGCGGGCTTGACGCGGGCTGAATGGTTGTATATAGTACTTTCATGAAGCGGGACCTGCCGACCGTGAGCGAATCGTTTCGGGCTCTGCCGTGCTACTGCGGGCGGTTGCTGCTGGCGGCGCGGGCGATGACGCGGCTCTACAACGACGAGCTGCGCCCGGCCGGTATCGAGGGGACGCAACTGCTGATGCTGCAGCTGATCGCGGATTTCGGGCCGATGACGCAGGGGCAACTTGGGGAGCGGATGGCGGCGGGAAAGACGACGGTAAGCCGGAACGTGAAGCTGCTGCGGAAGCGGCGATGGCTCACGATCGAGGAAGGGGAGGATCGGCGGTGCCGATTGCTGTCGGTGTCGGAGGCGGGTCGGGCGCAGATTCGGAAATCGCGGCCGTACTGGAGTCGGGCTCAGCAGCGCGTGCGGGCGGCACTGCCGGCGGGGAGGCTCCAGACGTTTTTCGGCTTACTGCCGGAGGTGGCGGAGGCGGCGTTGCGGGCGTGATTTTTTTGTGAACTTGGTTGCATATAGCACAATCGAGAGGAGGTGACTGACGAGCGAACTCGGATTGGGAGTTGTCCGAAATGGAATGTGTCAGACCAACGACGAAAGGAAAGACATGAAGTACTTCATTGACACGCACGACAAGCGGAAGGGGAGTTTTCCGGCCGGGGAGCTGAGCGAGGAACAGTTCCTGGCTCAGTTCGACAACCTCGAAGCCGTCGCACCCGAGCACGGCGTTCATGCACACGCGGCGCACGTGAACCTCAAGGAGGGCAAGGCATTTTGCCTGATGTGCGGGCCGGACGAGGAGTCGATCCGCCGGGCGCATGCGGCGGTGAATCTGCCGTACGACTCGATCACCGAGGTGAAGCGCGTGACCGGGGCCGACATGCGGGTGCCGCGGCCGGGCTGATCGCCGTGGAATGGTCGGCCTGCGATCGTGGGAGCGCAGCGGCGCTCTCGCGATTGGTTCGGCATGCCTTCAGATGATCGCGAGGGCGCGCTTCGCGATGGATTGACGGCGCTGCGCGTGATGGGTCGCGGCGCGGGCAAGGCACTTAGACAGCCCGTCGGTCGCGCGGTTCGCAAGAGCGATCCAGCGCCGGCTGAATTGACCCGTAGTCGCGTCGCAGACCTGATTCGGCGCTTGCCACCTGAGGGCGTGTGAATTTGGGCTCGTGCCGCGTCGCCGCTCTACTTGTGGCAACGGTCCGTCATCCCATTGGGGCGGAGAATCGGCGCGGCATGCTGCGCTCTGTCACGGGACAAGCCGGGGATTGATGTGCTGGAGGGAGGGGCTCCCCCTTCCCTTTGCATTAGCGGCCGACCGAGACACCGCGATACACTGTCCGCCATTATGAAGAGCAAAGCCACCACCGTCGCGGCGTACTTGGAATCGCTACCGTCCGATCGCCGGGAGGCGATCCAGACTGTGCGCCGGATCATCCTCGACAACCTCGACAAGGACTTCGAGGAGTGCATGCAGTACGGCGTAATCGGCTATTGCGTGCCGCACAGCGTCTGGCCACACGGCCACCACACCCGCCCGGAGCTTCCGCTCATGTACATGGGGTTGTCGTCGCAGAAGAACGACATGGTCGTGTACATGCTGTGCCTGTACCGGAACGAGCCCATGCGGGACTGGTTCGACAAGGCGTGGAAGGCGACGGGAAAGAAATCGCATATGGAAGTGAGCGGAGCCGGTTGCTGCCTTCGGTTCAAGAAGGTCGAGGACCTTTCGCTCGACCTGATCGGCGAAGTGATGCGCCGCGTGCCAGTGCAGAAGTACCTGGAGCACCACGTTGCCGCGCTGGCGCGAATCGGCAAGGGGCCGGATGGGAAGCCGTTGAAGAAGAGTGGGGGAGGCGCAAAGGCGAAGAGCGCACCACCGAAAACGAAGACGACCAAGCAGAAAACTGCGGCGAAACGCGGATAGGGGGAGTGGGTGCTCGGTGCGGGGGGTGCAGGGGTTCTGGTGTCCTGTGTTCTGGGCTCGAGTGGACGCGGAGTCCCGTCGACGTCGCAAGGCAGGCCATCGCGATCTTTACGTAGCCGCCGACTGCCTGAAGGGGACGAGAATGGTTGTCGCGGAATTGTCGCCCGGCAGCGAGTGGCATGCCGTGAAATCGTTTCCGTCATACTTACGTCGTGAAATCGGGGCGACAGGATTTGAACCTGCGACCTCTTGGTCCCGAACCAAGCGCTCTACCGGGCTGAGCTACGCCCCGTTCAGTCGTGCAATCGTAGCGGTGGCCGGGCTATTTGCAAGGCAATGGTCCCGGGTGCGGGGCGATGGTGACACCCCCGGCGGGTGGCGATAGACTTCGCCCGGCGCTTGCGCGTGGCGGTCGGCCCAAGCCTGCGAGAGCGCTGGACAGGGTCAAAAAAATGGTCTCCCGCAGTCGCGTCCGCTCGGCAAAAGCTTTGACCGCGAGTCATCTCCGGCTCCGACGAATCGCGATTGCGGCCGGTGCATGTTGTGTTGCCTGGGGAGGATGCGAAGAGAAGAAACCGGTCATTGAGAGCAAGCCGGCGATTGTCACGGTTGCGCAGCCGATCGATAAGGAAGTCATCGACTACTCGGAGTACACAGGTCGGACTTCGGCGGTCGAATCGGTGGAAGTGCGGGCGCGGGTCGGGGGCTTCATCGAGAAGATCAACTTCAAGGATGGTTCGGAAGTTGCAGCGGGCGACGTGCTAATCGAGATCGATCCGCGGCCGTACAAAGCGGCGGTTGACGAGGCGCAGGCGGAACTCGAAAAGGCCAAGGCGGCGCTCGAAAAAGCGGATATCGAGTGGGAGCGGCTGGACAAGCTTTATCAGAAGAAGACGGCCTCCGTCATCGAATGGTCGACGGCCAAGGCGGCGAAGCACGCGGCGGAGGCACTCGTTGCCGGCGCGGAGGCGAATCTGACGACGCAGCAGCTCAATCTCGACTGGACGAAGGTGACGGCGCCGATCGGCGGGCGGATCGGGCGACGGCTGGTGGATGCAGGAAATCTCATTACGGGCGGGACGGCGCTGGCGACTCCGCTTGCGTCGATTCTGCAGCTTCAGCCGATCTACGTTTACTTCGACGTCGATGAGCGAACGGTCCTGACGCTTCAGAAGTTGGTGCGCGAAGGAAAAATCAAGGCGATGCGGGAGGCGGGACGCGTGCCGGTCGAGCTCGGGACGGCGACCGACCAGGGCTTTCCATACAAGGGTGAGGTTGACTTCATCGACAACAAAGTCGATCCGAACACCGGCACACTCCGCGTGCGCGCGTCGTTTCCCAACGATCCCTATGTCCTGTCGGACGGCCTGTTTGTTCGCTGCCGATTCCCGATGGGTCCGCCGCACAAGGCGATGCTGGTGAGCGAACGGGCGCTGGGGCAGGACCAGGGTCAGTATTTCGCGCTGGTTGTTGACCCGAAGAACGTGGTCGAGCGCCGGGCACTTGTTGTCGGGACGCTTCACGAAGGGTTGCGGGTGATTGAGTCCGGCGTGAGGCCGGATGACTGGGTGATCGTGAACGGATTGCAACGCGTGAAGCCGGGCGCGACCGTGGATCCGCAGCGCGTCGACATGGCGTCGCAAGTCGCGGGATCGACGGCGGCTGGACCAACGCCTTCGACGGCCAGCGCGCCGGCGGCACGGTAGGGAGACGCGACCATGTTCTCCCGCTTCTTCATCGACCGGCCGGTGTTCGCGACGGTTGTCACGATCGTCATCACGCTGGCGGGGCTCATTTCGGCGTTCATCCTTCCTGTTGCGCAGTATCCCGACATCACGCCGCCGACGGTGCAGGTGACGTGCCAGTTTCCGGGGGCGAGCGCGCAGGTCGTGTCGGACACGATCGCGGCACCGATCGAGCAGCAGGTGGTCGGCGTCGAGAAGATGCTTTACATGTCGTCGCAGTGCACGAACGACGGCACGTACAACCTGACGGTGACGTTCCAGGTCGGCACCAATCTCGACATGGCGCAGGTGCTGGTGCAGAACCGGGTGGCGATCGCGCAGCCGCAGTTGCCGGACGTGGTGAAGGCGACCGGCGTCACGACGAAGAAGAAATCGCCGGCGATTCTGCTGGTGGTCAACATGGTTTCGCCGGACGGGCGATATGACCAGCTTTACCTGAGCAACTACGCGACGATTCAGGTCAAGGACGAGTTGGCGCGGCTCGACGGCGTCGGCGACGTCACCCTGCTGGGTCAGCAGGATTATTCGATGCGGGTGTGGCTCGATCCGCAGAAGATGGCGTCGCGCGATCTGACGGCGACGGATGTCATCAACGCGGTCAAGGAACAGAATGTCCAGGTCGCGGCGGGACAGATCGGTCAGCCGCCGGTGCCGGCAGGTCAGGACTTTCAGTATGTGATGAGCACGCTGGGGCGGCTGGCGGACAAGGATCAATTCGCAGACATCATCGTGAAGACGGGCACGACCGGCCAGGTGACGCGGCTCAAGGATGTCGCCCGGATCGAGCTGGGGCCCAAGAGCCAGGACCAGACTTGCCGGCTGGACGGCAACCCGTCGGTGGGATTGGGCATCTGGCAGTTGCCGGGATCGAACGCGCTTGAGACGGCCGAGAACGTACAGGCCAAGATGGAGGAGCTGAAGACTCGCTTCCCGCAGGGGCTGGATTACAAGATCGTCTATGACACCACGCCGTTCATCACCGAGTCGATCCACGAGGTGTTCAAGTCGCTGCGGGATGCGATCATTCTCGTGGCGATCGTGGTTATCGTGTTTCTGCAGAACTGGCGGTCGGCGATCATCCCGCTCATCGCAGTGCCGGTTTCGCTGGTGGGGACGTTCGCCGTCATGGCGGTGCTGGGGTTCAGCCTGAACAACCTTTCGCTGTTCGGGTTGGTGCTGGCGGTGGGCATCGTGGTGGATGACGCGATCGTCGTGGTGGAGAACGTCGAGCGATGGATCGGGCAGGGGCTTTCGCCGCGCGAGGCGACGTACAAGGCGATGGAGGAAGTCACGGTCGCGGTACTGGCGATCGCGTTCGGGCTTTCGGCGATCTTCATTCCGACGGCCTTCCTGACGGGCATCGTCGGACAGTTTTTCCGACAGTTCGCCCTAACGATCGCGACGGCGACGCTGATTTCCGCGTTTAACTCGCTGACGCTGAGCCCGGCGCTGTGCGCGATCCTGTTGAAGCCGCACGGCGAGCATCGCGACGTGGCGACGCGGATTCTCAACGCGACGCTCGGCTGGTTTTTCAAGGGATTCAATGCGGTATTCGATCGCTCGACGAGCGCGTACGCCGGGATCGTGCGGCACGTGATCCGCGCGAGCGTTGTGGCGCTGCTCGTCTACGTCGGCATGCTCTACCTGACCTATGAAGGGTTTCGGCGTGTGCCGACCGGCTTTATCCCGTTGCAGGACAAGGGATATCTGGTCGCGAGTGTGCAGCTTCCCGATTCGGCGTCGTTGGAGCGGACCGAGCAGGTCATGCGGCGGGTCGAGAAGATCGCCATGGAGACGCCGGGGGTGGGCCACACGGTGGCAATTTCCGGTCAGTCTTTTCTCCTCAACGCGAATGGTTCGAACTTCGGGTCGATGTATGTCGTGCTGAAAGAGTTTGACGAACGACACGGCCCGGAGCATTCGGCCGATGCGATCGCGGCGAGTCTGCGCCGGCAGTTCTATTCGGAGATCCAGGACGCCGTGGTCGGCGTGTTTCCTGCGCCGCCTGTCGACGGACTGGGGAGCGCCGGCGGGTTCAAGATCATGATCGAAGATACCGGCAACACCGGTTTGCCGGCGCTGCAGGGACAAGTCGACAATCTGATTGAGAAGGCGAATCAGCAGCCCGGGCTCGTCGGGTTGTTCACGCAGTTTCGGGCGAATACGCCGCAGCTGTACGCGGATATCGATCGGACGAAGTGTAAGACGATGGGGGTGGCGCTGAGCGACGTGTTTACGACGCTTCAGGCGTTTCTGGGCGGGTACTACGTCAACGACTTCAACCGTTTCGGCCGGACGTGGCAGGTGAACCTGCAGGGCGATTCGACGTTTCGGGTCGACGCGGATGCGATCAAGCAGTTGAAGGTTCGCAACGCGGGCGGGGCCATGGTTCCCCTGGGGACGGTGGCGTCGATCAAGGAAGTCAGCGGGCCGATCATGATCACGCGGTACAACACGTACCCCGCCGCGGCCATCAATGGCAACACCGCACCGGGGTTCAGCAGCGGGCAGGCGATTTCGACCATTCAAACGCTGGCCGATCAGGAACTTCCGAATTCAATGAAATATGAATGGACCGAGATCACGCTGTTGCAAATTCTGGCGGGGAATGCGGCGATTCTCATCTTTCCGTTGTGTTGCTTCCTCGTTTTCCTGACGCATGCGGCGGAGTATGAGAGCTGGCTGCTGCCGCTAGCGATCATCCTGATCGTGCCGATGAGCCTGATCTGCGCGCTGGCGGGTGTCGCGGCTTATGGCATGGACAACAACGTCCTGACGCAGATCGGTTTCGTGGTGCTGGCCGGACTGGCGTGCAAGAATGCGGTGCTGATCGTCGAGTTCGCCAAGCAGGAACGCGAGCACGGCAAGCCACGGGTGGATGCGGCGGTCGAGGCGTGCCGGCTGCGGTTGCGGCCGATCATGATGACGTCGTTCGCGTTTATTCTCGGCGTGCTGCCGCTGATGATTTCGCACGGCGCGGGGGCGGAGATGCGGCGCACGCTGGGGACGGCGGTCTTCTGGGGCATGCTGGGGGTGACGTTCTTCGGGCTCTTCCTGACGCCGGTGTTCTACAACGTGCTGCAGTGGGTGGCGGAGAAATACAACCCGCATCCGGAGGGGGCGGCGCACGAAGCGAACGCGGCGGCTACGCCGATCGCACCGGCACACTGAGATTGCGGCTGATTGAGCCGAAGTGAAAGGATCAGGCGCGGCGGCGCTTGAGCGCGACCAACCCGAGCGTCAGCAGCGCGAGCGTGGCCGGCTCCGGAATCGTGTAGCTGATCGAGAGCACGGGACGGAAACTCGGTTCGATGTTCTCGCGCGAGTCGAAACGCTTGGCCGTCTGGAATCCGAGCTCATCTCCGAGCAAGACCCAGCCGTAATTGGCGGCGGGATTGTCGAGCCAGGATTGGACGTCGGCGACCATGGCGGGGGTTGAGCTCCAGGTGTAAAAGCCGACGTCGGTTATCGACGTGCTGCCGCTGGCGGCGGCGCTGAAGTCGCCGCCGGGATTCGTCCAGAACGACGTGTTGTAGAACGTGTGGAGCCAGGTGGCATCGCCGGGCTCGGCAGTGATCCCTGCGCCACCGGGCTCGCCGGCGTCGGACGCGCCCTCGCCCCAATCGGCAAGCGCCGGATGAAGCTCGACCGTCGATGTACTGAATTGGGCGCGCGAGACGTGGAGCGTCAGAGAGACGCTGTCGATCGTTGAGCCGGCGGGAATGCTGCCGGCGATGTCGAACGCGAGCAAGCCGCGTCGCGGTCCAAAGCCGCTGGTCGAGCCGGCGAAGAAAAAGCCGCCGGCGCCGTTGCTCAGCAAGCCATCATTGTCGAAATAGAGCGTGTTGTCTTTTTCCGCGCCCAACGACGCGAGGTCGCCGAGGGCGACGGTCGTGCTGGCTACTATCGCGAGAAAAATACCGAGACCGATTGTGCGATGGGGCTTCATTGAATTCCCTCTCCACCTCGGGATACGTCACGCGGCTCAAGAGGCGCGACGTAACCTGCTTCCGACACTGATTATAACCACTTGCGGCGGGCTGTTCAACGAGTCGGAAAGCCGGGACGGGAGGGCACTTAGATGCGGGACGGCCCCGAGGCGGGGGTCACAGCAGTTTTCGGAACGTTGTACACACGGTTTCGACATTCGATTCGGTCAGGTGGCCGTGGAAGGGGAGGGCGATTG
>CAZJVS010000063.1:0-16549 GCA_964549445.1 uncultured Planctomycetaceae bacterium
GTTTCGGATTCGGAGGCGATGCAGCCGTCGGAGACGATCTGGAGGCGGTGGCCGGCGCGGTGGAGGTCGACGATGGGGAGCATGGCGACGTCGACCTCGCGGCGGTCGAGCATGGCGGCGAGGGCGGCGGGGACGGCGGTCGTGAGGCGGATGTCGTCGTCAGTTTCGAGGCCGTCGAGGAGCGGCTTGGCGTTGAGGAACGATACCGCGGCGAGGGACCAGAGTCGGGTCGATGCGGGGGCGGGAACGGGCTGGGCGGCTGACATGGCGGCGGATTATAACGGCCGGGAGCGGGCCGGGGTTGGTTTGCGAGGGATTCAAAAGCCGTGAAACCGGGGCCGGCGGCGAGAGTATACTTGGGAGTCAGCGTCCTCGTGGGATGACATCTGATCGTGCCGGCCGGCCGGCGAGGGCGGGCGGGCGGCGTGCTGGAGCTTTTCGATGGGTACGACGACGGTACCGACGACTCAGGACTTTCTGCTGCTTTTCATCAATTCCTTCTATACGACGTTTACGGCGCTGGCGAGCGCGATCATCGCGCTGATGCCGACGGTGATTCAGGCGGGGTTCAATTTCTTCTTCGGGTTGCTGCAGGGCGGGACGACGACGTAAGAGCAACGCCGAGCAGGAGGCCACGCCCGTGATCTACGGCCGGCGGGGGCGCCGGCCGCTACCTTGCGTTGCTGGCGGCGGGCCGCTACGGGGCGCCGATCGCGCGGCCGTCGCGGCGGTGGCCGTTGGCGTCGTAGTTGCTGACGTCGCACTTCTTGATCGCCTTTGTCATGGTGATGATCTGGCCGGTGTGGAGTGAGTAGTGCTCTACGACGTGGTAGATCGCCTCGAGGCCGGTGACGGTGTAGGTCTGGATGGTGTGGGGCTGGGTCAGGGCTTGCTCCGGGAGGGCGGCGAGCACCGCGTCGACCTGCTTCATGGCGTCGGCGAGGTTGGACATGATGGGGGCGATGGGGAGGGCGTCGCGCTGGGCGAACTCGGCGGGGCGGTTGCGTTGGTAAGGGCGGCCGCCGATGCCGTCGACGATCCACATCATTACGTTGCCGCGGAGGTGGAGCAGCAGGTTTCCTATCGAGTTGCTGTGATCGTTGGCGCGGCGCCAGACTTCATCCTGAGAGAGATGGCCTACGCAGCGCATGATCTGGGCGTGGTTGTCGGCCAGCTTCTGGCGCGAATAGGCGATGAAGTTGGCGGCGAGCGGGTCCATCAGCCCTTGGGCTTGGCCGTCTCGGTTTCGTCGTCGTCGTCGCCCGAGGCATCGGCCTTGGCTTCGAAGTCGCCGGCGCGGATGGCGATGAGCTTGTCGGGCTTCAGGTACTTGCGGGCCGCGGCGTTGACCTGATCGACGGTGAGGTTCTTGACCTTGTCGAGCTGCTCTTCGGTGAACTTCATGGTTCGGCCGAGATAGGCCTGACGGCCGAGCATGTTGGCGACCTGGCCGTCGTTTGAGAGGCCGACCTTGAACTGCTGGAAGTAACCCTTGCGGGCGTCGTCGAGTTCCTTCTGCGTGACGCCGTCCTTGAGGAGCTTGTCGATTTCCTCGCGGGCGCACTTCATGGCCTTTTCAGCGTTCTTGGGGTTGCAGATGGCGAAGGCCATGAACATACCGGTGCGGTCCTGCGAGCCGGCGGCGAGTTGCGAGCTGACGGTGTAGGAGAGGCCTTCCTTCTGCCGGATGCGGTTGAGCAGGCGCGAGCCGGAGTTACCCCCGAGGATGTAGTTGGCCATCATGAGGGCGGGGTAGTCCGGGTCGTCGTCGCGAATCTGGAGGTTGGTGCCCATAGCGATGAGGGCGTTCTGCTTGTCCGGAGTGTTGAGTACGAGGGTGTCGGGTTTGACCTCGAAGTAGGGCATGGCGATGCGCTCGTAGGGCTTGCCGCTCTTCCAGTTCTTGAAATGGTTGTCGACGACGGTGGTGACTTCGGAGGGATCGAAATCGCCGACGACGACGAGCTCGGCATTGCCAGCGCCGAGCAGATCTTTGTAGACCTTCTTGACGTCATCGAGCGTGACCTTCTTGAGGCGCTCGAGCTGTTCCGCGGGGGTCGGGACGTAGCGGACGTCGTCCGGTGCAACGGGGACCATGCGGCGGCGGACCTCGCTCATGGCGAGCACCATCGGCTCGGACATCGACTGCTCGATGTTGGCCATGCGCTGCTTGCGCATCTTCTCGAATTCCTTTTCGGGGAAATTGGGCTCCTTGAGACACTCGGCGACGATGTCGAGGACGGCCGGGAGATTCTTGCGAACCGTTTCGACGTTGACGCTGATGGTGCCGGGGCCGCCACCACCGCCGCCGCCACCCATTCGACGCCGGCCGCCACCGCCGCCGCCGGTGCTGACCTGGGCGCCGAGCTTGTCGATCATGTCTTCGAGTTGGCGCTTGGTGTGTTTGTCGGTTCCGGCCATGAGCATCGGGCCGATGAAGCCGGCGGCTTCGGTGCGACCCTTCAAATCGGCCTCGGTGCCGTAGTGGAGGTCGAGCGAAACGATGACCTTGTTGCCGCGGGTCTGCTTGGGGAGCAGGACGGTCTTCATGCCGAACGGCAGACTGCCGCGCTTGGCGCGGGATTCGATGGCGGCCGGCGTGGCGTCGAAGGCCTCGCCTTCGGCGACGGCCTGGCGGCCTTTGTAGTCCTTGAGCATGGTGGCGAGTTCGGGGGTCGCCGGGACGACGGTGCGCTCGGGCGCCTTGTCGGGGATGAAGAGGCCGATCGTGCGGTTGGACGGCTTCAAATAGGTCTGGGCGACGCGCTTGACGTCGGCCGGCGTGACCTTCGCGAGGCGGTCGCGGTGCAGGAACATTAGGCGCCAGTCGCCCGTGGCGGCGGACTCGGTCAGGCGGATGCCGACCCGGCCGCTGTCCTGCATAAGCAGGTCAAACTGCTTGGCGAAGCGCGTCTTGGCGCGCTCGACTTCTTCCTCGGTGAAGTCCTGCTTGCCGAGGTTGTCGAGGGTGTCGCAGAGGACCTTCTCAACCTGGTCGAGCGGCTTGTCGGAGCGGACCTCGACCATGACGTCGAGGACGCCGGGGTCGCAGAGCGATTCGGCGTCGCTGCGGACGCTGGTGGCGAGCTGGGGTTCGACGAGGGTCTTGTATAGGCGGCCGGTCTGCTCAGCGGTGAGGATGCTGGAGAGAATGTCGAGGGCGGCCATGTCGGGATGGGCGCCCGAGCAGATGTGGTAGGTCGCGCCGACGGCCTGTACGTCACCGACGCGGCGAAGGACGACCTGGCGCTCTCCGTCCTGAGCGGGCTCGACGGTGTAGGTCGGCTGGAGCTTGCGCTCGGGGCGGGGGATTGCGCCGAACAGCTCGTTGATGCGCTTGAGGGTTTTCTCGGGGTCGAACTTGCCGGCGACGACGAGCATGGCGTTGTCGGGCTGATAGAACTTCTTGTAGAAGGCCTTGAGGTTGTCGATTGGAACGCGCTCGATGTCTTCGCGCGAACCGATAGTGTCCTTGCCGTAGTTGTGCCAGAGATAGGCGGTGGACATCATTCGCTCGCTGAGGACGCGAACGGGGCTGTTTTCGCCCATTTCGAATTCGTTGCGGACGACAGAGAACTCGGACTCGAGATCCTTCTTGGCGATGTGGCTGTTGACCATTCGATCGGCTTCGAGGGAGAGGCCGAACTCGAGGTTTTCTTCGGTGGCGGGCATCGTCTCAAAGTAGTTGGTGCGGTCGAAGGACGTCGTGCCGTTGAAGGACGCACCGTGGTCCTGGAGGGACTTCCAGACTTCCGGGTGATCGGGCGTGCCCTTGAAGACCATGTGCTCCAGCAGGTGGGCCATGCCGGTTTCGCCGTAGCCCTCGTGGCGCGAGCCGACGAAATAGGTGATGTTGACGGTGACAGTCGGCTTGGACTGGTCCGGGAAGAGCAGGACCTTCATGCCGTTGCCGAGTTCGTACTCGGTGATGCCTTCAACAGAGGTAATCTTCTTGGGTTCGGGCGGAGTCGCGCCGGCCATGGCGGTCGAGTGGAATGATCCGATGGAGAGAATTGATGCAATGGTGAGGCCGATCACGAATCGGGACATGGCTGACTCCGTAAGGGTTGGGGCCGCGTCGGTCTGGCGGCGGCCGGATCGCCCGGAATCCGCTCCGTCGAAGGAGGCGCTGAATCGAGCAATCTGTTCAGTTTAGTGATTCGGCGAGAGCGAAGCAATGTGGGCGAGCCGGCGGCAGCGGTGGTGGCGGATCAGGGTGTTCGCGGGCGGAGGAACTTCATGCCAATGATTTTGGGGTTCCTTGCGAGGTAGTCGCGGAGCGGTAGTTCGCGGACGGCCGGGTCGCCGGAATGGATCAGCGTGGCGCGTCCGTCGGGGTCGTGGGCAATGAGGCCCATGTGACTGACGTAAGGGGCGGCAGTGGTGCCACGGACGATTTCGGCGACGTCGGCGTCGTGCAACTCGGGTAGCAGGGCGTCGATGTTCTTGCGCGGAATGTATGCGCCGACAAAGTTCTCGTCGGGGGTGTCGACGGTGAGGCCGAGTTTGCGGAAGAAGGCCTTGCGGTTGACGCGCTGGCGGAGCGGGGCGTGGGCGCGGCCGTTCGCGAGGGTCGTCGTGATGTCGTCAAAGAGCCAGGCGTTGTTGATGTTCCAGTCGGCCTCGGTGAAGTGGTTGCGAGTGCGGATCGAGATCTCGCCGTTTCGGTAGCGGATGCGGTTGAGGGTCGGGAGAAAATCGGCCCATGAATTCGAGAGGGCGAGGGCGAAGACCTGCTCGACGAAGGTGACGCAATCGCTGGCGGTGAGGCAGTAGAGCGGATCGCGGTCGTAGGGTTCGCGGCCGCCTTCGCCGAGGAGGCCGAGCTTGTAGGGCTGGCCGATGAAGCGGCGGGCGATGGCGACGACGCGCTGCCGGAGGTCGGGCTCGCGCGCAGAGAGGTTGCGGAGGACGGTATCGATCTGGGGTTCGGTGAGTTTGTAGAGCGGGCCAGCAGGGGGCGCGGCGGGGCGTGTTGTCGGCGTCGGGGCGGCATCCTTCCGGCAAGCGGAACACAGACCGGGCACGAGCGAAATACAGAGCAGGAACCGAGCGGCCGGACGGGCCATGGGATTGGCCTAGAAGAGGGTGCGTTCGCGGGCGTTGGGGATGTTCAGCTGGGCGCGGTATTTGGCGACCGTACGGCGCGATATCGGGCGGTTTTGGGCGCTCATCTTTGCGGCGATGACGTCGTCGGAGAAGGGGTCTTTCTTGTCTTCGTTATCGATGATTTCCTTGACCTGTGCGCGGAGGCGATCCCAGCTGACCTCTTCGCCGCCGGCCATTTCCTGGCCGGATGTGAAGAACATACGGAGGGGGAAGATGCCGCGCGGGGTCTGGACGTACTTCTCATCGACGGTGCGGCTGATGGTGGATGGATCGCAGCTGAACTCCTCGGCGAGGTCGCGCATGCGCAGGACCTTGATGAACTGGGGGCCGTAGTCGAGGAACTCGCGCTGGCGCTCGACGACGACTTTGGCGAGCTGGAGCATGCGGTCGCGGCGGTATTGGATCGCATCGATGAGTGCGGTCGCCGACTCGAGGTGTTTGCGGAGGAACTCGCGGGCTTCCTTGTCGTCGCGGCTCTTCTCCAGGACCTGCCGATAGTGGGCGGAGATGCGGAGGCGCGGGTTGTTGCCGCGAGCGAGTCGGACGGCGTAGCCGTCGCCGTCGTCGGAGTATTCGACGATCACGTCCGGGACGACGATGGGGACTTCGGAGGAAGAGATCAGCAGGCCGGGGTGGTGGTGGAGCTTGGAGAGGACGCCGAGGGCTTCCTTGACCTGTTCGACGGTCTGGTTGGTGGCCTTGGCGACGGCTGGGAGACGATTCTTGCCGATGTCGGCGAGATGGTTGCGGACGAGTTCGGCGGTCAGCGGCGGGGCCTCGGGCATTTCGTCGAGTTGGATCAGCAGGCATTCGGTGAGGTCGCGAGCGCCGACGCCAAGTGGGTCGAGGGTCTGGACGAGGACGAGGGCCTCCTCGAGTACGTTGGCCGGGATCGGCGGCGAGACCGAGCGGGCGATCTCGTCCATGAGCAGGTCGGTTTCTTCGGGGGTGCGCTTGATGATGAGCGGGCGGCCGTCGATGGCCTTGCCTTCGGCGTCGGTGGTCTTGCGTTCGACGTCGGTGCGGATGTAGCCGTCGGCGTCCATCCAGTTGATGAGGATGGTTCCGGCGCGTTTGATTTCGTCGGCTGCCTCGATCATGGCCCACTGGCCTTCGAGGTGTTCGAGGAGGGAGATGCCCCGGGTTGGAGTCTTGGCCATGGCGTCGAGCTTGGCGTCCCGTTCGCCGTTGCCGCGCATGGGTGGTGCATAGGGCTGATCGCCGGGGTCGAATTCGTATTCGCGGGAGAGACGTTCGAGGGTTTCGAAGGCCTTGGCTTCGCGCTCGGCTTCGCGTTCAGCGTCATTGGTTGTGTTCGTCGCGGCGGTGTCGGGCTCAGGAGGCGTCTCGGGTTTGGCGGGGGCTTCGGCTTCGGTCTCTTCGAGGACGGGATTGGAGACGAGTTCTTCGCGGATGCGGGCCTCGAGGGCGGGGAGCGGGAGCTGCAGGATTTCCATCGATTGGATGAGCTGGGGCGTGAGGCGCTGCTCCAGCCGCATCTGCTGCGACGGTATGAGAGAGAGATTACGCGACATTCCCGACCTCGGCGAAGCCCCGGTGCGTCATGCAGGATTGGACGCCGCTTGCGGCAACATGTCGGCCGACGCGCGGGCCTTCATGAGAGTCCGAACGTCTATTTGATACGAGGGTGGGTGTGATAAATCAAGTCGGGGCATTCGCAGAGGAACGGATATTGCGAGAGGCGGCGATAAGCTGGCCGAAGCCGCTGGCGTGGACGTTGAAGATGCTCGTGGATACGGCGGTGCGGACGGAGGCGATCTGGAATTAGGGGCCCGATGGTGATCGATTACGCGCGTCCCGGCGGTTCAGCGATCCGTGGTGCGCGAGGTGGGATGTCTCTTCGTCCGTCCCGGTTCGGACATTAGCGTGGCGATCCGGCTGAGTTCGGATGCGTCCGCGGTTCGTTCGATCGAGGGAAAGAGCTCCCGCTCTTCCCAGCGGACGTGGTCGTGCAACAACTTGCCAAGGCCGTGCAGCCAATGACTGTCTGGATCGTCTTGTTGCACAAGCGCGTGGGCCAAGTCCGCGCATGAGCGAATGGCCGCATGTTCGATTCGCAATCGGGTCGCGTCGGCCGGGTCGGCGACGAGGCGCAGCAGGAGGCGCTCTTCGGCATCGAAGTGCTGGCAGATGTCGTTGTCCCAGGCGGAACGAAATTCCTGAATCGCGCCGCGCCGCGCGGCACGGCCGGCATCGGCCGCTTCCGTGAGGTGTTTTGCCACGGCGAGCGCCCGTGTGTGATCGCGTGAAAATTCGATGAGCCCGGGATGCCGTCGCCCGACGGCGCGCCCGGGGTCCGGTTGGGGGATTGGGGGACTTCGCCCAATTGTGACGTCGGTCCAGCCTTCACAGAGCGGCACGCTTCGCCCCGGTTGTGCCAAGATCTCTGCGATCGTGGTCGTCGCGAACGCCTGTTCGACGAGTTCGGTGGCGTCGTTCAACCGCCTGTGCAAGGGGCAAAGATCTGCGCCGTGTGAGGGGAGATCCAGCGGACAGCGTTCAATTCGCTTGATGGGGTCAACGGCGTTCACGACTTCGAGGATGGTGATTTCGGCGGGCGGCCTGGTCAAAGTGAACCCACCGCCGAGGCCTCGCTTCGAAACCACGAGGCCGGCGCGGCGGAGCATCTGAAGCACCTTTGGCAGGTACCCCGGCGGAACCTTCGTGATCTTGGCCATGGCAGGGGTGACCACGGAGTTTCCGGCGCCTTGAGCAATGGCCACGATGGCACGCAACGCGTATTCAGCGGTCGGTGAGATCATTCGGGACTCAAATATGTACTATTTGGGTCTTGACATCCAGATCATTCGGCCTATTCTCACGAAGTCAAGTAGATATTTGGACCCAAATACATTCTTTTACCAGGGACGAGATACCGATGAATCAGAAACGGAGCTGGATCGCGTTTGGGGCAGTGATAATTGGTTCATTCGCAGTGCTGGGGTACTACGGGCGCGAACTCTATCGTCAGGCGCCACCGATTCCGGACCGGGTCGTTACTTCGGACGGGCGGATTCTGTTCACCGGGGCGGCCATTCGAGACGGCCAAAACGTCTGGCAGTCGATGGGGGGACAGGAAGTCGGAAGCGTCTGGGGCCACGGCGCCTGTGTCGCGCCGGATTGGTCGGCGGATTGGCTCCATCGGGAATCGTCGTGGCTACTCGAGGAGTGGGCGAAGGCGGATCACGGAAGCGGATTCGACAGTTTGTCCGCAGAGGCGCAGGCGGCGCTTAAGGAGCGACTGAAGTCAGAACTCCGCCGGAACACATACGATCCGAGGAGCGGAGACCTCGTCGTCTCGCCGATTCGAGCCCGGGCGATCGAAGCGGTGGGAGCCCATTACACGGCGCTGTTCGGGGTCGATCCGAGCCAGGACAAGTTGCGCAACGCGTACGCGATTCCCGCAGGCAGCATTCGATCTCCCGAGCGGCAAGCGGCGCTCAACGCGTTTTTCTTCTGGAGCTCCTGGGCATGCGCCGCCCAGCGCCCGGGCATGGACATCTCCTACACGAACAACTGGCCCGCCGAAAGCCTGATCGGCAATCGCCCGACCGGCTCCATCATCGTCTGGTCGGTGCTCAGCTTCGTGATTCTGCTGGCGGGGATCGCGGCCCTTGCGTGGTACTTCGCGGTTCAACATTCGCAAAGCGAGGTCGAGCACCAGCCGCCGGCGCGCGATCCGTTGCTGGCACTCAATCCGACGCCGTCGATGCGAGCGACACTCAAGTATTTCTGGATTGTCGCGGGGCTCATCGTCGTACAGGTTGGTCTGGGGGCGGTGACAGCCCACTACGGAGTCGAGGGTTCGGGGTTCTACGGTCTTCCGTTGGCGAAATACGTTCCGTATTCGCTGACGCGGACGTGGCATACTCAGATCGCGATTTTCTGGATTGCAACGGCGTGGCTGGCGACCGGGCTCTTCATCGCTCCGGCGGTGTCCGGCCACGAGCCGAAGTACCAGCGATTCGGAGTCAACGCGCTCCTGGTCTGTTTGCTCGTCATCGTGGTGGGCTCGCTCCTCGGCCAGTGGTTCGGCGTGCAGCAGCGACTCGGACTGGAGGCGAATTTCTGGTTCGGACATCAAGGTCTGGAATACGTCGACCTGGGCAGATTCTGGCAGATATTTCTCTTCGTGGGGCTGTTTCTCTGGCTGTTCCTGATGGGACGAGCCATGTGGCCGGCGCTGAGAAAGCCGAGCGAGAATCGATCGCTGTTGACGCTGTTTTTTATTGCGTCGATCGCGATCGCGGTATTTTACGGGGCGGGCCTGATGTGGGGCCGGCAGACCAATCTGGCGATCGTCGAGTACTGGCGCTGGTGGGTCGTGCACCTGTGGGTCGAAGGGTTCTTCGAGGTATTCGCGACGGTAGCGATCGCGTTCCTGTTTACAAGAATGGGATTGTTACGACCTCGGACGGCATCGGCGGCTGTGCTGTTTTCGAGCACGATCTTCCTCACCGGCGGAATCATCGGGACGTTTCATCATCTTTACTTCACCGGAACGCCGACGGCGATCCTGGCGTTGGGAGCGACGTTCAGCGCGCTCGAAGTCGTCCCACTGGTACTCATCGGATTCGAGGCGTACGAGAACCTGACATTGAGCCGGGCGCGGCCATGGATCGCGGGATACCGGTGGCCCATCTACTTTTTCGTCGCGGTCGCGTTCTGGAATATGGTCGGGGCCGGATTGTTCGGCTTTCTGATCAATCCGCCGATCGCGCTGTACTTCATGCAGGGGCTGAACACGACGGCGGTTCACGGTCATACGGCTCTGTTCGGCGTGTACGGAATGCTGGGCATCGGAATGATGCTATTCTGCCTGAAGGGGCTGGCATCGCACAACGTCTGGCGGACGAGCGTGCTGAAGTATTCGTTCTGGGCCATCAATGTCGGTCTGGCGTTGATGGTGTTGCTGAGTCTTCTGCCGGTTGGGCTGATGCAGACGTGGGCCAGCGTCGAGCACGGCTTGTGGTACGCGCGCTCGGCCGAATTTCTTCAGACTCCAACCATGGAAACGCTGCGCTGGCTTCGCGTGGTGGGCGACACGATTTTCGCGACGGGGGTCCTGGGGCTCGGCTGGTTTGTCCTGGGGCTGAAGACCGGGTGGTCGATCAAGACCGAGCGCGAGCCGTCGCTTGAAGCGCTCCCCAGCGCGGAGTAAGAGGGCATGAGACTGAGGCGCTCGGGTCGACCATCGCTCTTGCGGCGCTCAAAGGGTCGAACAGTCTCCAAGCCGGCCGCCTGTGCGGGTAGTCGATGGGGGATCGGCGGGGCGGATTTGTCAGAGATGAACTGATTCGCGCGGTCAGGCAAGGACGGCGGCGGATTCTTCGTGGGCGAGGACCTCTTCGCTTGGGACCATCGTGATGACGTCCCAGGGGCAGACCTGGGCGCAGAGCTTGCAGCCGATGCAGCGCTTGAGGTCGATGGTGCAGACGCCCATGGCGTAGCCGGGGTGGTGGGGGTCGTGGACCTTGTCGATGCAATCGACCGGGCAGACGGTGACGCAGGCGTCACAGCCGGTGCAGAGGTCCTCGTCGAGGATGGCGAGTTGTTTTGGCAGTTTCTTGGCCATTGGAACAGCGGACTTTAGCGTCGCCGAGCGCCTCAGGCAAGGAGTTTGCCGGTGGCGGGGCGCGAAGTTCGCGGGGCGGCGGCGATGCGATGAGTCGCGGCGCGGCCATTGCTGCCATTTCCGGGGGCAACGGTAAAGACACCCGCTCCGGCCAACTCGCCCGCGGCGGCCGCGTCGGCGGCGACGGGGGCGAAGACGCGGATCGGCAACGGCTCGAAGTTGACGATCTGATCGGTGGTGGCGAGGTGCGCACCTTTGGCTTCGACCTGCCGGAGGCAGAGTTCGGCCTCGGTGCTGTTCCAGTGTCCGCAGGCGTCGCGAATGACGACGACGTTTCGCTGCCGCGTCAGCAGGGCCAAAGCGGTTGCCTTGACGCAGTGCTCGGCGAGAACGCCGAAGACGATCTGGTGCGTCTGCGTCATGTCGGTCAGCAAGCGGTCGGCCTTTGGATTGCCAAGCAAATCGCGCGAGCGCTTCGCGAAAATGATCTGGCGGTAGCGCTGGAGGATGTCGGGTGGAAGATCGAGGGTGTTGTCACCGTCGAGCAGAATGCGCCGCGGCAGCAGGGTGAAGGGCAGCTTTCGCTGGCCGGGCGTTCGATCGATGCAGTGCCGCGGGACGCCGTTGAAGGGCTCATCCGGCCGATGCGCGTCGAGACTCGAGATGACCGGGACGGACCATTGCCGGGCCCATTCGAAGAGTCTGCGAATGTTTGGGATGATCTCGGAACGATTTGCAACCGGAACCGAACCACGCGGTAGCAGGTAGTCGCACTGCGTGTTCAGGTCGATGAGGACCCGGTCGCACCCCTTGCGCCGAAAGCTCGTGCTCAATTCCCACCTCCGCTGCCGCCGGCATCGTGTTACACGCTGGCGACGACAACTTGCTTCTTTGCTGAGTCGCGGCGGATGTCGTGCATGACGCACAGACTGAAGGGGGGAGACGGCCCGCCATTTCCCAGCCTGCGTAATGCTACACACGGGTTGGGGCGGGGAATAGTCGGCTGCAGAATTTTTTCACAGGTCATTAACAGGGTCCAAATATCGGAAATCCCTTAGGCCGAAAAGCGTAAGGAATGCATCCGGCACACACGGCGTAATCGGAAAACTCGGCGCATTTTGAATCGGGGCTGAAAACGGCGGTTTTGCTTGACAGGGCGGGCTGGGTGCCCGAAAACAGGTCCTTTCGGGGTAAAGGGAACGGCTTTGACACGTCAGCACATCGTTCGAACAGGTTGGATGCTGGCCGTCGCGGCGGCCGGGGTGGGGTTCGTCGCCGGTTGCGAAGACGTCGATTGGGACTGGGAGGCCCGTTGGTGGAAACAGCAGCCGCGCGAGGTAAAGCCCGATCGGACGGTCCACGCGGATTCGCGGCAGGGGAACGCCGCCCGGCCACCGGCTAGCCCGGCCGTTCCCGAACCGAGCGAATCACCAGCGCAGGGCGTTAAGGCGCCGACCACGCCGCCGCCTCCCCCGCAACAGCCGCCGTTGCAACAGCCTCCGCCGCCGCGTTCAACGCCGCCACAGCCATCGCCGAAGGCAAACGCGCCGGTAACGGCCCAGACTTCGACCGGCGGTTCGGAGACTCTGCAAGCTGAATCGTTGTCGTCGTCGGATACGCGACCGATGGCTCCGCCGGTTGCGCGGCCGGAACCGGCGCCGGCACGCGCTAGTACGCCGCCGCCGGCCACGCCGCCGCAGCCGAGACCGGTCGCGGCTGTAACGCCGCCACCGGCAGCGCCCGCTTCTCCTCCGTCGTCACCTCGAGGTGATGCTCCGACGCCGGCGAGTGGAGATTCGTTCTATCGGGTTGTGTTGGCAAGCGGATCGGCTGGCGGCCGGGCGGGCGGCGACGCCGTGGCGCTGCAAAATGTTTCGGCGGGGATCGCGGCCCAAATACTCCAACAACTTTACCTGCCCATCGGATTAGGCGGCGGCGACGACGATCATTTCATGCTTTACCAGGACCTCGACGAGTTCCAGGCGGCGAAGTCGGCGGTGCGGTGGGTCGATGTGTCGTCGGCCAGCAGCGTTGGCGGATCGCAAGGAACGATGAACGAGGCCATGGTAAAGCTCGTCGAGATCGTAAAGTCCGGTGCGTCGCCATCGCGCCAATTGGTTCAGGAGACGCGGGCGGCGTTCGAGCGCGCGGCGTCGGGGCCGGACCTGGAGACACGGTCGCGGTGGGCGGCGGCGATGTTATCGGGACGGCTGGCGGCGGATCAGTTGTTTGACTACGAAGCGGCGCGACTGTCCTACGACGAGGCGGCGAAGCTGGCGACAAATGGATCGGTCGAGATGCTTTCGACGCTGTGGGGGCTGGCGGAGAGCTACGACCTGGGCGGGGACAAGGCGACGGCGCGGAAGGAATACGAGCGGATTGCGAAGGAATATGCGGGCCACGGGCGCTCGCAGGCGGTGATGCGGGCGCAGACGGCGCGGCAGGCGAGGGGCCGATGAGTCTCGGTCAGTTGACCGAAATCGCAGACTTGGCGGGATGCTGCCAGCGAATACGGTTGGAGATGCCCTCCAACTGACGCAAGTAATCGCTGAGTTCGTTTTCGGTGAAGCCCTGGAGAAACTCGGGGCGGACGGTGCGGTTGATCTGCCGGATGCGATCGATGAGTTCGCGCTTGGACATGCTGGCCAGCTCCAACGAAAAGCGGCGGCGACCGCCGAACATTGGGTGGGCCTCGAATGCCCGGCGATCAAAACATCGGCCCGGCGCGCGGGGGAACTTGAACTAGCGGCGCGGTTGGCGCGGAGCTTTTCGCGCTAAGGGATGGTGTGCGGCAGAGGTGGCTTCGGCGGGCGGCAGGGTGAGCGCGTGAATCCAGTCCCACACGTCACGAAACAGTCGGCCCGGCGCGAATTTGAGAACTGGGCGCCGTCGTACGACCGCTCGATCCTGCAGCGGCTGGTCTTCAAGCCGTCATATCGGACCTTTCTCGAAGAGCTCGTACGCTGGCGGCTGGATGACTCGCGGCCGTTCGATCTGCTCGATGTCGGGTGCGGGACCGGGACCTGGCTGGAGATGGTGGCGTTAACCGAACTTCCGGCGCGGAAGCTGTACGGGTTGGATTACTCGTTCAACATGTGTGCGCTGGGGGGCGGCAAGGCGCGCGAGGCGGGCCAGTCGCGGATGGCGTTCTTCAACGGCGACTCGGAACACCTGCCGTTCGCGGACGGTTCGTTCGACCTGCTGACTTGCAGCAATTCGTTTCATCATTATCCGCACCAGGCGGCAGTGGTGAAGGAGTTTCGACGCGTCTTGCGGCCGGGCGGGCGGCTGATGATCATAGACGGGTTCCGTGATAATCTGATCGGCTGGATCGCGTTCGACGTGTTCGTGACCCGGGCAGAAGGGAATGTACATCACGCGGCGTGGTCGTTGATGCGACAGTATTTCCTGGACGCAGGATTCACGCAGCTTGTCCAGCGAAAGTTCAACATCTGGATTCCGCTGTTCATCACCGTGGGCGTCGCCTGAGTCAGGCGTGGAGCGAGGCGTGGCAGACCTATTCCCCCGGACCGGCGATCGTCGCATCGCGGACTTGATGGAGGTCCTGGATGTCTCGCGGCGGCTGGCGGCGACGTCGGAATTGACGCCGCTGCTGGAGACGATCGAGCGAGCGGCGCTGCGCGTGCTGAATTGCGAGCGGGCGACGGTGTTTACGTTTGACCGGGCGACGGACGAACTGGTGAGCCACGTCGCGACCGGCGTGGGGCAGTTCCGGGTGCCGGCTTCGCGGGGGATCGTCGGCGAGGTGGTGCGGACGAACATGGTCATCAATGTGCCGGACGCCTACCAGGACGCGCGGTTCAACCCGGAAGTGGACCGCAAGACGGGGTTCAAGACGCGGAACATGCTGACGTTTCCTCTGGTGGGGTTCGACAACTCCGTGGTCGGCGTCCTTCAAGTGCTCAACAAGCGGGACGGGCCGTTCGACGCGTGGGACGAGGAGCTGGTGCATACGTTCGGTGCGCAGGCCGGGTTGGCGGTGCAGCGGCAGTTGCTGCTCGAGCAGTTTGCCGAGAAGCAGCGGATGCAGCGCGACATGGACATCGCGCGCGAAATTCAGCAGGCGCTGTTGCCGTCGGAGGCGCCGACCGCGCCGGGGTTTGACATTGCGGGCTGGAGCAAGGCGGCGGACGAGACGGGCGGGGATTGCTATGACTTTTTCCCGCTGGGGAACGGGAAGCTGTCGGTGACGATTGCCGACGCGACGGGGCATGGCATCGGGCCGGCGCTGGTGATCGCCGAGTGCCGGGCGCTGCTGCGGTCGGCGATTTCGTTGAGCGACGAATTGCCTAAGGTGGCGACGCTGGTGAACCGGCTGCTGTGCGACGACCTGCCGGATAACCGGTTCGTGACGGCGTTCTTTGGGGTGCTGGTTCCTGAAGAGCGGAAGATGCTGTTTACGGCGGCGGGGCACGGGCCGATCCTGATTTTCCGGGCGGCGAGCGGGGAGCTGGAGCAAATCCAGGCGACGAGCCTGCCGTTCGGCATTATGGATGATGCGCCGTTTGATGAGACGGGCGCGGTGGAGTTTGCGGCGGGGGACATGTTGCTGCTGCTTACGGACGGGTTTTTCGAGTGGGCGAATCCGGAGCGGGAGCAGTATGGCATTGGTCGCGCGGGGGAGCTTGTGCGGGAGCATCGAGCGCGGCCGGCGTCGGAAATCATCGACATCATCTACAAGTCGGTGCTGGCGTTCGGGGGCGGGACGCCGCAGGCGGACGACCTGACGGCGGTGATCGTCAAGAAGCTGTAGTTGCCGTTCCGCGGCCGGCGCCGGCCGGTAGAATCCTCGCGTTCCTCGCATCGTTACCAAGCCTCGCGGTTGGAGAGTTGGATGAGACGCGCGATTCGTGTTGCGGCGTGCGGTGGGGTGCTGGCCGGGATTATTGGATTGGCGGGCGGTTGCCCGGGGGCGCAGCCGGTTCCGATTGGGGAGGCGGAGACGAAGGACTACACGGGGTTTGCGAGGTTTCAGCTTTTTGGGGTGTGGCCGGCGTGTGCGGGGCGGGTGGCATCGGCGGAGATCAGCGTTGAGGGTGGGGTTTACACGCTGATGAGCGCGCTGTGGGTGCGGAAGGTGAACGCGGCGGCGGGGCTGGGGCCGTGCGACGATCCGGTGTCGCTGGAGATTGGAGCAGAGAGCTCGCGGGTGTTGAGCGCGGACGAGATCGCGGACGTGAAACAAGCGTTCGCGGCGGTGCTCGTGCAGGAGTATGACGTGGCGATGACGCCACTTTGCGGCGAGGTGTCGTTTCAGGGAGTGGTGTGGGACAGTTTTTCGTACGCCGTGCCGGCGACGTGTGTGAATCGGTGGGGGTTGGCGGCGAATGCGGTGGAGCGGTTTGGGGTGATCGAGGAGATGATTCTGGGGTTGCGCGAATGAGGTGCGCGATTATTGGCAGGGTACACGACTGCGCGAGTCAGAATGTCGGAACTGCCTTTGACTCCACGATTCGCTTATCGCACGTCATCAGGGTCGCGCCGATGGCGCGTGCCGCGGCGGCGATGATGCGATCGGCGGGGTCGCGGGGGAAGGAATCCGGCAGGGCAACGAGTTCGGCGGCGACGGCGGGCGAGATACCTACGCGCTGGACGAGCGGTGGGGCGGATGCTCGTTCGAGCCAGTCGCGAAGCGGCAGTTGCAATTCGATTCGGCCTCGCTGCACCAACGCGGCGATTTCCCAAAGCGTGATATCGGAGATGTAGACCGGGTTGTTCGCTCGCGTTTCCTGAAGCGGTCGGCGCATGCGGGCGGGAAGTGACGCGTCGCCGCTCACCCACCAATAAAGAATGTGCGTGTCCAGCAGGAACTTTTTCATTCGC
>CAZJVS010000064.1:0-15265 GCA_964549445.1 uncultured Planctomycetaceae bacterium
AACTACGTCTACCTCATCAAGCAGCCGCAGGATCAATACCAGGTCATCCTCGAAGCAAAAGACTCAGTCCGCGCCCATCCGCAGGACCTCAGCCGACTCTACATCCGCAGTGACGACGGCAAGAGCATCATCCCTCTCTCTGCCGTCGCCACCTGGGAAGAAGTCATCGGCCCGCAGGCCGTCAACCACCTCAACCAGTTCACTAGCGTGACGATCCAGTTCAACCTCATGCCCGGCGTCCCCATCGGGGCCGCCGTCGATTACATCGAAAAGTCCGCCGCCCAGGTCGTCCCGCCCCAGGTCCGCGGCGACTTCCAGGGCGAAGCCCTCACCTTCCGCGACACCGTCAAGAGTCTCAGTCTTCTCATGGTCCTCGCCGTCTTCGTCATGTACGTCATCCTCGCCATCCTCTACGAAAGCTACGTCCACCCCATTACTGTCCTCTCCACCCTGCCGCCCGCCCTCGTCGGCGGCCTCCTCACCCTCTACTTCTTCCGCGAGGAGGCCTCGCTCTACGCCTTCGTCGGCCTCTTCATGCTCATGGGCATCGTCAAGAAAAACGGCATCATGATCGTCGACTTCGCCATCCAGCGCGTTGCCCAGGGTAAGTCCGCCCTTGACTCCATCCACGAAGCCAGCATGGATCGCTTCCGCCCCATCCTCATGACCACCCTCGCCGCCGTCATGGGCGCGATCCCCATCGCCCTCGGCTGGGGCGCAGATGGCGCCAGCCGCCGCCCCCTCGGCCTCGTCATCGTCGGCGGACTCCTCGTCAGTCAGCTCATCACGCTCTACATTACGCCCGTGATTTATCTCTATCTGGAAGTCTTCCAGGAAAAAGTGCTCAACCGGATTCCGTTCCTCGCCGCCCATTACGAGGGACACTCCGAGGCCGCCCACCTCGAAGAGCCGCACTCCGGAGACACCGACCCGGACGACCAAACCGCGTCCGGCCATCATGCCGACGCCCCGTCATCACAGGAACCCGTGCCGGCCGCCTGACCGCCGCACGAACACGGAGCCAGCCCGATGGACTCGATCTACGACAAGGTCCCGCCCGGCGCAGACATCCCGAACGTCGTCAACGCCATCATCGAGATCCCCAAAGGCCGCCGCAGCAAGTTCGAGGTCGACAAGTCCACCGGCCTGCTCAAGCTCGATCGCTACCTCTTCTCATCCAGCCACTACCCCGGCGACTACGGCTTCATCCCCCAGACCCTCGCCGAAGACGGCGACGCACTCGACGTCCTCGTCATGGTCAACGAGCCCACCTTCTCCGGCTGTCTCATCCAAGCCCGCGTCGTCGGCCTCTTCCGCATGACCGACCGCGGCAGGAACGACTTCAAAGTCCTCGGCGTCCCCAACACCGACCCGCTCCTCGACGAGTACCGCGAACTCGAAAACGTCCCCCACGCTTTCCTCCGCGAAGTCGAACACTTCTTCTCGACCTTCAAGCAGCTCGAAGGCGTCCAGGTCAAACCCCTCGGCTGGACCTCCCGCGCCGACGCAATTGCGGAAGTCAGCGCCTGCGTAGAGCGATTCCGTACCTCAAAGTAGTCCCGTACCTCATTGAACTGCACCCGCCAACTTCGATAGAATCGTAGCAGTAAAACGTTTCAGCGGAGGAGCACCGATGCGTCTGTCTCGTTCTGTCCATCTCGCATCCGCGTTCGTTCTGCTCACCGCCCTGACCGACCTCGCCCAGCCCAAAATGCAATTCGGCTTCCTCTGGCACATGCACCAGCCCATCTACTATCCCTACGAATCCATCATCGCCACCCAGAATAACAACCGCTACACCTTCAACGTCATCGACGTCCACAACCAGCGCTTCGGTCCCTACACCACGTGGCCGCGCGACGCCGTCCAGTCCGCCGCCGGCCTCCCCCACGCCGGCGCACAGGTCAGCTTCACTGGCTCCCTCATCGAAAACCTCAACGCACTGCAGGCCGCCGGCATCAACGGCGGAATGTGGAACAACTGGAAGACGGGCTACAACAACGGCATCACCCTCAACACCCTGCTCTCCAAGCCCCGCCTCGACCTCGTCGCCTTCGGCTACTTCCACCCCCTCATGCCCCTGCTCGACACCCTCGACATCCGGATGCAGATTAAGCTTCACAAACATATCTACGCACAGACCTGGACCAACCGCCCCACCTACTCGCGCGGCATCTTCCCACCCGAAACCGCCTTCGCCGAGCGCATCATCCCCGCCCTCGTCGCCGAGGGCATCGACTGGGCCATCATCGATAACATCCACTTCGACCGCGCCTGCGTCGGCTACCCCCACACCAACGCCTCAAACCTCTTCGCTCCCAACAAGGCCGACCAGCTCAACCCCGATCCCACGGCATTTGGCGGCGCATGGGTTCAGCTCAACAACCTCTGGGCCCCCAGCCGCGTCTCCGCTCCCTTCGGCTACCAGCCCCACCGCATCCAGCACGTCGACCCCAGTACCGGCGCGATCACCTCCATGATCGCCGTCCCCGCCGCCCGCTACGAAGGCAACGAAGACGGCCGCGGCGGCTACGGCGCATTCCTCTACGACGTCGTCATGGATCAGTACATGGCACTCAACACCGACGCCACCCACCCGATGTATGTCGTCCTCCACCACGACGGCGACAACTACGGCGGCGGCACCGACGCCTACTACCACAGCAACTTTCAAAACATGGTGAACTGGGTCTCAAACGACCCGCAGTACGAATGTACGACCGTCGAAGACTACCTCGCCCGCTTCCCCGTCGCCCCCACCGACCTCATCCACGTCGAAGCCGGTTCCTGGGCCGGCGCCGACAACGGCGACCCCGAGTTCAAGAAATGGCTCGGCGACCCGAATGGCAGCGGCTGGAGCCCCGACCAGAACAGTTGGGCCGTCCTCACCGCCGCCAAAAATCGCGTCTTCATGGCCGAAGCGGTCGCCCCCGCCGCCAACATGGGCAACATTATCAACGGCACGGGCACCAATACCGAAAAGTCCTGGCACTTCCTCCTCGCCGGCGAGGCCAGCGACTACTGGTACTGGGACGGCAGCCCCGAACCTTGGGACAGCAACGTCACGCGTGCCTGCAATCAGGCCGTCACCTTCGCCGACCTCGCCATCGCCGGCCAGCCCGACAACACACCGCCCACCGTTTTCGTCCCGCAGCGCAATCCCTACAACCCCGGCGGCATGGAGTGGGGCGCCGCGCCCGAGCCCAGCGACTTCCAGGTCTGGACCTACGCCTACGACGTCGCCGGCCTCACGAGCGTCACGCTCAAATGGCGCATCGACAACGACGGCGCCAACCCGCTCGCCTCCATCCAGAACGAAACCTACGCCGGCGGCCCCGAAATCGGCCCGTGGACCAGCGTCGCCATGTCCACCGTCCCCGACCCCACGCTCCCCGCCAACATCCTCGCCCCCACCTATCGCGCCGCCCGTTACGCCGCCATGATCACAGGCCAGCAGGACAAGCTCATCGACTACTACGTCGAAGCCGTTGATACCCTTGGCAATGTTGCCCGCACCGACATCCAGCACGTCTGGGTCGGCCAGTCATCACCGGGCGGCGGCGGCGACGTCGTCACCGTTACTCCAAACCCCGCGCAAGCCGGCCAGAACGTCTTCATCCAGTACAACCCGGCCGGTCGCCCCCTCGCCGGCGCTGCAACTGTCAAACTCCACTACGGCTTCAACACCTGGAACCCCGTCATCTCCCCCGATCCATCGATGACCTGGAACGCGACATCGTCCCGCTGGGAACTCACCGTCGCCATCCCCGCCAACGCCATACAACTCGACATCGTCTTCAACAACGGCGCAGGCACATGGGACAACAACAACGGCGCCGACTGGCACTTCCCCGTTCAGGGCGCGGCCCCGCTGCCGACCTGGACCATCGAGGGCACGCTCGACGCCGACGCCACGCTCGTCGTCCAAAACGGCGCAATGTTCCTCCGCGCCGGCGTGAAGGCCGGCGTGCTCTATCTCGCTGCGCCGAACCCCGCCGGCGGCAACGACCACTTCATCTATCTCGCGAGTCCCCCCGGCGCGATGCGAAATGCGCAGTGGGCAAAGACCGGCCAGGTCGCCGACTGGTCCTCCTTCATCGGCGCCGAAGTCAGCAATACCTTCTCCGGCTGGTTCGACCAGACCGCGGCTGCCGCCGCGCAATCCGCCCGCGGCGCTGTCCTCGAAGGCACGATCGACCTCGCCGCCGAATTTGCCGGAACAATTCCCGAAACGATTTACCTCGCCTTCGCCCCCTACGCCTCCCCCGACGGCGGCGCACTCGGCTCCGGCTCCCAAGTCCCCGCCTGCGTCACCTGCAACGCCAACCTCGAAGCCAACGAGTACGTTGCCTTCCAGACCTTCCGCCGCGGCGACCTCAACGCCGACTGGAAAGTCACCGCCGCCGACGCCCCGCTCCTCGTCAACGCCCTCCTCGGCCTCGACTCAGACCCATTCCGATTTCGAGCGGCAGACGTCAATGCCAGCGGAACGATCGACGGCAGCGACATCGCCGCTTTCATCGCACAAATCGGAATCTAGTGACTTGAAACGACGTTTTTATCGGTCCATGCTGCCTCTTGACTCCGCCTGACCACGAGCTATCGTTACCCTCCAGACAGCCACATACCGCCGAATCTCGCGAAAGCGAGAACGGGGGACCCGGATCCCCGGGGCGTATCGCCGAAAGGCGTAGGGCATCTTCGGCCCGAGCCCGTCAGCTAACCTCGTAGGCGTCGAAGAGGATTCCCTCCGATTGGTGCGTGAGGCCTTCCTCACGTGGCCCTTTCGGAGAAACTCCCATGTTCGTCGACCCGACAAAGGGTTCGTCGATCCCCCCAAGCACATTTGCCGAACCTCCCACCCTCTGGCAACGAGTCCGCCGCCGCCTCGTCGGCGAGCCGCGCGACTTGGCGGACCGCTCGCTCTTCCACCGCCTATCGTTGATCCCACTGCTGGCATGGGTCGGCCTCGGCGCCGACGGTCTTTCCTCGTCCTGCTACGGACCCGAGGAGGCATTTCGCACGCTTGGACGGCATTCCTATCTCGCCCTCGGTCTCGCCGCGCTCATGGCGGCAACCGTCATCATCATCGCCATCGCCTACAGCCGCGTCATTGAACACTTTCCGCACGGCGGCGGCGGCTACGTCGTTGCCACAAAGCTACTCGGCGAGCGCGCCGGCGTCGTTTCCGGCTCGGCCCTTCTAGTGGACTATGTCCTGACCATCACCATTTCGATCGCCGCCGCTGGCGATGCTCTCTTCAGTTTCATGCCCCTCGACTGGCACGTCGCAAAGCTTCCCGCCGAGATGGCACTCATCGTCGCCTTGACCATTCTCAATTTTCGCGGCGTCCGCGAGTCGACGCTGACACTGACTCCGATCTTTCTACTCTTCGTTCTGCTCCACTTGGTCTTGATTGCAGGCGGCATCTTCCGCCACGCCCCACAATTGCCCGAAACCCTCCGCACCGCGCGGGCGGGCTTCTCAGACGGCCTCGCAACACTCGGCGTCGGCGGAATGATTCTTCTCTTCCTCCACGCCTATTCCCTCGGCGGCGGCACCTATACCGGCATCGAAGCCGTCTCGAACGGCCTCGCGATCATGCGCGAACCGCGCGTCCGAACGGGCCGGAGAACCATGTATTACATGGCCGCATCGCTCGCCTTCACCGCCTCCGGCCTGCTGCTCTGCTACCTGCTCTGGAATGTCCGCCCGGTCGAGGGCCAGACCCTCAATGCCGTCTTCGCGTCTCAGTTCTTCGGCGTCTCGGGAATGGGAAAATCGCTCGTGTTCCTGGTCTTGCTATCCGAAGGCGCGCTCCTCGTCGTCGCTGCGCAAGCCGGATTCGTCGACGGCCCGCGTGTCTTGGCCAACATGGCCAACGACTCCTGGGTCCCGCGCCGCTTCGCCGCGCTTTCCGATCGCCTCACGACCCAGAATGGCATCCTCCTCATGTGCATCGCCTCGCTCACCGCCCTCGCCTACACCCACGGAAACGTCGCCCACATCGTCGTCATGTATAGCATCAACGTATTCATCACCTTCTCGATGACCGAAACCTCGATGTGCCGCTTCTATCTCTCGCGTCGCCGCGGAATGCGCGAGTGGAAGCGCAAGATCTCAATCCACGTCGTCGGTCTCTCGATGTGCCTGACCATCCTCTGCGTCACCATCTTCGAGAAGTTCCTCGTCGGCGGCTGGATCACGCTGCTCATCACCGGCGCCCTCATCGCCCTCTGTTTTGTCATTCGCCGCCACTACTTCGAAGTCCAGTCCCATCTCACCCGTCTCGACCGCGAGATGCAGGGCATCGAACGCCTCGCCGAACCCGCCGACGCCAATCGCCAGCTCGACCCCGCCGCTCCCACCGCCGTCGTCCTCGTCGGCGGCTACAGTGGCATCGGCGTCCACACCGTCCTTCACGTGCTTCGCTCATTCCCCGGCCAGTTCAAGAACATGATCTTCGTCTCCGCCGGCGTCATCGATTCCGGTTCCTTCAAAGGAAGCGATGAAATCGAAGCCCTCCGCGCAACGAACGAATCCGCGCTACGCCGCTACGCTTCGCTCGCTCGTCGCCTCGGCTTCGCCACCGACTGGCGTCTCGCCATCGGCACCGAGGCCGTCGCCGAAGTCGAGCAACTCTGTCTGCAGATCGGCCACGACTTCGCCCACTGCGTCTACTTCGCCGGCCAGTTGATCTTCCGCCGCGAGCGCTGGTATCAGCGCCTGCTGCACAACCAGACCGCCTTTGCCATCCAGCGGCGACTTCAGTGGCACAGCAAGACGGTGGTCATCCTCCCCGTCCGCGTTCACCGCTGACCACCGCAAAACCGACGCCTGCCGCCCAACCGACATGAGAGAGGATATCTCCGTGGCCCGACTCACCATCACTCAGTCAAACCGCTCACCGCCACCGAGCCCGGATCAGAACCGCGATCGTAAGGGAGCGCCACGAACGCACTCACCTACTGGATGATTCCCGCCCTGACGCTGCTCGCCCCAGCGAAGCCCCCAACATCGCCGCCATGACCACGCACGACGCCACCGCGAGCAACTGAAAAGCCGCGCGCGGAAATCCCAGCCCGACCGCCGCCTCAACCGGCTCGCTATAGCTCGACTGTCCCCAGAACACCGAGCGCCGAATCCCCCAACTGGGCAACAGGTACGTAAACAAATCGATCCACCACAGGCTCAAGACGACAATCACCGCCCGCCCCCACCCGCGCGGCCGCCCCATCCACAGGTTTACCGTCGCAACCAGTGCAACCAGCCACGTACTCATCGACCCCGCCAGCGCCATCAGGTGCTCCCCGCGCGCCGTCGGAATCCCCTCCACGACACACTCGCCGTAATGACCCTGAAACCCGCCCCACTTCAACGTCGGCCAGAGCTGCAACCCCCACACCTCCACCCGCGTAATCCGCCCACCCGCCAGCACACCCGTCAGGCCATGCCCAACCACCTCATGCCACACCGTGCCGATCGGCTGACTCACCGCGAGCAGCACGAGAAACCCCGCAACGCTCGTCCATCGCCGCATCCGCGCCGCCCCTATTCGCGCGTCAAATTTCCATTCGAGCGCGCAACAGCCGGCTTGTCCGACGTGACGATCGACACGCTCCCCATCTCCGTCTGCACATCCGTCCGCGGCGTACTCGCCCCGCCGAGGCTGCACTCGACGTGCCCGTCCGTCTGCGGCGACCGATCAACCGCCCCCGCCCCCGGCTCAAAACTCACCGTCCCCAGTTCCGCATCCGCCCGCAGCAACCCGCGCCGTTCCGGCGGCAGCCGCAGCGCGATATCCCCCACCCGCGTCCGCACCTCCACGTCCCCCGCGTTCCCCGCCAGTACGCCCACCTTCGCCTCACCATGATCTACGCGCACATCGATCCGACCCGCCGCCTCGATCTCCGCCCCGCCCTCTTGCGTAATCGCCGTCAACCCGCCCGACGAATCCCGCACCACCACCCGCCCCATGCTCGTCGTAAGCTGCGCCCCGGCTCGAAACCCCTCGATCTCGATATTGCCGTACACATTCTGCACCCGCAGCCGCATCTTCGGCGACACCGTAATCGTCCACTGCACGTCGTACTGCCGCGATGCCCCGCCGTGCGGGTGGTCCGTCGTCGCCACGATCGTCGGCGGCCGCCCGGCCCGCGGCCCAAGCTGCGCCGAGATTTGCTTCACCATCATCTCCGCCTCGCGCTGCGAGTGCCCCCGCCCGGTCATCGTCACCTCCGCCTTCGCCCCCACCACGTTCGCATCCGCCCGGATCACCACGTCCCCCGCGAAGTTATCCACGATCAGCTGCGCCGCCGGCGACTCCTCTCGCAACGACACGCTATCCCGCGCCTCGTACTTCGGCCCGCAACCCGCCGCCAGCACCGCAAGGCCGCAAACCGCCGCGCATACAGCGCGAACCCGCCGCAACCCGCCCGCCCACCACCCACTCGCCTCGTTAAGATGCATCAATGGACTTACTCGCCGCGCCGCGCTATTGCGACACACCCTTCCCCCCCTACCGCTACATCCCGGGACGTTTTCCACACCCGACCGCGCACCCGCAAGGCCACTCTTACCTCGCACCCGGCCAGCCGCATCCGAATGCGACGTTCTACCCGCCCGACCAATGGCGTCAAAGCCACGACTACCTCTTCGGCTGCGACCTCTACAACCACGGCTACTGGTGGGAAGCCCACGAATCCTGGGAAGCCCTCTGGCAAGTCTGCGACAAGCGCGGAACCCAGGGCCACTTCCTCCAAACCCTCATCCAAATCTCCGCCTGCCACATGAAACTCTACGAAAAAAAGCTCGAAGGCGTCCGCAGCCTCCTCGCATCCAGCAACACCCACGCCGAAATCGTCCTCAACCATCTCACGCCAAACGAACATTTCATGGGCATGGACTTCGCGAAGTGGTACGGTGCAGTGAAACACTACTACCGTGACGAGAAACGCTCAAAGCAGTCGGATCATCTTCCGCCAGAGTATCCCTATGTCCGATTAAGACTGTAGGAGAAGTGTATCCGTTGACGAAGGCCTGAAAGCTAGCTCGTCACAGCAGCCGCCTCGCCGCCCGCCGCCTCATCACTCATCATCACCAGCAACCCCAGTATCCCCAGATCCGCAAACAACCCCGGCGCAAACACCGGCGCCAGCGCCCGCATCCGCTCCAGACTCATCGCCCCCGTGTCCGCCAGGTCCTTGCTCAGATGAAACGCAATCCCCGCCGCCCCGACGACGATGCTCAACACCATCGTCCACAAATACGCCACCGTGTCTCCGTCGCTCGGCCGCCGCACCACCGCCCGCCCCATCACCACCAGCGTCGCGAACAGGCCCGCCGCAACCGGAATCCACTCCGCCCACACGTACCCGTACTGCCCGTGATCGACAAAACTCGTCGCCGCCGCACCCGCAAACCCCAGCCCCACGAACCACAGCAGGTGCCGCGTCTTGCTCAGCGGCGCACGTATCCGAAACACCCCCGGCAACGACAGCACGCCCGACTCCGCCGGCTCCTCGCGCATCGCCGCCCACAACCCCACCAGCCCCACTCCCGCAAACGACAGCGGCGCCAGCACCGGCGCGCCAAAGCACACCCACGCCCAGCTCCAACCCCGACCGGCCGGCAGCACCGCCGCCAGGTGAAACGCCGTCCCCATCACCCCAACCACGATGTTCAGCACCATCGCCCCAAAATGCGCCACCCGCGACAGCCCGCCCGCCTGCCGCCGAAACGCCAGCCACAACGACGTCACCACCCCCGGCCACGGCGCAAAAATCGGAATCCACTCGTAAATCGGCCGGAACGCGTTGACCGAATGCGCCACCCCCACGTCGATCACCAGGAACGCCAGGTTGAACGCAACAAACAGCAGCAGAAGCTGGTCGCGATCCACGCGCACGCGGAACTGCACGACGCCCGGCACCGACAGCTCGTGCATCGTCTCGTTCATCCGGCCGTCGCCCGCTTCCCGTGCTCCTTGCGAAGCTGCTCCGCCTCCGCCTTGATCTCCTCCAAATCGCGCCGCATCTCCGCCCACCCATACCAGTGCAGGTAATCCGGGTTCATATGGAACGCCCCCTGGAACGTCCGCATCCGATGCTCGAGAAACATCGTGTACAGCTTCTGCTCGATCGGGTTCGGCACCTCATAAAACTGCAGCAGGTCCACCGTCGGCGGCCGTTCAACCGGCTTCTTCAATATGCCATCCTTGTACAGCCCGCTCACGACCGTCACCGCCTCCGCCATCAGCCCGTCGGCCTCCTTCACGATCCGGTCCGCCTGGGCGAATTGCTCCTTCACAAATGCCGGCCCATGACACTCCGTGCACTGCTTGATTTCGCGATCCCGCGTCTTGTCCCACTCCTCCTGCGTCATCCGCGCCACCGACCCTGCCACGACCACCTTGAACCGCTCGGTCGGCTGGCCCTTGTCGTCGATCACCCCCAGCCCCTCGAAGATCGTATTGCGGAACTTCTGCCACTCCGGGTCTTTCTCAGCCAGTCGTACCGCAAGGAACCCCCACGCGGTCTTCACCGTGTGATCGCCGTTCGGCATGTGGCAGTACGCGCACGTCGGCGACCGCGGCACCCGCGGATCCGACTTGTACTTATCCGAGAACCAGTCCCCCAGCTTGATGTTCCAGTCCCACTGGTTCCCCTCCATCGCGTAAATCGCCCCGTGCTTGCTCGTCGAGTACATCTCCCACTGCGGATGATCGAACCCCATGTGGCACGTCATGCACGCCTGCGGCCGCCGCGCCTCTGCCGCCGAAAACACGTGCCGCGTGTGGCAGCTGTCGCACTTCCCCCCGTCCAGCCCGATGTTGTGACACGCCCCGCAACCCCGCGCCAAAATATCCTTCGGCATCTTGTGCGTCATCGGCATCGCGTTCATCGCCACCCACGCCGCCGCGTGCTTGCTGTTGTCAAACTGGTTCACCTGCGTCGCGTGGCAATCCTTGCAGTTCGCAGCCGACACCTTCCGCCGCACCCGCTTGTCCTCGCACGCGCTCGACGACTCCTTCACCGGCTGAGGCGCATCCGCCGCCGGCAGGTGACACTTCTCGCACCCCACCTCCGTCTCCGCATGCTTCGACCGCTTCCAGTCGCGGATCGCGCTCGCCGTCAGGTGCTTGCTCTGGTGACACTCCAGGCACGCCCGCGTCTCGCCGCCGATTCGCACCGACCGCGTCACCTCCGCCGCCGTTTGGATCGGCACGCCGCTCGTCGTCACCACCGCCGCCGGCCGGCGGACCAGCACCCCGATCACCACCAGCGCAACCAGCAGCAGCACCATCATGCCCCCGAGCATCCACGATGGCTTCGAATCGTTCGTCATGAGTCGGCTCCTGTCCTATTTCGCACCGGCCGCTCCCGCCCCCGCGCTCCCGGCCCGCATCTGCCCCGCCATGCTCTTGATTTCGCTCATCTCGCGCAGCATTGGGTAATACCCGTGCCACTGCGAGTAATCCGGCCCCTGCATCCACGCCCCGAACTTCGCCGTCCGCCCGTAGAAGTGCCACAAGTCGTAAGCCCGGAACTTGAACGGCGTGTCGAACGGCGCCTCGCTCATCAGCCCGTCCGCGATGAGCCCGTCATTGATCGCCTTCGCCTCCCCCACCACCTGGTTCACCGCCTCCGTAAACGCATCCCCCTTGCGATACTCCTCCTCGATGAACTTCGGGCTGTGACACGCCGCGCAAACCTCGCGCATCCGCTGCCGGTTCTCGTTCCACGCCGGCCGCTTCGTGCTGATCTCCGCAAACAGGTACCAGCTCAGCCGGTCGCCCACGTCATGCGTCGTCCCCTGCCGGCCGAACCCGCTCATGTGGCACACCTGGCACGTCGGCGCCGGAAAATCCGCCACGCTCAGCCGCCCCGGCCGCTGCTTCCAGTTCCACTCGTGCCCCTTCGTGTGATAGAGAATGCCGTGCGACGACTCCTCGTAAATCTCCCACTGCGGATGGTCCGGCCCGATGTGACAATGATTACAAGTCTCCGGCTTCCGCGCCTGCTCCAGCGAATACTCGTGCCGCAAATGGCAAGCCGTGCAGTTCCCCACGCTCCCGTCCGCGTTCGGTCGGCCGATCTGGTGACAGCCGACGCACGTCATCTGCGCAACCGCGTCCCCCTCGATGTGAAACAGCGCGTTCCGCGTCGCCCCGACGAACCCGCTCGGCACTTCCCCGCCGCGCGGATCGTGCCGGACCTCCTCGATCGCATCGAACAGTTGCTTGTGCCCCGCCGAGAGCCCCTCGTACCCCACCAGCGCCGTCCACGACGGCAGTCCGTGCCGCGAACGGTTGAACTGCTTCACTTCCTCCGGATGACAACGCTGGCACGTCGCCGACGTGATCGCCGGCGATACATACGTCCCGAAATGTTCTTTCGCCCCCGACGCCGTCTTCGTCGTCTCGTGACACTCGCTGCACGTCACCTGCTTCTGCGCGTGCGTCGACCGCGTCCACTGTTCAACGATGCTCGGCGTCTCGCGCTGATGACAGGTCACGCACTTGTCCGCCGGCAGCGCCACCCGCAGCGTGCTCGACGTCCCCCCGGGGCTCGTCGACATCAAGCTCCACCGGCGCGACGACCCGATCGCAACGGCCATCACGACCACCGTGATCAACATCGATAACAGTGCGATTCGTCCGCGCAACATCACCGCGCCATGAGCAAGACGCCCTCACTATAGGCGTCCGCGCCGCGCGGTCAACACGTAATCGACAATGCGCCCCTAGACCCGGATCGGCAGAATCACGAGCGGCACCCCCCGATGATAGAACCGCCGCTGCAGCGAAAAGATTGTGTAGTTATGCAGCAGCCGCGTCAGCGTCGTCTCATGCGGAAACACGAGCTGCCCACCGAACAAAACCGAATTCGGAAATCGCTCCAGGATTTGCGGCGCAAGTTTGCCAACTTCTTCCGCCACGTCCGTTCCGATCGACGACAACCCCTCCCCGTAGTACCCGTGCCGATTCATGAACGAGACATACCGGTCCAGGTCGGCGTGCACGTGATCCTTGAGTTGCTGGATCTCCTCCGTCCCCTTGAACACCCCCGCATCGATCAGCCCCACCTGGATAAACACAAAATTCTTAAACGTCGATCCAAACAGCCGGAAGATATTCAGCACCGTGTGCAGCCCCAGCCCATTGAATCCATTGACTAGCAGGATCGCTGTCTTCGCCTGCGGATCGCACGCCGGCGCCGCCTTGTCGTCACCGTCGGCCACAAACGGCTTCCCGCCCGGCGCCTCCGCCGTTTTCACCAGCTCGTCCAACCGCCGCAGCAGTTGCCGCGTGTGCTCGTAGTGCCGCCGAATCAGAACCGCCAGCGTTATCAGCCCTCCCGTGATGATGATCGTCACCCACGCCCCGTCGTGGAACTTCAAGACCGCCACCGCGATCAGGATGAAGCCCGTAATCAGGAACGCCGTGCCGTTCACCGCCACCGGCCACTTCCATCCCCGCACCCGGTGCCGCTGCCCCAGCCAGTGCCGCACCATGCCGAGCTGCGACAGCACGAATGTCACGAACACGTTGATCGCGTAAAGCACGACCAGCTTCTGAACCGACCCCTTCGTGACAATCATCATCACCGTCGCCGTCAGCCCCATCAGCACGACGCCGTTCTCGGTCACGAACCGGTCGCTGAGCATCGCGAATCGCGTCGGGAACCACCGGTCCGACGCCATGTTCGACAGCACCCGCGGCCCTCCGAGGAATCCCGTCTGCGCCGCGATGAACAGCAGTGCCGCCTCCGACAACAGCGTCACCCACACGAACGCGTTCGCCCAGGACGCCGGCCATCCCGCCGTCACGCGCTCGAACAGAACCGCGTTCAGCGTCTTACCCTCCTCGAACGGCGTGCGATACAGCAGGTATCCGATCATCAGCCCGAACACCGTGATCGCCAGCGAGATCGCCATGTACCGCATCGTCGTCCGCGCCGTCTGCACCCGCGGCTCGCGCAGCGCCGGCATGCCGTTGCTCACCGCCTCAATGCCGGTAAACGTGCCCGCCCCCATGCTGAAGGCCTTCAGGACAATGATCGCAACTCCGAAGAAGCCCACCTGCGAGTGGAGCTGCTTCAAATCGGCATAATTCTCCGACGCGATCGCCCCGATCTCCGGAACCTTGCACGCGAGACCGTAAACAATCACGAACGCGTGCGTCACGATAAACGCCAGGAAAATCGGCACCAGCGGGACAATCGACTCTTTCACCCCCCGCAGGTTCAGAACCGATAGGAACACCACCGCCCCCAGCGCGATCTCCAGCTTGTAGTCGTCCCACGCCGGCGGCAGAAAACTCAGCACCGCGTCCGCCCCGCTCGCGATCGATATGGTGATCGTCAGCACATAGTCGACCAGCAGCGCACACCCCGACACCATTCCGATCGTCGGCGACAGAAGCTTGCTGGCAACCAGGTATCCGCCGCCACCGTGCGGGAATAGTTCGATGATCTGCGAATAGCTCGTCGCGAGCACAAAAATCGTGATCGTCGTCGCCAGCGCGACAAAGATCCCCAGCGAATGGTGCTGCCCCAGCGCCCGAAACGCCTCTTCCGGCCCGTAACACGACGACGACAGTCCGTCCGCCCCCAGCCCCACCCACGCAAAAAAAGCCACCAGCGACAGATGGTGGAAAATGCGATGGTCGTGCGGGCTATGCGGAGCCCCGATGAAGACCTTGCGTATCCGCTGGCTCAGGGTGGTGGGAGTTTCGGTCAACGAGGCTCCTTGACGGAACCTCTATTATTCCATGTCCGCCCCGCTTTCGCCAATCCATCAAGAAGCTGCTAACTAGCGAACTGCCTTTGACTTACAGCGGCCGCTCGCGCCACCTCCCCCTCCGCCCATCTCGAACATGGCCTCCGTCATAGCCGGCCTCGCCAGCGCCGGCCCGCATATGCAGACCGACCACGAAGAGAACTCTCCGAGCGCCCGCGTCTTAATCCTCGAGTTTACAATTCGCGGTCGACTCACCACCGACCCGCGTCTCCGATTTTGGATTGTTCATTTTCGGTTATCCATTACCCCGCCCCGCCGCCTCCCTGCGTTTTGGCGTTCCTGCCTTTCAGCTCTCGGCCCGATGTGGAACGGCGGGCGCGTATACGGGGTGAATCAGCGAGGGCGAAGTAGCCCTCGCGCATGAACCAGAACGAACCGCACGGCATCCGCTGTCGACCGGTCCCTGATCCTGTCGAAGGGCGTCCCCGCGCGGCCACGGAGAGATTCTGCGCCGACCGGAACC
>CAZJVS010000065.1:0-14866 GCA_964549445.1 uncultured Planctomycetaceae bacterium
AACTCGCGATAATTCAGCGATGCCTGCGCATGACTCAGTTTTCAGACAGGGCCTAAAGCGCGACGGAACAATTGTTGCATGGGGGGACAATCAGGTTGGACAGTGCAACGTGCCTGCGCCCAATGTGCAATTCGTGGCACTCTCGGCTGGCTTCTACCATAATCTCGCCTTGAAAGCAGACGGCTCAATTGTGGCTTGGGGAGCAAATGGAGCCGGCCAATGTAACGTCCCACTGCCCAATACCAGGTTTGTAGGCGTGGCGGCGGGCGGTTTTCACAGTCTTGGACTGAAGTCCGATGGGTCAATAGTTGCTTGGGGAGAGAATGCCTCAGGTCAGTGCACTGTGCCAGTCCCCAATGCTGGGTTTAGCGCGATTTGTGCAGGTGTTCAACACAGTCTTGGATTGAAGCAAGAAGGCTCGATTATCGCATGGGGCAGCAACCAATTTGGCGAATGTGATGTGCCCTTGCCTAACGCGGATTTCGTGTCGATTGTATCGAAATATCGAGACAATACGGCTCGGAAAAACAACAGTTCGGTCATCGCATGGGGAGCCAACGTATCGGGTCAGGCGGTCGTACCACCGCCGAACCAGGGATTCAATGCTACCGCCGCGGGTGTAAATCAACATTTTGGGTTGAAGCGTGATACGGACGGAGATGCCGCTCCCGATGTTACAGATAATTGCCCAAGCACAGCAAACGCCGCTCAGGTCAACTCGGACAGCGACGGGATCGGTGATGCGTGCGACAACTGCCCGCTCGTGGCGAATCCGACTCAGGCGAACAGCGACGCGGGAACATTCGCTGCGGCGGTCAACTACGGAGCGGCAAGCGCGCCCCGGTCCGTGGCCGTCGGCGACGTCAACGGCGATGGCAAGCCCGACCTGGCGGTCGCGAACGGCGGCAGCGACAACGTCTCGGTGCTGCTTGGTAACGGCAACGGCACATTCGCTGCGGTGGTCAACTACGGAGCGGGTACTGTTCCCGTCTCTGTCGCCATTGGTGATCTCAACGGCGACGGCAAGTCCGACTTGGCCGTGGCGAACAGCAATGGCAACAGCAACAATGTCTCGGTGTTGGTGGGACACGGCAACGGCATCTTCGCCGCGGCAGTCAACTACAGCGCGGCCAGCTCGCCCCGGTCGGTGGCCATCGGCGACGTCAACGGCGACGGCAAGCCCGACCTCGCGGTGGCGAACGGTGGCAGCAGCAACGTCTCGATTCTGCTGGGAAACGGTAACGGCACCTTCGCCGTGGCGGTCAACTACGGCGCGGGCGCTTTTCCCCTCTCTGTGGCCATCGGTGATCTCAATGGAGATGGCAAGCCCGACCTAGCGGTCGCGAACGCCAACAGCAACAATGTCTCGGTCTTGCTGGGTAACGGCAACGGCACCTTCGCCGCGGCTGTCAACTATGGCGCGGGCACTAATCCCTACTCTGCGGCCATATCCGACGTCAATGGTGACGGCAAGTTCGACTTGGCGGTGGCAAACTGGGGCGGCAATGTCTCGGTGCTGCTGGGTGACGGCAACGGAACTTTCGCCGCGGCGGTCAGCTATGGCGCGGGCACCCGCCCCTGGTCCGTGGCCATTGGTGATCTCAATGGCGACGGCAAGCCCGACTTGGCGGTGGCGAACGGCAATGGGAACAATGTTTCGGTGCTGCTGGGTAACGGCAGCGGTTCCTTCGCCGCGGAGGTCAACTACGGCGCGGGCCCCAATCCCTTCTCCGTGGCCATCGGCGATTTCAATGCTGACGGAAAGCCCGATCTGGCGGCGGCGAACTTCGGGAGTAACAACGTCTCGGTGCTGCTGAATAGCGGCGACGGCATCGGCGATGCCTGTGATAACTGCCCGCTGGTGGCGAATCCGGGTCAGCAAGACGTCGACGGTGACGGCATCGGCGATGCCTGCGACACGTGCATGGACACGGACGGTGATGGATACGGTGACCCAGGATTCTCCGCAAACACCTGCCCCACGGACGAATGTCCGAACGATCCAAACAAGCATGCGCCGGGTGACTGCGGATGCGGAGTTTCCGATTCAGATTCGGATCATGATGGGACGCCCGATTGCCAAGACAACTGCCCGAATACGCCGAACGCTGATCAGGCAGACTGCGATAACGATGGAATTGGAACAGCCTGCGACGCCGCGCCTGGCCCAGGATGTCCGCAGTGCGGAAACCAAGTTTGCGATTCCGGCGAGAGCTGTGCTTCCTGCCCTGCGGACTGTGGGACTTGCCCCCCCGGCGCATGCTGCTTCTCCAATCGCCCCTGCCAATCGCTGACAGCCTCTCAATGCGCGGCTCAGGGCGGATCATGGCAAGGTGCGAATATGACCTGTGCGGTGTGTCCTCCCGTCTGCGGCGACGGCGCGTGCAACGAGAGCGAGACCTGCAATTCCTGCCAAGCGGATTGCGGCCCGTGCCCTCCTTGTGCCAACCAGGGCGGCGACCGAGACGAAGACGGTATCTGCGACAACATCGATCCCTGCGTCGGCCGTAATGGCCCATGTGGCCAATGCGTCCCACTCGCCGCCGTGAGTATCCTGAGTGTGCTCTTCGTCTCGAAGTCGAGGCGAAGACGATTCTGTTCTGCAGACATTCGGCGCATCGGACGTGTCAACGGAGCACCTGACAGCAAGATCGATTGAAGTGCCGGATCGGCTTCTTTCGCCGCATCCGCTGGTTGCCGCCGCAGGCGCACAACTTCGAACGGCCACACCATTGCGAAATGGGCTAGTCGAGACTGACGGCAAGACGACAGTTCAGATCAGCGTGGCGAAACGGTCAATCGGTCGCGCACTCCGACTGTATGACGCGTTGATTCGTGCTTGGGAGGCGGCAGGAGGTGCGATCAAATTCGGCGTGCGGGGATCAACCTACTGCGAGTGCACGGACTTTGTAATCGGCCCCGATCGACTTCCAGTACATTTTTTTGAAAAGACGGAGCCGGTTCCCGAAGCACCTGCAGAGGACGATACGCATTGGCATTCGCGACCGCCCCGAAAGCCCACCGGCAAACTGACGCTTTTGATCGACATCTACGAAGGCGCCGGGCTCCGCCGCTCGTGGTCGGACGGCCAACGACAGCAATTGGAAACGCAGATGGGCGAGATCGTCGCCGGTCTGCAACTACAGATTGAACGAGAGCGCGCCGAACGACTGGATCGCGAGTGCCGGGATCGCCAGGGCAATCGTGCAAAGGCGCATCGCGACCGCAAGAAGATCATTCGGGAGCAAGATGCGGAGCGAATCAGGACCTTGAAGCGGAACGCAAACGAATGGCATGAGGCTCAACGGATCCGAGCGTACCTGGCGGCGGTCCGCGCGGGAGTCGAGGCGGGATCGTTGCGGATCAAGGACGAAGCTGTTTACGCGGAATGGTCGCGGTTCAGCACTTGGTACGCGGATCACATAGACCCATTGACTCAGGCAAAGCCCCTGTCCCAAGAAGACTTGCTCCCTGAGTGCAAGCCGATTGAAGAAGTCGAACTGACGCGCCAACTGAGGCAGCTCGTTCGCACTCTGGGCGTCGTCGACACCGACGGCCTCTGCAAAGTGACGAGGGCTCAGGTGCGAGCCAACACGAAAAATGAGCATTGGGTCTGGGACGAGATCTGCTGCGTGCTCGAGGGCCACGGATACAGCGTGCGCAACCGGCAGTAACGACGATCGGCTAATACCGAGACACGGCGGACGGCGCGGTGTTGGTTGATTGGTTCTCTGGCGCATAGGCGGCCGTTGCTCCCGCGTCATCATTTCTGCTATCCTGTATCGCGGTGGTGGGGAAAGCGGTTCGTCCAGCGACGCCCCCCCTTTGCCCACTGATCATCGGTGCGGCGGCATCTCGCCGGGGAGGGTCAATCAATGCGAAGATGGGTGCTACGCAGCTCCACGTGTTCTGCGCTGATACCGTTGATCCTCTCGGCACTGTCGCTCTCCAATGCAAATGCCCAACCCTGTCCCGACTGGAAGATGCGGACGCCACCACCCGGAATCCCAAGCACAACGAGTCGAGGCACCGTAGTCTTCGACGCACTTCGCGGTCGTACGCTCGCCATTGGCAGAACCGATCTTTCGGAGCCAACCGTCCAGACGTGGGAATGGAATGGAACGACCTGGTCGCTGAACCCCGCGATCGGGCCCGAGTGGAGCAGCTATTCGACGGCATACGACTCTTTTCGCAATCGCCTCGTCGCTTATGGGCCTGGAAGCGTTCCTCTGACTTACGAATTCGACGGAGCAACCTGGGAGCTGCGGACCTCCGCGAACTTACCAGCATTGGATCAAGTGACGATGGCATTTGATGAAGTTCGCGGGAAAACCGTGCTCTTTGGCTTCCGGGGCGGCTCGGCACCTGAAACGTGGGAATGGGATGGCGTGGATTGGGTGCAACATTTTGTCGGGATGCCGTCAATCGGCCCGTCACTGTTGAGAGCCGCGATGGCATTCGACAGCGGACGCGCGAGGACAGTATTGGTGCATTCCGAAGCCTCAGGCTCGGTGTTTTTCGAGACTTGGGAATGGGACGGCCAGTCTTGGACCCAGGCGAAACCAATTGATTCTCCGCCGGCACGCTCGGAGTTTTCGCTTGCATTTGACGCCGTGCGAGGTGCCACGCTTCTATTTGGCGGGTCTGATTCAAACGGTGTCTATTTTCGTGACCTCTGGCGTTGGAACGGAACTGATTGGACCCTTATCGCAAACGGCGGCGGCCCAAGCGCTCGCGCCGCTCCGGGTATGGCTTTTGATGCGATCAGAGGTGTTGTGGTCCTCCACGGTGGGGGGGCGCCCGGAGGTGACCTCTTCGATACATGGGAGTGGAATGGGACCGCCTGGTCGCTCAAGACGCCCTTGAACTCGACTCCGCCGATTGCCGACGGCACTGCAATGGCGTTCGACGAGTTTAGAGGCGTCTCAGTGCTTCTTGGTGGTTACCTGCTCCCACCCGCTTCTACAGATACGAACCAGACCTGGGAGTGGAACGGACAGTTCTGGATTCGCCGACTTGTCGGCGGTCCACCCGGGATCGCTTACCACTCGATGGCGTACGATTCTTGGCGACACCGGACGGTGGTTTTTGGGGGAGCGCCGTACTTGTCCGGTACGTGGGAATGGGACGGCATCGTGTGGCATTTGCGAACTCCCACAAACGCCCCGAGTCCACGCGCGCGCTCGACGATGGCATTTGATTCGTTGCGAGGAGTGACCGTCCTGTTCAGTGGAGACGCGAATACGCCGGCCGATACCTGGGAATGGGATGGATCGAATTGGTCGGCGCGAGCGACGGCCATTCATCCCACGGCGAGGTACAGTCATGCAATGGCATTCGATTGGATTCGGGGGGTTTGTGTCCTGTTCGGAGGTCAAAACGCGTTCAATGTGGCAAATAACGAAACTTGGGAGTGGAACGGAACCGCATGGTTGCAACGATTTCCTGCCGTCGCGCCATCTCCCCGGTACGGCCATGGCATGATATTCGATTCCGCACGCGGGGTGACGATCCTCGTCGGCGGAAACGCCGGGCCGACGGAAAACTGGGAGTGGAACGGCACAAACTGGTCGGAACTCCCGTTGGCTCCCAACCCGATCTACCCGGGTGACACGTGGGCAACCACGTTCGATTCTCGTCGGGGCATACCCGTCGCTTACTCGGGTGGCCGAACTTGGGAACTCACAAACTGCCCGGTTGCTCCCATTATCCGTCAGGAGCCCCTGGGAGCGGCCGTCTGTTCCGGTGGACCATTTCGAATTTCGGTTGTCGCCACGGGCCTACCGCTTCCGGAGTATCGTTGGCGCCACAATGGCGTTGAGCTGGTCAACGGCGGCAGCGTCGCAGGAGCCGATACGCCGAACCTGCTCATTTCGCCGTCAGCAGAATCAGACTCTGGCAACTACGACGTCGTTGTCACAAATTCGGAGGGATCCGATACCAGCGATGCTGCGTCACTCGTGGTGTTCCCGTCCGGATCGGGGGACGGCAACTTCGACAACCACGCCGACATCAGCGACCTCGCCGGTCTTCTGAATACGCTACTGCAAGCCGGAGTCCCGTCGGCCGCTTATTGTGCCTATGACATGAACCACGACGGTGTAGTCAGCGGACCGGACATTCAATTGTTTGTCGCGCTGATCACAGCTCCATAGGCGCTACCGGCAGCAAGAGCGGTTGGAGATGGAAAACCGTGCCAGCCAGTATGAAGGTTGCATGCTCGGACTGGCCATCGGCGATGCACTGGGCTGGCCGGTCGAATTCCTGAGTCTCACGGAAATCCGCACCCGCTTCGGTGCCGATGGAATCACGGACCTGCGCGCGAATGACAGGCATCCTCGCGGCCCTTTCACCGACGACACTCAGATGTCCCTCGCATTAGCCCGCGCGATCCTGTCGCACGGCGACAGGCAGGAGGCGGAGTTCGTCACGGAAACAGCGCGGCAGTTCGTGCTGTGGGCGCAATCGAACGACAACGATCGCGCGCCGGGGCTAACGTGTATGTCCGCATCTCGCGCGCTGGCTCAGGATCTGAACTGGCGAGCCCCGGGGCAGAGCGACTCGAAGGGCTGCGGCACGGCCATGCGGACCGCGCCCATCGGCCTGGCCTGGCACGGCGACGAAGATCGGATCGCCCGCATGGCCGCGATGACCAGCGAATTGACGCACGGGCATCCCTGCGCCACCGCAGGCGGCGTCGCCACCGCGCTGTTGGTCAACTGGGCGCTCGATGGACTCCCGCCGGAAAGGATGCTCGACCGCTTGGTCCAGCGAACACGCCCCATCAGTGCCGAGTTCTTCGAAAAGCTCACGCAAGTTCCGACGGTCTTACACGCCGAGCCTGACGAAGCATTTCATGTGCTCGGAGGCGCTTGGGTGGCGGAGGAGGCCATCGCCTGCGCAATGTACGCCTTCTGGCGCTCGCCTCAGGACTATCGACGGACGGTCATCACAGCCGTCAACATGGACGGTGACTCCGATTCGGTCGGCTGCATCGCCGGCGCCATTAGCGGCGCGTTCAACGGCGTCGAAGCCGTCCCCGAGTCTTGGCGCCTGGCCATCGAGCAGCGTGACAAGCTCGTTGAAGTCGCCCTCGCTCTACTTGGGTTTGCACAGCGGCGCTCTTGAGCACTGGGGCAGTGCTGCGGGATGGCGTTCCCGGCACGTCCGGCGCTTACACGGTGCTGAACTCACATCCGGACGTGCATCCGGAACCCTTTTCCGCCGGCGCGCCTTTATTCCCCGACGTAATGGTCTTCTCCGCAATCTGCGATTCGAGCAGCTCAAGCTCGTCGAGCAGCCAGTCCGCGTGCCAGAGAGACCAGTACCAGTTGCGATGAATCCAGTCCTTGCTGTCCCTGGCCGGTGCTTGGCGGTACTGCTCGGGAATGCTCTTCTCGAGGACGTCGTCGAGGTTCTGCGCCATCTGTACGAACTCACGCACTCGCTTCAGCATCGTTCGCGGTCGCCCCGGCATTCCTGGATCTCCTCACTCGGATCATACGCCAGCCGTGCGGGATTCCCGGAAGGTGACAACAGGTATCCGAAACCCTGAAAAGCAGTGTCGCGTCGAACGGGCTAACTAGGGATGTTCCGCGCGACCCGGCGGGGGGCGTGGTGAAGATTCTCCGGAACCCGGCCAGCACCCCAGCCTCTTTTCTCTCACCGAGTGGCGACCGCCGCCGCTGGGCCGGGGTCAGATCGCGCGTTCGGTTCCGGTTCGCATCCGAACCCGAGCCGAACCCCCAAAATCGTTGCGCCGCGGGCTAATGGCGCGACTTCACAACCCAGACGTGTCCAAGGTCGGCCCCAATCGCCCCAGGCCATCCTGGCGAGCCCAGCGTTCGCCGCCGATGCCGGGCCTCTAGCCGTGATCCACCTTTCCACTCGCCCGCACCATCGCGATGATCCCGGCCCGAACTGCTTGCGGCAAGGTCGGCCATGCGGTCCTAATCAGCTCCAAGTCAGGTTCAGTCCCGGCGTTCCCAGGACCACCCGCCCGGATCGTGTCCGGAGTGCATGCCGCCGTGCTTTCGTCACTGCCGTCGCAAGTGCTTATTCCATCAGCGCTTGTCGTTTCGGGTGAACGGATTGCAAATCCGTTATTCGTCGGTTCGAATCCGACCGCGGCCTTTGGGGATGGGACTGCGTCTTACAATCTGATCAAGTCTACGCGACGACCGCCTCGGCGCCGCATTCGAGCAGGTCGCTGAAGAGTCGCTCGGTCATTGCGGCGCCCAATGCCATGCCACGTGGGCCGCCGGACTTGAAGATGTGGTGGACGAGCACCGGATTCAGCATCGCCAGGATGGCGCTGACCCGGTAGTCGTGCCAGGCCTGCGACTCGGGATAGCCGGTCACGCCGCCGGCCAGAAGCCCCCGGTGCCACGCATCGAGGATCTCGCGATGGTGGCCGCCTCGCTCGGAAGGCGGCAGGCTGCCGCCAGTCAGGCGGGCCACGTCGTACGCGCCCGGTCCCCACATGGCCAGCTGCCAGTCGAGGACGACGACCGCTTCTTTCTTCGAGAGGTCGTCGAAGAACAGGTTGTCGGCGCGGTAGTCGAAGTGTGCGAGCGTCCGCGGCGCCGCATTGAAGGCCGCGAAGATGCGATCGAGCTTTTCGATAATCCGCTCGCCCAGGGCCTTGCCGCCGGGCGGTAGATGATCGCCGAACTCCGCGAGAAATCCGGGCCACGCCTCGCGAATATGGGCCGTGTCGAGACTCAGGAGGCGCTCCTGCTTCTCGACCGGCGGCACCCACGGCAGTTCACCGCGCTGCTGGCCGTTCCACCAGCGTGCGTGGAGCGCGGCGATCGTCCGAGCGGCGGCCAGCACCTGCGCCCGCGTCAGGCCGGCAACCTGGTCGCCGGGCTTCAATGCGCCCATGTCCTCCATGACGAGGATAAAGACTTCATCGGCCGGCTCCATCACCGTGGCGAACATCCGCGGGACGCGAATGGGTGTAATCGGCGCGACTTCGCGGTAAAAGCGAATCTCGCGCTCGCAGGCACGCGTCGTTTCAGCGAAGGCCATCGAATCCGGCGCGGTCGGGGGCATCTTGATCACGACGCTCGACGGCGCATTCGGCTCGTCCGGCTCGTACTGGAGGTGCACCCGGGCCTGGCCGCTCAGCAGGCCGAATCCCACGCCGATGGACTTCACCTCAGCCTGGCGAACGCCGCCGTTGCGAATAACCCCGGATACGCGCAACAGCTCCGTCATCCACGGGGCGGTAATGTCCTTGACGGTCCTAGGATGAATCATGGATCGCCCTCGTCGCCGGGCACGCTCGCCATTCTGACACTATCCCGGCGATGAGACGAGGGCAACGATGTTGGGACTGGCCGTCACGGTTGAGGGGCCTTGCGCGTTCGTCGGAGTGCGGATCGCGGCCCGGGCCGGCCGATTCTCGCGCGTGGACGAAGGTGGGCCGCACCGGGCCCGCCCATCACGCGCGATGCGAGTTTTCGCCCGGCGGTGCCATGACTTCTGCGGATTTGACGAGCCCGCTGGTTCCCAGTCGGCCGAGCGCGCTCGCGTTGGTGACCAGACCCTCCGCCGTTCGCACGATGATGTGCAGCGATTCGAGAAAGTCGATCGCCCGCGCCGGGTCGTGCCGGGCGGAGTTCGGGCAGTCGCTGAAGGAGAACCGCCGGTCGTCCAGGCAGTGGACACGATGGTCAAACTCGGTCAGCCGGGCTTCGTCAAGCTTGACAACGTATCGCGCCGCCAGCGAGTTGTCGCCATTCTGGCGCGGCGCGCTGGGCCGGAACATGGCCTCGCCCAGCTCCGCAGCCCAGTACAGGTAGTCGCACGTTGAGAGACCCAGGCGTTTCCGGCCGGCCGATATGAAACCATCAAGATCACGATACCGCTCGTTCTGTATTGATTCGCTCGAAAACATCTGGTTCGATCCATGCTCTCGGAAACCGACGCGTCCAATCAATCGCCGATAGATCGAGCTTTTTCATCGACCCGAGAGGACATGCGTAAACGACGACTAAGCGACGTCATGATAATTGCAGAAATCGCGGACCGATGGGTGTTCCCCTAGCCCGCGTCGCGGCTCGTCGTGCTCGTCGGTGGATCGCGCCACTCCTTCGCCGCCTCCGGCTTCGGCCATGCCTCGTACAGCTCGACCAATGCCCGGCGGACCTGAATCGTCCGCTCGTGCGACGGCCCCAGCGCCTTCTCCAACATGGCATGCGACGCCAGAAGTGTCGTCTCCGCTTCCTCATGCTCGTGCAGCGCAATCTCACACCGCCCCAGGTTCAGCATGGCGTACCCGATCATCCAATGACCCGCCGGCTGCGTCTGCTGAAAACCCTCCAACGACTCGCGCAGCAGGGGCAGCGCTTCCTTCGCTTTCCCGCGCTGCAACAGTAGAAGTCCAAAGTTTCCCTTGAGGATCAGCGTTTCCCTCGCCGTCTCGCCGCCGATCTCCTTCCGTAGCGCCAGCAGCCGCCCGAAAATCTGTTCCGCCTCGTCGAGTTGGCCCGCCTGCCGCAGCGCCTGGGCCAGGTTATTCTGATACGTCAGTGTCACCGGGCTGCGCTCACCCTGCGCCTGCGTCGACCGCGCGACGATTTTTCGTGCAAGTGAGATCGCCTCCTCCTGCCGGCCCATGTACCGCAGCGCTGCCGCCAGCAGATCCAGCGAGACCAGAGTGCCCGGGTGCGCCTCTCCGTACATTTTTTCCTTCCCGCGGACCACCTGCTCCAGCAGCGGTGCCGCCTCCTGGTATCGATCGAGCGTGAGCAGCGTCTCCGCCTCAATGCTTTGCGTCATCAAGGCCACGCTGCTCTCGGCTCCGAACGCGACCCGCGCCCGCTCCGCGGCGTCATGCGCCACTTTCAGCGATTCATCCAGCTTCCCGACGCTTTCGAGCATGTCTGCCAGACTCGCCATCGAATCGAGCGTGTCCCGATCCGTCCGCCCCAGCGTCCGTTCCTGGATGGCAAGCACTGCTCGCACATCCCCGATTGCTCCTTCCGTGTCGCCGCCCATCTGCCTCGCCACGGCAAGCAAGCTCAGCACGGCCAGCGATTCGCGCGCCTCGGGTCCCAGGAGTGCTGTTCGACCGTGGCGCACCTCCTCCAGGATCTCGCGAGAACGAGCAAAGTCTCCCCCTTGGAGCAGTGCCACCGCCATGTTGAACCGCAGCGTCAGTCCCTCAGCGTCATCGACCTTCCCGAGCGACTTGCGAATCTCCCACGCCCGCTCCAACTCGTGATTCGCCCGGTCGTACCGCGCAATGTTGGTGTAGGCCTGCCCGAGGACGCCACGAACCATCGCCTCCGCCTGCGGCTGGCCCGCGAAGGCGTGCGTGACCCGCTCCGCGGCCGGATCGATCACCTCGGCCACCGTGACGTCATGCCCCCGCGCCAGCGCCGGATCGATCGCCCCGAACATCTCCGCCACAAATTGCAGCGCCGCCTGCGACTTCGAAGCCTCCTCGCGCGCACTCTCCGCCGCCCGGGCCGCCTCCGAGCGCGCCGTCTCGGCCGCCGCCCGCGCCGCGACCTCCGCATCGCGCGCCCGAACGGCCGACCGGAGCCCGATCAGTGCCGCCCCCAGTCCAATCACCAATGCGGCCGCGACAGCCGTTCCCGCTCCGACGGCCACGCGATGCCGCCGCACAAACTTCCGCATCCGGTACGTCGTGCTCGGTGGCGCTGCCGCCACCGGCTCGCCGGAAAGAAATCGCGTCAGGTCGGCCGCCAATTCGCCCGCCCCGCCATACCGCCGCGTGCGGTCTTTCTCGAGACACTTCATCACGATCCAGTCGAGTTCCCCCCGAATGGCGGGACGGAGGCGGTCCGGCTCGATCCGCCGATTCGCCGCGACCGCCGGTAGATCGGCCGTAGATCGCGAAATCAAGGTGCTCGGTAGCGGCGGCTCAACATCGCGAATCATCCGCGGCACGTCGCTTAATCCCGCCCGCACCAACTGGTCGATCGAAAATGGTGTCGCTCCCGTCAGCAGCTCGTAGAGCATTGCGCCGAGCGAGTACACGTCTGTTCGCGTGTCGATGTCCGACGAACCTTCCGCCTGCTCCGGACTCATGTACGCCGGCGTGCCGACAAGCTGCCGCTGCTCGGTGACCAGCGTCTTGTCCGTCAGCGACGAGCGCGTCGCCTTGGCGATGCCGAAGTCAATGACTTTGCAGACCGGCGGTCCATCCTGAACGCTCACGAGCACATTTGCCGGCTTCAAGTCGCGGTGAATGACGCCCTTGGTATGCGCATGCTGCACCGCCGAGCAGACCTGCAAGAACAAATCCAGCCGGTCACGGATCGTCAGCTTGTTCCGATCGCAGTATTCCGTGATCCGGACGCCGGACACCAGCTCCATCACGAAGTAAGGCCGGCCCGCGTCCGTTTCGCCCGCGTCGAACACCCCGGCGATGTTCGGATGATCAAACAGCGCCAGCGCCTGCCGCTCGGCCTCGAACCGCGCGATCACCTGCCGCGTGTCCATTCCGTGCTTGATGACCTTGATCGCCACGCGCCGCTGCACCGGCTCGCGCTGCTCGGCCATGTAGACGATTCCGAACCCGCCTTCGCCGAGCTTCTGCAGCACGCGATAGCGGCCGATCATCGTGGGATGGGCGTCGCTCGAACCGCGCGGCGTAGCGGCCGCGGTTTCCGCGGGATTGCCGCCGCGCGGCATCACCGATGCCGTCGGCGGTGCGATCGTGTTCGGATCGTTCGACCCGGCCGGAGGTTCTGGTGTCACGATGGCCCCATTCTATTGGCCGGCGTGGATGGAGGAAACGTACCGTCGATCGCCGGCCGCGGCCGCCGACTCAATGAAAATCGCGCGACTGGCTTTCAATGCCGGTCAATTCGTCGGCCAGGTCCTCAAACCGCTGCACCATGACATGAATGACCTCGCCCTGCCGCTCGACCACGCCTTCGGCAATCAACACCACCGCCCGCCGCGCCGCCGCCCGCCAGCGATCCCACACTTTCGGCCACACGATCAGGTTCGCGATCCCCGTCTCATCTTCCAGTGTGAAGAACACGACCCCCTTCGCCGTCCCCGGCCGCTGCCGCACCAGCACCAGACCGCTAACGGTGATCCGCCGGCCCGACTTCGTCGAAGCCAGCGCGCTGTTCGGACTGACTCCACGACGATTCAGTTCCTCGCGCACCAGCGAAATCGGATGCGCCGTCAGCGACAGCCCCAGCGCGTCGTAGTCCGCCACGACCTGCTCTGCGATGTCCGCCTCCGACAAAGGCGGCCGTGGCTCGTCCGGCTCCAGCCCGTCCAACAGCGTCGGTTCATCATGCAGCGCGAACACGTGCCACAACGACTCGCGTCGCGACAGCCCGAGCGACCGAAACGCATCCCCCGCCGCCAGCCGCGCCATCGTTTCGCGCGTCACTCCTCCGCGATGGAACACATCGGCCACGCTGACAAACGGCCTCTCGCGCCGCGCAACAACCAGCGAAGTCACTTTTGCCTCCGAAATCCCCTGAATCAGCCGAAACCCGAGTCGCACGCGCGGTCCGTGAATGCCCCATTCCCGACTCGTCTGCGGCTTTCCGTTCCCTGTTCCCTGTTCCCTGTTCCCTCCGCACTCCAACGTGCAGTCATATTCACTCGCGTTCACGTCCGGCCGCAGAACCGTCACGCCATGATCCCGCGCATCGCGAACGAGCTGCGGCGGCGCATAAAACCCCATCGGCTGCGAGTTCAACAGCGCGGCCGCGAACGCCGCCGGGTGATATCGCTTCAACCATGCCGAGACATAGACGAGCAATGCAAACGACGCCGCGTGACTCTCAGGAAAGCCATAGTCGCCGAAACCACGAAGCTGATTAAAGCACCGCTCGGCAAACTCGTCGTCATAGCCATTCGCCCGCATTCCGCGGACGAACGGTTCGTGAAACTTGTCCAGCCCGCCGTGCCGCTTCCAAGCCGCCATCGCCCGCCGTAACCGATCCGCTTCGCCCGGCGTGAACCCGGCCGCAACGACCGCCAGTCGCATGGCCTGCTCTTGAAATAGCGGCACGCCGAGCGTCTTTTTGAGTACCGACTCGACGGCCTCACTCGGGTAACTGACGGGTTCCTCCTTGTTCCGGCGGCGAAGGAAGGGATGAACCATGCCCCCCTGAATCGGTCCAGGACGAACGATCGCAACCTCGATGACAAGATCGTAAAAGTTCCGCGGTCGCAGTCGCGGCAGCATCGACATCTGCGCCCGGCTCTCAATTTGAAACACCCCGACCGTATCCGCGTGACAGATCATTTCGTAGACGGCGGGGTCTTCGGCAGGAATGGTGTGCAGAGCGAGGCACGAAGGCACGGAGGCACGAAGGGACGAAGGTGTTAGCGATTCGACCTCTCCGGACTTCGAATCAAACCTTGAAGTACTCGATCTGTCTCGGTCGAAAGGCTGATCAGAGTTGCCGGAACCTTCACGAATCCCAAGTCCTCGGCCAATACCAGTTGGGTCTGCAATTCGGCGTGTGAACCCCGAGCGATCCTCAGATGACGGAGGTAGTCGTCCAAGCTCTCTCTTGCGTAACCCTCCGCAATGTTGGATGGAATCGACACCGCCGATCGCCGCATTTGGGAGGTCAGTCCGAATCGCTCCCCAGCCGGCATCCTCGCTGTCGCTCGATAGACAAGCTTTGTCAGTTCCATGGCCCTCTGCCACGCAATCAGATCGCGAAACGTCTTGATCTCCATCTATGTCTCCTTGATTACATCGAATCGTGCGTCTCGGATGGGGCGGAATCTGAATACTTCCGTCGTCTTCTGCCTCCGTGCCTTCGTGCCTTCGTGCCTTCGTGCCTTTCCACTCCGCTTCGACAAAGCGGAAGGCCTTATGAATGCACGTCAGCATCCCCAGCGC
>CAZJVS010000066.1:0-14689 GCA_964549445.1 uncultured Planctomycetaceae bacterium
GGGCGGCGGTAGTATCTGCCGCGCGGACGGCCGTGGCGCGGTTGTCGGACAGAGGAATATGCTTACTCGAAGCAGGGCCATCATTGTCGCGATGACGATGCTGAGTGGAGTCGTCGCGGGTTGCGGGTACAGCACCGAACGGCCGATGCGCCAGGGAATCAACTCGATTGCGGTCGAGATTTTCGACAATAAGGATTTTCGGCGCGGGCTCGAGTTGCAGCTGGCCGAGGCGCTGAACAAGCGGATCGAGGCGGAGACGCCCTACAAGCTGGCGAAGCGCGACACGGCGGACACACTTTTGACGGGCGAGGTAAAAGAGGTTCGACAGGCGACTTTGGGTCGCAGTTTCCAGAATGCCCTGCCGCGCGAGACGGCCGCCACGATGGTTGTGTCGTTTCAGTGGAAGGACTTACGGACGGGGGAGATTCTGGTGGATCGGCCGGCTTTTACACAGACGGTCGATTACGTTCCGCCGCTGAATGAGCAATTTTATCATGCGAGCCAGCGGATTTGTGACCGAATGGCGGAGCGAATCGTCGAAGAAATGGAAGCACCGTGGTAAAGGCCGCGAAGGGGCTATAATCGCGGGACGGCACGGGGAGGTCGGGCGGCGAACCGGACGGGCCGATGAAGGCATCGGCTTCGGTTTACGTTGCGGCCCGGACTTTGACCGTATTTAGAAACCCTGACGGCCGCGTGCGGCCGGAATGTTGTATGGCAGATCAACGCATCGATCCTGACGATCCGAGACAGCAACCCAAGGGCGGTCCGCCCGGACGGGTGCGGATGTCGCGCGGCGTGATGAGCTGGGTGGGGTTCATCCTGATCGCACTGATGATCCTGATGCTGATCAACGACGGCTTCAAGGGTCCGAAGAAGCTGACGATCGAGGAGTTCTGGACGAACGTCGACAACGGCAACGTCAAGACGGTGGTCATTACGGACGACGCGCTGCGCGGGACGATGAAGTCGGACCACCAAGGCAAGGCGGTGGGCGCGGCCGAGCAGGAGAAGTTTGAGGTCAAGTATCCGCCGAAGGCAATTGACCAGGCGCTGATTGATAACCTCTTGGCCAAGAGCAAAGAGAAGGGGTTCAACGTTTCGTATGACGAGACGAGCGGGCTGTACGTGCAGCTGCTCGTTTCGATCATCCCGTGGCTGCTGATCATCCTGTTTATCTGGTTCTTCGTGTTCCGGCAGCTTCGAACGTCGGCGGGTGGCGCGGGGATCCTCGGGAATTTCGGGCGGTCGCGGCATCGCGTGGCCAACAAGGAAATGACGAACGTCACGTTTTCCGACGTGGCGGGCATCGAGGAAGCGAAGGACGAAGTCCGCGAGATAGTCGAGTTTCTGAAGAACCCGAAGCGGTTCCAGCGACTGGGTGGGCGGATTCCTCGCGGCGTGCTGCTTGTCGGCGAGCCGGGATGCGGTAAGACGCTGCTGGCCAAGGCGATCGCGGGCGAGGCGGATGTGCCGTTCTTCTCGATCAGCGGAGCGGACTTTGTCGAGATGTTTGTCGGCGTCGGCGCGTCACGGGTTCGCGACCTGTTCCGGCAGGCGAAAGAGAATGCTCCGTGCATCATCTTCCTGGACGAAATCGACGCGGTCGGCCGGAAGCGCGGGGCGGGATACAACGGCGGGCACGACGAGCGCGAGCAGACGCTGAACGCGATTCTCGTGGAGATGGACGGGTTCGACACGTCGGACCAGGTGATCGTGATCGCGGCGACGAATCGCGAGGACGTGCTGGACGCGGCCTTGACGCGGCCGGGCCGATTCGATCGGCGGGTGTATGTGCCGCTGCCGGATATCAAGGGCCGGCTGGAAATTCTGAAGGTGCACGCCAAGAGGGTAAAGCTGCGAGCGGGCGTCGACATGATGAAGCTTGCGCGCGGGACGCCGATGTTCAGCGGCGCCGAATTGGCGGCGCTGATCAACGAGGCGGCGCTGTTGGCGACGCTGGCGGGCAAGGACGCGATCGACCAGGAAGATCTCGAAGAGGCGCGCGACAAGGTTCGGTGGGGCCGGGCATACAAGTCGCGGCGAATCGACGAGAAGGAAAAGGTCATTACGGCGTATCACGAGGCAGGGCACGCGGCGCTGATGTATCTGCTGCCCGACTCGGATCCGCTGCACAAGGTGAGCATTATTCCGCGCGGGCCGGCGCTGGGAGTCACATTCCAGCTTCCGGAGACCGATCGCTACACGATGAGCCGCCGACACGCATTCGCCGCGATGCAAGTACTCTACGGCGGCCGCATTGCTGAGGAAATGTTCTGCAATGACGTGACGAGCGGGGCGTCGAGCGATATCCAGCGGGCAACGCAGCTTGCGCGGACGATGGTGTGCGACTGGGGCATGTCGGATGTGCTCGGGCCGGTGCGTTACGGGCCGGACGACGCGCAGCGCGGCATGGCACTGATCGAGATGCCGGGACACGACTATTCGCAGACGACGGCGGAGCGGATCGATCAGGAAATCCGCCGGCTGGTCGATGAAGCGATGCGTTCGTCGCGCGACCATATGGAGAAGCATCGGCCGCAGATCGAGGCGCTGGCCCAGGCGCTTCTGAAGCATGAGACGCTGGACCGCGAAGACGTGGAGAAGATCTTCCGTGGCGAGCCGCTCGATAAGGTCAGCCTCTCGGGGTTGATCGAGGGCGAGGCCTTGCCGACGCGGCGGACGGATGTCGGCGCGGTGCGGCCGACGAGTGCGCCGGACTTGCCGGGCGGGGCGATTCCGCAGCCGGGATAGACTCTCGCACGATTGGAGATTGAGAATTTTCGAGGGTCGCCGCTTGGCGGCCCTTTTTCATGCGCGGGGGCGATGGAGTACGATCGGCCGGCGATGCGGACGCTCGTTGATGGGATTGGAGAGCTTTTGGTCGTGCCGGCCGGGCCGGTGCGCGGGGCGGCGATGGATCGCGTCGAGGTGATCCGCGACGCGGCGCTGGCGATCGAGGGGGAGCGGATTGCGTGGTTCGGACGGCGCGATCAGCGGCCGGCGGGGCCGTTTGACGAAGTGATCGACGCGGGCGGCGGGTGCGTCGTGCCGGGGTTTGTGGATTGCCATACGCACCTCGTGTTCGCCGGATCGCGCGAGGATGAGTTTGTGGCGCGGATCCGGGGGAAGACCTACCTAGAGATTCTGGAGGCGGGCGGCGGGATTCATGTAACGGTTGAGGCGGTTCGGGCCGCGAGCGAGGATGAACTGGCGAAGCTCGCCGGGGAACGACTTGGGCGCGTGCTGGCGTGGGGGACAACGACGGCGGAGGTCAAGAGCGGATACGGACTGACGCCGACGGACGAGATGAAGATGCTGCGGGTGGTGCGGCGGCTCCGGGCGGCGCAGCCGGTGGAGCTGGTCGGGACGTACCTGGCGGCGCATACGATTCCGCGGGAGTTTGCGGGGCGCGGGGATGCGTATCTCGACGCGATGCTGGCGGATTCGGTGCTGGAGACGGTTTACGGGGGAGATTTGGCGGAGTTCGCGGACGTGTTCTGCGAGCGCGGGGCGTTTAGCGTGGCGCAGGCGGAGCGGTATCTGCGGGAGTGTGGGCGGCACGGTCTTCGTGCGAAGGTGCATGCGGAGCAGATCACGAACTTCGGGGCAACACGAATGGCCGTGGGGCTCGGGGCGGCATCGGTCGATCATCTTGAGGAGATCGATGATGAGTCGGTGCGGATGCTGGCCGAGAGCGCGACGATTCCCGTGCTGTTGCCGGGGTGCAGCTTTTTTCTGAACTGCAAGCCCGCGCCGGCGCGGAAGCTGATCGAGGCGGGGTGCGGCGTCGCGCTGGCGACCGATTGCAATCCGGGGTCGTCAATGATCGAAGCGATGCCTTTGATTCTGTCGATGGCATGCACGCTGTTACGGATGACGCCGAAGGAGGCGCTGGTGGCGGCGACGGCGAACGCGGCGGCGGCGATGGACCGGGCCGATCGGATCGGGGCGATCGCGGTGGGGCACCAGGCCGACCTGCTGGTGATGGACGTCGGCCGCGTCGAGCGAGTGGCGTATGAGGTGGGGAGGAACGCCGTGCGGCGGGTAATCAAGAAGGGGCGGCTCATACAGCACGCGGGCACTTGAATCGGGTCACGAAATCCGCGATTGTTCGGTCGGTCGGAGTGGAGTCGATATGCCACGAATTGTTGAATGTGTGCCGAATTTCAGCGAGGGGCGGCGGCCGGAGGTGGTGGATGCGATTTGTGCCCGCATCACGGCCGTCAATGGCGTGCGGCTGTTGTCGCGCGAGATGGATGCGGATCACAACCGGGCGGTGATCACGTTCATCGGCTCGCCGGATGCGTGCGGTCGGGCGGCGGTCGAGGCGTGCGAGGAGGCATCGAAGCGGATCGATCTGAACCAGCACAAGGGGGAGCATCCCCGGATGGGGGCGACGGATGTGATTCCGTTCGTGCCGGTGTCGGGCGTCACGATGGATGAGTGCGTCGCGCTGTCGAAGCAGGTCGGGGAGCAGATCGGGACGCGGCTGAAGATTCCCGTGTTTCTTTACAGCTATGCGGCGACGCGGCCGGAGCGGCAGGCGCTGCCGGACATTCGCAAAGGGGAGTTTGAGGGGTTGCGCGACCTGATCGGAAAGGACGCGGGGAAGACACCGGATTTCGGGCCGAACGCGATTCATCCGACGGCGGGGGCGACGGCGGTGGGCGCGCGGGACTTTCTCGTGGCGTACAACATTTATCTCGACACGGCGAACAACGACGTGGCGAAGAAGATCGCGGCGGGGATCCGGTTTTCGAGCGGAGGGTATCGGTACGTGCAGGCGGCGGGGTTCGAGATCAAGGACCGGCAGTGCGTGCAGGTTTCGATGAACCTGACGAACCCGGCCAAGACGCCGATGTTTCGGGTTTTCGAGACAGTGAAGCGCGAGGCGGCGCGGTATGGCGTGAACGTGACCAGCTCGGAGGTGGTGGGGCTGGCGCCGATGTTCGCGATTTCGGACTCGGTCGAGTACTTCCTGCAAATCGAGCGATGGAAGGCGGATCAGATTCTCGAGACGCATCTGCTCGAGGAGGAGACGACGGCGGGATTTCTCGAATCGTGCGCGGCGCGGACGCCAACGCCCGGCGGCGGTTCGGTGGCGGCGTACGCCGGAGCGCTCGGGGCGTCGATGGCGGCCATGGTGGCGCGGCTGAATGACAAGAAGACGGAAGCGGGGCCGCTGCACGAGATGATTCCGCAGGCCGACGGGCTGATGGGACGGCTCGGGACGCTGGTGAAGAAGGACGCGGAGGCGTTCAATGCGGTAATGGCGGCGATGAAACTGCCCGACGGCGACGCGACAAAGGCGGAGCGGTCGCGGATCGCACAGGTCGGCGCAACGGCGACGCCACTGGAGACAATGCGCGAGGCGCTGGCGGTCATGGAGATGGCAAAGACGGGGCTCGAGAAATCGAAGGCGTCGTGCCGATCGGATGCCGGGGTGGCAGGGATCATGGGGCATGCGGCACTGGAGGGGGCGTTTCTGAACGTGTTGATTAATTTGCCAGGATTCAGCGATTCGAAGCAGGCCGATGAGTTTCGCAAGGCCGCGCTGGACGTCCGCGAGCGAGGCAGGAAACTGCGAGCAGAGATCGATCGGCTGATCGCGACCCACTTCCCAGCGTGAATCAACCATGGAACTGAATGCATTGCGTCAGAAGCTAGCGGACCTGGAGGCCGAGGCGCGGACGTCGATTGCCGCGGCGACGACGGCCGATGCGCTTCGTTCGGCCGAAACGCGACTGACGAAAGAGCCGATCGCCGAGGCGCTCGCGGCGCTAAAGACGCTGCCCGGAGCTGAACGCGGCGAGGCCGGCAAAGCGATAAACAAGGCGAAGGAGCAGCTCAAGGCGCTATTTGCGGCTGGGCTGGACGGGCTCCGCGACAAGGCGGTCGCAGCGGATCAGGCGAAGGCGGAGACGTTTGATCCCACGCTGCCGGGGCCGGTGGTGCAGCATGGGGCGGTGCATCCGGTAACGGCGGTGCAGTGGGAGGTGGAGCGAATCCTGACGGGCCTCGGGTTCACGGTGGTGGGCGGGCCCGAAATGGAAACAGATTTCCACAACTTTGAGGCGTTAAACATTCCATCGACGCACCCGGCGCGGGACATGATGGATACGTTCTGGCTGGACAATGGGTGGCTGTTGCGGACGCATACGTCGCCGTGCCAAGTGCGGGCGATGTTGACGCACGGTGCACCACTGCGGGTGTGTGCGCCGGGGCGGTGTTTTCGGTACGAGACGATCGACGCATCGCACGAGAACACGTTTTTCCAGGTTGAGGGGCTGATGATCGACAAGGACATTTCGATCGCGCACCTGATCGCCGTCATGCGGATGGTGTTGCGCGAGGTGTTCGCCCGCGACGTGAAGGTGCGGCTACGACCCGGGTTCTTTCCGTTCGTGGAGCCGGGATTTGAGCTGGACATGTCGTGCGAAATCTGCGGAGGGAAGGGTTGCGCGACGTGCAAGCAGAGCGGGTGGGTGGAGATTCTGCCGTGCGGGATGGTTCATCCGAATGTGCTGAAGTTCGGAAAGATCGATCCGCACGAGTATACGGGGTTTGCATTCGGGTTGGGACTGACGCGGCTGGCGATGATGAAGTACGGCATCGCGGACATTCGCGCACTGAACAGCGGGGACTTGAGGGGGCTGGTTGAGCCGGGGCGGCTGACCGGGCCGGCGATCGGTTAGTGCCATTCCGCCGCGGCATCCGACTCCCCCCTATGACTGTCCGGCCGTCAGGGTTTCTTAATCTCAATCACGGTCTTGTCCTTGTCCCAGAAGCTCTCGCGGCAGGTGATCTTGGTACCGCCGAGCAGCAGGAAAAGTGCGACGACGACCGCGATGACGCCGGCGATGGGGACCCAGTTCTTGTTCATGCATGCTCCTGTGAAACAGAACTCCTCTCCGATGGGACTGTAGTGTGGCGACGCATTCGGGGGTACACCGATTCGTGCGCGAATCGGGCTGAATTGCATTGCGAATACGCCACGGAACGGGCGTCTGCGACTTGTGGGAGGCAGTGTCGTGGATTAACGTAGCGCGCGTCGTCGTGTGAACGCTTGAAGACTGAACTGCGTAACAAATTGCGGCAGGTGATGGCTGCTATTCCAGCCGGCGAGTTGGCGCGGCGCTCGTCGGAGGCGGCCGGGCTGTTGTTCGCCCAGCCGGAGTTCGAGCAGGCGGAGACGATGATGATCTACCTGTCGCTTCCGCACGAGGTGGAAACGACGGCAATCGTGGTGCGCGGCTGGCAGGAGGGGAAGCGGGTGACGGCGCCACAGGTGCTGTGGGAAAGCCGTCAGATGATTCCGGTGGAGATCGAGTCGCTCGAGGATGACGTGGCGGAGAGTCCACTCGGCATCCGGCAGCCGATTCGGGGAGAGCCGACGCCGGTGTCACAGATCGACCTTGTGATCGTTCCGGGGCTGGCGTTTGACGGGCACGGTAACCGGGTGGGGCGCGGGCGGGGCTTCTACGATCGGTTTCTCGGGCGGAAAGAGTTTCGCGGGATCACGTGCGGCTTGGCGCTCGAGGAGCAGATCGTCGGCGAGATCGAGACGGCTCCGAACGATGTGCGGATGAACCTGGTGGTGACGGATCGACAGGTCCGACGATTCTGATGTCGGATCGGTGATTGACAGGGAGGTTTGGCGTGGCCTTGTGGCGACGTTCATCGGCGGCGACGGTTCGAATTGTGTTTTTCCTCTGCGCGGCGGCGGTCGCGTTGGGGGTCATCTACATCCGGCAACATCGGCGATCGGCGTTATCCGGCGACGATGGGACGGCTTCGGCGAAAGCGCCTTCCGCGTTAGTCGTGCCAAGCGATGCACCGGTGAAAGCAACTGCGCCGATTTCACCACCAGCGCCGGTAACGGTCGCTGCGGCGCCGCACGGGGATGTCACGCTGAGCGCTCGGACGGCGGACACTCGAGAAGTCGTGCCCGCTGACGTGCAACGTGCGCGCGATGCACTCGCGCGAGGCGATGCGTTGTCTGCGCGGCGAATCTTTTCGGAGGCGCTCAAGCGCGATCTGCCTGAAGACACGGCGCGAATGGTGCGGGGCGAATTGACCCGGCTGGCCGACTCGGCCATTTTCTCGCCGGACGTCCTCGCGGAGGATGGGCTGGTCACGCTTTACCCGGTCGCGAAGGGCGACACGCTGGTGACAATCGCAAAGCGATTCAAGATTACGGATCAGCTGATTGTATCGCTCAATGGCCTGACGAACCGCGACCGACTGAAGATCGGGACGCCGCTGAAGGTCGTGCGTGGACCGTTCCGGGCGGTCGTGACGAAATCGAGCTTTCGCCTCGACCTGCTGCTCGGGGATGTACTGGTGCGGAGCATGAACGTCGGGCTCGGGATGAACGGCAGCACGCCGACCGGGCACTGGCGGGTGCGTGACAAGCTGGCGAACCCGGGCTGGACCGACCCTCGGACCAACGAGTTTTACCATCCGGATGCGGTCGACAATCCGATCGGCGAGTACTGGATCGGTCTGGAAGGCCTCTCGGGCGAGGCGATCGGCAAACGCGGGTTTGGGATACATGGGACGATCGATCCGGGCAGCATTGGGAGGCAGATGTCGCTGGGGTGCGTCCGGCTCCTGCCGGCGGACATTGAGTCGGTGTACCGTTTGCTAGTCATTGGGGATTCGACGGTGGAGATTGTGGAGTGAGGGCGGCGTCGGCCTGTTGAGGTCCGCTACCGGCGGTCGGGGTCTGAACGTCGCGACGTTCGAGCATTACTGCAAAATTGAGCAAGGTCGGGGGGGAGTCGGGAGCAGCGTCGGCCGGGGGCATTCCGATGGTCCGGCGCGCAGCAACGCCGACATAGCTTCCGAACGACGTATAGCGAAGACTGATACTCAGGTTGGATGGGACGATGCGGTTGGCATGCGCGGCGAATGCGGCAGTCGCGGGATCGGTGGAGATGGCGTCCCGCAAAATGTCGGTTACGTCGAGCTTGATTGTGCCGGGTTTTGTCGAGAGCTCGAGTTCGCCGGACGCGAGGATGTAGGGGCCGGGGGCATTGGCGGGGTTCTGCGGTCCGGAGAGGACGGCGATGTCGGTCGCGGGCACGAGCGACATGGCCCAGTCGTCCGGCGTTGGAAGGCCGGGCGCGGAGACGGGGACCTTGCCAAAGCCGCGCAGCTTTTCGCCCAGGTAGACCTGGAATTCGCGACCGATGTCGTTGGTGCGGACTTCGACCTCGCCGCCGGAGATCGTGATTCGCTGCGGCGGCAGCCAGCGGGTGGTGGCCTGGGTTGCTCCGGCGGGTACGGGCCAAACGAGCTCGAGGACGACGACAAGTTCGTAGCGACCCAGAGCGATGCGTCCGAGCCGAGCGTTGGCACTGCGGAGACGATCGATGCGCGTGTTGCGGTCATGGGTAGGAGCGACAAACTGGCGGCGATCCTGCTGAGAAAAGTGCCCGAGTCTGGTGGTCCAGTCGGTGGCGAGCTTGGCGACCGCCGGGTCTTCGTATCCGCAGTAATCGGCGAGTGCCTCCCAGGTTAGGCCGGACTTGATGGCGAGGTCGACGCGCGGGGTCTCGCGCGGTTCGCGGCGTTTGCTGAGGGCTTGAAGTTGCTCGAGGTAGCGTCGCGGGGACGCGCCAACGTCGCACGCGAGGCGAGCCAGCAGCGCAAGGACTCCGTCGACTCTCGCGGCCTCGGGGTCGGCGCAGAGAGCGTCGATGAATTCGACCCGGGCTCGATTGGAATCGAGGGCTCTCTTCAAGGACGCTTCGGCGAGCTTGACGTGGCCTTCGCGGAGGAGCGCGAGTACGGCCGGGACGCGGACGCTTGCGGGGCCGAACTCGACCGCGCGACAGAGGACACGAATGACGGGATCGCCGTTATCGGGGGCGAGATCGACCGGGAAGGAACCGCCGCGAGCGGCGCTGGTGCGAAAGCGGGCCTGGTCGGCGGCGAGCAGAGCGGCGCGGGCGCGGAGCGATTCCGGTGCGTCCTTGTTGCTGATCTCGTCAAAGATCTGGAGGACAATCGGAGTGCGAAGCACCGGGATCAACGAGAGGCCTTGAAGCCTCGTCAGCAGATTCTCGCGGATGGCGGGGTCCTTCGTGTCGCGGATCCGCGTGAGAATCTTGTCGTCGGCTTCGCTGACGAGAACGCGGTCCTGCTTGATAAGTTGACTGAGCGTGTCGGCGTCTTCAGGCGAGGCGTTGACGGCGAGGGCGCGGACGATCTGCTGACGAATTTCAGGACTTGAGATCGTTCGACAGCGCGCGATCGCCGCGGCCCGCGCGGTTTTCGAAGCATGAATGAGGGCGTCGAACGCGGATTCGGGAGCGCCCGTGGCAAGAAATTCGACGGCGGACGTGCAGACGGCTGGATCGGGCGATTGAAGGATTGCAGACAAGACGAGCACGGCATTCGGGCGTGCGAATCGGCCGGGATGGGATTGACTTAATTCATTCGCGGCGAATCGAAGCAAGCGATCCTGCAGTACGGGCTTGGCGGTCTTGATCACGTTGGCGGTTTCAGTTGGGAGCGGACCGCTATCGACGAGACAGTGCCAAGCCTCGTGCTGGGCTTCGCCATCGGTACGCTCGATAGCATCCAGGATGGGTCGGTCGACGGCAAGCGAGAAGGCGGCGTAGCGCGTGGCGTCAACCTCAGCCCGGATGGCCGAGAGGCAGTGAAGCGCCAGGGAGATCATTGCGGGCGAGCCATCAGCCACCTGTCGAATCCACCGAGCGACTCCGGGCGTGTCGGGATCTCGCGGGCCTTCGCGCGCTTTGAGCGCGTGATCGAGAAGTGTCAGCCGGATTTCCTCCGGGGCCCCCCGGCCTATGGTCATGTTGAGGACTTCGACCGAGTTCGGGACTTCCACAATGGCGGCCGCCCAGCCCGTGCAGGCGAGACGATTCTTCGTCGGCGGGAGGCGATTGGCCTCCTTGTCGGCCGGTGAACGGGCGGGGTGGGTCTGGTTGATGCCGCGGAGCGAGGCGCGGCTGGAGTCGTCCTCGCGGCTTATCTCGAGTCGTTCGTAGATGGGATCATTGGGACGCCGGCTGAAGGAGACCTTTCCATCGACCCAGACCATGGCGCGGAAGCCGAGGAACTTAACGGGGGCGGGCGGCACGGCGCGGATGTCAAAGTTCGCGCGACGCAACTCGTGCGAGGTGTCGGTGCGATAGCGGAACGGAATGAGGACAAGCCGATCACCTTCCTTCGGGAGGACGATCACGGTTTCGTCGAGCAACTGTTGGACGACGAGCGGCTCGTCGATGGCGGGGCGAAGGTCTACTTCGGCAAGCGGCCGGAGGTCGATTTCCCATTTTTGGGCGAGTTCGGTGATGTCGCGGCGGTCGGGTGCGATCTGGCGTGCTCGCTGCAGGAGCTGGATCGACTCGCGGGACAGTCCGGCGTCGCGCGCCCAGCGGGCGAGGTCGAGCTGGGCGTCGGCGTCGCGACTGTCGGACTGCTCTCTACGCAAGAGAAGAAGCGTGCGGTTCCAGAAGTCGCGGAGGTCGATGGCGCCCTGGGCGCGCGGTTGGTTGGCGATGGAAGGATCCCGTTTTGCGGCAAGAGTCAGACAGCGGGCGGCGAGGGTGTCGAGGCCGGCGGTGTGATAGTCCTCGCCGAGGCGCTGCAGGGTCGCGGCCGACTCGATCGAGTCGATCGCAGATCGCTCATCGGCGCCGGTGAGCCAGCGGGCCACTTCCTCGCGTTGGTAGACAACGGGTTTGGACTGGGCATCGCGGGTCGCCATCAAAAGATAACGATTGTCGACTTCGCGAACCTGGCCGACGACGATGCGCTCGTCGCGGAGTATGAGTATATCGGCGGCGGCGGGCGCAGCGAAAGCGAGCGACGCGACGAGAACGAAGGCGGCTGAATTGGCGTGCGCCCGATTCGGCATAGGAAATTGCTCATCGGCCCGAGGCCGGCCCACCGGTGGCGGCTGGGACCACCCGCGAGGGCGGCAGTGGCCCTGCACCTGCCACCACAATCGTATTCGTCCTGCGGGGGTCCTGCCAACGAGAGGTGGGTTTTCATGCGAATAGCCGGGAATATGATGCGGCAGTACGATCCGAACCGATGGCGACGAGTCGATGGTGGATGGGTGCGGCTTGCGGAGTGTTGGGAGCCAGCGTCGCGGTTTCCGTGGCCGGGGTGACAAGTGTTCCAGTGGTTTGTCCGGTTTGTGATCATGCGTTTGAGGCGACGCGGGTGGATACGAGCGACACGCGGGGGGGGATGGACCGGGATTTGTTTCAGCGGGCGCTGATTGCGCAGCCGGTCTATTACCTGATTGCGACGTGCCCGCGGTGTTACTACAGCGATTATGTCGATGATTTTCACGGCTCATCCAAGGTCGATGCGGATTTGAAGAAATCGATCTTGGTTGAGAAGTCGCTGCGGCCGGCGACGGCGATCACGCCGAAGATGCGGCAGGAGGAGATACCGGCTACGACGCGCTATGCACTGGCGGCGACGGTATTCCGGATGCGGCGTGGCTCGGCCGAGTCGCAAGGGTGGCTGCTGCTGCGGTGGGCGTGGGTGGTACGGGAGGAGGGCTCGTATCTTCCGCCGACAGGAAAGCTGATGCGGGCGATGCGGGAGATTGAACCGCGGTTGCCGCCCTCGCGGCGAGGTTCGAACCAGGCGGATCGGGAGCTGCAGGGGGTGAACCTGCTGATGGCGGACTGGCAGGAGGGGTCGTTTGACGCGGAGATTGAGCCGTATGTGCGGCTGGTCATGGCGCTCATCCTGCGGAGGCACGGGGAAAATGGGCCGGCGCGCGATCTGCTGGCGGACCTAAAGGGGGGATTTGAAGCGCCGCTGAACGTGGCGATCGAGAAGATGCTGGCGTCGATCGAGGAGGAGAAGCGAATTCTGGGGGCGGCGCGGGAGCAATTTGAGCGGGCGCTGTCGGCGAAGGAGGTCAAGGCGGAGAACCGGCCGGCGGCGCTGTTTCTGCTGGGGGAGATCAGCCGGCGCGTCGGGGATGAGGCGGCCGCGCGGGCGTGGTTTGAGCGGGCGCTGGGGGAGAAGTCGCTCGATCCGAAGCTTGGGGAGTGGGTGCGCGAGCAGCGGGCGGTGATGACGCCGGTTATTGAGGGCGCGGGGCGTTGAGCTGCTGCCGGAGCGCAGTGGCTGCACGGGCTGCTCCCGGGTGGCTGGGGCGGATCGAGAGGACCATCTCGTACTCCTGGAGCGCTTCGGCGTTGCGGCCGAGGGCGCGCAAATAGTCAGCGTATTCCACGCGGGTGCTGACGCCGGCGGGCTCCTTTCGGCGCTGGGCTTCGACGGCCGCTCCGTAGTACGCAATGGCCTCGTCGACACGGCCCATCGCCTTGCACGTTCTGGCAACCGAGCGGTTCGTCAAGATCATCGTGGGGTCGATTCGAACGGACTCCAGGTAGCGATCGCGGGCTTCGTCGAGTCGGCCGTTGGCGAAGAAATAGTTGCCGAGGTTGAACTGGCCAGCGAAGCAGTCGGGGTTGGTGACAAGTGTGTTGGTCCAATAGGTCTCGGGGTTGGTCCAAGTCCGGTTTTGGCGGATGGTGAGGATGGCGAGCGTGAGCAGAACAGCGACGGACGAAATCCCGACGAGCAGGACGCGCGGCTTGGCGAGCGCGCCGTTGACGCGCATGAGGCGATCGAGGAGCAGGCCGATGAGTAGAAAGAGTCCGACGGAGGGGAGGTACATGTAATGGTCGGCGACGAATGAGTATTGCAGGTAGTTGAAATGGATGAGGCCGAGGGTGAGAGAATGGGCAATGACGAAAACGCCGATTCCCCAGAGGGCGAGCGGTGAGAGCGATTTGCGGAAGCGGATAAGCAGGGCGACGGTGATGATGAGGATGGCGGCGGAGATCCAGTAGCGCGGTGCGGAGAGGGCCTCGGGCCAGCGGGGGTAGATGCCGACGAGATTGATGGGCCAGATGGACTTCCAGACGTAGTGGACCAGGGCGGCGGCGGCGACGAAGGGGCGGAGCAGCAGGTCGATCGGCTGGCCGCTCTTGGCGTTGACGGCTTCGGCCCGGGCGGTGATGGAGCCCATGATGAGCGAGAGCAGGGCGTAGGGGGCGGCGCGAAGAAGAGACTTGAGCTGCCAGCGGCCGTCGAGGACGCGGTCGGTGATGAGAAGAATCGGGACGAGGACGAGGCAGGCGGTCTTGGCGAAGAGGGCGAGTAGGAACGAAACGAGCGAGGCGGCGTAGCGCCAACTTGCGTTGGTGCGCCGGTATTGGATGTAAGCGAGGAGGGCGAGCCAGAAGAGCAGTCCGGAGAGGGTGTTCTTGCGCTCGGCGAGCCAAGTGACGGAGGCGACGTTTGTCGGGTGGAGGGCGAAGAGCAGCGAAGCGGCGGCGGCGGCGATGGCGGGCGCGCCGAGGGCGAGGAGGGTGAACCAGACGGCGACGGCGGTCGCGGCGTGGAGAGCGAGCTGCGTGGCGTGCATGAGACGGGGCGGATGCTTCGCGACGCGGTGCTCGATCCAGTAGGTGGTCCAAACGAGTGGGTAGTACTGCATCGTCGGCTTCATCTGGAAGGCGTCGAGCCAGATGGCCTTGAGGCCGCCGTCACCGGTGACGAGCTTGTTTTCGAGGATGTAGGGCTTGTCGTCCCAGTTGACGAGTCCGCAGTCGAGTGAGTTCCAGTAGGCGGCGGCTGAGGCGGCGGCGATGAGGAGGGCGATGAGCCA
>CAZJVS010000067.1:0-13627 GCA_964549445.1 uncultured Planctomycetaceae bacterium
TAGTGGCTTATAGCCGGATTGGAGCGGTCGGATGCGACTCTGGGGCTTCGAAGTGGCGCCCAAGCCCGGAACCCGGGACCCCGCCGGCGAGGCCGCTTTGGCCACCCTTCGGGGATTCGGCATTGGCGGCATCGAATCGATCCGGAGCTCGCGGCTTTTCCTCGTGGAGATCGACGGCGACCGCCCTGCGGCCGAGCGGGCCGCCCGCGAGCTGCTCGGCGACCCAATCTCCGAGCACGTTCGCATCTTTGAGGCCGGGCAGTCCCTGCCCCCCACGCCGGAAGCCACCCCCTTCGAAGTCTACTACCGCCCCGGCGTCATGGACCCCGTGGCCGCCTCTACTGCGTCCGCCATGGCCGAACTCGGGCTCAAAGTCGGCTCCGCCCGGACGGCCCGCCGATTTGTCATCAACCCGAGCCCAGCCGGCGAGACCAGTCGGCGGATCGCCCGCTTCCTTGGGAACGACTGCGTCGAAGACGTCGCCATCGGCGGCCGTCCCCTCAATCCGCCGCCCCGCCCCCCCATTAAACCCTTCGAGTTGCGGCACATCCCGATCCGCGATCTCGACGACGCCGCTCTGACTCGCCTGTCCCGCGACGGCCACCTCTTCCTGTCTCTCCCGGAGATGAAGGCGATCCAAGCCGAGTTCCGCCAACTCGGCCGTGACCCGACCGACATCGAGCTCGAAACCCTCGCCCAGACCTGGAGCGAGCACTGCGTCCACAAGACGCTCAAGAGCGAGGTCGTCTATCGCGGCGAGCCGATCCCCAACCAACCGGCCGGCACCCATCACGAAGTTTCGTATTCAAACCTGCTCAAAGACACTATCGTCCGGGCGACCGACACGCTCATGCAGGCAGGCCGCGGCCCGCAATGCCTCTCGGTCTTCAAGGACAACGCCGGCATTATCGCCTTTGACCACGAGTTCGCCGTTGCCTTCAAGGTTGAGACGCACAACCATCCCTCCGCCATCGAACCCTACGGCGGCGCGGCCACCGGCCTCGGCGGCTGCATCCGCGACGTCATCGGCTGCGGCCTCGCCGCCAAGCCGATCGCCAGCACCGACGTCTTCTGCGTCGCCCCACCCGACTGGCCGGCCGACGCCCTGCCCGACGGCGTGCTCCATCCGCGCCAGGTGCTGCGCGGCGTCGTGGCCGGCGTCCGCGACTACGGCAACCGCATGGGCATCCCGACCGTCAACGGCGCGATCCACTTCGATCCGCGCTACCTTGCCAATCCACTTGTTTTCTGCGGCAGCGTCGGCCTCATCCCGCGCGACCGCATCGAAAAAGCCGCCCGGCCCGGCGACGCCATCGTGGTCGTCGGCGGACGCACCGGCCGCGACGGCATTCACGGCGCGACGTTCTCCTCGGCCGAGCTGACCGGCGGCCACGCCGACGAGTTCGCCCACGCCGTGCAGATCGGAAACGCCATTGAGGAAAAAAAACTACTCGACGTCATCCTCGCTGCGCGCGACTACCCCGTTGCGGTAGCGGCCGGCGCCCCCGCCTGCCGTGGAACACCAGCCCGCGCCCCCTCACGCTGCCTCTTCTCCGCCATCACCGATTGCGGCGCGGGCGGGCTCTCATCGGCCATCGGCGAGATGGGCGAGAAAACCGGCGCCGATGTCGAGCTTGCAAACGTGCCGCTCAAGTACGCCGGCCTGCGTTACGACGAGATCTGGATCAGCGAGGCCCAGGAACGGATGGTCCTCGCCGTGCCGCCCGAAAACGTCGAGACGTTCCTCTCGCTCTGCCGCAGTGAAAACGTCGAGGCCACGGTCATCGGCTCCTTCACCGATACCCAGCGGCTCATCGTTCGCTACAACGGCACCGTCGTGGGCGACCTGCCGATGCGCTTCCTCCACGAAGGCCTGCCGAAGCAGGTCCGCCTCGCCGAGTGGAAGGCCGTCGAAGTTCCACCGCGACCATCTGCTCCGCTCAAAACCGCCGAGCAGTTTGCCGACGAACTCAAGCGGCTGCTCGCTACGCCCACCATCGCCAGCAAAGAGTGGGTCGTCCGCCAGTACGATCACGAGGTGCAGGGCCGCACGGTCATTAAGCCGCTGGTCGGCGTCCGCGACGATGGCCCCGGCGATGCCGCCGTCGTCCTGCCGCGCCTCGGCTCGTCGCGCGCGATCGCCATCGGCTGCGGCCTCTGCCCGCAGGTGTCGGACCACGACCCCTACTGGATGGCCTGGTTCGCGATCGACGAAGCCCTGCGAAACATTGTCTCCGTCGGCGGCGATCCGTCGCAGACCGCCATCCTCGACAACTTCTGCTGGGGCCGCCCCGACGACCCGCGCCAACTCGGCGGCCTCGTCCGCGCCTGCCAGGCATGCCACGACGCCGCGATCGCCTACGGCCTGCCGTTCATCAGCGGCAAAGATTCGCTCAACAACGAGTTTTCGCTGAGCAGCGGCGACGCCGCGATGCTCCGCTCCGCCGCTGCACGCTACGCAATCGACCTCCCCGACGGCGCAACGCGCCTGAGCATCCCCGGCACGCTGCTCATCAGCGCCCTTTCAATCGTCCCCGACGTGGCGAAGTGCGTCACGATGGACCTCAAGCAGCCCGACGCCCCGCTCTATCTCGTCGGCCAGCCCACCCGCCGCCGCGGCGAAGCGGGCGGCCGGCCCGAGTTCGATCCGGCGATCGCCCTTGAGACCCATCAACTCGTCGCCCGCCTAATCCGCGAAGGACTGGTCGCCAGCGTCCACGACGTCAGCGACGGCGGCCTGCTCGTCGCGATTGCAGAAATGGCGATCGCCGGCAATCGCGGCTGCCACGTCCACGGCTTCGATGATTGGATCTGGGAAGACGAAGAATTGGATCGCTCACCGCGTCTCGTCGGCGACGAAGATGCAAGCGAATCCGATTTCTACTTCGCCGAGATGCCCGCCCTGTACGTCGTCGAACCGCGCCTCGACCGCTGGGACGCCTTCCGCCATCTCGTCCGCACGGTGCCATCGCTGCTCGTCGCCACGACGCTCGAGACTGACCCGCACCACGCGCCGATCTTCAAGTTTGAAGTGCCGTCGCTGAAAGACGCCTTCGCGCAGCTTCCGCTCGAAGCGCTGCGTTCGGCCTGGAAGTCGCCGCCGCCGGCCTGACGCGCCGCCTTACAGCTCCGACTCTGGCCGCGTGATCTGCTTGATCTTCTGCAGGTCGTCCAGCGCGCTCGGCCGCTCGATGATGACCGTCGCCGGCAGCGAGCCCTGCTTATTCAGATCGTAAACGATCCGCACGATGCTCGAATAGCCGATCCCCAACCCGGTAGCCTTGCCGTCGAGATCCTCGCCCGGCTTATCACCCAGGAACCGAATGAACTCCGGCAGGCCCAGTCCGCAGGACAGGATCGGCGATGACACCTTCGTCCGCTGGTTGACCCGCACAACGCGGAACTTCGTGTCGCCGGGATCCGCCGCGATCGTCACGCCGTCGTCGTGAAAGTTTGCTGGCGGCCGCAGCCGGACACCTCGTCCGAACACCGCGATGCGCGGCTCCTCGCTCGTCGCCACGTGCACCAGCGGCGACCCGCCGCAATCGACCACATCGAGCACGAAGTTCTGTCCGATCAGCGAAGGCGACACGGCCGAGTTCCGCAACTGCCGCAACGCTGTGTATGCCGCGATGCGTATCTTGTTGTCCTCGTCCGACGCGAGCTTTACCAGCGCATCGCCGACGAGCGCCGGCCGGTTGGAATTCCCCAGTTCCTCGATCGCCAGCATCCGGAACGGATCATTCGTCTGCGTCGCATGCCGGATCATTACCGGCACCGCCGTCGTGTCGCCCAGCCGCAACCCCGCCCGGGCCGAGAAGTAGCTCACCGCCACCGTCGGGTTGCCATACAGCGGCTTGATCACCGGCACGATCGTCCGCCCCATCGCCTCCCACGTCAGCGCCAGATCGTCGTATGGCGCCGATGGATGCTGCATCTCTTCCGCGATCTCCTTCGCCCGCCGCTCGACGAACGCCGGCGCACCGTTCAGCGTCGTCCGCAACACGAGATTTAGAAACAGCCGCTCGCGCCCCTTGTACTCCGACGGTATCGTCAGCTGCACAATCTCGGGCGACACGGCGTCGGCCACCTGCCCCGCCGCTCCATAACGGGCGTTGAGCCGGTCGCGAATCCGAACCGCGACGCTGTAGGCCGGCGATGCCAGCGTCAGCCGCACGCGACGCGCCTCGCGCGCCACGCCTCCGCCCAGCACGCGACCGACCCGCAGATCGTTTGACTCAGCATCTCCCTTGCGGAACGGCGAAATGAAAACCGGACCGTCCGCCGCCGCCACCGTCTTGCCTTCGATGATCCCGCGCGGCGTACCCGCGAGTACCTTCAACTCCGTCATCAGCAGCGTCCCGCCATCCAGCGACACCGCCTGGTTGCCCATCGCCCGAACGACGACGTCAAACCGCTCGCCGACCTGCGCCGCCGCGGGAATCTCCGCCGTCACCTCCACCGCCGCCGTATCGCGCGAGTCGAGCAGCTCCTTGGTCGGAATGCCCGAGCGGTGCTTCAGGATTTCCTGCTGTAGATACTTGCGGATATCGTCCGGACAATCGGTGCCACCCGTTCCCAACAGACCGACCACCAGCCCGTAACCGCGCACGACCAGCACGCGCATGCCGTCGAGGTTCGCCATCGACTGAACCGTGTCCTGCACGCTCTTGCTGTCCGACGGCGGCGGCGCATCTACGGCCGGCTCTTCGTCCTCCTTCGAGGCGAACATCGAGTCCCAGTGCTTCTTCATGTCGTCGCAGCCGCCGGCCCCGATCGCGGCCAGCAGCGCGACACCGATCCATCGTCGTCGTTGCATAAACTTCGAAACTCTTAAGGATTGAATCGGGCTGCAATCGGCATCCGACGGCCGGAGCCAAACGCCCGCGAGGTCACTTTCAGTCCGAGGGCGGCCTGCTTTCGCTTGTACTCGTTCAAATCTACCTTGCGAACCACGTCTCTGACAACCGCCGCGTCAAAACCCGCCCCAATGATCTCATCGGCCGACGCGAGGTCTTCGACGTAGCGCTTCAGGATCGCATCGAGCACATCATAGGGCGGCAGCGAGTCCTGGTCGGTCTGGTTGGGCCGCAACTCGGCCGAAGGCGGCTTCTCGATGCTCCCCCGCGGGATGAGTTCGCGGCCGGCCCGGCGGTTTACCAACCGCGACAGCTCATAGACCGTCGTCTTCGGCACATCGCTGATGACCGCCAGCCCGCCGCACATATCGCCGTACAGCGTGCAGTAGCCGACCGCAATCTCGCTCTTGTTCCCCGTCGTCAGCAGCAGCCAGCCGAACTTGTTCGACAGCGCCATCATCAGGTTGCCGCGAATCCGGGCCTGCACGTTCTCCTCGGCGATGTCCGCCGGCCGCCCCGCGAACGGCTCCACCAGGACCGCCTCCATCGCCTTATGAGCCGTCTCGATCGGCAGTACGCGAAAGCCGATCCCGAGGTTCTCAGCCAGCAGCTTCGCGTCCGACACGCTGTGGTCGCTGCTGAACCGCGACGGCATCGCGACCCCATGCACCGCCTCGCGCCCGAGGGCGTCCACGGCGATCACCGCTGTCAGCGCCGAGTCAATTCCCCCCGAAAGTCCGAGCACGACCCCCTTGAACCCGCACTTCCGCACGTAATCGCGCGTCCCAAGCACCAGCCCCGCATAAATCGATTCCAGCGCTTCGGGGTACGGCTCCATGCGACCGGGCTTCGATTCACCGTCCAAGTCGACGACCAGCAGGTCCTCCTCAAACGCCTTCGCCCGCGCGATCTGCCCGTGCTGCGGCACGAACACGGAGCTCGCTCCGTCGAAGATCAGATCATCATTGCCGCCTACCTGGTTGACGCACACCAGCGGTACGCCGTGCCGTGTCGATTGCGCGCCGAAAAGCGACCGGCGATACTCGTCCTTCTTCACCCAATACGGCGACGCGCTCAGGTTCACCAGCAGCTTCGCACCGCTCGCCACGAGGTCCGCCGCCGGGTTCCGCGGATACCGACGATGCGTCACCATCGTCTCGTCGTTCCACAAATCCTCGCAGATGCTCACCCCCACCGGCCACTCGCGCCCGCCCGCGTCTCGTACCAATTCCACCGCGCCCGGCTGCCCCGGCTCGAAATAGCGGTCCTCGTCGAACACGTCGTACGTCGGCAGCAGCGACTTGTGATGCGTCCGCACGACCTGGCCGTCCCTGCAAACCGCCACGGCATTGAACAGCGGCCGGCCGGTCGGCTGCCCGGTCGGCTCGGCAAAGCCGATCAGCGCCGTGAGCCCGCGACACTCGGCCGCCACGCGCTTTACGGCCTGCACGTTCTCCTCGATCAGCCGCCGCTTGAGCAGCAAATCTTTGGGCGGATACCCCAGCAGCACCAGCTCGCTGAACACGACCAGGTCAGCCCGCTCCCCCGCCGCCCGCCGCAGCGCATCGATCACCTTCGCGGAATTCCCCGCCACGTCCCCGACAATCGGATTCAGTTGTGCCAGTGCGGTGCGAATGGAAGATACTCAATCCCGATGCGATGGAGCCGCGGCCTTGGTCGTTATGCCCGCACCGCAGGTTCGTCGATCAAAAGCTCCTGAATTGTAATTCGCCCATCGCGCAGAGCCATGCAGGCCCGAAGCACGTGCAGTTCCGCCATCATCGAGTCGCCCGGGTATTCGCGCCGCATGAGCTCGCAGATTCGCTGCAAGTCGCTCTCCGAAATGCCGGCCTCACGTGCGACGCTGGTGTAGTCAAAGTAATTCATGGCACTCTTATTGTATCTCGGGCGGCGCAAGTATTTCCAGCGACGGCAATCCCAGCGACGTGTTGACCAGATTGATTCGCGCCCGACGACCGCGATTCACCAGATGTCGGAAGTTCCAGGACACCAGCACGCTCTGCTCCATCAACACGGCCGCCGCAACGTGTTGCGCATCGTCAAACATCGCAGCGGTAAACACCCCCGCGTCTATGTAACGACGAGCCAGAGCCGTCATTTCGACTGTGATCGGATAAACATCAACGCCGTCGAGGAGCGTCAGCAATTGGGCACGCCTCTCCAGATCAACAGTGCGCTCCAACTCCAATCGCGCTAAATCAGAGGTGCTGATTGCAAATTCGGTGCTACGCCGGAAGAACGCGTCCGTCTCCGCTGCGCGTTCCGGCGTCCGGCTATCGTAGCGTGCGCTGAAGACAGACGTATCGAGATGTAGCTTCAGCTTCATGGCGGATGTTTACCGCGTTCCATTTCGTCCACCAAATCAAATCTGAAAATCCGCCCCCTCGGCCCGTGGCGGCCGCCCCTTTCTCACCTTCAGCTCCGGCGCACTGCTGCTCACCGTGCAACCCGGCGGCACGCTCGACGTCAGGAACGTCGAGCCGCCGATCGTCGCCCCCTCGCCCAGCACCGTCTCGCCGCCGAGGATGATCGCGTTCGCATAAATCGTCACGTTGTCCTTTACCGTCGGGTGCCGCTTGTAGCCCTTCACCATCCGGCCGCGCTCGTCCTTCAGGAACGACAGCGCCCCCAGCGTCACGCCCTGGTAGACCTTCACGTTGTCGCCGATCTCGGTCGTCTCGCCGATCACGACGCCCGAGCCGTGGTCGATGAAGAAGCTCTTGCCGATCTTCGCCCCGGGGTGGATGTCGATGCCCGTCTGCTGGTGGGCCCACTCCGTCATCATCCGCGGCAGCAGCGGCACGTCGTCGTTCCACAGCTCGTGCGCGAACCGGTACACCGACACGGCCAGCAGCCCGGGATAGGCCATGATGATCTCGTCGCAGTTCGTCGCGGCCGGATCGCCGTCGTAGGCCGCCTGCACGTCGAGCCCGAGCATCGCCCGCACGGCCGGCAGGCGTTCGAGAAATTGCAGCGTCACCTCGCGGGCCCGGCGGTCGAGCGGCGCCGCCTGCTCCGAGTCGCCCAGCGGGTCATACTTGCCCTCGACCTCGTTGTCGTAGCACAGGGCCCGGAACACCTGCATGTAGATCTTCTGCGCCAGCCGCGGCAGCAATTCGCCGACGTGGTACCGCAAGTTCGTCTTCGACAGGTTCTGCTCGCCGTAATAACCCGGATATGCCAGCTCCAAAAGCCCCTCAATAAGCTGAATCGCCTCAGCCCGATTGGGAAGGTACCCGCGCCCCACATGCCGCGTCCGCGCATCGCCCTCATAGCTGGCGACAATGACGTCGGTCAGGCGGTTGAGCTGCGGATCGAGATCAAACTCACCAAGCATGAAGAGGCTCCTGTTCGTGGCGGATTATACGCGAATCTGCAACGCCGCAGGCCGGCGCGAAGAATGCCGACTCCAAAATCCCCGATCGCTGCGTTCTTTAGCGCATGCACAGATTTTGGTACAATCCGACACGGAGGAACTTCCCCTAATGCATGGTCCGTCCCGCAGCGCACTCACCCTAATTTCCGCTCTCGCGATCCAGTCCGCACTCGCGTCGGTCATTCTCGCCGACTGTCCTTACGAATGGCGTCAGGGAAATACTCTTCCGGGACTCGACGGATCGGTCAGAACTCTAACGACATGGGATCCCGACGGTCCCGGACCGCAGGAGCCGGTGCTCGTCGTCGGGGGATTGTTCAAGGTCGCAGGAGGTACGCTGGCAAACAGCGTCGCCGCTTGGGACGGCAGTGAGTGGAATCCGCTCGGTTCCGGTGTGACTGGTTTCACGGTGCCCGGCAGCACCACCTTTGGGGCGCATGCTCTTCTGGTGTACCGCGACGAACTTGTAGTCGCGGGCAATTTCAACACGGCCGGCGGACTCCCCTGTCAGAGCATCGCAGGGTGGAATGGTTCGAGTTGGCAAAACCTCGGCGGCGGAACGATAGGGTTGGTCTATGCGCTCGTCGAGTTCAACGGTGATTTGATTGCAGGCGGAACAAAGCGGTTGACGAGTGGGTCGTCGGTGCCGCAAGTTTGGAAATGGACGGGTTCAAATTGGGAAGACTTCCGTGTGTTCACCGGAAGTTTGATCAAAACGATGAGGGTCATCGACAACGAGCTTTGGATTGGTGGAACGTTCGCAAGTGTCGACGGGGTTGCGTGTTCCAACACGGCACGCTGGAACGGCTCAGCATGGGCTCCCATCGGCGCCGGATTCAACAACTTTGTTTCGACGATCACCAAACTGAACGGAACGGTATTCGCGGGTGGCGATTTCACTACATCCGGCGCCAACACGACCAATCGTATCGCCTGGTGGACCGGCACCGAGTGGCTTCAGTTCGGATCGGGGGCAGCCGGCTCCACCGCCATGACGAGGTGTCTCGATGTCTTCAACGGCGGCCTGGTAATGGGTGGGTTCTATTTCGGCGCGGGATTTCCACTCACGGAAAACGTCGTCAAGTGGAACGGCAGCAGCTGGGAATCGATGGGCGGTGGCACCAATCTGACGGTCTTGGCGCTAACGACCTTTCGTGATCGATTGATCGCCGTGGGAGATTTCGTGGCTGCGGGCACGACTGGCGCAGCGCACGTGGCAGCGTGGGACGGCTCGAGTTGGGAGCCGCTGGGCAATGGGTTTAATCGTGACGTGAATTGCTTTACGCTCCATAACGACCGGCTGATTGCCGGTGGATCGTTTCGCTCCGCGGGAGCGACCTTTGCAGGCTGCGTGGCTGAATGGAATGGCACGAGTTGGCATCCACTTGGCGCTGGATTTGACAATCCGGTTCGGGCGCTCACGAAGTACAATGGCCGATTGGTCGCGGGCGGTCTCTTCACCCATTCGTGGCCGACAACTACGTTTTACGTCGCTCAATGGAACGGAGAGGCGTGGGAACCCATCGGAAACGGATTCTCTCAAAATGTCTACGCCTTGACTGAATACGATGGCAAACTGATCGCTGGCGGAAATTTTGGGGGCAGCCCAGGAGTGCCATTGAATCGAGTCGCGGCATGGAACGGCTCCAACTGGGCACCATTAAGCACCGGAATTGAGAGCGGCTTAGCCGTCTACGCGCTAGTTGTCCACGAGGGCAATCTCATTGCCGCCGGAAACTTTTCGTCAGTTGGCGGCGTCGCTGTCTCCAACATAGCGCAATGGAATGGTACGAGCTGGCGAGCCCTCGGAACAGGTTTGACCGGAGATGTGTTTCCTGTGGAAGTTTACGCACTCTCCGTCTATCACGGCAAACTCATCGCTGGTGGATCATTCAATGCGCCCGGCCGAGCCTACGTCGCAGAATGGAACGGAACAAACTGGCGTACGATAGGCAGCCAACTTCCACAGTCCTTCCCACTTCATACGGCAGTGAATGCATTGGCTGTAATCGATGACAATCTTTATGCCGGTGGCATCTTCGGTTCGCAGGGATCGCAGCTGGTGAACATGGCCCGCTGGGATGGCTCGACTTGGCATCCGGTTGGTAGTGGAACGGGAGGCCAAGCAACAGATTCGACCGTGCGTGCCTTAAGCCCGTTTGAGGGAAGCGTCTTTGCAGGTGGGAGCTTCACAATCGCGGGCGGAATCGTCTCAGCGTACTTGGCCCGCTGGGGTCCATCCCTCGAACTCCCCGCCATCACCCAGCAACCCACAAACCGCAAAGTCCTCGCCGGCAACGCCGCCACCTTCACCCTCGCCTCCTCCGGCGGCCAGCCGCTCAGCTACCAGTGGCGCAAGGACAACGCAAACCTCACCGACGACGGCCACATTCTCGGCGCGACGACCGACTCACTGACCATCAACGCCGCCTCCGGCATAGACGTCGGCCTCTACGACTGCGTCGTCACCAACGATTGCGGAGCCGCCACATCAAGCCCCGCCCGCCTCACCGTCATCGCCTCCTCGCCGTCGAACCCGCTTTCGCCACTCTCGCCCGCGCGGGCAATCGCCGATTAAGACACCCACCTGACACCGTACTTCGCGGCAAGGCGATCTGGTACAATTCAAATTGGAGGAACGGCACAATGCACACGTCGCCGCGAACTTCGCTCGCGCTCATCGCCTCTCTCTTGATACTGTCCCAACTTGCATCCGTCACAAGCGCCGACTGTCCCTTCGAGTGGAAGCCCGGCGACGGTGTGCCGGGAACAAACGGCCAAGTCACTGCCCTGACCGTTTACAATGGCAGTTTGATCGTCGGGGGCTCATTCACCATCGCGGGCGGCGTCAGCGCTAACAGCATCGCCCAATGGAACGGCACGAGCTGGCAGCCGCTGGGTAGCGGGATAATCGGCAATGTCTACGCGTTGACCGTGTACAACGGCAACTTGATCGCCGGGGGCTCATTCACCATCGCGGGCGGCGTCGGCGCCAACAACATTGCCCAATGGAATGGCACTAGCTGGCAACCGCTGGGCAGCGAGATAATCGGCAATGTCTACGCGTTGACCGTGTACAACGGCAATCTGATCGTCGGGGGCTCGTTCACCATCTGGGGCAGCGCCAGCAACATTGCCCAATGGAACGGTTTGGGCTGGCAATTGCCGGGCACCGGAGTGAACGGCACTGTCTACGCCTTGACCGTGTACAACGGCAACCTGATCGCTGGGGGTACCTTCACGACCGCCGGCGGCGTCAGCGCTAACCGCATTGCCCAATGGAACGGCACGAGCTGGCAACCGCTGGGCAGTGGGATGGAGAACACTGTCCGCGCCTTGACCGTGTACAACGGCAACCTGATCGCCGGGGGCCGCTTTACCAATGCAGGCGGTACCGGCGTCAACCGCATCGCCCGATGGAACGGCACAAGCTGGCTACCAATGGGCGGGGGGGTGAACGAAGTTGTCATGGCTTTGGCCGTGTGCAACGGCAACCTGATCGCCGGGGGCCTCTTCTACTACCCGGACGGTAACCACTACGTTGCCCAATGGAATGGTGGGAGCTGGCAACCGCTGGGCAGCGGCCTGGTCTGCTGCGCGGTTTACGCATTGACCGCGTACAATGCCAATCCGATAGCGGGGGGCGCCTTCTATGCCACGAACGGTGCCATCCATGTTGCCCGATGGAACGGTACGAGCTGGCAGGCGATGGCCACCGGGATGAACTCCCACGTGTTGGCGTTGACCGTGTACAACGGCAACGCGATCGCCGGGGGTGCCTTCACGAGCGCAGGCGGTGTCAACGCCAACAACATCGTCCAATGGAACGGCACGAGCTGGCAACCGCTGGGTAGCGGAATGGACTACGATGTCTTCGCCTTAACTTTATTCAACGGCAACCTGATCGCCGGCGGCAACTTCTTCAAAGCGGGCGGCGTCAACGCCAGCAAGATTGCCAAATGGAACGGCGCGAGCTGGCAACCGCTGGGCAGCGGGACGAACGGATACGTCGAGGCCTTGACCGTCTACAATGACAACCTGATCGCGGGAGGCACCTTCACATTCGCGGGCGGCCTCAACGCCAGCTACGTTGGCCAATGGAACGGCGCGGACTGGCAACCATTGGGTATCGGGATGAACAACCAGGTGAACGCCTTGACCGTGTACAACGGCAACCTGATCGCCGGCGGCCGTTTCACCACCGCCGGCGGCGTCAGCGCGAACTACGTTTCCCAATGGAACGGCACGAGTTGGCAACCGCTGGGCAGCGGGGTGAGTCGCGAGGTCCGCGCCTTGACCGTGTACAACGGCAATCTGATCGCCGGGGGCTTCGCCTACGTTTCCCAATGGAACGGCACGAGCTGGCAGACGCTGGGCACCGGGATGAACGACGAAGTCGACGCCTTGACCGTGTACAACGGCAACCTGATCGCCGGGGGCAACTTCACCACCGCCGGCGGCGTCAGCGCGAACTACGTTTCCCAATGGAACGGCGCGAGTTGGCAACCCCTGGGCGGCGGGATGAACGGCGGTGTCGAAGCCTTGACCGTCTACAACGGCGACCTGATCGTCGGGGGCGTTTTCACCACAGCCGGCGGCCAGATGTCCGCCTATTGGGCCCGCTGGGGCCCCTCCCTCGAACTCCCCGCCATCACCCAGCAACCATCCAACCGAAAAGTCCTCGCCGGCACCACTGCCACCTTCACCCTCGCCTCCACCGGCGGCCAGCCGCTCAGCTATCAATGGCGCAAGGACAACGCCAACCTCACCGACGACGGCCACATCCTCGGCGCAACGACCGACACGCTGACAATCAACTCGACCACCGGCACGGACGCAGGCCTCTACGACTGCGTCGTCACCAACGACTGCGGAGCCGCCACATCAACCCCGGCGCGACTAACCATCATCGCCAACATTCCAACCGCCCCGCTCACGCCGTTCGAGCCGGTGGATGCGATTTCCGACTAGGTGAGCTGCATTTAATCCGACGTCGCCATCCCAAACGCCGCCAGCACCTCCTCCGCAATCCTCCGCGGCCGCCCCGTCGCCGCATCGACAAACGCCCACACGTTCCGCCCCCGCACGATGATCTCCCCATCCCCCGCCCGCACGATCTCGTGCCGCCGCTCGGCCGACGCCTTCTCCATCAACGCGATCCACGTCGCGCACAGCAGCTCGTCGCCCGCCCGGGCCGGCCGGACGTAGTCGATCTCGTGCCGCCGCACGACGAACATCGCCCCCAGCCGCTGGTAGGCCGCCAGGTCGAGCCCCAGCGCCGCCGAGTGCGCGATGGCCGCCCGGTTCATCCAATCGACGAACGCCACATTCGACGCGTGCCCCTGCCCGTCGATGTGCTCCGCATCGACGC
>CAZJVS010000068.1:0-10607 GCA_964549445.1 uncultured Planctomycetaceae bacterium
TCCCCCCCTCTCCGTTCAATTCCGTCGAGCCCGTTGTCGGCTTTTTTCGCAAACTCACGTATACAGCGGGCACCGACGCCGATCGTGCCAGAGTGCTTGAATTTCATTCCGGGCCAGCCTGTTCCCATTGCCGGGATTCCGAGGGTGTCAGTCCCGTCAGTATACTGATAATTGTTTGCAGCTCCCCCGTTTTGGCACTGAACATGGGAGGCCGCCTCGACTGTTCGTACTCCAGACTTCGCCTGGCCGGAAGGAGAATTGCCAGGCCGCGTTCGGTGCGACGGCGTGGCATGTGTGTGAGCGTGATGGCGTGCTGTCCACGCGCTCGGCACACTTGGTCCGGGGCGGCCTGCGGGGCTCCGATTTGCGCGCGTATACTCTGCGAACTCGGACGCTTGAACCGTGAGCGACACACCAGAAACTTCCGATCAATTGTTGCGACTGATTCACTCGAGTGCAGATGTCGAGCCGGGTGGGGGAGGACAGCGACCGGTGGAGACAGGCGATCTCGCCCTTCTGGACGCCTATTCGCAGGCGGTCGTGCGGGTTGTTGAGGCCGTTGCGCCGGCGGTCGTCGGCGTGCGGGCCTCGGAGCGCGGCGGCCAGGGTTCGGGATTCTTCGTCACGCCCGATGGTTACGCGTTGACGAACAGCCACGTCGTCGGCAGCCGGACGAAGCTGTCGGTGACGACGCGCGACGGGGACCGGCTGGATGCAACGCTCGTCGGCGACGACCCTGCGACCGATCTGGCGCTCATCCGTGCCTCCGCACGGGATCTGCCGTTCGCGCAACTCGGCGAATCCGAGGCATTACGGCCGGGGCAGCTGGTGATCGCGCTCGGAAACCCGCTGGGCTTCGACTCGACGGTTTCGACCGGCGTGGTCAGCGCACTCGGGCGGTCGATGCGCGGAGTGACCGGGCGGCTGATCGAGGATGTGATCCAGCATTCAGCGCCGCTGAACCCGGGAAACTCGGGCGGGCCCCTGGTCGATTCGCGCGGTCGGGTTGTCGGAATCAACACGGCGATCATTGCAATGGCGCAGGGACTGGGGTTCGCGCTGCCGGCAGGCACGGCGCGATGGGTGATCGGCGAGTTGATTTCACACGGCGAAGTGCGTCGGGCGCATCTCGGCGTCACGGCCACCGTTTCGCCAGTGCAGCGGCGGCTCGCGCGGGAACTGGACCTGCTGAATGAGCGGGCGGTTGAAGTAATGTCGGTCGAGCCGAAGAGCGCTGCGGCCTCCGCCGGCGTCATGCCGGGCGACCTGATCGTGGCTGTGAACGATCGACTGGTGAACGGGATTGACGACCTGCATCGCGCGCTCTCGCATGCCCCGTCCGATCGGAGGCTGACGCTGAGCATCGTGCGAGAGGGACGGCGTGTCGAAAGAGTCGTATCGATCGAGGTAAAGACCTCGCGGCCGAAATAGATCTGTTTGGAGCGGGCGCGGCCATGCGATAGCATACGCGCGCCATGCTGCAAACCGAGGCGCCGCCGCGCGACTACTTCAAGTACTGCCCGAACGAAGAGCAGATCAAGATTTCGAACGCGGTGTGCCGCGGGCGGCGGAAGTCCAACTTCTTCAAGTGCAAGGGTTGCCAGTTCAACGATGACGAGAGGCAAGCCGTGAACGCAGGACCGGATCAGGCGACGGGCGCGGCGGATGCGGGCGACGCGCTGGCGAAGGTGTTCAAGGCGTACGACGTGCGAGCGACGGTGCCGGAGCCGCTGTCGGTGACGGCGGCGTGGCGCATCGGCTACGCGACGGCCCAGTTTCTGCGGACGAAGATCAGCGGCGTGGAGATGGCGTCGCATAGCGCGCGGACCGTCGTGGTCGGGCGCGACATGCGGACCCACAGCCCAATGTTGCAGGCGAGTCTGATCGATGGAATCCGGTCGGCCGGGCTGGACGTGGTAAACATCGGATTGATCGACACATCGCAGATATACTTTGCGGTAAATCACCTGGGAGCGTGTGGTGGGATTCAGACCACGGCGAGCCACAATCCGGCGAACTACAACGGATTCAAAATCTGCGCGGCCGGGGGCAAGCCCGTCGGGTCGGGGACCGGGCTTGAGAGCATTCGCGACATTGCCTGCCGCGTACCAAAGCACCAGACGGGCACGACGTCGCGGATGAGCGAGCAGGACCTGGCCGCCCCCTACAAGGCGTTTGTGCGGAAGTATCTGCACGACCGGCCGAAGCTGGCCCGGCCTTTGAAGGTCGTCGTAGATGCGTCGAACGGCTGCGCGGGGAAGTGGTATGACATTCTGTTTGGCGATGTCGCGGATCTGACGACGCTGCCGCTGTACTTCGAGCACGACGGCACATTCGTGCACGAGCCGAATCCGCTGATCGACGCGAACCTCGCGATGCTGCGCGAGATGGTGAAGCGGGAACATGCGGACCTCGGGGCGTGTTTCGACGGAGATGCCGATCGTTGCGTGTTTGTCGATGAGAAGGGAAATATCCTGCGGTCGGACTTCATCACGGCGTTGCTGGCGCGGGTGTTTCTGGAGAAAAGCCCCGGCGCCGCGATCGTGTACGACTTGCGTTCGAGCCGAGTCGTCAAAGAGGAGATCGAGAAGGCGGGGGGCGTGCCGGTGCGGGATCGCGTCGGGCATGCCTTCATGAAGAAGACGCTGGCGGAGAGAAACGGGGTGTTCGGCGGGGAGCTTTCGGGGCACTTCTACTTTCGTGACAACTGGTTCTGCGACTCGGGGATGCTGGCGTTCGTGCATGTCGTGAACCTGCTGGCGGACTCGGGAAAGAAAATGAGCGAGTTGATCAAGCCGTTGCGACGGCTCTATGCGACGGGCGAGATCAACTTCGAGAACCCGAATGCCGACGCGACGCTCGCGGAGATTCAGGAGAAATATAAGGACGCGGAAGTCGACCAACTCGACGGCGTGACCGTGCAGTATCCGGACTGGTGGTTCAACATCCGCAAGAGCAACACGGAACCGCTGCTGAGACTAAACCTCGAGGCGGGGACAAAAAAGGTCATGGAGAAGAAGTTGGGGGAGCTGGCGCCGCTGCTGGGGAAGCGCGTCGCACATTGAGCATCGAACTCGAAGCCATCGGTCGATCGACTAAGATGACCGGATGGAAACCGGTCCCGCGGATAAACGATTGAAAACAGCATCAGCAAGGCCGGCTGACGCGGCGACGGTGACATCGCCCGCGATTCAGCCACGCATCTCACGTCGACGGCTCTGGCTTTTTCGGATCTCGGCGGCGGTCGTAGTTCCGGCTGTTCTCCTGGGGTCGATCGAGCTGGGATTGCGGCTGTTCGGCGTCGGGTACGACACGAGTTATTTCATCCCGGCGCCCGGTCGCGACGCGCTGACCGGAAATCCGCGGTTCGGCTGGCGGTTTTTCCCGCGGCGGGTGGCCCGTATGCCGCAGCCGTTCGTGTTGCCCAAGAAAAAGGCCCCGGGGACGTATCGCATCTTCGTACTGGGGTCGTCGGCGGCACTCGGTTTTCCCGATCCCTCGTTCAGCTTCTCGCGGATTCTCGAGGCGATGCTCCGGGACCGCTTTCCGAAGGAACGATTCGAAGTCATCAATACGGCGATGGTGGCGATCAATTCCCACGCGGTTCTGCCGATCGCGCGGGAATGTCTCGAGCATGAGCCCGATTTGCTGATCCTCTATGAGGGGAACAACGAGGTCGTTGGTCCCTATGGAGCGGGGACCGTCTTTGGGGGGCTGTCGCCGGCACTCTGGATCATCCGGGCCAAGTTGCTCGCGAAGGCGACACGGATTGGTCAGACGATCGAGGGAATGGTGGAGGGCTCGTCGGCAAAGCGGGGGGAGTTCACGGAGTGGAAGGGGATGGAGTTCTTTCTCGATCACCCGGTCGCGACGGATGACCCGCGGCTCGCGAAGGTTTACGACTACTTTGGGTCTAATTTGCGCGACATTGCGAACGCGGCTCGGGCGGCGGGTGTGCCGCTCCTGATGTGCACCGTGGGGGTCAACCTCGCGGATTGCCCGCCGTTTGGGTCGCGACATCGTGCGAACCTGAGTGAAGCGGATCGGGCACGCTGGGATGCGCTGGTTGAGGAGGGAAAGCGGCTCCAGTCGGGTGGGGACGCGGCCGGCGCGATCGAGAAGTACAAGGCGGCGGCGAAGATCGACGATCAATATGCGGAACTGCCGTATCGGATCGGCGAATGCATGCTGTCGTCGAAACAGATCGACGACGCGCGGCGGGCGTTCGGAGCGGCGCGCGACCTCGACGTGCTGCGATTTCGCACCGACTCGCGATCGAACGACATCATCACACAAGCGGCAAAAGCCGACCCGAACGTGACGCTGATCGACGTTGCGCAGCGGTTGTCGGACGACAGTGCGTCCCACGGGCATGTAACCGGGAACGATCTCTTCCACGAACACGTACATCTGAATTTCGCTGGCAACTACCTGATCGCGCGAGCGCTATTTGGCGAAGTCGTCCGCCGTTTGCCGACCGGCGCACGCGATTCATCCGGTGCTTCGCTGGATCCTCCAAGCATGGATCGTTGCGCTGAGCAGCTGGCATACACGGATTGGGATCGTCGCTCGATCGCGAATGCAGTTGTGTCACTGGTGGAGCGGCCGCCGTTCACGGGGCAGCTGGATCACGAGAAGCGACTGGAATCGGCCCGGAAGGCGGCGGCGAAAGCGGCATCCGAAGCGAGCCCGGCTGGCGTGCTGCGGGCGACGGAGCGTTACCGGGTGGCCCTGGAACAGAGGCCGGACGACGTCTCGATGCGGCGAAAATATGCAACGCTACTCATACAGGGCGGAAATCGACCGGCCGCAGAGGCCGAACTCCGCCGGATCGTCGACGCCGTGCCGTGGGATGCTCCGTCGAAGCGGGATTTGGCGGGCCTCGCGGCGGGAAGTGGTAGGACTCGTGAGGCACTGGATGGATATGCCGCGCTGTTGGAATCGCCGTGGTGCGATCGGCAGTGCCAAGGCCTGACCTTGTTCAATCGGGGCGTGGTTGAGGATCGAGCCGGGCAAATCCGCGAGGCACTTGCGAGCTATCGCGCCGCGGCAGAATTAAGTCCGAACGATCCGCGTATTCTGACAAATCTCGGATTGGTGTTGTCTAAGACGGGAGACATGGACGGGGCCGCGGCGATGCACCGACGTGTGATAAGTCTGGCTCCGGCTGATTTTCGTGGGCACCTGAACCTTGCGCTGGTCGCGCAACGGCAAGGGCGCATTGACGAAGCGGAACACGAGTTTCGGGAGGCTGCGAGGATAAGTCCGAACGAGGCGATAGTACGGCTGGCGCTCGGGACATTGCTTCACGGCGCCGGCCGGTTTGCTGAGGCGCTGCCGGAGTTCGATGCGGCGGCGCGACTGGCACCGACTTCGGCGGACGCCCAGAACGGGATGGGAGAGTGCCTGATGAAGCTCGGTCGAACGAAGGAGGCGATCGCGGCTTTTGAAACTGCGGTTCGACTGAAGCCGGATCATGCCGCCGCGATGAAAAACCTCGCGGCGGCCAAGCGGCAGGTGACGCGGAACGTCCGTGAAAACGACGCACTCATGCGTTCGGATGACGAGTTTTGTTCCAGCTCGCACCGTCCGATGCTGCGTCGCGCAGATGCAATTCATTTATCCATAACGAGTTACTCATTATTCTTGCGACGGGTAGCGTGTTTTCGCACAGCTCACCCAGGGAATTCCCTGCCTGATTTCGCACACAAAGCACTTGCATCTGGGAGCCGAAACTGGTATAAGAATGAGGTGCTGAAAGACTCGTGTGTCTGACGGCTTTGGGTCGTGGGAAATCGAAGTAGTCGGCTCGGCGTAGTTCGTCGAACCTTCAGAACAAGGGAGGAGCAAAGATGCGGAAGATTATGTTCTCGGGCGTGGTGGTCGTCTTCGCCGCGGCATCGGCGTTTGGCCAGCTCGGAAGCTTCAGTCCGTCGAGCCAGAACAAGCTGGATCACAACCCAGGCTTGCCGGGATCGACAGTAGGCCCGCGGGCTGGGTTGGTCTGCAATTTTGACGTTACCGGGATTGAAAGCGTTGACGCTCAGGGCAACCCGGCCAACTTTGTCGCGATTTTGAACGTTGCGACTTGTGTCGGCCTCCCGAACAATTCGCCGATCGCCATGAATGGTGTGGGTTGGAACGTTAGCCTGAACGCTCCAGACCCTAGCTGGTTGAATGAGCTCACGGTTGGCTTTAGCGCCGACGGCGATACGCTCCCGGACATCAATCTCCGGCCAGGCGCATCGGTTGCAGCGCCGGGTGCCCAGGCATTCAGCAGCAATGGCATCGTCAAGTTCTCGTCGGTTCCGCTGCCAGACATCCTCCTGCCGACTGGCAAGCTCCGGATGGAGTTCTTCGAGTCCTTCGACGATTTCGCAGGCCCCGAGGCGGAGTGGGTGAGTGGAATCCTCCAGATTCAGGTCACCCCGGAGCCCGCGACGATGTCGCTGCTTGCTCTCGGCGGTCTGGTCGCTCTGCGACGCCGCAAGTAACCCTCTCTCATTCGATTAGTGTATTCAAACGGCCGCGACGCCCTGTCGCGGCCGTTTTCGTTTTGAAGCAAGCATCCGGCTTTGAGATCGCCGTGGGTATAGAATCAACATGTCTTTCATGGGGCTTATCCTTGCAAGCGCTCGCAGGCGGAGCGGGGTCCAGCACGTGACTCGCCGAATGATTGTTGGGATCGTTGCGGCCATTGCCGCCGTCGTGGCCCCCGGCCTCGGGCAGCAATCGGCTGGCCGCTCCTGGACGTCAATGGTGCAAGGCGAGAGGGCCGTCGGCGCCGATGTGATTACCGGTGACATGATTGGAAACCCGATTTCGGGCGCGCCGCCGGTCAGTTGGGGCGTGCAGGGAGGCATCTCCGCCTATTCGATCGGGACCACGTCGTGCAACATCGGGACGATGCCGGTGCAGTGGATCGACAATTCCAATCTCCACCCGGTCATCGGCCAGAACCTGTTCCGATTCCGCGTGATTAGTGGCTCCGGCCGGTTCGAGCAGATCGGGCAGAGTTGGGTCAAGCACGCTTTCTGCGCTACGCAGGGTACGCTTTGCACGCCGTGCACCCCGTATGGGCCGGGCTGTGAGGACCATCTTGGCGTCGGCTGCTCGGACCCGTACGCGTCCGGTGGAAATGGAAATCAGTTGTGGCTGGGGCCGAAGTCGCAGGTGAACGCGGCTACCGGCACATTTGCCTGGCCCCATCCGACTCCCGACACCCAGTGCGGCACCGGCGGGGTTTGCGGTCGATTGCAGGCCGCCGTTGCGGACGTTGATCCCGCCCAGAACGTCGGGGCGATCTACTTCGGCGAAGGGCAGTACGTCACGCAGGATGACGCGCTGGCGGGGAACGCTGCTAACAACGCTTCCTACCGCCGGGTCCAGTTCGGCGGTGCGCCGAACTACGCAATCGCGTTCGTCAGCGGGCACACCATCGTCCGCGAGTCTCCGGGAATCGCCGCCTGGGCGACGCTGGAAAGCGGCGTTTCACTCGCAAACATCGATGTCCCGGATGACGGGCGGCTGATCCTGGGATCGCGGGTCACCGCGCTCGGGGGAGGTCAGTGGCACTTCGAATATGCCCTTCAAAATCTGAACTCCGATCGGTCGGCGGATTCATTCGCGGTGGCGCTGCCGGCGGCGGTGAGCGCGGGAAACATCGGCTTCCATGACGTGAACTATCACAGTGGTGACGGGTTCGTAATCGGGACGAATTTTGACGGCGCCGACTGGCCCGCCGTGATCGGATCCGCGAGCGTCGCGTGGACCGTCAGCGCGACCACGCCCGCGGAGAACACGAATGCCTTGCGTTGGGGTACGCTTTACAACTTTCGATTTGACGCGGATCGTCCGCCGCGCGACGGAACGATTACGATTGGCCTATATAAGGCGGGCAGTCCGGCGTCGATGAGCGTCGTTGGCCCGACACCTTGTCCGCGCGGGGACTTCACCGGCGATTCGGCCGTATCAGCGGCGGACATACCGCCGTTCGTCGAGCGGCTGCTCGGTTTGACGAGCATTGACGCCTGCATCGCCGATGTGAACAGCGACGGCCTGGTAAACGGTGACGACATCGGCCCGTTCGTGGCACTTCTGCCCTGATTCGACGTCATTCCCAGTCTGCGTAGAGTTCGGCCCAGCCCGGTTGGGTGGGGTGGCGCATGATGACGTGTACGACCTGGCGACGGGCGTCACCGGCCGGCTCGGCGTAACGGACGAAGAGCGTTGCACCGGGCCGGATCTCGTCGACGACGCCGTCCGGCAGCGGCTCTTTCATGATTCCGCCAAAGATTCGCCCGGCGTAGGTGATGATGATTTCACCCGTCGGCTCGTGACGGACGGACTCGACAATGATGGGCTCAAAACCGTCCGGGATTTCGGCGGGCTCGGACATGTTTCGGGTTGATCCGTGCGTCAGTGCGCCGTCGGGGCGGCGGAGACCGCGAACGGAGGAGCCGAGGCCTTCAGGTGCTGGCCGGTGACATGATGGGCCGCGTCGGACGCGAGCCACAGGCAGAGGTCGGCAAACGACCGCGGCGATAGATCGCGGGTGTGCTCGGGGTCGACCACATTGACGCGAATGTTGGACGACTTGAGTTCGTGGGCCAGACTGCTGGACAGGCCTTCGACGCCGGCTTTACTCGCAGCGTAGGCGCCGAGGAAGGGCCGGAGCGCGCCGCCGGCGGCATCGGCCACGTTGATGATTACGCCGCTTTTTTGCTGAGTCATGTAGGGGATCACCTCGCGGCAGACGAGGTAAGCACCGGTCAGGTTGGTTTCAACCACGTCGCGCCAAAGATCGAGCGGATGCTCCGAAATGGAGAGCTTCGGGCCGCGGATGGCGGCCGCGTTGACGACGATGTCGATGCGACGAAAGCGATCCCAGACCCGGTGCACCATCCGGACGACGGCATTTTCGACGCGGACGTCACAGGGCATGGCGAGGACGTTCCAGCCGCGCTCGCGGCAGTCTCGCTCGAGCGATTCGAGATCGCCGACGCGCCGGGAACAGAATGCGACGTTGGCGCCCTCCTCGGCGAATCGTTCGACGAGGCCGCGGCCAAGCCCGCGCGAAGCGCCGGTGATAAGGACGGATTTGCCGGTCAGGCCATGAGGCGTGGCCGAACCAGCCGGGCGAGCGGGAGTGTCCAAACGATACCCTCCTTGTGCGGGATGGACCGCTTCATGATACGGCCGCGGGCTGGATTTCCGCAACCCGTCGGTGTGAATAGACTATCGGACGACGGAGGTACGAAGTTGACCATGCGAGCGATCCTGGCGGAAACCGAGCTGGCGATGATGGTGGTGATCGACATGCAGAGCCGGATGATGCCGGCGATTGCGGCGGGGGCGCTGGTCACGTCGGCCGTTCGGCGGATGCTGCGGGCGGCGGCGGTGCTTGGGGTGCCGGTGATGCATACCGAGCAGAACCCGGGCGGGCTGGGGACGACCACGCCGGAGATCGGCGGGCTGCTGCCGGGCGGAACGGGGCCGATCGTCAAGACGACTTGCTCGTGCTGGGCGGATGATGCCTTTCGGGAACGGCTGAAGCGGTCGCGGCGGGAGCACGTGCTGCTGGCCGGGGTTGAGACGCATGTCTGCATCCAGCAGACCGCGCTGGACCTGCTGCGGGTGGATTACACGGTGTTCGTGCTGGCGGATGCGGTGGGGAGCCGGCGGGAGTTCGAAAAGGAAACGGCCCTGGGGCGGATGCGCGACGCGGGGGCGATCGTGACGTCGGTCGAGGCGATGATGTTCGAGCTGGTGCGGCGGTGCGACGTGCCGACGTTCAAGCCGCTGCTGGAAATCGTGAAGCAGGATGAGAACCGATAGGGTGGTCGGATGATGGAGCTGCCGTTCGAGATCCTGGCGGAGGGCCGCTTCGGAAGCGACGGGGTTGTCGTGAACTATGAGCCCGTCGCGCGGCCGACAAGCGAGGAATTGGAGCGACTGATCGAGGCGGAGTGGCGGGTGCGGACCGTCGAGGCGCAGACTGCGGGGCGACGGCTCTTCAACGGCGAACTCCTGCGGTACGTGCGTCACGAGGTACGGGACGGGCGATTCTGCCTCACGGTCGGTCCGACCTGTTATCGCGATTTTCTGGGTAGCAATCTTTATCATGGTTCGCGGGTGGCGGAGTTCGGCTGGGAGCGGTTCGCCAACCCGGTCGGGACGACGGCGACACTGGTGACGCGCGACGGGGTCCTGGCGTTCGGTCGCCGGAGCGACCGGGTCGCGTGGCACGGGGGATTTGTCCACACCTTTGGCGGGGCGCTGGAGCGCGTGGACCTGGGCCCGGACGGGACGGTGGACGCATTCGCGGCCGTGCGGCGGGAACTGGCCGAGGAGGCGGCGCTGGGTCCGGCGGATATCGAGGACATGGTGTGCGTGGGACTGATCCGGGACCGGGAGATCCACCAGCCGGAGCTGCTGTTCGAGGCGCGGCTGCGGCTGACGCTTGCGGAATGGCTGGGGCGGATTTCGAGTTCGGACGTCGGCGACGAGCACCTGGGAATCGCGGCTCTGCTGGACCAGCCGGGTGTGATCGAACCGTTCCTGCGGGCCAGCGGGCGGGTGGCGCCGGTGGCGGTCGGGGCGCTGGT
>CAZJVS010000068.1:10707-12423 GCA_964549445.1 uncultured Planctomycetaceae bacterium
CGGGCGGATTCGATTTGAGGGCGGTGATTGGCGGTGATTGGCAAATCGGGGCGATCATTACGGTCGGCATAAACGGACGCTTGCACGTTTGGGGCTTCGGAGTCACGGCGACCTCCCCCCTCTTTTTTTTGCTGGGATTAGACGGGATTTGATGGGACGGGGCTCCTGGTTGTCCCACGGTCCGATCTCGGGCATCCGTCGTCTGTCCTTCCGCTTTTGAACGTGGGCGCTCTTTTTTTGACGATAGAAGACGATAGAAGACGATAGAGAGCCGGACATAGCGTGTCGCCATAGTGGTTTTCCCGGGCCCGTTGGGGCGGGCGCGCAAAGTCTCCCGGGCCGGGGGAGAATGCGTCCTTCGACTCCTTCGACGGGCTCAGGATCCGGCTCAGGAACCGGTCGACCTTTGACCCCGGCCTGGTCAGGCGTTTTGTGCGGAGTCCCGGCGCGCCGGGATCGCCGCGATGTTCACCGTATATACGCGCCCGCCGTTCCACATCCTTCGATTGCGGATTACGGAGTACGGATTTTGGATTGCGGATTCACGACTGCGCGGGGCGGGTGAACTGCGCGGGCATATGCATTTCGCTTCGCTCCAAGGGCGGGGCAAGTGTGTCCGTGGCACCCAAACATAGGCCTGTCGAGGGCACTCGGCGCTCACGCAGGATGGCTATTGAGTCTCGGCGCTCTCGCTAAAAGTTCGGGTGCCCGGTAGGGCGTTGAAGCGCATGGCGATTTCGTTACGGGCGGTTTGGGCTACGCTCACGCTCGTTATCTGGCCTTTGAATCGAATCAGGAATCGTCCCACTCGCTCGCCAGGGGCCAAACGCGCGATCCTTCGCAGGGCGGCTGTGATAGGTTCCCAGAGAATTGCCGGTGCCGGGACGAACTCCGCCAAGTAACACGAACCGTCTTGACGATCATTTGGCTGTGTCAACGGAAAACCGTACGTACGTGCAGCATGTTCGGGCTCTCGCGTTTCGGGGCTCGTCGTTCTGAAGATCGATGGAAGTTCGGAGAGCTCCGGGGGATATGGATTGGTCGGCGTACCATACGACTCACGGACCGGACTCCGCGGACGGTCGCAAAGCACGCGGGTGCAGCAGGCGTTGGAGTCGAAGAAAAAGCGGAGGGTGGTGGCCTGTTCGACAACTGATCGCCAGATGAATCCTACAGTCAATGCGAGAATTCGCGATTCCATCGACGATTTCGATCGCAGCCCGGTCACTGCGCGGTTAATGGCCTCACAGGTTCGGTGATCGGCGAGAACCGGATCGCAGCCGGGCGTTAGGCGGTCGAGATCGAGGGTGGTCATGTTCCGGAAATCCGATGAGCCACTTCTGACAAAATGCGGAAAACACGTGCGAGCATATCTTTGGTCACGCTACCTTGGCACGCATCGAATCAAGAGACGCTCCAGTATGCGGACCAAGCTCGGATCGCTGCAAGCGCTGCAACTAGCGAGGCCCCGACGAGCATTAACGCCTCCAGAAGTTTGAATCCGTTCGGCTGTTGAGTATCGGCAGCTCGGCGTCGAAGTAACGTGCACGCGAAGCCGACAAGCGAGGCTGCAAACAGACCTCTCGCGATCGATAGATTGGTTCTGGCGATCGCGAAAGCAGTCGGCCCGGATCGCGCGTCGATCGGCAGCGGGTTCGAGATCCAAGGCGCGTACTCCGCCTCAAACAGAAGCCAAGCCATAATCGTCAAAGTTGC
>CAZJVS010000069.1:0-12399 GCA_964549445.1 uncultured Planctomycetaceae bacterium
CTAGAACCTGAATCTAGCGCGTCTGCCAATTCCGCCACGGCCGCATTGCTATGGCTCCCCGATGATAATCGTGGGTTTTCCCCCGTCAATAGCTGGTTTTCGCGTGCTCCGTCAATTCGGACAGGCGATGTTCGGGAATGGACACTTACCGCCTTATTTCGCCCCGTTTGGACACACTTTTGGGAACGCCGGTGGGAACGATACGGAGTGTCGCTATCGTGAATTGCATCTCGTGCGTTTGTGGTCCCGTTCCGCACCGCCGCCGCCTCGGGCAGCGGGTACGTCGGGAGCCGATTGACGCACGCCCACAGGTCGAATACGGCCGCGTCCGTATAAACCGAAAGCGTCAAGTTGCCGCGTGCCGAGTGCCGCGTCAGTGCCATTTGTGCTTTCAACGGCGTCCCGCTCTTGGCAAGGTTCGTCGAGTACGTCACCCGGAGCGAGTGAAGGCCCGCAATGCGGCCCGCAGAATCGGTGTAGGCGACGCCCGCCCGGTCTAAGTCGCGTTGCCAAGTGTCAAACGTCGCCACGGCCCGCCACACGCGAGCAGCGGGCAGCCAAAACGTCGGCCGTGCCTTCCGCAGCCGTTCGGCCAGGTCGTCGGATAGCGGCAGAATGTCAGCCCGCCGTGCTTTCGTTGCCGCGGCCCGGAGCTGTAGGTACGGCCTCGCCTTGTCGTCGCCGTCGAGCCGCACGTCGCCCCATTGCAGTAGCCGGAGTTCCTTCCACCGCAAGCCCGTTCCGAGCGATGTTCGATATTGAAGCTCCCGCTTGCCCGCGACGCGGAGCAGCCGGATACATTCGGCGTCGTCGAGTGCCCGCCGGTCGCGTTTCTTTTCTTGCGACGCCACGTCCACCGGCTTTCCAATCTTGTCCACCGGGTTACGGTCCAGCCGCCCATTGCCGACGGCCCACCCGAGAAACGCCCGGACGCACGCCGCGATATTGTTGAGCGTCGTCGCCCCTACGCCGTCCGCCTTGCGAGTTGCAAGGTGCGTCATAAGCCCGCCGCGGCTCGCATCCGCCAACCGTCGCCAGCCGCACGCCGTCCCCACGGCCGTCAGCGTCCGCTCGACGTTGCCGACGTACACCGCGTCGCACCCGGCCGTCTTGCGTTCGGCGATGTAGTCATCGACTTGCTGCGTCCAGCTCTTGCGACGTTCGGCCGACAGCGGAAGGATCAGCCCGAGTTGAGCGAGCAGCCGGTCGGGTACTCCCATTTCGGCGAGCCGTTGAAAGTTCGGCGGTTCGTCGGCGTCGCGTTTGTTCACCGCCGCTCGCAACTCGCCAAGCCACTTCACGGATACGGCCCGGTCCGTGCCGAGTCGCACCGTTTGGAGCCGTCCGTCGGAGCGGAGTACCTTCGCGAACCATTCGCCCCGGCCGTTGCGTTGGAATACGTCTCGCATCTTTCATGCCCTCACAGTTTCTCGACGAACGCCTCGACGGTCTGCTCGGCCTGTTTGATGATCGCCCGCAAGGTGCCGCGTTTGACGACGTTGTGCATCGGGACGGTAATCGGCCGACGTCCAGGCTTCGTCATCACCGCGTGCCCGCCGGTTTGTCGGTTTCGCGTCCAGCCGAATCGCTCCAGCGCCCGAATGACCGCGCCAGGTTTTACGTCAGCGGGCAGCCGCACGCGACACCTTGCGTTTCACGCCGGGCGTCGCCCGCCGCCGAAAGCGATTCAGCGGCAGTTTCCGCACGTTGCCCTTAGACTCCTCCGCTCTGTTTGCCGCGAGCCATCCGCGCGCCGCGTCGGCGATGTTGGACATGGCTTCGTCCAAGCTATCGCCCTGCGACACGCACCCCGGCAATCCCGGACACTCCACAAGGTACCCGCCGTCGTCGGGGTCGGGCGTCAGCCGCACCGGAAACTCAAAGTCGCCAACCGTCACCGCGCGGGTCTGCGCAATCGGAATCCTTTCCAACAGGGAGCGCACTTCGTTCACAATTCCGCCGACCTTCAGCGAAAACACGACTTGCCCGGCGTGCCGCACCGTATCGACGATCAGCTTCGGATCATCGGTCAGGTGAAACACGCTGTCGCCGTCGGTCAGCAGGGTTAATTGCGCCAGCGGGTGCGAAACATCAGGGAAGTGCTTTCGCAGGTATGCAACCGACTTGCGGACGCGCTGCAGACTCACGCCCGCTCCCAAAAGCTGTCGGACAACGGCGAGCTGCACTAGGTTCCGAAACGAATAGAGCCGCGCGCTGCCGCGGCCACGCCCCGGCGATACCGACGGCTCAACCAGCCCCGTCCGTTGCCAGTATGCAAGCTGCATCGTCGTCGCGCCCGTCACGTCTGTCGCGACTCGGCTCGGATATCCGTCCATCGGTAATCCTTTCGCTCATAAGAATACTAGTATTCTTATAAGTGTAACAACTTACATTTTAATGTCAACTAGCCGACCTTTCACCGATCCCGAGCCGCCGTTCCAGCCGGTCGCGTGCGGCCCGCACAAACTGAAAATCCCGGTCGATTGCGTCAGCCAGGCCATACAGGTAGTGCGCCCTGTCCAAAGCACGCAGCCGCGAGCGGATTAGCCGGGTGAGCTGGCGATTGAGTCGGGAGAGTTCGGAAATTGGGTCGGTTTTTTGTCTCATAAGGTTTGCCTCAGTCTTGTTCCGGGTCATACGTCGTCGGCTCCACCGCCGCCGCGTTTTCGCCCGTGTTCAAGTCGCAGATATGCCCGCTCGCCGGATACCACCGCAGAGCCGCGGCCCCGCCCCGTGCCCCCATGCCCGAGTATCGCGTTTTCAACGCGGTCAGCGTGATGATGCCCGTCGGCTCTTTGCGCGAATTGTGGGCTTGGATAGAGTGAACATAGAGCACGTTCACCGCGTCGTACACGAGCCGAGCCGAGCCGCGAACGTCGTCGAGCGTGATGATTTGCTCGGGCTTCGGTTTAGCCGACTCCGATCGCGTCGCCTTGAATTGTGCCGCTTTCCTCACGTCCGCGATGCAAACCATCGCGATATTGTGCTCCCGCGCGATGCGCTTGATCGTCGTCGAGTTTTTCACGTCGCTGTCATATTCGGTGCGGTCGGATTCCTCGGGCGCGAGCAACCCGAGATAATCGACAACGACGATCCGCCAGCCAAACCGACGCACGCCCGCGGCCACGGCTGCGCGGAGCGCCGAGCGTGTCACCGGCCCATCAAAAAAGTCGTCGTCGAGCACCGTCAGCGGCAACTCCGCCGCCGTCGCCAATGCCGCGCGGAAACGGTCCGCGCTTGCGCCCGGCCGGAGCGTGCCTTTGTCAACCCAGCTCCGAGCTACGCGAGCGTCGGAGCACGCGAGCAGCTTGGCAATATCGGCCCGAGACATTTCGAGCGAGACAATGCCAACAGCCACGCCCGCCCGTGCCGCGTTCGATGCGACTTGCACGGCCGTTTGCGTTTTGCCCTTGCCCGACTTCCCGATGAATAGGTGAGCGCCGGCGCGCAGCCCGCCGCCTAGTTTGTCGTCAAGCTCGCGAAAGCCCGTCGGGACGTGCTCGACTTCAGCGAACGTCGCCCCGTCCGCGTAGATGCCCGCCAGCGTGAAACGTCGCCACGGGTCGGCTTCGTCAAAAGCATTTTGCAGGTTTGCCCGAACCGCCTCCGGCTCGTACTCGTTTTCGACGCGCGCACGGACAAGTGCATCGCCGATGTCTTTCATGCCGTCCGCAGCGTCCAAGCCGATGTTGGCGAGCCGCGCGTCGATGCCCGCCGCCGCCAGTTTCTCCCGTGCCGACTCCGCCCACTTGCGGCCCACGTCGTCGTCGTCGGCCACAATGCCGACTTGCCGCCCACAGAGCAGACCGACGACATGCTCGGGCAGCTCGACGGCCTCGCCGCCCGTCATGCCAATGGCCGCGAGTCCGGCGTCGATGCACGCCGCGGCTTTCAATTCGCCCGGCGCGAGCCAGGCGACGCCCTCGGGTTTCAAGTCCACCGGCCAGAGCTGGCGAGACTCCGCGCCCTTCGGAGTCCAAAAACACTTCGGCTCGACGGCCTCGGACGTGCGATGATGTTTCACCGCGACGACGTGCCCGGCAGCATCGGCAACCGGAAACGTCCAATAGCGGCCCGCGCCGTCGATGCCGATGCCGAGCCGTGCCGCCGTTTCAGCCGACACCGCCCGCCCAGTCCAGAGCCGCCCGAGTTCCGCCGCGTCGCCCGCCAGCCGCGCCGCCGCCTCGGACGCATACCGGCCCGCGTCGAATACGTCGCCCGTGCCCGCCGACGGCTCCGGCGTCGCCGTGTCCGGTTTACTGCCCGGCTTGCTCAACGGCCTCGGAGTTGCCCGGCCGTTGCCGCCGCTTTCGATGCCCAGCTCCAAACATGCCGCCGCGAAGTCCAGGCCCCTCGCCTTACGGAGCACGTCGAAAACGTCGCCGAAACTCTTGTCGCCGTTCCAACCGCATCCGGCATGGCAAGTGAACCGATAGCCGCCGCCGTTGCCTTGCTTTATCTGCCCGCTCGCGTGCTTGTCATCGTGGAATGGGCAGCGTAGCGACGCCTTACCGTTCACCGCGGCCCCGGCCGCCGCCAATGCCGACGCCAGCGCCGCCCGATCCGCCCGCACCCGTTCAAGCTCGACACGCTCAGCCACGGCCCGCCCCCCGGCCCGCGAGCAGCTCGACAATTGGCACGAGCGGTCCGCTTTCAGGCGCATTTTCTTCAACCCCGGCCAGGGTGTCCGTCCGCGTTAAGCGCGACGGACGCCCTTCTCCCTTACGGGAGAGAGTCGGGTTTTTACCGACACAGGAAACGGTTTGCTGTAGCGGGTTTTTGCCGGTCGCCGCGCGTTTGCTGTAGCGGGGTTTTGCCGACACAGGGAAAAAACCCGACACAGGAAACGAAAGCCGATACCAAGTCCGCACCCCTTGCCGCCCATAGTTGAGCGTCAGCCAACCGGCCTCCGCCAGTGCGTGCATTGCGGCGGAAATTGTGTCGCGATACAGCCCGCAGACAGCGGCGATGCGTTCCCGAGTTGCGCCGAGCCGTCGCGAGTTGCCCGCGAGCCATCGGATTGCGGCGTACACCGTCGCCGCGTTCCTATCGCGCTCGAGCAGTTTTGGCAGCGGCCAGGGTTGGCGTTTCATCGACGCCCCCCGAGCCGATAGAGCAGCCGATTGAGCGAGCGTGTGTAGAGTTCGACGTGCCGTTCCCGCCCGTCGCGAATTGCCCGACGGAGTGCATCGGCCAGGATGCGGACGGCCCGCACGTCAGCCGTTGCTATCGGCCGGTTCGATGGTAAAATAATTGACTGCATCGGTGTTCCCTAGTATTTCGCGGCCCGCGGAATTGCCCCCGCGGGTCGCGTCGTTTCCAGACACAAAACATCCGGCGTCGTCGCGAGCTGGCAGCACCCGCCGCCGACGGCCTCGCGACAGCTTGGCAAGCTCCCGCTCTACGCGCTCGCGTTTCCAACGCGGACGGCCGGATAGGTACAGGTCGGGCGGAATGAGTTGAGCCAGGCGGGAAACCGACCGCTCAGACTTAAAGCCGAGCCATTCGCGCAACGCCCGACGGTCCAGCAGCGTGTCGGTCACGGCGTCACCGCCCGCTCTGCCCGCTTGCGTGTCGCCCGGCGCGCCTTGCGTGGTGGGTTTTCAGCTAAGGCCTTTTCCGTTTTCGCGACTTGCTCATCGGCCAGCCGTAGAGCTGTTCGGAGCAACGCGAGTTCGTATTCTGCGTTTCGTTTCATGCGGCCGAAACTAGCAGACGCAAGCCGCGGAATTAGTATTCGGCACAGTATTCGGAATACAAATTGGCGAGTTTCTTAGGAAAGTCGTGTGATTCGGAATTGACGCCGCGAAGTATTCGGCGGCTAGCAATTATCGTGGTCGGCGTCGAAAGACTCAGGCTTCATATCCGCCGCCACTTGTTTCCGTTCCTCTACGACGCCAACGGCCTGCTTCAGCATCTCTGCCGCCGCGATCAGTTCCCGCATAACTTCTTCAGCCGGGTAGAAGCGAGGGTTGCCGCGCATCGGTGGCGGCTCGGACTTAAACGCGGCGCGCCACTCATCACGCGAATAGCCCTTGACGTTGTGTTTCACCAACCAGCTTGCCGTGTCGGGCTCACTTTGGACGACGCCAGATCCCAAGTTTGAGATGATGAGTTCCGTCACTTTTGCGGTTGGAAGCGCTGTTACTTCGCGACGGCTTTCCGCCGATTCGGCGACTGTCGCGGTCGGATCGCCTAGCGGCCAATTCAAGATGTCATCCGCGATCGACGCGCCCATCAACCCAAACCCGGGGTCGAGCGGGCGGCGCTTCGATAAGAGCGTGAAGTCTTCCACGAGTTGACGGATTCGGCCCGCCTCGCCGTATCGGTGCCGCTCGTCGAGTTGTCGGCAAAGACGGCTCATGGCCCGCCATGCTTTTTGCTCGGACGGAAGGCGAATGGTGGGTTGGCCGGTTTCAGGAGCCGCCAGGGCTTCGCGGCGCATGTCGAGGATGGAGTCGGCAAGAGTTTGGAGGTCTGTCAGCGTGAGCACGTTGCACAGGTCGCCGGGCCGCCGACTTTCGTTATTTGCCTGTTCCCTACGCCCGCGCTCGACTGCGCGCTCCAGTCCCATCAGAACCGGACGAAGGTCTCGTGATTGATAGATGTCGAATGAATTGAGTTGCGCAATGGGTTTCAAACGTCGCACGCCTGAGTAGCCAAACTCACTAGCGATAGACACCGCGGCGGCAAGCATTGACGGTGCCTGATCCGACCGAAGGGCGTAATGGGGGTCGTGCCAACCCGCGAAAGTGTTTTCCCCTGCGTGGAAGTGCTCGATTAGACTCTCAAGCTCGTTCAGCCGCGACATGCCACACCATTTCTTCGGGCCGTCGCCCGCCCGCCGTCGAAATGGTGCAAAACGACAGCGAGCGGACGACGTTAACGGGGAGCTACCCCGCCCGACGTAGCATAGGCTAAGAGGTATTCACTGGCTTTGCAAACCAACGGCGGGTTGACTTTGACTTTCGATTTCAGATACCGTGGAACTAGTCCATTCGGGAGACACACTTATGCGTCCGCGTTTGATTCTTGGCGTCGGTTTCACGCTGGCTCTGGTCGGCTGCGAGACAGGTGCGAACCAATACCTGCCGCCACCGCAGCCCGTCGGGCCGCGTGCTGGATTATGGTTCAAGCAGCTTGACGATCGGTCCTCGGTGTCGTTTGAAGTGCTAGCACACGGGTCAGAGTTCTATCTCGACTACTTCGTGGTCAACTATTCCGGTGTCTGCGTGATCTACAACCAGGGGAGCGGCACCTCAACGCCGCGAAACGCGACCGGGGAGTATTGGATTTGCGATGTGAGCTCAAGCACGCGGGTTGATGGCGAGAACTTCGTGTGCGATGACGCGTCGATCCTGTTCACAGATTTCGATGGAACGGGATACTCTCGCGCCGTCGTGTCCTTCCCGAAGCCGACTGTGTGCTTCTATGGCGAGTACGGCCCATCGCCGCCGCTTCCCGACACTTCAGCGCCGTTCGAGGTGCTTTTCTAACTCCGCGCGAGTCCCCGGCGGCATGTCCGGCAGCATCGCAAGCTGCTCGCGCAGGATACCCTCTAACACGTCCGGCATTGACGACCGGCCGGACGCAAGCGATTTCGCGCACTTCCGGGCCATTCGCGCGCGATCCTTCATCGCTCTGGTCGGCAAGCCCTCGATGAACTGCCGCCACTCGTGCCGACGCACGCGCTGGGCTTCCCGCTCCGCCTCGCGTTGTTCACGCCGCGAGTCCCGGACACACGATCCGCTGTAGCGCCGCTCCGCCATCTCCCGCCGCTCGGCCATCCGGGCACGCACAAAGCCGAGCTGCGTCCGAAACCACTGGGGCGCGGCCTTGTCGAAATCAACCCTGCGCCCGGCCGCACGCGCCGCCTTCGCGGCGTCGATTCGCTCCCGCCACCGCTGGCGACGCTCGGCATCGGACCTGTAAGCGAGCCCGGCGCACCGCCAGCAACGCAACGACTCCCCGACGCGATAGATCAGTCGGCATCGCCGCCGGCAACTCGGGCAATGGACGAACACTTGGCAGACGCCGCGGCCGTCTGGGCGTCGGAACGGGAACGGCTTCCCCAGCGACACCGACAGACGATCCGCACCGAAGATGAAATACCGCGTCCGGCCGTCCGGCGAGGGGCGAAGATGCTCCGGCACCCGCATCTCCCGGCCATTCACGAATGCCGGTCTGGCTGCGGCCTGCCAAAGCTGCTCAGCTTTCACCCGCACGGCGTCCTCGACAAGCGGCTTGCGCGGACGATACGGGCCGCGTTTGCATATCCCCGGTGGACGGCGTTTCAGGACGCGGAGATACCATTCGGGCTTGCGGGCAGCCGGGCCAGCGCTGCCACGCGGGATGCGGCGGGGGATGATTCTGTGCAGCAAAACACGCTCCGAGCCGAAGCCTAGATAGACCGAACCGGCTGATCCTCCGTTCCGGACTCGCCGCTCTGCCTACGGCGCACCAGTCCGGCCAAGACCGTCGCCAGGTCTGCTTTCAACTTGGGAGCCCGCCGCCCTCGATGATTCGCTTTGGCGATTTGTTGCCGCAGCCGATGGGCGCACAGTTCGAGCATTTCGACGGTGACGGGCCAATGTTGGCGGTCAGCCATGTCGGAATTCTACCAGTGCCCCGCCGGGCCGCTACGGCCTTGCATACGCCCCACACTCCGGGCACTTCCCGGTGGTGTTCTCGCTCATGTCGTAGTCACAGCGCCAGCACCCGCCGGGCCGCGTCCGCCCCCATGCTTTCGGGATCGTCCGTCGGCTGCGCCGCGCCTCGCGTTCGGCTGGCTTGAGCATCCGATCCGGAATATGCGGGCCAATGTCGTCGGGAAATACTCGCCGCCTCCGGCGCACCATCGCCCGCCAGGGCATTCGCCAGCGCGGGTAATCAGCGGGGTCCGGACGCGGGAAAATCAGCCACAATAGGGCCGCCAAAGGGTACGTGCATCGAATGAGCGTGCGCAACACGGCCGCAGTATTATTCAGCTCATGCTTGCCGACAAGCACCTCGCCTTCGCCGTGCTGGAATGCATCCACCGCAACGGATTCAACGCCGGCCGGGCACGGTACGTCGATCCAATTACGCGCCAATTGTGCGTCGTGAAACGTCTCATGGGAAACACGAAAGCGTGACGTTCTGCTTGGGCCCGTCGCCGACTCCAATACTGCAGAACGGAGGCCTACCATGAAAACCCCCGAGCACTTCAGCGGATACGTCGGAGTACTTGCCAAGTTGCGCGCCGCCGAGTGGCAGCGTCGGCGCTGGTTCGGGGAGCCGTACCTGTACCTTGGCCAATGCATCGCGTTGACTGGGTATTTCTTTCAGCTCGGCAGTCTTCTATCCGTCAAGCATCGGGTCGAGCTGGCCGCCTTTGTGCACGCCTTCCTCGGACTCACAGGTGAGCCCGGAGCCGCCGAGCGTTACTGCGACATGGCGATGGAGAGCATTAAGCCTCTACTAGAGCAGTCGAAATCCATACATGAATTCGTCGAGGCTGAACTCAAGCAGCGACTTGCCTTTTGTGGTGATTCGACGGAATTCCTAATGAAGCACGGCATGGCGAAAATTCGAATTCCAGATGCGGCTGAGATGGCGTGCCAGTTTGCCCGATCGGGCACTGTCTTAGGAGCGCTACGCCCAGCCACAGTACGAACGATGTTCGATGAGACACATAGAGCGGTGCCCAGAGCAGACTGGAATCGAGCTCGCGCGGCCGGACTTGCTATCCCAACCGAACAAGATATCACGACCTATGAGCAAGTTGAAAAAGACGAGGACGATTTGTTCATGGAGTACTGTCGAACGTGCTGCCCATCGCTTCACTCGACGCTGGCGTCGGGTGCCTCGCTCAATTCTTGAACGCATGCCAGCGGCTGGTTTGCCCGTGCTTAACGCGCCCAGCGCGGCACGCGGCGAGAACTCACAACACGCCATCGCGTTCGCTCTGGTCGGGCGGCGTACCCCATTTCGCCTCAAGCTCTGCGTCCGTCTCGATCGGTCGCACCGTTGCTGAAACGGCCCGCGCCTCGGGCGCGATAGTATCCCCGTTGTCGTCAGTTGGTCGGTCGGGAAGTTTCGACGCTATCCAAAAGCCGACGTATCGCATTGCGAACGTAAGTGTGGCAAACCCGATCAGCCAAAAGCACTCAGTCCACTCTCGCCTGATCGCTAGCGCCAACAACGCCATAGGAACGACGCCGACTCCCAATAGAACAAGGCCGATTAGTAGCGCTGCGCACCCCCACAGGCTCAACGTGTAATAGCAAGAGCCCAGCCACACGGCCGCCCCAAGACCCCACGATCCGAATATCATCAACGATGCAGAATATGGTCTTGTCCTACGGAACATCAAAAGCGGAACGGAAACGACAAGGCAGACACCGACGCCAACCAGAATCCACGGAATCACGTTGTTCAAAATCATCATTGCCTCCGACCGCGAAGCGCGAAGACACTGCCTACCAGAATTGCCACGGTGAGGGCGTTTACGATCGACCAGGGCCCGCGAGTTAGATGTACCGGAATGATTGGGTTGTAAACGACGGCGGCGACACCCAATACCCAAGCCCAGCCGGTGCGGTCGAGGGACGCCGCGCGTACCGCGACGTACGCGCACACCGCGCAGACAACGACGCGGAGCAGCATGTAGTAACCGTAGGGGTTTCGGGGATAAAGCCCCCAGAGCAGCATAAGAATTGCGATCGCCTGCGGTAGTGTGCGAGCCACCATTTCAGGCCCCGTGTGCGCCGCGGCGGGTGTACGGTCCGCCAACCGGGACGCCTCGATTCTAACGCGCCGCTCGTGTTGGGAAACGTGGCCTGGGAGTCATCGAATCGACGAGTTCAACGACGCCCGGCAGAAGTGGTGACATGACTTGGGCTCCGCCTCGCACGCGCGCGTGAGATTTTATCCCACTTCGGGGGGGCTGGAAGGGCTAAGTAATCCTCGACTCCGCCGATTGTGCACGACGCGCCAATCATCTTCGGGCAGCGGATTGATCCCCTCACCGCGACACGCGGGGCAGCCTTCGCGCTCCCGGCGGTCGCGCTCGGCCCAAAACTCGGCCGTGAAGGTGGCGATGAACTCCGCCAGGCTTGCATCGTCGTCCGGGCAGACTGGTGCCAGCCACGGCGCTTGCTCGGGAACCTGCTTCTCTTTCAACAGCAGTGGTGCGTACTGGGAGTAAAACCGATCCGTGTTGCCCCTCGCCCAAGTGAGCATTGCCGAAGCGCCGGAGCTTGGCGCATCGTCCGGCGCTACATTGACCGCGAGCCGGTCGAAAACCCATCGGACCGCCTCTGCAACGTCCCTCGTTTCGACAACGGCGGCCGCGTCGGATTGGTTGGCTACGTCGCGGGCTATCGGCGTCATCGTTCCCCCTGAGCGATCGCGGCCGGCTGTCGCTGGCCCGTTCCATTGCAGACGGCGCAGATCCCGCGTTTCTTGCGTTCGGCGGCAATCACCGCATCCTCCAACGCGCGAAACTTGGCTTCATCCTCATCACACAGCCGCTTAATCTCGGCTTCGCTCGCGGTCCAGTCGTCACGCTTCACAAGCCTTGCGCCGAAGATGGAATGGAACTTGTCCGGGCTCGCATTAGCCCACTGCAACAGCGACCACGCGCCACTACTCGGGGCAGATTCCGGCGGAACTTCACGGCCCATACGGTCCAGCACCCACCGCGCTGCATCGCCAATGTCCGCCGTCGGCACAACCGGGCCGGTCCATGTCGCTGCGGGCTCCGGCGCTCGCGTTTGCGCCTGCGTGTCGGCCGACAGCGGAGGAAACTCAGCCGCAGCCGCTATCCACGCCTCTTTCGCTCTTGCGCCGCTGGCGACTAAGTCGGCTTTCCGGCGCTGGAATGCGTCGAATCGTCCCTCGCGTTTCAGGCGATCGGCTAGCTCGACGGAGTTCTCAGGCATGACTCACCTATTCGGATTGCGCGTGTCGGCAATCGAAAAATGGCGTGTCGGGAAACGGGATAACCGGAGTCCCTAGAGCGCGCGCGGTGGGGGGCGGGGTTAAGATTTCCAGCCGCTTCGCCCAGCGTCGGAGTCCCACCGTGCTGAATCCACGACGACGCAGCCCGGTCGCCCATGCCGCACGCAATCACGCCGCACCGCCTCCCGGTCGGCTTGCCCGGATCATCGCCACGATGCCCGTCCGGATCGCTTCCGGCAGTGTTGGCCACGCATCGACGACGGCCCGCAAGTCAGCGTCACCAACCGGCGAACCTGCCGACGCCCGAGCCGTTTCGGTGTCGTTTTGGGAACGCCTGTGGGTACGACACCCGGAGTCCGAATTGCAAGTGCTTGTGTTCACTGCGTTGGGAAGGTGGGAAGCACTAGAACCTGAATCTAGCGCGTCTGCCAATTCCGCCACGGCCGCATTGCTATG
>CAZJVS010000070.1:0-11672 GCA_964549445.1 uncultured Planctomycetaceae bacterium
TGGGCCGACACCGAGCGCGACCTCTCCGCCTGGCTCGGCAACGCCATGCAGTCCAACGCCCTCCACGAACTCTATCAGTTGGAGACCGCCGTCAAATCCGCCGCCGACCCCGATCTCCTCCGCGACTGGCGTCGCCTCCAGGGCAGCGACCACTTCTACTATATGTGTACGAAGTACTTCGCCGACGGCGACGTCCACAAGTACTTCAACCCCTACGACTCCCCCTACGACAGCTACATCAATTTCATGAACGTCCTCGACAACCTCCGCACGCGAACGGCACGCGCGCACTGAATACCGTGCATTTTCCTTGCACGATCGGTAGAATGAACTGATCCTCGCCGCGGAGATTCGGAACGTGACGCGCCCCGTCGCTTTCGTGCTTTCGGTCGCCGTGCTTGCGGCGATTACATCGATCGCTGCGGCCCAGCAATCCGATTCGGCGGCGCTCGGCCCGGGCGCGTGCACTATTCATTGTTCGGGCGACATCCTCGCTAATACCGACCCTCCTGAGCGCGGCCGACCGGGGTGCAGCGCGGTCGTCAACTTCCAGGCGCCCATTGCCTCGGGCACCTGTCTGCCGATCTCGTGCAACCCGCCATCCGGCTCAGTTTTTCCGTTGGGTGAAACCACGGTCACCTGCGCCGAACAGTCCGGCCCGGCCAGCTGCACGTTCAAAGTCACCGTTCAGGACATCGAGGCGCCGCTCATGCGCTGCCCGGCCGCCGGTCTGATTACTGTCACCGTCGGCGACAACTGCCTCGCCGCCATTCCCGACATGATTGCGAATGTCCAGGCCCTCGATGGCTGCGATTCCAGCCTGCCGATCACTCAACTCGCGACCCCCGGCGTCTTGGTGCAGGCTGGATCGGTTCCCGTCACGTTTCTCGCAGTCGACAATGCGGGAAACAGTGGCACGTGCACTTACGATCTCCCCGTCCTCAGCCCTGATCGCGACGCCGACGGCACACCCGACTGCTCGGACGGCTGTCCGGATAACCCCGATCTGATCGCGCCGAACGGCTGCGGCTGCGGCATGTGCGGCGTGGGTGCGCCAATGATGCTTAACGCCGTTGGCGTCACGCTCCTGTTCGCAAAGCGCCGGACGAAACGTTGCTGATTTCCGCCAATCGGCGCGTGAATTCCGCCCCCGGGCTGACGCATATCTGTACGGCCGATGTGTTAAACTACTAGCAACCCGGTGCCGTGCCGCGCTCGCACCCCGACGCCAACGACAGAAAGCGAGGACCCTGCGATGACGAAACCCCTGATCGCCACCGCCGCCGCCATTACTCTCGCGCTCCTCACCCCCGCTCACGCCGACGACATCCCCCAGCCCCGCGCCTGCACCCTGACCTGCCCGGCCGACATTACCAAGAATACCGACCCCGGCCGCTGCGGCACCGTCATATTCTTTTCACTGCCAACATCCACCGGCACCTGCACGATCGTCCAGACCGCTGGCCTGCCCTCCGGCTCCGAGTTTCCCGTCGGCACCACCACCAACGCGTTCGGCGATCAGGCAACCGGCGCGAGTTGCACCTTCAAGATCATCGTCAAAGACGTCGAGCCACCCGTCCTCACCTGCCCCAGTCCCGATTCCGTCATCGCCCGCGTCGGCTCCGACTGCATGGCCGAAGTGCCCGACTTCAAGAACTTGATCACCGGCAGCGATAACTGCGAGGGCAACATGGTGTTCTTCGACTCGCAAACTCCGCCCGCCGGCACAAAGGTAAATCCCGGTTCCACCCCCGTCACCATCAAGGCCAGGGACGGCTCGGGCAACACGACGACTTGTATCTACAACCTCAACGTTGACAAAGGTTGCGGCTGCGGCATGTGCGGCGTGGGTACGCCGATGATGCTCAACGCCGTCGGATTCTCGCTTCTGCTCGCCAGGCGCCGCCGCTGGTAACCGCCCGGCAAACTTCGCGCAACGGAGCACCACCCATGACTCACCGCACCCGCGCCGCATTCCTCGTCACCCTCCTCGCCGCCGCCCCCGCGATCTCGTCCGCCGACGAAAAATCCGCCGTCCTCGCCGGCGGCGGCGTCGACTGCCTCACCTGCCCGGCCGACATCACCGTCCCCTCCGAGCCGTTTCAATGCAGCGCGATCGTCGAGTTCGCCACCACATCCACCTGCCCAGACGCCGTAACCTGCGATCACCCCAGCGGTTCGCGTTTCGACGTCGGCTCCACCCAGGTCTACTGCAACGCCGGCACCGCCGACGCCTGCACCTTCAACGTCATCGTCACCGAAAGCCCCTGCGGCTGCGGTCTCTGCGGCATCGCCATGCCGCTGACACTCTCCGCCGTTTCACTCGCCTTCTTCACCGCTAAATGCACGCGGCGCCTGCGGTTCCGCCGCACGCGCCGTCATCAATCTTCATGAAAGATTCCAAGACGCCCGCCGGACTCCCTTCTCGCATGTACACTGAACAGATACCTCGCCCCGCGGAAGGACGACCCATGTTGCGACGAGTCCTCAATACGGCGTGCCTCTCGCTGCTCATCGCTGGCATCGCGCCGACAGCATCAGCCGACGACACGCCCGAACCCCGCGCCCCCTGCGTACTTACCTGCAACCCGGACATCATCGCCTACACCGATCCCGGCCAGTGCACCGCGATCGTGACCTATTCTCAACCGACTCCGACCGGCAATTGCGTCGATAGCTTCTGCCTCCCCGCCTCCGGCACCCCATTCCCGCTCGGCGAAACAATCGTCACCTGCGCCCAACCCGTCGGCGCATTCTGCAGTATTAAGATTACCGTTCACGATGCCGAGGTTCCCACGCTCACCGTCCCCGCGCCCAGCTCCGTCACCTCCCAGTTCGACGACAACTGTGTCCCCCTCATTCCAGACCTCGTCCCCCTCTCCACCGCTACCGACAACTGCACCGGCCCCATCACCATCACCCAGGACCCACCGGCCAACACCCCGTACAAAGCCGGCCGCAACATTTCCCCCATCGTCGTCGCCATCACCGCCACCGATGTCGCCGGCAATTCAACCACCGGCGGCTACAGTCTCCCCGTCGAGCCCCGCTGCGGCTGCGGCATTTGCGGCGTCGGCATCCCGGTCAACCTGGGAGCCGTCGCCCTCGCACTCCTCGCGACCAAGGGCCGCCGCTCCCGCCGACGGGCCTGATACTGAAAAAACAGCGTGAATCGCCGCCGCCGTTTCCGCACGTAATCACATGCCGCCGCGTCCGCGGCCCGATCGCAATAGCTCGCAGCGACGTTTGGCCGGAGAAAGCCCATGCCGACTCAAATTCCGCATCGTCTGCCTCGTGCATTCCTGGCGACAACTCTGCTTCTCGCCCTCGCACGTTCGGCCTCCGCCGAAAATCCGGATGTGGGCGTCTCAATCCCCGCCGACGAACCCGCGCCGCGCGGTCAATGCTCCCTCACCTGCCCCGCCGACATCGTCGCCAACACCGAACCCGGCTTGTGCGGCGCCACGGTCAACTACGCCGCGCCGGTCTCCGCCAATTGCGTCATCAGCGGACCCTGCGCTCCCGCATCCGGCACCTTCTTCAATACCGGCACGACGACCGTCAACTGTCAGGCGTCCGATCCCGGCAACCCCGGCATGATCCTCGCCACGTGTTCCTTCAAGGTCACCGTCAAGGATGCCGAACCGCCAACCCTCCTGTGCCCCGCCGCCGACTCAATCACCTTGAAGGCCGACAAGTCCGGCCAGGCCGAAATCCCCGACCTGATGTCTCAGACAGGCTTCTCCGAAAACTGCCCAGCCGGCGCATCGATCACCTCACAGGACCCACCGGCCGGCACCAAGGTCAATCCGGGCACGATAAACGTCACAGTCTTCGGAAGAGACGTCGCTGGAAATACGGCCACCTGCATCTATGCCCTCCGCGTCGATAAGGCCGACTGCGGCGGCGGCATGTGCGGAACCGGAGTCGCCCCCGCAATTGTGGGGGCCATGCTGCTCGTCCCGTTCGGCCGCCATCGGCGCGCGGGTCGCCGCCGTCGATAGCCCCGTTCGCGTCTCAATCCGCCACAACTTCGGATTACGAACATTCGAGTTGCTCTCCAATCGTCGCCGATCTAGCATGCAGTCCCCATCAGTCCTCTGCACGGAGGAACGCACATCATGAAATACCAGCACGCCCTGTGCCTCTACCCCTACCTGGTCGACCAGCGCCCCGGAATCGGTATCTTCCCCCCCACCGGCCTCGAGTACGTCGCCACCGCCCTCAAGGGCCTCGTCGGCCGCATCTCGCTCATCGACCGCAGAAAAGAGCGCAGCTTCCGGACCATCGAGCAGCTCCGCGCCTTCATCGAGCGAGAAAATGTAGACCTCATCTGCATCAGCATCGGCTGGCGCGCCCGCTACGACACCATCTGCACCTTCGTCGCCCAGCTCCCCACTGGCATCGACACCATCGTCGGCGGTTACGAAGCTACCGAGCAGGTCGAAGACATCTTCCACCGCTGCCCAAACGTCAACGGCATCGTCCGCGGCGAGGGCGAACAGACCATCGCCGCAATCGCAAATGGCGAAAGTTGGGACCGCGTCACCGGCCTCTCATATCGCGACGCCTCCGGCGCCATCCATCACAACGAAAATCGCCCCCTCGCCCCCATCGACCAAATCGTCCCGCCCGATCGCGCCCTCCGTCGCAGCCGCTACTCACCGACCCTGCGCGGCGTCCGTCTCATGAACACCCAGTTCGACACCATCCTCTCCTCGCGCGGCTGCCCCTATAAGTGCGAGTTCTGCTCCCTCGTCATCAACCCCCTCGGCCAGCTCCGCGGCTACGTCGCCCGCTCACCCGAATCCATCGCCGACGAAATCGAGTCGAGCCCCGCCGACATCATCATGTTCGCCGACGACATCTTCTTCCTCGAACCCAAGAAATCCGAGCGCCTCGCCGAAGTGCTCATCCAGCGCGGCATCAAGAAGCGCTACATCGTCCAGTGCCGTATCGAAGTCTACAAGTTCCCGCGCATGCTCCAAAAGGCCTGGGACGCCGGCTTCCGCGTCCTCCTCTTCGGAATCGAATCCGCCAGCGACAAGATCCTCAAGGCGATGCATAAGGGCTTCACCACCGAAAAAGCCCGCGCCGCCTTCAACGTCCTCCGCCGGTTCCCCTTCTGGTTCCACGGCTACTTCATCTACGGCAGCATCGGCGAGACCGAAGAAGAAATGCTCGCCATCCCCCAGTTCGCCCGCGACCTCGGCCTCCACTCCATCAGTCTCAGTCTCCTCCGCATGGACAAGTTCACCCCGTGGAAAGAAACCGTCAAAAACACCCCCGGCTACCGCATCGGCACCAACGGCTACGTCTACTCCGAGCAGTTCGACAAAGCCCGCCTCCGCCGCATCCGCAACCGCATCCGCAACGACTTCCAATACCGCCCCGCTCAGATGCTCAAGATGATCCGGACCGCCAACGAGTGCGACATCGTCTCCTACAAGGACATGCTCCGCGTCATCGCCCACTCCCCCATCTTCGGCGTCGACTATCTCGATCACCGCCTGACCAAGTGGCACCGCCGCGCCGGCCGACCGGAGCCGACCTACACCTATCAGCCCGCCGATTCGGCTCGGCCGACAACTGAGGGAATTCCCCAATCACCCGATTCCCCCACGACCGGATCCCCGAAATCCGACATGGAACTCGTCCACGCCGGCGCATAACGCGCACAACCCGGCAGCGCAACTGTCCACTCCATCCATCCGCACGTCTTCCCCTTCGGAGGACATGCGATGTTCAGAATCCGAAACGCACTCGTCGCGCTCGCCACGCTCACCCTGGTTTTCGCCGCCGCCCCACTCGCCCGCGCCGGCCTCTACACCTGGCACGCATCCTGCGTCAGCGAAAACTGGTACACCTGCTGCGAGGACGCCGCCGGCCACTACAACAACTGGTGGTTCGGCCCCTACCCCGAATGCCCCAGCTTCCCGGGCGCCGCCGACGATGTCGACGTGAGCGGCAGCGCGGTCTACCTCACTCTCTCCGCAAACGTCTGGAGCTTCTACAGCAGCGGCGTCTTCAAGCTCTACGACGCCGGCCTCGCCGTTCACACCACCGCCACCTTCGACGGCCCGTTCGAGTGGAACGCCGGCTCCCTCGCCACCGGCGTCTTCAACATCAACGATTCGCTCGAACTCCGCACCACCGGCGCCAAGTTCATCATCGGCGCCATCCTCAACATCGACGGCGCCGCCACCGCCGCCATCATCGACCCCATCAACCTCACCCTCGACAATCACGCCCTCATCGACGTCAAGCCACTCGGCCTTTTTGAACTCCAGTCTGACTCCAACATCGTGCCCGCCGTCGGCTCCATGGTCGGCCCGGACGGCGTCCACGTCTCACCGACCGGCACCTTCCGCAAGATCCTCGCCGCCGGCATCAGCGAGATCAGCGTCCCCTTCAACAACGACGGCACGACCCAGCTCAAATCCGGCACGCTCCGCCTCAACAACGACTATGGCGCCAGCACCGGCACATTCGCCCTCGACCCCGGAACCGTCCTCGAAACCAAGAACTACAACTGGAACGCCGGAACCGCCGTCACCGGCGACGGCCTCGTCCGGGTCCCCTCCTCCGGCTATCTCGACGTCAACACCGGCGCCGTCGTCACCGTCGCCAACCTCGAACTCAACCCCTCCGGCCAGCTTCGCGGCGCCGGCGAAATCCGCGTCAGCAACGTCTTCAACTGGCTCGGCGGTGCGATGGGCTCCCCCGGCGTCGGCGCCACGCGCATCCTCGCCGGCGCAACGCTCAACCTGTCCGGCGGCGACTACAAGCTCCTCGGCTCGCGCACGCTCGGCAACGCCGGCTCCCTCATCTGGACCGGCGCCGGCGACTTCAACATCACCGGCGGCGACAGCCCGCCGATCCTCAACAACGAAGCAACCGGCGCCTTCGACATCCAGACCGACGCCGACATCGCTCCGATCTGCTGCGCCTTCGGCGGCATCATCAACAACGCGGGACTCTTCAAGAAAACCGCCGGCGCCGACGTCACGACGGTCACAGCAACCTTCAACAATACCGCCACCGTCGAAGCCCGCTCCGGTACGCTCAGTTTCTACAGCTTCACGCAATCCGCCGGCGCCACGCGTCTGCTCGGCGGCAACCTCGGCTCGACCTCCGGCACACCGCTCGCCTTTGCCGGCGGCGTCCTGGAAGGCACCGGCACCGTCGCCGGCAACGTCAACAACTCTGCCGGCGAAGTCAGCCCCGGCCTCTCGCCCGGCATCATCACGCTCCTGCACCCCTACGGCGCACACAACTACACCCAGGGCGGATCCGGCTCTCTCAAAATCGAAATCGGCGGCCCCACCGTCGGCACTCAATACGACCGCCTCGCCGTTGGCGGCGTCGCCTCGCTCGCCGGAACGCTCAAGGTCGCTCTCATCGGCGGCTACACACCATCCATCGGCGACACCTTCGACATCCTCACCGCCCTCCTCGTCGACGGGACCTTCTCAACCGTCGCCCTCACCGGCTTCCCCTCCACGCTCTCCGCCGAAGTCCTCTACTCCTCCACCAAGGTCACCGTCCGAATCATCCCCGGACTCTGCGGAAGCTGCCCCGGCAACATCAACGCCGACACGCGCCTGGACGGCGCCGATGTTCAGGCCTTTGTCGCCTGCGCCGTCTCCGCCTCGGTCACCGGCGGCTGCGCCTGCGCCGACATGGACTCCAACCACGCCTTCGACTCGACCGACTGGGCCCTCTTCGTCGCCAAGCTCCTGGCCGATCCCGATGCGACCTGTCCCTGATTCTCCGTTTTTCAGTGTCCCGTTCGCCGCCTCCGGCGTCTTCCTCTCCAGAGGACTCCCAATGTCCGGGACACATGCCAATTCAAGTCTCCCGTTCCTGAGCGGGGTGCTGGAAGGAACGCAGATCGCGCACTCGTCCGTCATCCTGACGGCCGGGATAGTCGGCGGTAGTGGACAGAGATGGAACTGACCGGCTTCCCGGCCGTTCTTTCAAAGTCAGGCCTGCACACAAAAAAAGGGAGGCCGCGTCAAGCGGCCTCCCTTTTTTGTCTTGTTGGAAATCGCGACTAGAAGCGTCGGCGACCGCCGCCGCCACCGCCACCACCGCCGCCGCCGAAGCCGCCACCCGGGCGATTCTCCTTCGGCCGCGCCTCATTGACCGTCAGCGCCCGGCCGTCGTGCTCCTTGCCGTTCAGCGCCGCGATGGCCGCCTTGGCCTCCTCATCGGTCCCCATCTCGACGAAGCCGAAGCCCTTGCTCGCGCCGGTCGAGCGATCCGAGATCACCTGCGCGCTCTGCACGGTCCCGTGAGCCGAGAACAGACCCTCGAGGTCCGAGCCGCTCGTGTTGTAGCTGAGATTTCCGACATACAGTTTCCTGCCCATTGATAACTCCTCACTGCAGGATGGTGGACCCGTTTTTCACTTTCCGGGTCACAATCGAAAGAGGCCGACAATTCGGCCCAGGCGGAAGGACAGGCGAGAGTGCATTACGAGCTGCGGAACGATCAGACGTGTCGCGTAGCCGGAAGCCTCGGTCGTCGAACCTACCAGTTGTAATATAGTGTACACCCCCACCGCTGTCCACCGCCCACACCCGCAATTTCAACCCAAAATCCCCGCTCCACCCTCAGGGAAACCCCTAACGCGCGCCCGGTCCCGACACAACCCGCTCGCGAATCGCCGACCGCCGCCGAATTGTACACATTCGCCTGTTTGCGATAATCGGCGGAACAACACTCAACAAAGTCACGGTGCCGTAAGCAATTTTGCTACGAAGGGTGGAATGTCCGCGACCGTAACGGCGCAATCTTCGTTAAAGTCCGCCAGGATCCGCTGGCGCTGACCTAGAAGCGTCGGTGGCGTACCCAGCAGTAATGTCCGCACGAATATCTGGATGTCCCGCCCTTCGGTACGACCGTTCTGATTCATGTCTCCCTTCCCACCGCCGGGAAGCGGATCGACGGGATTGAGCGGTCCCGGTGGTTCGAGCCGGTAGTACGACAGCCACAGAAGATAGTCGTAACAGTCAATGTACCCGCTCCGATCGAGGTCGACGTATCCGACGTAGCACGGGTCAAGACACGCGTTGTACGGATTCACCGCGTCGCCACAGCCGAGCACATTCCAGAGGATGGCTCGGTCTGCGATATCCGTGAATCCATCCGCGTTGAAGTCGCCAGGGTGAAGCGCTCGCTGGATAGCCATCTGGAATCGTGTCGGTAAGCCCGCGGGCTGCGTGGCCGGCGGCGACTGTAGCACCGCTGCCCCAACGGCCCGATTTCGTGAATTATCTGTGGCACTCTGCGACGTGCATCCACCCGCGCGGTGGATTCCCATCACACTCGCGACGACCGGGTCGACCGGAGACGCCTGCTTCAACAGGACGATCGGGGAACCCGAGCTCCCGGGCTCTGTGTCGGCATTGTGGCCGAAATCGCACGTCTCGAGTGGCTGCGGCGGAACGATGACCGAGTCCGAACGTACGCGCCCGAACGAAACCTCCCTGCAGCGACCGCGGGGATGCTGCGGCACCGACACATTGAACGGCGTGCCGATAAGAATCGGAAAATCGGGAAACACCTGTAATTGCGGCCACCCGAGCTGTATCGGTAGAACAGTTCCATTCCGCGGTTCGACGATGAGGACAACCCAATCGCAACTGCCCTCGACGCCCCATCGCGTTCCCTCAAACGTGTCCGGCCCCGCACAGGGCATCACCGGGGCGGCCGGCCCAGACGTCGGTGATCGGCATGGATCGCCGAGACACGCAGCCGGCGGGTTTGCCCCCGAACACGCGCAGTCCGGCGTGTACTCAACTCCAAACTCGAGCTCAAATCGCGCCACTCGCTCCGGAAGCGGCGGCTCCTCGACGTTCCCTCCCCCGGAATTGATTCCATCCGGCGTCAGCAGGCACTGGCTGTAGATGTGATCGATACAGTGACGTGATGTGAGGACAACGTCATTGCGAATGATGTTGTTGATGTCAAAAGCAACCGCATAAAACCCGGTGCAAACGCCCATCAGCGTTCCGCCGCCCGGGCCTTGCTTGTACACCTTCACGCGGCAGACCGCCCGACCGGCGTTGTATAGGACGTCGCTGTTCTGAGTCGCGCACGGTCGCCCCGGCTTGAAGCACGTGATGTCATAGAATTGTGCCGGCGACGTGCACGGCGTGCGCGGGTCGGGTCCGTCCGATTCCTGCGCCGATTCGGGATATGCATCGAACCGGTTTGGTTGGAAGCGGCTGTCCGGCGACGCCATTCCGGCGGAGACTAACGCCACCAAGACGGCTGACATCGCCACGGCGGGAGTCTGGAGTAGAAGTGATGCGCCTTGCTTCCAACGTTCGACAGTAAAGTTCTTCCGCGCGCGCATGCTCTCGCCCTCCACCTGCGTAGATTGTCTCGGATGAGGACGTTGATCGTACAAAAACCCCACGACCTCAGTCAAGAAGCATGCGAGAGCGCCTCACCCGCTCTGAGGGTGGGGGACTGACCAGGCGCCTCGTCCGCTCCGATCAATACGAGCTGCCCCTTCATTTCGCCGACTTCCGGCCTTTCGATTGTGGCTTGCGGCTTGATGTTTTCCGCTCGTGCGAGAATCCTCCCGGGCCGCCGGGATCGCACCCACCCACCCGGGAATCCCTTCCCGTATCCCACCGGCCGCCCCGAACCACACTGAAGCCCCATGTCCGCGAAGGACATTTCGGGTCCCCCCCGCCCGTCGGCCGCACCTACCCCCTCCGGCCACGCCTCCGGCTCCCCTCGCTCCGGCGGAAAAAGGCCATTCCATGTCCGTGAAGGACATTTCGGGTCCACTCAGCCCGTGATATCGTCAAACGCGCCGCCACCAAACCGCGCACTCGACAAACTAACCCGAACTGCACCATCCCGCCCCACCCGCCCGATCTCCCCATTTTCCATCGTTCATCTTCGGTTTTCCAATCCATCGCGAGCTCCGCCCTCGCGCCGCGTTTTGGCCTTTCCGCCCTTCAGCTCTCGGCCCGTGTGGAACGGCGGGCGCGTATACGGGGTGAATCAGCGAGGGCACGCTGTGCCCTTGACGCGACGGGCGGCAAAGCGCTCCCGAACGCGAAGCGTTCCCGCCGTGTCAAGGGTAGCCCTCGCGCATGAACCAGAACCATCCGCACGGCATTTGCCTTCGACCGGTCCCTGAGCCCGTCGAAGGGCGCCGCGCGGCCACGGAGAGGTTGCGCGCCGACCGGGCGATCCCGACTTCTCAATCCGATTTGAGCGTCGTCCCTGCTCGTACCAGCGCGTACCAGCAAAAAAACAATGCGGGAGGTCGTCGTGAGCCCGAAGACCCGAACGAGCGGCGGTCCATTCAGGACGTCTGGGAGAATCACGCAAGTCTGCCAAGTAACGCCAATCTCCGCCGTCAAACTCGTCGCCGCCACCCCGTCGCGGCCACCAGCCACCGTCGAGCTTCCGCGCCGCAGCGGCCACCGTCCCATCAAATCCCGTCTAATCCCGTCAAAAAACAACGGGAGGGGTCAAATTGAGCCCCCATCCACGTGCCGCTCGCCAAGCCCCGCGTCTCTCATCCCGTTCGTCGCTTCGTCGCCCCGTGCTGACGCCCGTTCCAGGACAAAAACCGCAATGAATCCGCGAATTCTCACCGTTCTAACTTCTCGCCCGCCGCCCATTCCATTCCCAACGCC
>CAZJVS010000071.1:0-11529 GCA_964549445.1 uncultured Planctomycetaceae bacterium
ACGTGGGTCAGCGGCGAGCCGTTGTCGTACACGAAGTGGGTCGCCGGCTTTCCGGCCGGTCCGAGCACGCCGGGATTCCGTGCAGCGTCGTTCTATTCACTGCGGGCACCGGACCGAACGAACCAGTGGATCGACGGCGTCGCGGACTCGATTTTGAATGGGTATATCGTCGAGTTCCCGCCGACGAATAATGGCGGGACGAATTGCGGCATCATGGGCATGGGCTGCGCTCCGTCGCCGAGCAGTCTGCTCGCGATGCCGATCGTCCTCCTCGGATGGGGCGGCGCCATGCGGAGACGATGGCGCACCCGCCCGCGCTGACAATCGATTCAGTCATCGATAGGTGGCGTGTCCGCTCTTCGAGAGGCACGCGTACTTCTTCTCGAGATCTCATCCCCCGCCGTTGACGGTTGACGTATCGACTGCTGACTGTCCACGCTACCGCCCCAAATCCCCCTCCGCGTGCAGGATCGTCTCAAACGTCTTGTCGACAAACATCCCGCTCTGCGCCGGTGTCTCCACCGGACCGTTCCCCGTCGTCACCGTGTTATTCACAAAGTGGCACGTCTGTCCGATCGCCTCCGCCGTCAGCGTCGTCATCGTCACGCTGTTGCTCGCAAAGTCCGCCCCGCTCTTGTGCACCGTCGACGCCACCTCCAGCTTCACCACGTACCGCATGGCCGACTCGCTGAACTCCGCCTCGAGGCACGTCACCGTCACCGTCCCCGTCGTGTCCGCCGTGTCCACGCTCGAACTCTGCGTCTGCCCCGGCGTCCGGAAGTCGCGCAGGTCAAACCCCGACTGCGACCCGCCGTCCCCGATGTTTGGCACCAGCTTCGGCACTCCGTCCGCCCCGAACGTAATCGTGAACGGCCGCTGCGCCGGATCGAGATTCTGCAACTCGTCGCCGACCTTCAGCGATCCCGACAGCGTCAGATCGCCCCGCCACGTCCCCTCCAGCACATTGTCCGGATACGTCTGCGTTCCGCACCCGGCCGCGCCGAACAAGGCCGATGCAGTCACCAGAGCAATGCAAATACGATGGCTGATCATCTCGGAAAAGCTCCCAAACGGGGTCTCGGTGTAAAATGCGAGGATATCTAGGATAGTCGATTGATCCCCCACGGCAACTCAGCCCCACTCCGCCTACAAACTGCGCCCCGCCGAATGCGGATTAACCGAATCTTTATTTGGAGCACTTGATAATCGCAAAATCGCCGCAATAGCATGATCCAGAGGCATGTCCGAAGCCCTTTTCCGGACGGAGGGGAGAGAAGCTTCAGGAAGGGAAAGGGGCAAAGGCGCCTGCGCGCAGGCCGACTTAATGACGAGGAAGGGTTCGCGCCCCGTCCGACGAAGCGCGAACCGCACCGCTCTCACTGCCGGTTCACCATTCAGCGTCACCGCCGGAAAAATGCGTTTGGAACGTAATTCCCGGCAGTTCGATCCTCCTGCAACCCCTCGTCAGACTGCCCGTATACATATACCGTCGGGGAGAGTCTGCCCCCATCCGGCTTGATGGGACAGCCCCAATCCCGTAGCGTGGAATGCGGACCTTCGACCCGTCAGTATTCGGAGCAGCGATAAGGTGAGTCTCGGCGACACACTGGTACAACGCGGAAAAATAACCTCGGACCAGCTCCAGACGGCCATGGGCGCCAAGCGCGACCCGACCGAACGGCTCGACCGCATCCTCGTCCGCCTCGGCTACATCGCTGAGCGCGACGTCCTCGAAGTCCTCGGCGAGCAGCTCCACTTCCCCGTCGTCGACCTCACGAAGGCCACCATCGACGTCGAAACCCTCAAGCAGATGCCGGCCAAGCTCGTCCATCGCCGCAAGCTCATCCCCCTCGAAAAGACCAACGGCAAGATTCGCGTCGCAACCTGCGATCCCTTCGACCTCTACGGCTTCGACGAACTCCGCATGATCACCGGCCTCGACGTCGCCCCGGTGCTCGCCTCCGAGACGGAGATTAACAACGTCATCAAGAAGTACTTCGGCGTCGGCGGCGACACCATCAGCCGTCTGGTCGAAGACGACGGCATCGAGGTCGTCAGCGACGTGAACGAAGACGCCGGCGACCTCGCCGAAATGGCCCAGGACGCCAGCGTCGTCAAGCTCGTCAACGACCTCCTCGTCGAGGCCATCAACGAACGCGCCAGCGACATTCACATCGAGCCCTTCGAGAACGAGCTGAAAATTCGCTATCGCATCGACGGCGTGCTGCAAAGCGCGAATGTCCCGCCTCAGATTCGTCGCTTTCAGGCCGCCATCATCAGCCGCATCAAAATTCTCTCAAACCTCAACATCGCCGAAAAGCGCCTCCCGCAGGACGGCAGCTTCAAGATCAAGGTTCACGGCCGCGAGATTGACATTCGCGTCAGCGTCATCCCCATGGTCTTCGGCGAAGGCATCGTCATGCGTATTCTCGACAAGCAGGCCGTCCTGCTGTCGCTGAACGACATCGGCTTCGCGACGGACATGCTCAAGGTCTTCGAGAAGGTCATCAACCAGCCCCACGGCATTCTGCTCGTCACCGGCCCGACCGGCTCTGGTAAGACCACCACGCTCTACGCCTCGCTCAACACCATCATCTCCGACGAGATCAAGATCCTTACCGTCGAGGACCCGGTCGAATACCACCTCGGCGGCATTAACCAGGTCGGCGTCAACCTCAAGTCCGGCCTCACCTTCGCCAAAGGCATGCGTGCCTTCCTTCGACACGACCCCGACGTCATCATGGTCGGCGAAATTCGCGACCTCGAAACGGCCGAGACGGCCATTCAGGCCTCACTGACGGGTCACTTCGTGCTCAGCACCCTGCACACCAACGACGCCTGCAGCGCCACCACCCGACTGCTCGACATGGGCGTCGAACCATTCCTCGTCGCCAGCTCGCTCGAAGCCGTACTCGCTCAGCGTCTCATCCGCTGCATCTGCAAGAAGTGCCGCGAGGAATACACCCCCAAGCCCACCGATGTCCCGCCCGACTTCGGCTGGAAAGGCGAAAAGCTCTTCCGCGGCAAGGGCTGCCGCGACTGCCGCAACACCGGCTTCGCCGGCCGAAAAGGCATCTTCGAGCTGCTCCACCTCGACGACGACCTGCGCGAGCTGATTCTCCAGCGCTCCTCGACCAGCAAGCTCCTCAACGCCGCCCGCCAGAAGGGCCTCATCCTCCTCCGCGAAGACGGCTTCAACAAAGTGCGCACCGGCGTCACCACGATCGACGAAGTCGTCCGCGCCACCAAGCTCTAACTGCCGTAACATCCGCGGCCATGCCGCGCAGCACGCGCACTCCGCTATCCAAATCCCTGATCCTCCGCTGGGCCCGCGCCCATCGCCGCCGCACCGGAGAGTGGCCAACTCATCTCTCAGGTTCCATTCGTGAGTCCCCCGGTGATAACTGGGAAGCAATCCGCTACGCCCTCCGCGAAGGCCGCCGCGGCCTGCCGGGCGGTTCTTCCCTCGCCCACTTGCTCGCCGAGTATCGCGGAATCCAGTTCGTCGATCCGTTTGCGCCGCGCCGGATTCTCACTGAGTTGATGATTCGGCGTTGGGCCTCGGCCCACTACCGGCGCACCGGCCGGCTGCCCGCTGTAGGCTCGGGTCGCATTGATGGAGCCGATGGTCTCACTTGGACCGCCGTTGATCAGGCGTTGAAGCATGGATATCGCGGTCTGCCCGGCGGCTCCTCGATTCGCCATCTGCTCGGCAAGCATCCGGGCACCATTCGCAATGTGCATCGCGTGCCGATGACGCGCGCCAAAATCCTCGCCTGGGCCGACGCGCATCGTCGCCGGACCGGACGCTGGCCGACGTCGCGCTCGGGCGCGATCGCCGATGCCCCGGAAGAGACTTGGGGCGCCGTCGTCGGTGCGCTGAAGCGCGGCTATCGCGGCATCGGAAAAGGCGGCGAGACCCTCGGGCGTTTCCTGGCGGCCCATCGCGCCTTTCGTCTTCCTCCCTACCGGACAGGCCGGCTCACCGAATCGCTGATACTCGACTGGGCTGACGACCACCGTGAACGCACCGACCGTTGGCCCAACCGAACGAGCGGAACAGTCCGCGCCGCCCCCGCCGAAGAATGGAATGCCATCAACTCGTCCCTCTACTCAGGTCTTCGCGGCCTGCCGGGCGGGTCATCCATCGCCCGGCTTCTTGCCCGGCGACGGGGCGCCCGCCACCTTCACGAGCGACCCCGGCTCACCTATCGTCAGATCCTCGATTGGGCTGACAAGTTCAACCGCAGGACCGGTCGCTGGCCGACGCGCGTCGGCGGACTCATTCCCAACGCCGGCGGCGAAACCTGGGCCAGCGTCTACGACGCCATGTTCAAGGGACGCCGCGGTCTTCGCCGTCGCTTCACCCTCACGCAGTTTCTCATCGAAAACCGCGATATCGACAGAGGGGCGAACCGGCCGCAGCTCTCCACTTCCACGATCGTGCTCTGGGTCCGCGCCCATTTCCGGCGCTACGGCGAATGGCCCACGCGCTACTCCGGTCGCGTCGACGCAGCCCCCGGCGAAACCTGGCTCGGCATTGATCGCGCCCTCCGCAGGGGATTTCGCGGCCTGCCGGCCGGCTCGTCGCTGCCCAGGATCGTGCGTCGTCTCAGCCGGCCCGCTCCGCGCCGGCGATAGCCCGCCCGATGAGCCTCCAGCATTCGCGTACCACGGCGCCCGCGATATGATGCTCGCCGGGTGTTCGATACAGCCTGAGTAATTCCAAGTGCACCGCTCTCAGAAGCAAAAACCGGTCTCGCCCAGTGCCCCTCCCATGCGGCGATTGCGAATCTCGCGCATCGTCGATTGGGCCAGATCATTTCGTCGCCGCACCGGCGAGTGGCCCGACGTTCATTCCGGACCCATTCCCGAATCGCCCGGAGATACCTGGATCACCATCGATCAGGCACTCCGTTTCGGCGCGCGCGGCCTTCCGAAAACCGCATCACTCGCCGATCTCCTCTCCGGTTATCGCTTTAGTCCCATCGGAACGGGCAATCGCCGTCCGCGGCAACTCACCGATGACCTGATCCTCGCCTGGGCCCGCGAACACGAAAGACGCACCGGCCGTCTGCCCCACCAGCACGCCGGAATCATCCCCAACACCGACGGGCTCACCTGGATGTCCATCAACGAGGCCCTCCGCCGCGGCTTGCGCGGCCTGCCCGGCGGTTCCTCGATCAGCCGGCTGCTCGGCAAAAAGCCCGGCTCGGCCAGAAACGTCTACAGCCGCCCTCTCACGACGGAACTGATCCTCGAATGGGCCGACGCCCACCACGCCCGAACCGGTGAATGGCCGACGCCCGACTCCGGCCGAATCCCCGAAGCCCCCGAAAACACCTGGCAGGCGGTCATGACCGCACTGCACGGCGGCTACCGCGGCCTCAAAGGCGGCACGACGCTCAGGAAATTTCTCGCCCGCCATCGCGGCGTCCCGCTGCGCGAAGCCCGCCACGCGCCCCTGACGACTTCGCAGATTCTCGCCTGGGCCGACCTCCATCATGCCGCCCACGGCGTCTGGCCAAACAGAAAAAGCGGCTCGATTCACGGAACCGAAAACGAAACCTGGGAATCCGTCAGCAACGCCCTCAACACCGGATCCCGCGGTCTCAAGCCGGGCTCACTGGCGAAGCTGCTCGCCGCCGAGCGAGGCGTTCGCAACTCGTCCGGCCTGCCACCGATCACCCACCAGCAGATACTTCGCTGGGCCGAAGAGCACCACGCCCGCACCGGTCAATGGCCTCGCCCGAAGTCCGGCGAGATCCCCGACAGTGGCGGCGAGACCTGGTCGAGAGTGCAAAACGCACTCTTCACCGCGTCCCGCGGCTTGTCGGATCGCAAGACCCTTCAGCAGTTTCTGTGCAAGCATCGTGGTATCTCTTACCGTCGCGCGGGGGCATCCAGCCCCCGCCCCGACTCCAATTTTCCGCGCACTTACTCGCCGAACCTGGTGAAATAGACGGATCATGCCTCTCATCGTCCAGAAATTCGGCGGCTCCAGCGTCGCAAACGCCGAGCGAATCCACCGCGCCGCCGGTCGCGCCGTCGCGGCCCATCGCGCCGGCCAGCGCGTCGTCGTCGTCGTCTCCGCAATGGGCGACGAAACCGACCGCCTCATAGACCTCGCCAACCAGATCACCCCCAACCCCTCCCGCCGCGAGATGGATCAGCTCCTCTCGACCGGCGAGCAGGTCTCCATCGCCCTCATGGCCATGGCCATTCATCAGTGCGGCTGCGAAGCCACCAGTCTCACCGGCGCCCAGATCGCACTCCGCACCGACCGCGCCTTCGGCCGCGCCCGCATCCGCGAAATCGCCCAGCGCGAGCGAATCGACAAGCTCCTCGACGCCGGCCACATCGTCATCGTCGCCGGCTTCCAGGGCATTGATGAGGAACTGAACATCACCACCCTCGGCCGCGGCGGCTCCGACACCACCGCCGTCGCCCTCGCCGCCGCCCTCGCCGCCGACGCCTGCGAGATCTACACCGACGTCGACGGCATCTTCACCGCCGACCCCCGCATCGTCCCCCAGGCCCGCCGCCTCGAAACCATCGCCTACGACGAAATGCTCGAACTCGCCGCCCTCGGCGCCCAGGTCATGCACTCCCGCAGCATCGAACTCGCCAGCCATTACAATGTCGCCGTCCACGTGCGCAGCAGCTTCAACGACACGAAGGGAACCCTCATCGTGAGAGAAACCCCCCAAATGGAGAAAATCGTCGTCCGCGGCGCGGCCCTCAAGCGCGACCTCGCCCGCATCTCGCTCCTCGGCGCGCCCGTCTCCGCCGGCCTCGCCGCCTCCGTCTTCGCCCGCATCTCCGAAGCCGGCCTCGTCGTCGATGACATCATTCAAAACGTCCAGCACGGCGACGGCACCACCAACATCAGCTTCACCATCGCCGCCGACGACATCCGCGAAGCCCGCTCCCTCGCCGCAGACCTCTCGAAATCGCTCGGCTTCCGCGCCGTCGAGATCGATCAGGAAGTCTCCAAGGTCAGCGTCGTCGGCATCGGCATGCGATCCCACACCGGCGTCGCCGCCAAGATGTTCGACACCCTCGCGAAGGCCGGCGTCATCATCGAAAACATCAGCACCAGCGAAATCGTCATTGGCTGCATCGTCCGCCGTCAGGACGGCGAGAAAGCCCTAAAGGTCGTCCACGCCGCCTTCGGGCTGGAAGCCCCCGCCGGCGGCGCGGCCCCAAGCTAATAACACAGCCACAAAAGCCCTCCCAATAATGACTTACGTGCTAATCGCGTACGTTTCGTTGCCACTATACCGTCTGGACGGTATAGTGCCGCGATGCCCACCGCACAGTCCATCAGCGAATCGACCTCGGTCAGGGACCGCCTGCTCAACGCCGCCGAGCGCGTCGTCGGCCGCGACGGCGTTAGCAACATGACCCTTGAAGCCGTCGCCCGCGAGGCCGGCGTCAGCAAAGGCGGCCTGCTCTACCACTTTCGATCGAAGGCGGCCCTCGTCTCGGCCATCGTCGAGCGCCTCGGCACCCGCTGCCAAGCCGATCAGGCCCTTGCCCTCGCCGAAGACTCCGACTCACCCGGCGCATTCACCCGCGCGTATCTCGCCGCGCGTTCCGAGCCGCCGAGGCCCGAGGAAGAGCCCGTGCTGACCGCCCTGCTCGCCGCCGCTGGCACCGACCCGCAGTATCTGGAACCAATCCGCCAGCGATGCAACGAATGGCAGGCGCGGCTCGAAGCCGATGGCATCGACCCCGTCACCGCAACCGTGGTCCGACTGGCAATCGACGGACTTTGCCTCTGTCGCCTGATGGGATTGCCCGTGCCCGTCGGCGAAATGCGGCAGCGAGTCCTCGACCATCTTCAGGCAATGACAACGGCGGCCGAACCGCGCGGCGCGGCGCTGAAAACTCAGGGCAAGCGGAGGGGACGGAAGCCGTGAGGTCTCACCGGAGCTATCGCAATCTCGTTCGTCGTTCGATCGGTGCCCTGGCCTTCGTCGGCATGTCGCTCGCCTCTGCCGCCTGCAACCGCAACGCAGAGCTGAAAATGCCCGCGCGGCCGCCCGCGCCCGTCGCCGTCGCCGCCGCCGAAACACGCGACGTGCCGATCTATCTCGATGAAATCGGCCGCGTCGTCCCGACCGAAACGGTCTCCGTCGTCCCGCAGGTCGGCGGCAAGGTCATCGCAGCCCACGTCGAAGACGGCTCGTTCGTCTCCAAGGGAGACCCGCTCTTCGAACTCGATCCCCGACCGTTCGAGGCCACCCTCGCGTCGGCCGAGGCCCTCCTCACTCAGACCCGCGCCGAGCGCGACCTCGCCCGCATCGAGTTTGAGCGCATGAAAGGCCTCGCCTCCAAGGCGAACGCCAGCCAGTTGGAGTTCGACCAGAAACGAATCGCCCTCGAAGTCGCCGAAGCAAAAATCCTCGAGCAGGAAGCCGCCGTCGAATCGGCCAAGCTCAATCTCGAATACACGAAGATCCAGTCCCCGATCACCGGCCGCGCCGCCGCCCGCATGGTCGACCCCGGCAACATTGTCAAAGCCAACGAAGCAACCCTCCAGATGATCCGCCGCCTCGACCCGATCTACGTCGAGTTCACCGTCCCTGAAAACGAACTCATGGGCGTCCGCCGCAGCATCGCCTCAGGCACGCAGGACGCCGCCGACGCCGTCGAGCGCAACCTCCGCGTCGAAGTCGATCTCCCGGAAGACTCCGCACGCATCCTCTCCGCACTCGGTGGCCCCGCCGCAACCACCCAGACCAGCACCATGCCGCGCGGCTCGCGAACCGGCCGCCTCACCTTCCTCGACAACGCCGTGCAAGGCGCGAGCGGCACTGTCCGCCTCCGCGCGACGATCGACAACGCCGACCACTATCTCTGGCCCGGACAGTTCGTAAATGTGCGCCTCGTGCTCATGACGAAGAAAGACGCCGTGCTCGTCCCGTCAAAGTCACAGCAGATCGGCCAGCAGGGCCCGTACGTCTACGTCGTCCGCCCGGACGACACCGCCGAGCTGCGCCCAATCGTTCCCGGCCAGCGCCAGGGCGATCTGATGGTCGTCGAAGAGGGCCTCAAGGCCGGCGAGCGCGTCGTCATCGCCGGGCAGATGGCCATCATGCCCAACGGAAAGGTGATGGTGACGAATGCCGCGCCGGCCCCCGGTACTCCCGCCGCGGGTTCGAGCGCGACCGCCGACGCCCGGCATTGATTCCGCTTCTTCGTCGAAGGATTCTTAAGCCGTGACGATTTCCGAACGCTTCATCCGCCGCCCCGTCATGACCGTCGTGCTGACGGTCTCGGCGATCCTCTTCGGCGTCCTCGCCTACTGGCAGCTGCCGGTGAACGACCTGCCGGCCGTAGACTACCCGGTCATTCAGGTCTCGGTCGGTTATCCCGGCGCAAGCCCCGAAACCGTCGCGTCCACAATCGCGACGCCGCTCGAGCGCCAGTTCATGCAGATCCCCGGCCTCGAACTCATCACCAGCAAGAGTTCGCAGGGCTTCTGCAGCCTCACGCTCCAGTTCGCGCTTTCAAAAAGTCTCGACGCGGCTGCGACCGACGTGCAGGCCGCCATCAGTCGCTCCGCCGGTAGCTTGCCCGTCGATCTCCCCGCCCCGCCCACCTTCACAAAAACGAATCCCAACGACCAGCCGATCCTCTTCATCGCCCTCACCAGCGACAGCATGACCGTCGGCCAGCTCTACGATCTCGCCAACACGCAGGTCAGTCAGCGCATCAGCATCATCAGCGGCGTCAGCCAGGTTCAGGTCTTTGGCACAAAATCCGCCGTCCGTATCAAAGCCGACCCCGCCGCCCTCGCCGCCCGCGGCCTCACCATCGACGACCTCGCCGCCGCCATCCGTTCCGGAACGTCCTACCAGGGTGCCGGCCAGTTCGACGGTCCCGATCGCTCCTTCCTCCTCCAGCCACAGGGGCAGCTCACCAACGCAGAAGACTACAACGACCTCATCATCGGCACCCAGAACGGCTCGCCCATCTATCTCAAGGACGTGGCCACCGCCCGCGACGGTGTGCAAGACGAGCGCATCGACATGCGCTTCTGGGTCCGCGGCCACGAAGTCCCGAAGGCCACCGTCGTCCTCGCGGTCAACCGTCAGGCCGGCTCCAACGCCGTCGCCGTCGCGACCGCCGTAAAGTCGCTGCTCCCCATCGTCTCGCGCGAACTCCCCGGCAGCGTCTCCATCATCCCGATCTACGACCGCTCGCAAACAATCGTCGACAGCGTCCGCGACGTGAAGGAAACCCTCTTCATCGCGTTCGTGCTGGTCGTCCTGGTCATCTTCGCCTTTCTCGGCCGCGTGACCGACACCCTCATCCCCGTCGTCGCCCTGCCCCTCTCGCTGCTCCTGACCTTCATGGTCATGAACATCCTCGGCTACAGCTTGGACAACCTCTCGCTCATGGCGCTGACACTCGCCATCGGCTTCCTCGTCGATGACGCCATCGTCTTCCTCGAAAACACCGTCCGCCGCATGGAACGCTTCGGCGAATCCCCGATGCGGGCCGCCATCAACGGCTCAAAGGAAATCAGCTTCACGATCCTTTCGATGACCCTCTCGCTCGCCGCTGTGTTCCTCCCACTTGTCTTCATGAGCGGTCTCGTCGGCCGCATCTTCCGCGAATTCGCCGTCACCATCGTTGTCTCGATCATCGCCAGCGGCGTCGTCTCCCTCACGCTGACTCCGCTCATGTGCTCGCGAATTCTCAGCCCCCGCGGACACGGCGAAAAGAAAACACTCATGGAGCGGCTGATTGGCGGACTCGAGAAACACGTGCTGCGGGTCTACGGCGCCTCGCTCTGGTTCTTCCTCAAACATCGCTGGGTCTCCGCCGTGACGTGGACCATCTGCATGGCCGGCACCGTCATCCTCTGGAACGTCGTCCCGCGCTCATTCCTGCCCATCGGCGACAGCTCCTTCATTTGGGGAATCATGATCGCCCCGGAGGGCTCGTCCCCGGAGCAGATGCGCCGCTACCAGGACGCCGGCGAAAAAGCACTCCATGCCCATCCCGCCGTCGACACTACTTTCACGATGACCGGCAATTCGCAGTTTCTGTCGTCCAATTGGGGATTGCTGCTGGCGTTCCTCTCCAACCCCAGCAAGCGCCCACCAATCACCACCGTCGGCCAGGAATTGGAGAAGTCAACAACGGCCGCGATGCAAGGCGCCATGGGCATCATGAAGCCTCAGCCCGTTTTGCAACTTTCAACCGGCGCAACTGCGAATCAGGGCGGCCAGTTCGCCTACGCACTCTCGGGCATCAACGCCGACGAAGTCTACGCCGCAAGCATGGCCTTGATCGCCAAACTGATGGAACAGAAAGGTCGAATCTTCGCCTCGGCCTTTCCCGACCTCTATGTCCATACTCCGCAACTCAAGGTCAATATCCTCCGCGAAAAGGCCGCAAGCTACGGCGTCTCCGCAACGCGTATCGAAACGCTCCTTCGAAATTCCTACAGCCAAAACTACGTCTACCTCATCAAGCAGCCGCAGGATCAATACCAGGTCATCCTCGAAG
>CAZJVS010000072.1:0-11458 GCA_964549445.1 uncultured Planctomycetaceae bacterium
AACCCGCTTCGACGTTTGGACGCTTGGACGTTCTGCCGTTCCCAACGACCGGCCAATACCGCACCGCCCGCTCCGGCTGATGCTCGTCCACCGGCTCCGCCCGCAGCACCGCATCCCCGCCCAGATGGTTCGCCAGCCGATCCAGCAGCGCCGCCACCGTCTCGTCGTCCGCCCGATCCGGTGGCTTGAACAGGTCGCCCTGCGCCGCCCGCCACGTCGCCGTCTCGCTGGCCATCACCATCAGCCCGCAGGCCGCGGTCGACAGGTCGGTCATCTCCAGCCGCGCCACCAGCAGCGAACGCAAGTGCCGCTCGTCGCGCGACGGCCGCGACAGGTCGATCCACACGTCATTCGCCGCACGCTGCTCGAAATAGACGCATGCCCGCAGCCGACGCGCCGCCACGCCGCCCGTCACCAGCCGCTCGCACATCCGCGCCAACACGCGATCCAGCGCCGCCAGCAGCACCTCCAGCGAGTCGCTCGGCCCGAAGCTCATGCGAGCCGCGAAGACCGGCTCGCGCCGCGCGGCCTCGATCCACTCCGGCGCCTCGCCCAGCATCTGGCGGATCCGCAGCACCAGCCCGTCGCCGAATCGTGACGGCAGCGACGCCGTCGGCAGCATCAGCAGATCGCCGATCGTCCGCACGCCGACCGCGTCGAGCATCTCGGCCGTCTTCGCCTCCAGCCGCAGCGACTCCGGCCGCAGCCCCGCCAGTAGCGGCAGCGACTCGCTCGGTGGCGCGACGACCGCCACCTCTTCGCCGCCATGGGCCAGTGCCCACGCCGCCCCGACCGTGTCAGCAATCGCCCCGCGCGCCCGGATCCGCTGCTCCGACAGCCCCGCCACCGCCTGGCGGACGATGTTCTCCTCCCCGCGAAACAACCGCTCGCACCCGCTCACATCCAGCAGCAGCGTATCCGGTGGTTCGCTGCGGACGATCGGACTGAACCGCTGCGCCCACAACGCAAGATGTTCGAGTGTCTGCTCGTCGCGCCGCGCATCGTGCGGCAGGATCAGGGCATCCGGACATCGTGCCCTCGCCTCCGCCAGCAGCAGCCCCGGCCGCACCCCGCACACCCGCGCCGCTGGCGAGGCATGCGCCACCACCGTCGACGTCCCGTGCGGCCGCGTCAGTAAAACGCACGCCGCACCGCCCCGGCGCATCATCGCCAGGTCGGTCGCCAAAAACGGCATGTAAATGCACAAGACGCGGGCCATGTCCGCTTTCCACCATCCGTTGCCGCTCGGTCGCGCAATCCTTTGCCGAAATTCGCCTATCCTCCCGCCACGTATCGCATACCGGCTTGCAGACCCAATTCAGAAACGACCCTCACACGAACGCTGCCTGCCGAATCCGCGACGAATGCCAGCACGAGGGCCATCCCCGCCTCGCGCCGGCGGCGCTGCAACATGAGCCGCACGCGCTGCTCGGCCGCGTGTGTCGCGGTCTTGTCGGACGCAACGACCATCCGCACTGCCGCGAAGTTGCCCGCCGCGCCGCGCGTCCGCCCGCCCACCAGCAGGCCCACTCCCCCGCTCGCCTCGGCCGCAAGCTGCAAGCGCCGCGCCGCCCGAACATCGACGTCGCCCAGCCGCGCCACCACCGGACCCGCCCCGCCGCACCGCAAGATCTGCTCCGTCGCCCACACCGCCTCGTCCGCCCGCCCCGGCCGCACGATCACCAGCCGCTCCAGCGACACGCCGAGCTGCGCCGCGGCCGGCGGATAAAAATCACCCGCCAGATCGATCACGAAAATCGCCCGCATGCCATCCGCCGCCCCTCGCGCCATCCGCAGCGCCAGCGACAGCCCCCGCGTCCCCGCCCGCTCGGCCGCGATCTCGCAGATCGACCCCAGCGGCAGCCCCCCGCCCAGTGCCTCATCCAGATCTGCCAGCCCCGTCGCCGCGACACGCGCCCGCCCCATCTCCGGCCGGCGGGCCTCAAACTCCTCCAGCAGCCGGCGAGCGGCGGTCAGACGCTGCTCAACAGCCAACGAACCGGAAATCAAAGCGGCAGCCGACATGCGGGACTTCCTGCGGAAAAGATCGTGTTGCTTCTAATACTAACATAAACCGAACATACGGCAAAAGCAAGAACCTTTTCGCTCCAACCCCGGCGACCGCGCCACTGCCGCCATAGATAAGTTCGCGTCCGGCGATCAGTTACGAAAACTATTCGCCACCCCACCACCGGCGACTTGGTAGATGTACCCGCCGCGTACGGATACAGTAATGCTCAACAAAGCAACGCGGAGAACCCCATGAGCGTAACAACCTGCAAGTGCCTCATCGCCGGCAAATGGGTCGAAGCCCAGGCCGAGCGGCATGACGATGTCTTCAACCCCTCCCTAGGTGAGCCAATCGCGAAGGTTCCAATGGGCGGCCGTGCCGACGTCGACCGGGCCGTCAAGGCCGGCCTGGCCGCCTTCGAACGCTGGAGCGAGACGCCGGCCGTCGAGCGCGCCCGCATCATGTTTCGCTTCCGCGACCTGCTTATCAAACACACCGACGACATCGCCCGCATCATCTCGCGCGAGCACGGCAAGACCTTCAACGAGTCCCGGGCCGAGATGCTCCGCGGCATGGAAATGGTCGAGTTCGCCTGCGGCCTGCCCTCGCTGCTGACAGGTGAAATACTTGAGAATCTCGCGTCCAACGTCGACTGCGAAACCACCCGCCACCCGCTCGGCGTCGTGGCCGGCATCACGCCGTTCAACTTCCCGACGATGGTGCCGCTCTGGATGTACCCGCCGGCCCTCGTCTGCGGTAATTGCTTCATCCTCAAGCCGTCGGAGCGCGTGCCGCTTTCGTCGATCCGCGCCGCCGAGTTGCTTCAGGAGGCCGGAATTCCCGAAGGGGTCTTCTCCGTCGTCCACGGCGGAAAGGAATGCGTCGACGCCCTGCTGACGCACCCCGACATTCGTGCAATCTCCTTCGTCGGCTCGACGCACGTCGCCAAGCACGTCTACACCACCGGCACGGCCCACGGCAAACGCGTCCAGGCCAACGGCGGCGCAAAGAACCACATCATCATCATGCCCGACGCCGACATGGAGTCGGTCGTCGAAGGACTCAAGCACGCCGCCTTTGGCTGCGCCGGCGAACGCTGCATGGCCGGCAGCCTGGCCGTGCCCGTCGGCGGCATTGCCGACGAGCTCATCAAGGAACTGACCAGCGCCGCCGCCAAGATGCGAGTCGGCCGCACCGACACCGGCGCGACTGACGTCGATATGGGCCCCGTCATCACAAAGCAGCACGCCGATCGCGTCCGGAGCTACATCGAAAAAGTCGATTCGGAAAAGGCCTCGCTCGCCCTCGACGGCCGCAAGGTCCGCGTCGCCGACGGCCCCAACGGCTTCTTCGTCGGCCCGACCATCATCGACAACGTGCGGCCCGACAGCGTGCTCGCGAAAGACGAAATCTTCGGCCCGGTCCTCTCCGTCACACGGGCCGCAACCCTCGACGACGCCCTCGCCCTCGGCAAGCGCTGCGAGTTCGGCAACGGCGCCGTCATCTTCACCCAGTCCGGCCGCTCGGCCCGCGAGTTCAAGCATCGCTTCAACGCCGGCATGATCGGCGTCAACATCGGTGTGCCCGCCCCGATGGCCTGGTTCCCGTTCACCGGCTGGAACGCGTCGTTCTTCGGCGATCTGCACATCCAGGGCAAGGAAGGCATGCACTTCTATACTCAGCAGCGCATGATCATGACCCGCTGGCCCGCCCCGCCGTCGAGTGGCCGCCGAGAACCGGGCTGGAAGCCGCACTAAAGTTCCGTCGAACCCGATGACCCCGATTAGCGATCAACTCAAACGCCCGCTGCGCTCGCTGCGAATCTCGGTCACCGATCGTTGCAATCTTCGCTGCAACTACTGCATGCCGGAAGATGAATACGTCTGGCTGCCGCGCGATGAAATTCTCTCGTTTGAAGAACTCTCGACCCTCGTGGATGTCTTCATCTCGCTCGGTGTCGAGAAGTTCCGGCTCACCGGCGGCGAGCCGCTATTGCGTCACGATCTGCCGGTACTCGTCCGCTCGCTCGCGGCGAAGTCCGGTGTACGCGATTTGGCCCTGACGACGAACGGCGTGCTTCTGGCAAGTCAGGCCGACGCACTGGCCGCGACCGGGCTGCGACGCATCACCATCAGTCTCGACACCCTTCGACCCGACCGCTTCCAGCGACTGACGCGGCAGAACGAACTAACGCGCGTCCTCGATGGCATCGCCTCGGCCCGTCGTGCCGGTCTGGCCATCAAGCTCAACGCCGTCATCGTTCGCGGCGTCAACGACGATGAACTCAACGATCTGATCGCCTATGGGCAGTCCCTCGCCGCCGAAGTTCGCTTCATCGAATACATGGATGTCGGCGGCGCGACACGCTGGTCAGCGGCTCAGGTCGTCTCCCAGCGGGAAATTCTCGACCGGCTGTCCCAACGATTCGGAGACATCAAGCAAGTCGCGGCCGAGCCGCACGCACCGGCCGAACGGTTCGCACTCCCGGACGACACCACATTCGGCGTCATCGCATCGACCACGGCGCCATTTTGCGGCGCGTGTGACCGAAGCCGCCTAACGGCCGACGGCATGTGGTACACCTGTCTCTACGCAACGCGGGGATTCGACCTTCGAAAAGCCGTACGATCCGATGCCCCGCCCGCTGTGATCGCATCACTGATCGACTCCGCCTGGCGCATGCGCACCGACCGCGGCGCGGAGGATCGGATTGCCCAGCGCCAGAGAGGCCCCTTCGTGCCCCTCGACATCCTCCGCCGGGACGCCCACTTGGAGATGCACACCCGCGGCGGCTGATGCAATCCTCTGCCCCCGGGCGACTGCTCCTCGCATATCGCGCCGCCATCCGAATCGGTTACAATCCCCGCCGAACCCGTCGCGTTCGCCGACGGTTGCAAGAGGAGCCGCGCATGCCCCGCATCGTCCGAGGTGGTTTGATTCAGGCCACGCTGTCCGAGCCCAGCACGTCGCCGATCGACAAGATCAAAAAATCGATGATCGACAAGCACGTCGCCCTCATCGCCAAGGCGGCCGAAAAAGGAGCCCAGGTCCTCTGCATGCAGGAACTCTTCTACGGCCCCTACTTCTGCGCCGAGCAGAACACCAAGTGGTACAACCTCACCGAGCGCATTCCCGACGGCCCGACCACCAAGCTGATGTGCGAGTTGGCCAAGAAGCACAAGCTCGTCCTCGTCGTCCCGATGTACGAAGAGGATCTGTCGGGCGTGTACTACAACTCGGCGGCCGTCATCGACGCGGACGGCTCCTACCTCGGAAAATACCGTAAGACCCACATCCCTCACTGCGAGCCGGGCTTCTGGGAGAAGTTCTACTTCCGGCCAGGCAACGTGGGCTATCCGGTTTTTGATACGAAGGTCGGCAAGGTCGGCGTCTACATCTGCTACGACCGCCACTTCCCGGAGGGCGCCCGCTGCCTCGGCCTCAACGGCGCCGAGATCGTCTTCAATCCGTCGGCCACGGTCGCCGGCCTCTCCGAGTATCTCTGGAAACTCGAACAACCGGCCCACGCCGTGGCCAACCAGTATTTCATCGGCGCGATCAATCGCCCGGGCTTCGAAGAGCCATGGCGCATCGGAGAGTTCTACGGCCAATCGTACTTCTGCGACCCACGCGGCAAGATCATTGCCGAGGCCGGCCGCAGCAACGACGACGTGATCGTCGCCGACCTGAATCTCGACCTGATCCGCGAAGTCCGCAACGTCTGGCAATTCTTCCGCGACCGCCGCCCGGACGCCTATGCGGCGCTGACCGCCGGTTGAGTTATCCGCGGGCCGAGCCCGCAACAGTGATTGGGAATAATTCGCAATGGCAACCAAGACACGACCCGCTGCAAAGAAGTCCTCTAGCAACCACTCCAGGGCAACCCTGCCCAAAACCGACCACGTACCCGCGCCCTACAAGGGCCCCTCGCGCGCGGAAATCCTTTCGATGCGCAAAGAGTTCATGAACCCCGGCATCTTTGCCTACTACAAGGAGCCGATCTGCGTCGTCGAAGGCCACATGCAATACATGTGGGACGAGAAAGGTCGCCAATACCTCGACGCCTTCGGCGGCATCGTCACCGTCTCCGTTGGTCACTGCCATCCGAAAATCACCGAGCGAATCCGCGAACAGGCCGGAAAGATCGTCCACACGACAACCATTTACCTTCACCCGACGATCGCCCAATTCGCTAAGGCCGTCGCCGAGCACATGCCGAAAGGTTCCGGACTCAAATCGACTTACTTCACAAACTCCGGCAGCGAAGCGAATGAGCTGGCGACGATGATGGCCCGCCTCCACACCGGCCGCGGCGAGATGCTCACCCTCCGCAACGCCTACCACGGCGGTTCGCAGGCAACGATCGGCCTCACCGCCGTCGGCACATGGAAGTTCCCGCTGCCCGTCGTAAACAACGTCAAACACGTCGCCCCCGGATACTGCTACCGCTGTCCATTCGGTCTGACCTATCCGTCGTGTGACGTGAAGTGCGCGACGAGCGTCGAAGACACGATCCGCTACGAAACCAGTGGCGAGATCGCCTGCTTCCTGGGCGAGCCGATCCAGGGCGTCGGCGGCGTCGTCACCCCGCCGAAAGAGTATTTCAAGATCGTTTACGACATCGTGCGTAAGTACGGCGGACTCTGCGTCGCCGACGAAGTCCAGACCGGCTGGGGCCGCACCGGCGAACACTTCTGGGGCTTCCAGAACTGGGGCGTCACGCCCGACTTCGTGACCATGGCCAAGGGTATCGGCAACGGCGCGCCGCTCGGTGCGGTGACGACGCGACCCGAAATCGCCCAGACCATGACCCGCAAGATTCATTTCAACACCTACGGCGGCAACCCGGTTTCGATGGCCCAAGGATTGGCGACGCTGCAGATCATCGACGAAGAGCACATCCAACAGCGGGCAAAAGACGTCGGCGGCTACCTGAAAAACAAGCTGCTCGAATTGCAGGACAAGCACGCCCTTATCGGCGAGGTCCGCGGTCTTGGGCTCATGCTCGGCGTCGAACTCGTGAAGGATCGCAAGTCCAAAGAGCCCGCCAGCGCCGAATGCGCCAGCGTCTTCGAAGTGGCGAAGGATCGTCAATTGCTGATCGGCAAAGGCGGCCTCTTCGGCAACGTCCTGCGCATCAAACCCCCGATGTGCATCACCAAGGCCGACTGCGACTTCCTGATCGACTGCCTCGACGAGTGCATGGATGCCGTGGCAACCAAGTCAACCTGAACGACCCACCGTGGCTTAGCTACGATCGAGCAGCCGATTCCGATCCGCCCTTGCGTATTCGCCGGCTTTTCGCTGCCTTCGCTTTCGCGCGCCGCGGCTTGCTGCCGGCCGGCTTCGACGGCGCCTCGGCGACGACAACCGTCTCGGACGGAGTCTCCGTTCCAACTGGCCCCCACGTCGGCGGCTGGCTCGTCGGATCGACAAGTTTGAGCGCGACTAGCGCATTAAAGGCCGCCCGCTGTTCGGCCTCCTTCTTCGACGTTCCCCACGCCGATCGAAATCTTCGCCCCCTCAGGTTGACGGCCACCTCAAAGCACTTTGAGTGATCCGGCCCCTTCTCATCCAGCAGCTCGTACGACGGTGTCGCGGTCAGATCCTTCTGCGCGTGTTGTTGAAGTTTTGACTTGAAGTTTTCCTGGTGCTCCGAGGCGACCGACCGGCGAATGTGCTCTTCCATGTGCGTGAGCACGAACCTCCGCGCCGCCTCGAGTCCCCCGTCGAGGTACAGCGCCGCGATGATCGCCTCCAGCACGGCCGCCGCCAGCGATTCCGGCAGCCGCGCCCCGTTGATCATCCCCTTGCCGATCGTCAGCAGCCCCGGCAGCCCGAGTGCGTCGGCCACTTCGGCGCACGTCCGCCGCGAAACGACCGCCGACTTGACCTTTGTCAGATCACCTTCGAGGAACGTTGGATAGTTCGTGAAGAGATAATCGCAAACCACCAGCCCGAGCACCGCGTCGCCCAGAAACTCAAGCCGCTCGTTGCTTTCGGCCCGATTCTCCGCGACCGACGAATGCGTCAGCGCACGGTGGAGCAGTTGGGGATCACGAAATGTATGACCGATCGCCGCCTCGCAGCGGCCGTACGCGCTTGTCGCCGACATGACCAGACCCGCCACGTTTCCGTCGCAGGCCCGTGACGAGGGCCGCTCCCGTGTGCGGCGGCCTTCGTCAGAGGCCTCTCAGCGCTCCGACCGGACTCCGAATGGCCCGGCCGATGCGTTGTCATCTACAGTCTATTGCAGAAGTTACCACAAAATCAAATCGGACCATTTCCACTCAGACTTGAATCCCCGACCTGCTGCCATAGACTTTCTGTATGGTCCGAGGGGTCTTGGTATTGGCACTCGCGGTGCACTCTTGGTGCACGCTCTTCTGCGCGGCCGACGTTGCCGCCTGCACAATTGTGCCGGTTTGCCCGTGTTGCCCCGTTGAGGATGAGTCGTCCTGCTGTTGTGAAATCCCGTCGCCGGACTCCGAGAAACCGAAGCCCGTCAGTTGCTGCATCATTTCCGCCGAACCCATGGGGATGCCTCCCAAGGCTCCACGCCTTTCCGCTCCTACCTTTTTCGCACTGCTCGACGTTGCCGCCCAAGTCGAATCGCGGGATGGCCTGACGCCGATCCTCACTCGCGAAGCGCCACCCTGGCTCACCGATCATGGTGCTCGACCAACCCACGCACTTCTCTGCGTCTGGAATAATTGATCCACATCTCCGACCGCGATCCCACGTGCATCCCCGGCGACTCGTCAGTTCCGCGGAGCACCCTGAATGTTTGTGCCCGCCGCGCCCCGCGCGGACGGGCAGACGATGTCTGACGTGATTCGAACGTCCGCCATGCGGCGTTCGCACGGAGTAGTTTATGAGTCTGATTCTGAGTGTGATGATGACAGTCGGTCTGGCGTCGTCCGCCGGGCTGGTTCCGACTTCTGGCGATGCCTGGTGTTGCGGCTCTTTGACAACCGCTGTTAGCCAGTCCGACGATGGTTGCTGCTGCGGAGTCTGCAAGTGCGACGACTGCGCGTGCGAGGACTGCGATTGCGATTCCTGCGCCGCCGTCTGCGCCTGCGATGACTGCGCATGCGAAGATTGCGAGTGCGCCGACGACAGCACGTGCAGTTGCGATGACTGTAAGTGCGACGGCTGCGTCTGCGGCTAACCATCGCCGTTCGGGCATAGTCACAAACGAGCCGGGCCTGCCGCGTGGCAGGCCCGGTTTTTTTGTGGCAAGTGGCTGGACTCGGGCGGCTCAATCGTCGCTCGGCGATGCCCTCTTTTCGTCCGCGGCCACCGTGTCGAGGTACTTCTGAAACTCACCCATCTTGTACGACAGGAAGCAAAACGCGTGGTGCAGCGCCAGCCATTCGGGGTCTTTCGGATCGCCCTCGGCCTCGTGCCGCAATTCGTTCAGCTTTGCGAGAATCGGTTCGGCCTTCATGCGCCGCAGTATGCGCTGCCGGCAACGTCGAATCAACCACGGCCGCGCCGCCTACTCGCGGCGCGCGGTGATGATCGTCACGTCGTTGACCGGAACATCGCTGAATGTCGTCGTTGTCCCGTTCACCAGGCGAACCGACGCGCTGCCGGTGCGAACAGCGGCGATGTCGTCAACGACCGTGTCCAATCCTTCAATGACATTGCCGAAGACCGTAAACCGCGGCGGCCCCGTGTCCAGGTTCGTGTTATTGCCGACATTGATAAAGAACTGATTCGTGCCCGAATTGGCATCCTGCCCCCGGAGCGCCAACGAAACCGTCCCACGAATATTCGACAACCCGTTCGGCGCCTCGCTGTTGATTGCCGGAAATCCCTCGATCTCCTCCAGCCGCGGATTCGCCCCGGCTCCGAGACTCTTGAAAGCCCCGGACTGAATCACAAAGTTGTTCGGCGGCACCCGATGAAACACGATGTTGTCGTACTTGCCCGCATCGACGTACTTCAGGAAGTTCGTCACGTGGTTGGGCGCCCGCACCGGGTCCAGCACGAGCAGGATGTCGCCCATGCTCGTCGTCAGACGCACCCGGTCCGCCGTCACAACCCGGAATCCCGCCGTCAGGGTCGCCTCGTTCAGATCCGGGTTCCGAACGATCACGTTCCAATCGCCGAGTTGCGCACCGGCCAGGTTGAACGAGCACGAAATCTGCCCCGAATCCACCACGTTCACGCTGGTCGCCTGGATGTCCGTCTGCCCGCTACGAGTCAGCCGTACGGCCGCCCCGCTCACAAAGTTTCCGCCATCCAGATCGGTAATCGAAACCGTCGTCCCCACCACGCCGTTCTTCGGCGTAATCGACCGGATGAACGGCCGCGTACCCAGCAGGTCGAGCGTCTGCGTCTTCGTCCCGGTCGCGCCAAAGTTGTCGGTCACGGTCAGCGTAACTTCGTACGACCCCTGAATACCGTAGCTGTGCTGTGTCGCGGCGCCATTTCCGGCCGGCGTTTCATCGCCGAATGCCCATGAGTACGTGGCAATCGATCCGTCGGAGTCGCTGCTCGCCGCACCGCTGAACGTCACATTCAGCAGTCCCGGCGCCTCGGTGTCCGCCGACAGGAACGTGAAGTCCGCGGTGGGCGGAATGTTCGCCGTCACCGCTTGCGTCGTCTGCCCGGTCGCGCCCTCATCGTCCGTCACCGTCAACCGCACCGTGAATCGACCGGACGACGCGTACGCATGATCGATCGATTGCCCGCTTCCCGCGCCGCTGAAGTCCCCGAAGTCCCACGCGAATGACGCGATTGATCCGTCCACGTCGCTGCTGTTGCCTGCATTAAAGCGAAACGTCCGCGGCCCGCCGCCCGGCTGCGAAGTCGGCACCTGCGTAACCGTGAACGATGCTGTCGGCGCGCGGTTCGGCCCGCGCACGACCACACCCAGCTCGCCCTGTCCCAGCATCGCCTGCCGGTTGAACACAAAGACCTTAACGCGAAAGCTTCCGTTATTCGGGAACGTGTGCGTTACCGTCTGCCCCGTCGCCGGCGACGAATTCGTGATGAACGAGCCGTCGTCGAAGTCCCAATTCATGCTCGACGCATCGGGAAACGTGCCGAGATTGGCAGAAAACGTCAGCGTCAACGATCCTGTCTGCGGACTCAACAGATTGATCGGGACGTCCCGCGAAAACGGCGAAGGCAGTGTGCTCGGACACCCGCTCAGTCCCATCGTGACGGCCAGAAACGGCGGCAGAATAAGAAGTAGATAGCGTCGCATTCGTTCCAATCATCCCCGGGAGAGCCGGCGGCCGCTCGCCCACAATGGACGATCGGCCGAGAGTCTTATCGGCGAGGCAGGTACCAATTGTATGTCTCGTCCAAGCCGAATGTCACGCGGACTGGTTCCGATAATGAGGCGATCACCGCGACTCGCCGCGACCTCGATCAATTAGTGCCTTGCGGTAAGCTCTAACCCCATGCAGCAACCCGACTCCCGCCGCTTCA
>CAZJVS010000073.1:0-10869 GCA_964549445.1 uncultured Planctomycetaceae bacterium
GAAGTCCGCGCTCTGCAGCAACCGCAGCAGCAGGTTCTCCACGTCCTCGCCGACGTATCCCGCCTCGGTCAGGGTCGTTGCGTCGCCGATCGCCAGCGGCACATTCAGGATTCGCGCCAGACTCCGCGCCAGCAGCGTCTTGCCCGACCCGGTCGGTCCGACCAGCAGAATGTTGCTCTTGTCGATCTCGACGTCGTCGCTCCCGCCCCGATCGACGTACATCAGTCTCTGATAGTGATTGTGCACCGCGACCGACAGCGCCCGCTTCGCAAAGTCCTGCCCGATCACGTACCGGTCCAGGAACTCCTTGATCTCGCGCGGTGCCGGCACGTTCGCGAACAGTGGCCGCCCCGACGATACCCGTCGCTTTTCCTGCTTGATGATGTTGTGGCAAAGCTCGACGCACGACGAGCAGATGAATGCGTCGTTCGGGCCTTCCACCATCGGCCCCGCTTCTCGATGGCTCTTGCCGCAGAAGCTGCAAGTGCTCTGGCGGCGTCGCTTCAATCCGCCGGGACCTTCCGGTCCGCCGCCGCCCGATCCGCTGCCGCCGCCTGTAGGTCTGCTTCCGTTAGCCAATTCAATCGCCTCGTCGCGCGACCGACCGCGCTCGGTTGGATTCTAGTCTCTCTCGTCCTCGTCCTGCCGGCCGCAAAATATCGACGCCCCGGATGGCGCGTCTTGACATCATCCGCCCCGCCAATATTGCCGAAGCAGCAAGGCCCAAATCACGTCCCGTGTTGCTTGAATGCAGCGCTCGTTCGCGCCGCAAGTTTCGCGTACTCCGCGTCCGTTATCTGACCCTGTGCCTTCAACTCGCGCAATTGTTGCAGCGACCAGATCGGGCCCGACGCTCCTGTTTCCTCCGCCGTCCTCCGTTGCCAGCGCCGGACAAGCATCCACGCGACGACGAGTACGACAGCCGCGAGGATCAGCGCGCCGCCCCACAGCGCCATCTCGCCCGCGCTCCAGCGTGCGCCGCCTCCGCCTCCCGGCATCAACCGCTTCTCCAGCTACGCCCGGCGACGAACCACCGTTCGCCGCTTCCACGCCCCCAGCAGCGTCGCGCAGGCCGCCAGCGCCAGTGACTCAACCCCCATGGCTCCGCACACCGAGAAGAACGGCAGCCGGATCCCGCCGCCTGTCTGTCCGGTCGTATCAACGATGCTCGCGATCGCGTCCTGCGCCCGCACGCCCGAATCGTCGTGCCGCACGCGCGACATGATCTCGCCCAGCGCCTCCTGAGGAAGGCCGAACACCGCCACCGCGCCCACGTCGTTCGTCGGCACTTTCACTTGCGATGTAAACGACACCGTCAATTCGAACTGCTCATCCGGCGCCACAGGGTACGTGTATGAAAAAATGTTGGCCGGGAACGCAACCGCCTTCAAAAACGAGAACGGCTGATCCTGCAGCGACGGCACAATCGCCAGCACGTCCAGCACCGGGAAGAAGAACGGAATCACGACCCCGGTCCCCGTAAACACCAGTTGACCATTCGGGCCGCCCGTGAGCTTGCCGGTCCCCGTCAGGCGCGTCGTCGGCTCCGTGCCCGGCCGCGACTGCACCACTGTGAACTCCACGCCCAGTTCGACCCCCGTCAAATCCGGATTGGGCAACGTCGACACCACGACCAGCGCCCCGGCCACCGACAGATTGCTTCGGACCGTCGCGTCGCCAACCGTCGGGAACGAAACTTCCGACCGGCTGAACTTGATCACCCGCGTCTGCTGTGCATGGCCATCGACAATGTACGACGTCACGCCGTCCGTCGAGAATCCGCCCAGGTCCAGCCCGAGATCGTTATTGGCGAACGGAAGCGTGGGCGTCGACGTCCGCGAGTCGTCGGCCACCGCCGTGCACTGCCCGCTCGACGTCACAACCCCGTCGAGCGACAGGCCGTCGATCTGCGCATTGCTGATGGCGGGCGGTGTCGGCGTCGGACTCGGAAAACCATTGCTGTCGCTCTGCGTATGATAAACTTCGCCATTGCGAAGCTGCGTCACCTGCGACGACGCCTGGCCCGAAACGCTCACGATCTCACCCCGCGCCGCCGCGCCGAGAACGAGCGATAACCCCACACACCCCGCTGCAATGGACCGCGACTTTGAATTCAAGACTTGAACTCCTTAGATATTCGTGGGCCGGCAGAGTGTCCGACCTGGCGAGGCGACGACAACAAGTTTACGTTCGCAGCCACGCCCTATCAAATCGTCTACGCACGACGATTCGGCGTATTGTGACTTATAACTCCAGCATTGCAATGGCTTAACGTCAGTGGGCGAGGTCGCAAAATTCGCCGCCGGAGAATGCCGGACCCCATTCCGCGATCGCGTTCCGCCGCAGGCCCCTCCCGCCGACTCAACGGCTGCGATGTCGATCCGATCAGCCGCCCGCGCCGACCGTCGAGGCCAGCGGCTTGGGCTTCGTTTCGCGCACGATGCTGTCGCCGTCCACATCCGCCGTCACTGGGTATCGCGGCGCCTCCCCTCGAAGCACCCGGAGCACGTCATCCACGACGTCGAACACCGCCTCATCCGAGTCCCGGGTCACGCTTCCAATATGCGGCGTCAGTATGCAATTCGGCGCGTTGCGAAGAGGATGGTTCAGCGGCAAGGGTTCGGTCTCGAAAACGTCCAGTGCCGCCCCAGCCAATCGGCCCTCTTTCAACGCGACGGCCAGCGCCTCCGTGTCAACCAGCGCCCCACGGCATGTGTTCACGAGAGTCGCTTCGGGCGGCATCATCGCCAGTCGCGCCGCATTCACGATCTGCCGCGTCGACGGCCGCAACGGCAGATGCACTGAGATGACATCGCTCGTCTTCAGCAGGTCGTCGAACGAAACTTCTTCCGCCCTAAGCTCGGCCGGCCGGGCGCCCGTCGGTTCATGGAACACGACGCGGCAGCCGAACGCCTCGGCCATGATCCGCCCGACGCCCTCGCCAGCCGGATTGACCCCAAGCAACCCGATTGTCTGCCGGCTCAACTCACGCGCCTGCGGCTGTCGAAGCGATGCGAATTCCCCTGACCGCAGCCGTCGATCATAGTGGAGCAGCCTTCGCTGCGATGCCAGGATCATCGCCACGGTAAATTCGATTAACGATCTCGTCGCCGCGGCCGGTGCGTAGACGACGCCGATTTGCCGCTGTTTCGCCACGCGCAGATCGATGTGATCGCACGACGCCGACGCCCGCCCGATTACCTTCAGCTTCGGCGCCGCCTCGATGATTCGCGCCGTCACATGCGTTCGCGATCGGACCAGAAGCGCATCCGCCTCGGTCAGCGCATCCAGCAACGTCTGCGGCGACGAATCCGGCAGCTCGCGGACATCGCCGAACGGCTTGAGGCGCTCGAGAGCCGCCGCCTGAAACGGCTCCGCCACCACAAATCGATAAGGACCCGACGCTGACATTGCGGCCCATCCCTCCCCCTTAACGCGCCGCTGTCCGGGATGAAAGTGCCATAGCACTTTCCCCGACCACCGTTATCATAACGATCCGGCTCCGGGTCGCAACAAAAAACGGAGGCCGACCGAACGAATTCGCATGGAGGCGCCGGATGAAATGGATTTTCAGGTTAGCAACGTGCTCGCTCGCATTGTCAACCTTCGCCTTCGCACAACAATCCGCCGCCCCCAATCAGCCCACCCCATCTTCAACCTTTGATCCGAACGAACCCGAAGTCATCGCACCGATGCCGGACCCCTCGTCCGTGCCGCCGCCGGCGCCGACCCCCGTCCCGCGCCCGCCGCGCAAACCCGACCTGCCGCCCGACTTTCCCGCCCCGCCGCCCAATCCCGCCGCCCAGGTCGAACCGGCCGTCATCCGCGAACCCTCGCGGGGCCGTCCCGTCTTCGTCCAGCCCGACGGCGATTTCTTCTTTGTCATGCGCCTGACCCGCCAGCTCACCGGCAGCGATGTCTCGTTCTCGTTGGTCCACGCGCTCGAGCCCTCCATCGCCGTCCCGCTCCAATCGACGACGCCGCCCTCCTTCGTCAACAATGAATTCGCAAGTCTGATCCTCAAGGTCCCCCCCGACACCACCCCCGGACTCTACGACCTCGTCGTTCATGGCAAATCGGCCTCCCATCGCTCCCGTCGCTGCGTAAAGGTCGTCTCCGATTTCAAGAAGAAATTTCGATTCGTTCACCTCTCCAACATGAACGTCGGCGACCCCACCGCTCCCGACTTCGACGACGTCCTCCCCTCCGAAATCAACCTCCTCGCCCCCGAGTTCATCATTGCCACCGGCGATTTCACCGAATGGTCCCGCGCTCTCAACGACCCCTCCGCCTGGCTCAAGGTCCTCGACTATCTCGCCCGCTTCGACGCGCCCGTCTTCGTCGTCCCCGGCCACCACGACCACGAGGAAGGTTTCAATCAGCTCGTTGCAAACAGCCCGATCGGAACGATCGACTACGGCGATTACCACGGCATCCTCCTGCTCGACCATCCCGGCCATCCCGTCGAACACGACGCCGATCAGCTTCGCTTCATCGACGCCGACCTCCAGAAAAACCGCGGCCGCACGCTGAACTTTGTCGTCACCCACAGCGACGAACTCGGCCTCCTCGATGCCTGGCGCGCCCGCGGCTCGCTCGCCTCCTTCCTTGAGCAGAACAAGGTCCGCCTCCTCATCGCCGGCGGCTCCAGCGACTGGGACTTCGTCGAGTCAGCATCAAAGCTCGCCAATCTCCCCGGCTTCCAGTTCGTCCGAACGCACCAGTCAAGCACCTGCCTTCGCGACCGCGCGACCGGCGTCAGTCATTACCGCATCTTCGATGTCGACGGCGACAAGGTCTCATTCATCTACCCCGACGACACCGCCGACGAAAACCTTCAGCACTCCGTCCCCAGCCACCGCCTCCGCGTCTTCTACGATCGCCCCAACGACGGCAGCAGCGGCGAGCTCATCGCAACAATCCAGAACGGTCTTAATCAGGCCATCCCCGCCGCGTCGCTCTGGCTCCGCGTCGCGAAGTCAGGAGGCCGGAATCAGCAGCCCAACATCTCGGGCGGCCGGCTCGTCCGCGCGCTCGATTGCGGCAGGTATTGGGCCTGCCAGGTCGAGACCGATGTCCCCGACAAGGGCGCCGCCCGCGTCCTCGCCGGTGCGTCCAGCGGCTCCGTTCCGGCGCCGTTGCCCATCTCGGTTTCGATCGATGGTCCCTCGCAGCTCAACTTCACCGAACGGTCGACTCCGCTCGGCCTCCGCTACTTCGCCGCCGACTCCGAGCTGACCCTCGTCCTGAAGAACGATACGAAGCGACCGGCCGTCGCGTGGCCGATCGTCCGTCTCAACGGAACCCAGCTCCGCCCCGACCCCGCGCGCTCCCCGAAGATTCCGGTAACCCTCGAACCGGGCGCGACACTGCGCCTGCCGCTCGTCATGACGCTTCGGCGCGTGAGCGACGGTCCGCACCTCGTGCAGGTCTATTTCATGGATGACCCGATCGTCCGCCTTACGACCTTCCCCGTGATGACAAAACTCAGCAGTGCTTCGGCAATGAGCCGTGCTACAACCGGCGGGTGATCCGCCCGCGCGTCAGGTCGTACGGCGACAGCTCGACCCGAACCTTGTCGCCCGGCAGAATGCGGATGAAATTTCGCCGCAGCCGACCGGAGATGTGCCCCAGCACCGAATGCGATTTCCCCCCGATTTCGACCTCCAGCCGAAACATCGTGTTCGGCAGAGCCGTCACGACCTTCGCCTCCAACTCGATTGCGTCGCTCTTACCCATGCAGCTTGAACCGGTTTCCAGGCGGCCGCTCTCCATTCGTCGTCCGCGTTGCCGAAACTAGCCGACCCGCACGGTTCTGACAAGTATCCGTGCCTCATACCCCGCCAATTGACGCCGCAACCGCGACGTGTACGCTCGCCGTCCGTCGTCGCACAACGGAGATCGCGCATGTCAAAGCTCCTGCTTCCGGCCGCCGCCATCGCACTTCTTCACGCCGGCTGTACCTCCCCGCTGGTCGGAACTTGGAGCGGCAGCGAAGTGGCCTCCGCAGCCGCCGGCCCCGAAGCCAAAGCCAAATTCGAGGAAGACTCCTTTTCCTTCAAGCAACTCGTCTTTCAGGAGGGAAACAAGTACGTCGCGCTCGCCCGCGCCAACCGCAAAAACCTCTTCCTGAACGGCGCCTACGAATTCAACGGCCGCACCCTGACGCTCAAGTCCGACGGCCGCGCCGACCGCGTGTTCGATGCCGTTGTCTGGTGGGGGCGCGAACTCCGTCTCAGTTCGCCCACCTACAAGCAGGTCCTCCGCAAGAAATAATCCACCCGGCCGCGCCCCTATCGCATGTCCCACAGATTCGCCTCCGGATCCTGGTACGTCGCCTCGAACGCCATGACATCCGCGTGCCCGTCGAGAAACGAGAACGGCTGCCCGCCCGGATAGCGCGGCTTTCTCGTTTCGCTCGTCGGACTGCGCCCATCGACCACCTGATCCCACACCCCCGCTTCCGGCGCGCCGGCAAACATCGACTCCGGTGGCGTCGCCCGCCCCTTGCTCCAGTGATAGTCGTTCGTCGTGTCACCCGTCATCGCCCACGGATCGAGGCACATGTCAAAATAGATGCTGCTCCAGAACGGATCGCCCGGATCACCCACCGGCAACGGATCCGGCACCTGTACCCCTGTCGCACTCGACCACTCGAGTTCCCGCAGCGTCTGGAACACCGTCGCCGACGGCTGATAGATATTGCTCTCGCGCCGCGGCACGCCCGTGATCAACCCGTTCTCGACAAACGACCCCCACATCGCCGGAACATTCGCATCCGTATCGCCCGGATCGAACCACACATTGTTCCCCTTGCCCGTCGTCGTCCCATCCTCGCTCACCCCGCCCCGGTCCGCCTGAAGATACGGCTCCAGCGCCAACTGGTAGTTGTGGATCGCCCACCAGTTGATCGTCGCCGGCGGCTCGTCTCCCGCCGACTCCATCGTCCGCGGGAAAAAACCGTCGTTCTCCTGCGCATACATCAAAATCGCCGTCGAGATCTGCCGCATGTTGCTTGTGCACTTCACCAGCATCCCGCGCTTCTTCGCCGCCGACAGCCCCGGCAGCAGCAGACCCACCAGCACCGACAGAATCCCGATCGTCACCATCAGTTCGATGAGTGTGAATCCGCCCCGCCGACCGCTCTTTCTCAGCATATGTTGCTCCTACTAAATGTAGCTCGTGATACATACTCTAAGATTCTGTACCATCCGGTGTCAAGGCTGCGTCGACCGAATTTGCCGCCCCGCCTCCGCCCCAGTTGACACGCCCCCGCCGCCCCAATACGTTCAAACCCGCCTGCGAAGGAGCTTTATGTCTCGATCGTCCCCCGCTCGCGCCGCCCTGTTTTTCGCCCTCGCCGCCGCCCTCGCCCTCACCGGCTGCGCCAAAAAGGAGTCCCGCCGCGGAAAGCCCATCACCCGCAAGGGCGTCATCAAGTCCGTCAACCTCGAAAAGAGGTACGCCAAGGTCGAAGTCCACGACCGCACCGGCGACAAGCTCGAGATGGACGGCTCCTTCACCGACGAAACCGTCGTCACCATCGACGGCCGCCCTGCAAAGTTCGAAGACGTCCGCCCCGGCGACCCCGTCGAGGTCACCGTCAAGCTCAAAGGCAAAGGAATCGACCTCGATATCATCGCCACCCGCGTCGACATCATCCGCGCCGCTTCCACAAGTTCCGCCCCCGCCGGCTGATCCCGATGACCCGCGTTGACGCCCAGCCGACCGCCCCGACCGCACGCCCCGCGAATTCGCAAACCCCCGCCCTGCTCTATTGGGCCGTCGCCGCACTGCTCATCTTCCCCGCCCTCGGCAAGCGCGACCTCTGGAAGTCCGAAGCCCGCTGGGGCGAAGTCACCCGCGAAATGTTCCTCAGCGGAAACTTCCTCCGCCCCACGATCAACGGCACCGTCTACTTCGACAAACCCCTCCTCGGCTACTGGCTCATCGCCGCCACCGCCAAGCTCACCGGCGGCCTCTCCGAATGGTCCGTCCGCTTCCCCAGCGCCATCGCCGGCCTCATCACCCTCGCCGCCACCATCTCGCTCGGCCGCAAGCTCTGGTCCGAACAGGTCGCCCGCACCGCCGGCTGGCTCCTGCTCACCACCTACGGTTTCCTCTTCTACGCCCGCCTCGGCATGGCCGACATGGAAAATCTCGCGAGCATCACCCTCGCCGTCGCCTGGTACGCCGCCCGCCGCGACAAGCCCGGCTTCCTCACCTTCCTCATCTTCTATCTGATCTGCTTCACCGGCGCGCACACCAAGGGCCTCACCGCCGTCGTCGTCCCCGCGCTCGTGCTGTTACCCGACCTCATCGCCCGCCGCGCCGCCCTCATCCGCCAATACGCCACCCTCTCCCACGCCGCCGCCCTCGCCATCGGCATCGCCATCTACCTCATCCCATTCGTCCTCGCCGGCTGGGGCCAACACGGCTTCGACGCCGAAGGCCTGCAAATGGTCTTCCGCGAAAACTTCCAGCGCTTCACCGACCCCTTCGACCACGACGAAAAGTGGTACGTCTACTTCTACCACCTTCCAACGCTCTTCCTCCCCTGGACCCCCCTTCTTCTGCTCGCACTACTCGCCTCCGTCCTCGGCTTTTTCCGCCTCCCGCCCGCCTCGCGCTGGATGCTCCTCTCGATCGCACTCATCTTCATCTTCTTCTCCGTCTCCGGCTCGCGCCGCATCTACTACCTGCTCCCCATCCTCCCCTACGCCGCCCTCCTCACCGCCGACTGGCTCGCGCGAACGGCCGAATCAAAACTCGCCACCATCGGCCTCACGGTTCAACGCGGCCTCGCACTGCTCGCGTGCATCCTCTCCATTGCAACGCTTGCCGCCTGGCCATTCCTGAAATCAAAGTACGGCTTCGAACCCCCGCGCCTCCTCCACCTCGTGACCCCCATCATCGGCGTACTCGCAATCCTCCCGCTTCTCTTCCCTCGTGCCGTCGGCGCAGCATCGCTCGGCCTCACCGCCAAACTCGCCCCCATCGCCGTCGCCGCCGCCATCCTCTTCACCGGATTCTTCGCTCTTCAGCTCCCCACCTTCGACGCCTTCCGCCAGGAGCGCGCCTTCGCCAACGACCTCCGCGCCCAACTCGCCGCCCATCCCACCGCCAAGCTCGCCTTCTTCCACCGCGTCCCCGAAACCTTCATCTACTACATGAACTCCCCCACTCCCATCGACCGCGTCTGGAGCACCGAGACGATCGCAGAGTTCCTCAAAGCCCCCGGCGACAAAGTCCTCATCACCCAGGCCGAATACCTCAAGCGCCTCAGCCGCATGGAAGTCCCCGACTCCATCCTCAACAACCCCACCCTCCGCCGCGACCCCAACCCCTGGCAGCCCGACGACCCCGACCTCCTCATCGCCTACATCATCAAATCCTGACCGCCGCTTTCAGAACTTTTGAACCTTCCGCACGCCGCTTTACGCCCCGCGCGTCGACTACTACCATTCCGGCCCCGTCCGAGCAGAGGCAGGCACGATGTCCGAACAGCCCAACCAACTCCGCAAAGTCCTCGTCACCGGCGCCAGCGGCTTCGTCGGCCGCCACGTCGTCCGCGAACTCATCACCGCCGGCTATCACCCCGTCTGCCTCGTCCGCTCAAGCGACAAACTCCGCGCCTCCCTCGCCGGCGCCAATCCATCGCTCTACACCCTCGTCTCTGGCGACCTCTTCGACGCCGAAGCCCTCAACCGCGCCGCCGCCGGCGCATCCGCCGCCATCCACCTCGTCGGAATCATCATCGAGCGCCGCGGCCTCGGCCGCCGCCAGAGCTTCCGCCGCATCCACGTCGAAGGCACCCGCGCCGTCCTCGAAGCCGCTCGCGCCGCCAACATCCCGCGAATCTGCCACATGTCGGCCCTCGGCTCGCGCCCCGACGCCGTCAGCCGCTACCACAAAACCAAGTACGAAGCCGAACAGCTCGTCCGCGCCAGCGGCATCGCCTCCACCATCTTCCGCCCCAGCATCATCCACGGCCCCGACGGCGAGTTCATGGAGCTGCTCAAATCCTTCGTCTGCAAGCCCGTCCCCCCGGTCATCCCCTACTTCGGCCGCGGCGAAAACAAGCTCCAGCCCATCTCCGTCCGCGACGTCGCCGCCTGCTTCGTCGCCGCGCTCTCAAAAGACGACACCGCCGGCAAAGTCTTCGAACTCGGCGGCCACACCGCCTACACCTGGAAAGAGCTCTACGAAACCGCCCGCCGCCTCATCCCCTGCGGCAAGCGCTGGAAACCCAAAGTCGGCGTCCCCGTCCTCATCGCAAAAACCATCGGCGCAAGCGGCGACGCACTCGATCTCCTCCTCGGCACGCGCCTCGGCATCCCCTTCAATCTCGCCCAGGTCCAGATGTCCCAGGAAGACAGCACCTGCGATCCGAAACCCGCCGAAGCCGCCTTCGGCCTCACGTTCCGCGACTTCGAACACGAACTCTCACAGTACGCGAACCAAATCCGCTAACCGAACCGGCCGCGCGCCGCGCCACACACGGAGCCAACCAATGCATCTCGACTGGATCCCCATCTCAACCCGCTGGATTCACATCATCGCCGCCGTCATCGCCGTCGGCGGCGCGGTCTTCATCCGCTTCGTGCTCCACCCCGCAACCCTCACCCTGCCCCCCGACACCGTCGAATCCTTCCGCGCCAACATCCGCCGCCGCTGGGCCATGCTCTACATGCTCTGCATCGCCCTCCTCCTCATCAGCGGCCTCTACAACTACATGGCCGTCTCCATTCCCAACCACCGCGGCCAGCCCCTCTACCACGCCCTCTTCGGCATCAAGTTCATCCTCGCCATGGTCATCTTCTTCATCGGCAGCGCCCTCGTCGGCCGCTCCCCCGCCCTCGAACCCCT
>CAZJVS010000074.1:0-9979 GCA_964549445.1 uncultured Planctomycetaceae bacterium
GCGCTGGCCGAGTCGATCGACACGGGCAAGCCGCTGACGCTGGCGCGGACGATGGATATTCCGCGGGCGGCGGCAAATTTTCGTTTTTTTGCGACGGCGATACTGCACTTCGCGAGCGAGGCGCATGTCACCGATGAGACAGCGCTTAATTACACGCTGCGGGAGCCGCGGGGCGTGGCGGGGCTGATTTCGCCGTGGAACCTGCCGCTGTATCTGCTGAGCTGGAAGATCGCGCCGGCGCTGGCGACGGGGAACACGGCGGTGGCGAAGCCGAGCGAGCTGACGCCGATGACGGCGCATCGGCTGGGTGAGATCTGCACGCGGGCGGGGTTGCCGTCGGGCGTGCTGAATATCGTGCACGGGCTGGGGGCGAAGGTGGGGGCGGCGATCTCGGTGCATCCGCGGATCGGGACGATTTCATTTACCGGGGGGACGGTGACGGGGCGGGCGATCGCGACGGCGGCGGCGCCGATGTTCAAGAAGGTGGCGCTGGAGATGGGCGGGAAGAACCCCAACATCGTGTTTGCCGACGCGGACATGGATGTGGCGGTGCCGGGCTGCGTGCGGGCGGCGTTTACGAACCAGGGGGAGATCTGCCTGTGTGGGTCGCGGATCTACGTCGAGCGGGCGGCGTATGCGGGGTTTGTGGAGCGGTTTGTGGCGGCGGCGAAGGGGCTGCGGGTGGGCGATCCGCTGGAGGCGACGACGGAGCAGGGGGCGCTGATCTCGGCGGCGCATCGCGAGAAGGTGGAAGGGTATGTCGAACTGGCTCGCAAGGATGGGGCGAAGGTGTTGTGCGGCGGGCGTCGGCCGGCGGGACTGGCAGGGCGTTGCGCGGGCGGGTTTTTCTATGAGCCGACGGTGATCACGGATGTGCCGGCGACGTGCCCGATTCTGCGCGAGGAAGTGTTCGGGCCGGTGGTGACGATTGTGCCGTTCGAGGGGGAGCGCGAGGCGATCGAGCTGGCGAACCGGACGGAGTACGGGCTGGCGGCGATCGTGTGGACGGAGAACCTGGCGCGCGGGCACGCGATGGCGCGGGCGGTGCAGTCGGGGACGGTGTGGGTGAACTGCTGGCTGGTGCGCGATCTGCGGGTGCCGTTCGGGGGGATGAAGCAGAGCGGCGTGGGGCGCGAGGGCGGGCTGGAGGCGCTGCGGTTTTTTACGGAGGCGAAGAATGTTTGCGTGAAGGTGAGGTGATGAGCGAGGTCACTTCAGCGCGCACGGCACCGAAGACAGCGGACGCGGCGCGGATTGCGGCGGTTGAGGCGGCGCTAAGGAGGCAGATTCGATCTTCAGACGTTAAGGCCGCTCTTGCGGCGATCACAGGAATGCCGTTGTGCCTGCTTGCGCCGCTGATTCTGGGGACGACGCTGTGGATGGCGGTACTGTTTGGGCTTGGCAAGTGGACGCCGTGGTGGTGGTGGTTTGGCGGAGTGGCGGTCCTCGGCATCCCGTCGCTGTTTCGGCTCGAACTTCGGACGCGCGGCGAGTATCTCCGAGGCGCGCTTGCGGGGGCTGACGATTCCGCGGAGGCCATGCCACCGCTGTTGTCGATCGGCGCGACGAACGCGCATGCCATTCACGCGATCTCGTCGGTCGCGCTGCAGCCGTCGGTCGCGGCGGCGGGGTTTGTCGAGTTTTTCCTGGCCGGGCCGCGGCTGGTGCTGTATGCGGTTCGGCGGCGTCGTGAACGGGGCGCCGAGAAAGAGGTGGACATACGGCGGGCCGCGGAAGTCGTGGCATTGATGCTGACGCGTGCGGGCGGGCTCGAGCCGGTCGCGTTGCTGCGGCCCGGCGAACGAATGCCGGAGTTGGTTCCGGTTTTGCAGTGGCTGGCGGCGAACGCGTTCATCGGCGTAACCGAGACCGGGAGCACCGTCTATCTCTTCACCGAAGCGCGAAGGCAACTGGAGGGTGTTTGATGTCAAGTGAAGCTTTCACCAGTTCCCGCGCACCCGAGCCGGTTGGGGCGTATCCGCATGCGAAGCGGGTTGGGAACTTGCTGTTTTTGTCCGGACTTGGGCCGCGGAAGCGCGGGAGTCGGGAGATTCCCGGGGTCACGATGGAGGCGGACGGGAGGGTCGCCTCGCACGACATTGCCGAACAGTGCCGGGCGGTATTCGAGAATGTGCGGCTGGTGCTGGAGGAGTCGGGGGCGCGGTGGGAAAACATCGTCGATGTGACGGTGTTCTTGACGGACATGAAGGGGGACTTTCCGATCTTCAACCGGCTGTATGCAGAGGCGTTCGCCGGGCCGGGTAAGCCGAATCCGACGCGGACGACGGTCGAGGTCACGGCGCTGCCGACTCCGATTGCGATCGAATTGAAGGTCGTCGCGACGATCTAATTGCAGAAAAGTCCCGAAAAACGGGTCTTTTTGACCCGCCGGGGTTGACTGGGCGGGGCCGAATTCTTTACACTGGGAGTTCACCCGACGAACGGGCCCACCGTTCGCGTCTTTGGGTTTTGTTCGGTTCGCGCGGCGGCACATGCCGGCGAACGCGACCGAGTGGAGGCGGAAGCAATGCGTCGAAATCATTTTATCGTATTTCTTGGATCCGTGGCGGTGATGGGCGTTGTCGGCGGCGTTGCGAACGCTGTCGGACCGAACGTCATCTACTCAGAGGTCGCGACGGCGCCATCGGGATCGGTGCCGGGGGCGCTGGGCCCGGGTGCGGTTCCCGTGTCGACCAATTGGCTGGCGATCGAAGAAGTGGTCGTCCGGCCAGACGGTGGACAGTGGATCGTCAAGGGCCGCACGACGCAGGCGACGACGAACGACTCGATTCTGATGATCGGGTCGGGGTTGAGTGGCACGATGTTCGTGCAGGATGGGCAGCCGCTTCAGGGCGGCACGCCGGCGGAGCAGTACGACTTCTTCGACACTCCGATTCCGGCGTCGTGGGATTCGGCGGGCAACATCGCGTTCTCGTGCCGGGCGAAGGGTGGGTTGGCGAGCACGTTTGAGAAGGTGATCAAGTACAACGGCGTCTCGCACGGGATCGTGTTGCAGATGGGCGATCCGGCGCTGGGGCTGATCGATAATCCGCCGGGCAATTCGGGCGACGAGACGTTCGGCAATTCGATCAATTCGGTTCACCTGCTGGACGACGGGCGGGTCGGATTCGTCAACACGCCGATCACGAACTTGAGTTCGACGCGATACCCGGCGTTCTTCCGCGGCAACACCTCGTTCCGGCAATCCGGCGTCAGTCCGATCGGCGGCAACGTGTGGGATAGCTTTGTTCTGGAGGGCGCAGGCGGGACGCCAGACGGCGCGCATTGGTTCGCGCGGGGTGACGACGAGAATCCAAATACGGCGATCGACGGCATCATGGCGGTGGACGATGTGGTTGTCCTGCGAGAAGGATCACCGGTCGCAGGGCCCGGCACGCCGACCATGAGCGCGGTGAACTTTGCTCGCATGCTGACGGATGGAACGTGGTATGCGCGTGGCAACGATCCCGCGGGTGATGACTGGGCTGTCCGGAGTGGCGCGTTGCTGGCCAAGACGGGCGACCTGATTTCGGGTGCGGAGCATTGGGGGAACTCGATTGTAGCATTCACCGGGAACTTGCTTGGTCAGTGGGTCATGGCCGGGAATACCGACAATGCCGACCTGACGAAGGACAATGTGCTGGCCTACATGGGCACGTCGGTTCTGCTGCGGGAGGGCGATCCGATCGATGTCGATGGCAACGGCGTGTACGACGACAATGCGTTTGTCAATTCGTTCCAAGTGGATGATTTGAACCTGACGCCGGATGGTTGGGTTTATCTACTCGTGACGCTCCGAAACGGCGCCGGCACGGGAATCGGCGACGCCTTCCTGCGGCTGGCAGTTCCTGAGCCGACGACGCTGGTGCTACTGGCGGGTGGGCTGCTGGCGGTGGCTCGGCGGCGGCGCTGAGGCAACATTAAACAACGAATGGACCTAAGCGGCCGGCCTTCGGGGTCGGCCGTTTTTTTGTGCTTACATGGATCGCAGGATGGCCCGAACGGGGCTCGCGTCGAAGCCCATGAGCTTCAGCGGCAGGGCGATCAGTTCGAATTCGCCCGGGGGGACGTCGCGGAGAACAAGGCCTTCGAGGATGGCCATGTCGTTTCGGAGCACGGCGGCGTGGGAGGGCAGGTCCTTGGAGGTGAAGAGGTCGATGCTGGGGGTGTCGATGCCGACGAGGCGGACGCCGTCGGCGGCGAGGCGGTCGATCAGCTCGGGGGAGAGGGCGGCGAAGTCTTCGTTGAAGTGATTCGGATCGGGAAAGGTGCCGGTCGCGAAGAGGACGCGCGAGGTGACGATGGGCGTGCGGATGGCATCGACGCCGATGCGGGTACCGCGCTGGGCATCGACGCGGATGACCTGGCAGGGGCCGATGTAGAGCGTCAGCGCGCGCTCGCCGATGCCGGCGGCGTCGCGGCCGTAGTGGTTTGGGCCGTCGGCGTGGGCGCCGAGGTGGGCGGTGGCGCGGAGCGTCGAAAGGGTGATATTGTCGCCCTTCTTCATGTCGCAGAGGACTTCGCGGGAAAGCGGCGTATCGCCGGGCCAGACGGCGATGGCTGGGGTCAGGGCCGGCGTGATGTCGAAGATCCGCGTCATAGCTCGTGCCGGATGGCCCACAGGTCGGGGAAGATGGGTTTGAAGAGCGATTGCTTGAGGAACTCGACGCCGGGGGAGCCGCCGGTGCCGCGCTTGTTGCCGATGGTGCGCTCGACGACCTTGACGTGGCGGTAGCGCCATTCCTGGAGGCCTTCGTCGAAGTCGGTCATGAGTTCGAAGAGGATGGCGAGGTCGGGGGAGTTCTTGTAGAGCCGCAGGATTTCGCGCTGGACCGGTTCGCTGGCGACATTGGACTTGGTCAGGTCGCGGTTTTTGAGCATCGGGGGGATCGTCGCGCCGTTCAATTCGAGGAAGTCGTAGTAGTGGTCGATCAGACTTCGCTCTTGCTGGCGGCGCTGAAGGGCGTGATAGCCGGGGCTGTCGGCGCGATAGAGCTTGGCCATGTCCATATCTTCGCGCTTGTAGCCGAGGACGTACTCCAGCTCGCGAAACTGGTAAGACTGGAAACCGGAGGCGGTTTCGAGGCGGTCGCGGAAGCTGTTGAACGACATGGGGGTCATGGTCTCGAGGATGTCGAGCTGGGCGACGAGGGTCTTCATGATCGTGCGGCAGCGCTTGAGCGTGTGAAGCGAGGCGTACATGTCGCCGGCGGTGAAGTCGGATTTCACCTTTTCGAGCTCGTGGAGCAGGACCTTGAACCAGAGCTCGTAGACCTGGTGAATGACGATGAAGAGCATCTCATCGTGCTCGGGTGGCTCGCTGCGGGGCTGCTGGAGGGTGAGGAGCTTGTCGATCTGGAGATAACTTGCATAGGTCAGAGACATCGGTCACTCCGGGTCGTATCAGGGACCGGACTTTTTTTGGCGATTGATGATGGCCGTGGCCGTCGCACTGACGGCAAGAGCCGACAGTCCGACATTCTCCACGAGCCGACCACCGAAGATCGATCGCAGAAGCAGCGCGAAAACCACACAAACGATCACACCGACTGCGAGCAAAACGACGAAGTCCTGCCGCCTCGCTCGTCGAACGGCGTCGCGGTAAGGCGTCCGCGTGAACGAGACCATTGTATAGAGCGGCGTGTAGAGCGCCGGGAGAAAACGGTGCAGGGTGCGATCGAGTTTTTTGTACCAAAGAAACGAGCGTTTACCGGTTTTGTCGCGCATCTCGACGAAGTTCGAGATGGCGAGGTCGGCGAGGGCGTCGGCGTTTGGCTTGCGGCTGGACTCGTACTCGCGGAAGGCGCGGTCCCAGTCGGGGGCGAACTTCTTGAGGCACTCGTCGAAGACGATGCAGTCCTCGAACGCGGCGTTCATGCCCTGGCCGTAGAAGGGAACGACGGCGTGGGCGGCATCGCCGAGGAGGGCGACGCGGCCGGCGTGCTGCCAGGGACGGCAGCGGACGGTGACCATCGAACCGGTGGGATTGGTGCGAAAGTCGTCGAGCAGTGTCGGCATGAGGGGGACGGCGTCGGGGAACTGCGACTCGAAGAAGCGGCGGACGTCGTCGTCGCCGCGGATGGACGCGAAGCTGTTCGGGCCTTCGAACGGCCAGAAGAGGGTGCAGGTGAAGGAGCCGTCGGGATTCGGCAGGGCGATCATCATGAAGCTTTTTCGCGGCCAGATGTGGAGGGCGTGTTTCTCCATTCGCCACGAGCCGTCGGCGTTCGGGGGGATCGTCAACTCTTTGTAGCCGTGTTCGAGGTAGTCCTGGCGATAGTCGAAGCGATCGAGGCGCTGCATGGCGCGGCGGACGGCGGAGAAGGCGCCGTCGACGCCGATAAGCAAATCGCCGGCGGCTTCGACGGGCTGGTTGGTCTCGGTGTTGAGCAGCATGGCGGCCGGGCGGTCGAGGTCGACGTCGGTGCAGCGGTGATTGAAGTGGACGCGGACGTTGGGGAACTTCCGAGCGGCGGCGATGGTCGTGTTGTTGAGGGCGGCGCGGCCGATGGAGTTGATGCAGCGCGCGGGGTCGATGTCGTAAGGCTGGAAGTGGAGGTGGCCGTCCGGGGCGTGGATCATGCGTCCGCGCATGGGGATGGCGTCCTTCAGCACGTCGACGGCGAGACCGACGCGCTCGAGGGCGTCGATGCCCCGGGTTGAGAGGGCGAGGTTGATCGAGCGGCCGCCGACGAAGTTGCCGGCGCCGGGGTCGGGTCGGCGTTCGTAGAGGTCGACGTCGAAGCCCGCGCGGCCGAGATACGCGGCGAGCAGTGCGCCGCCGAGGCCGCCGCCAATCAGGACGAAATGGGGTTTGTCACGCGAGGCCATCCGGACGAATGTTTACCATCGTCGGGGCCGCGCGTCACGTCAGCTTGACCATGAAGTGATATGACGAGATGTGCATGCGCTCCCGGAAGTAGAAACCGTGCGCTGCATAGCGGTTCACGCCGGAGTCGAGCTGAAGCTCGGTGCAGCCGGCGGAGCGGGCGTGCGCTTTCAGCCAGTCGAGCAGGGCTTTGCCGCAGCCGCGCGACCGCTGGCGTTCGTCGGTGACCAGGTCATCAACGTACATCTGCCGGCCGACCGTGAGCTTCTCGAAAATGCGAAAGCCGGCGACGGCGCGGACGACGCCCTCTTCCTCCAGAAAAGCGAGTTTGAACCCATCGGCCTTCTGGCGGCGAACGCGGTCGACAAAATCGCGTTTTTCCAAGTGTGGCCGGAGCTGGGCCATGACGGGAAAGCAGCGGGCGATGTTGTCGGCGCGTTCGGCGAGGCGAATCGTGTATTGGGACATGGGGAGAGCATAATCGCCAGTGTGCGCGTCCCATATCCCGAGGATGTTTTCCCCGACGGCCTGACAATCGTAGGGTTCAACCACGCGGGTTGCACGTGTGTGTCCGGCCCGCTGGGGAGAGAAGCATATGAAACTTGCACACAGAATCGTCGCACGGATCATGGTGGCGGGGTTAATCCTCGGCACGCCCAGCGCTGTCTTCGCCCGAAACGGCAACGGGAACGGCGGGAACAGTGACGGCCCGAGCCAGGGCGAAATTCGCACGGCCCTGCTGGGTCTGATAAACGCCGCGACGGGCGCGCTGAACAGCGGCGCGTGCACGGGCGAGCATCAGATTCCGGAACTGCCGGAGTAATTCCGGTCCTGAAACTCCCTCGCGATTCGCGGTCGGGGCTCGGCACCGCAAACACTTCAAGCTGCCCGCCGGACGGACCGATTCCTTTCCGGGAGACGTTCGGATCCGGCGGGTCCGAGTCGGCGGCGGTCCCGATTGCGGGGCCGACCGCCCGTCGCGGCGAACAGTGCGGACTCCCGCAAGCACGCGCCGGTCGCCCCACCGCCGTTGTCCAAGAAGGAGACAACTCATGAAGTTTGCACGCAAGTTCGCGGTTCGATTGGTTATTGCCGGTGCGTTGATTGGCGCGCCCCATGCAGTGATGGCGCAAACGGTCGTTCCGGACGACTCGTATGGCGGAGGCTGGAAGCTGGCGCTGGTCAACGGGGCGCTGGCGGCAATCACGACGATCGGCGCGGCGGCATGTTCGGGCGTTAGCGGACTGGCGGCCGGCGGCGTTCAGTCCTTGATCAGCGGTTCGTAAACGGGCGATTGCTCGAATTCGAGAAACGACTTGGGGGCGGACTCGGTCCGCCTCCTTTTTTTGCCCAGCGCGGACGGCGTTATTGCAGAGCGACGGGGTCGACGTCGACGATGAGCGACTGGACGCGGGCCCGGATGGCGTTGGTGCCGCGGAGGGCGTCCATTCCCTTGAGCATTTCCTTGGCGGTTCTGAATCGCACCAGCACTTCGTAGCGGTATTGATTTCGCAGCCGTTCGATTGCGCACTTCTGCGGGTCGAAGACGTCGGCGGTTGTGCCGTATTTCATAAACGTTTCGCGGAGCGTCGTTGCAAAATCGCGAGCGGCGTTTTCCAGCTTGGACTGCCGGGCATCGGCGAGGACAAAGCGCACCAATCGCATGTGGGGCGGGAGCGCGGCCTTTTTCCGGCTGGCGAGTTCGTCGATGGCGAAGCCCTGGTAGTCGTGCTTGACGGCACGGCGGATGACGGCGAGGTCGCTCGCAAACGTCTGGACCAGGACATGGCCGCCGATCTCGCTGCGGCCGCTGCGGCCCGCGACCTGCAGGACGAGTTGGAAGGTGCGTTCGGCGGCGCGGAAGTCCGGGAGGGCGAGGGCCGTGTCTGCGGTGACGACGCCGACGAAGGAAACGAAGGGGAAGTCGAGGCCTTTTGCGACCATTTGCGTGCCGACGAGGATGTCGAGTTGGCGGGCTTCAAAGGCATCGAGGACGCGGGCGTAGTCTTCGGGGCGCTTCATGGCGTCACTGTCGAGGCGGGCGACGCGGGCTTGAGTGAACTTCTCGGCGAGTTCGGATTCGACGCGCTGGGTGCCGATGCCAAAGCGGACGAGGTGTCCGCCGCAGCCGGCCATGGCGCAACGGTTGGGGACGACCATTCGCTCGTGGCAGTAATGACAGTGGGCGAAGCCGGTCGCGGCGTGAAAGACCATGTGGACGCTGCAATTGGGGCAGACGACGGGCGTGTTGCAGACCGGGCAGAAGAGGAAGCTGGCGAAACCGCGCCGATTGAGGAGCAGAACGGCCTGCTCGTTGCGACGCAGGACGGCGGAGAGGTGGGTTTCCATGGCACGAGAGAGCAGGTGGACGCCACGGCGTTCTTTGTGCTCATCGCGCATGTCGACGAGATGGACGTGCGGGAGCGGCAATCCCTTCACGCGGTGCGGCAGGCGGACGAGTTCGTAATTGCGATTGGTGCTCGCGTTGAGCCAGGTTTCAAGCGAAGGTGTGGCGGAGCCGAGGACGATCGGGATAGATTCGAGCTGGGCGCGCTTGATGGCGACGTCGCGGGTGTGGTAGCGCGGCGAGGCCATGTTTTTGAAGCTGGGTTCGTGCTCTTCGTCTACCACGATGAGGCCGGGGCGCGGACAGGGGGCAAAGACGGCGGAGCGAGTGCCGATCACGAGGTCGATGCGGCCGGCGGCGATGGCGGACCAGAGGCGGGAACGCTGGGCGTCGGTGAGGGCGCTGTGGAGGACAGCGACGCGCTCGAAGCGTTTGGAGAGGCGCTGAACGGTCTGCGTTGTGAGGGCGATCTCGGGGACGAGAAGGATGCATTGCCGGCCGGCGGCGATGGCGCGGCGCATGCCGCGGATGTAGACCTCTGTCTTGCCACTGCCGGTGACGCCGTAGAGGACCTGGACGCGAAAGGAGCCGGCGTCGATGGCGGAGTTGAGTTTTGAGAGGGCGGCGCGCTGGTCGTCGTCGAGGTCGAAAGTGGGCTCGGCCTGATCGGCCGACGTCCTTCGCAATTCTTCGACGTCGGTGCGGATGTCTATGGCGATCAGGCCGCGGGCGGCGAGCGTCTTGAGCACAGCCGGTCCGCAACCGGTGTCCTTGAGCAGGACGTCCGTTCGCATTTCTCCGCC
>CAZJVS010000075.1:0-9072 GCA_964549445.1 uncultured Planctomycetaceae bacterium
ACGCCACCGGCGCGCCTTCAACCCACGTGTTCGTGCCGTCGAAATTGCCGCTCCCCACCGTCGAACTCTTGTCCGGAAGCGCCTTGCCCTCCAGGAAGTCCTTCGTGTGCACCAGGAAGTACAAGCCGGCGTACGGATTGCCGCCGTAGAACAACGTCACGGATTGAACCGCTGCATCCGTACAAGACGTCGGATTCTCGGGCGTACCGCAGTACGTCGGCAGACCGGCGCCAATCAGGATGAAGTTATCTGCGTTTCCGTTGGTCTGCGGGAAATTCCCGGTGGCTTCATCAAAGCCGGTTCCAGCGAGAATTAAGCCGCTGTAGTGCAGATTCGGATCGTTCGGAACCGGGAAGTCGTCACGCACCGAGATGCGGTACATGTAGTTGCCAGCCGGCAGATTGACCGGGGCAAACTGCGTCGTCGTAAAGAGCAGGAAAACCGTATCAGGATCGTAGCTCGGCGCGCCGGGCGTACACCACTCAACATCCATCAGTGCCGGGCGAGTCGTGACGGGACCCGTGTTGCACGGGCCGGGGCCAGGGTAGCAGCCCGGAGGTTGCGGCAGCGGCGTTGTTCCCGCGAAGTCGCCGGCATAGATCCGCACTCGAATGCGATTCAATCCGGTGTTGTTCGTGACAAATCCAACAGTCCAGCCGCAGACATTCGTCGAAGCAGGAAGCGTCATCGTGTCGAGCGACGACTCGAGTACCTGCGGGCCACCCGGACCGCTGATGAAGTTCTCAGGCACGCCGAACAATCGATCGAAGCTGTATCCGTCGCGCGTCGAGTTGGCGGCATCACCGTCCTGGTGAAATGCCTCTTCGCCGCACGCCGAAGGAGCGGTGGTCGCAACCGAGCAGCCGAATGCATTGCGAGGCGAAGGGTCTTCGACTGACGACGGACCGTGATTCGGCGACCAAACCGCCTTGAATCGATCCATCTTGTGCGTCGCGACGACGCGGCCGTCCTCAGTCATGAGGTCGAGGTTCTGCAGCGACTTGCCGACCGACTTATTCACGATCAGCAATTGCTCGCCGTTCTCGCCCTGCACAGGCGTCGCCACTTTCTCGGGATTCACGTCAGCCGGCGCGAGATTGGGCCGCGCCATGTTCTGACGCTCCTTCTCAAGTTGCGTCAGCTCTTGCGGACTCGGAAGGACGTTTCCGTTAGGAAGCTCGGGCGCCGAGATCGCCTTCAGCGGCGTCTCTTCGACGCGCGTAGCGCTCGTCGCGCCCTCCGTCTGCATGAACTGCTGCACCGTCGGCGTCGTCGCCGGGTTCGATGCACTGTCCGTCGGGCGGTTCAATCCCGCGGCCGCTGCAAACAGCGCAAGCGCCGTGCCCAGCCCGATACAAAGACTCGCTGCCTTCTTACTTGTCATGACCGATTGCTCCTTACCGAAGGTCCACTCGACCCATCTCTCACGAAGTAACTAGAAAACGCGCTTCGGCTCCGTGCCAGCCTGAATCCGGCCGACGATTGAGCCGCTCGAAACGGATTGAAATACCGAAAGCTGCCGGGAAACCGGCTGCCGCAAATTCCGCACGAACGTGCGAAAGAGGACACAAGGCGATACGTTCACAAATACGGTACAACAGGACCGCACAATCTTCCCCGTTAGGGCCCGGGATGGTTATACCCTTGGCATGACGATGGGGCGGTTGCCCCAGCGCGCTGCCCTCCTTACACATTATTGAACCAATTCCGGACCTCTGAGTCAAGACGAAAATCGGCTCTCTGACGCGGCAACTCTCGCAACTAATCGCTTAAGACAATTGCGGAGTGCCCCGATAACACACCACTTATCACGTTTACGCGAGATCGTCTGCGCCGCTCCGGTCAACCAGAAGGACCATGGCATCCGGCGAAGTGCGGGCCGGGTTCCCGGCGATTTCAGGACTTGTGCCTAGCCGGAACACAGTGCCATCAAGCGGCAAACTTGTCTTATCATTAGTATTCCTCGACATGGGTGTCCGACAAGAGCGCAGACTCAGCCGCGTAGGAATTCGCGGACTCATTTTTCTCATGCTCGTGGCATCGGCTGCGATCGTCGTGAAGCGGTCCGAAATTCGTGCACGGTGGTGGTCCTCGCGACTCGGAAAAGCACAAAATTCCAATGAAATTTCATATTTTTCCGCCTGTCTCGCCGGCATTGGCGCTAAGGGTGTCTCCGCGGTCATTCCCCTCCTGGACAATGAGCGAGCGGATATTCGGATATCCGCGGCCTGGATTCTCGGCCAGGCGCACGACCCCTCTGCAAACGATGCCCTCATTCGATCGCTTCAAGACCCCGATGATGATTTTCGCGCCTTCGCTGCCACCCAACTTGGCATCGCAGCCGATTCCGCCGTCGTCGCAAACCTCAGCCGCATTGCGGCCGAAGCACCAATGCGATTCGCCGTAGCAGCCACCCTCGCGCTCGAGAAATCCCAGCCCCTGGAGGCCGATCAATCACTGCAGCATCTCGCGATGCACGGTCGATACCCGGAGCTTCGAGCGCAAGCCGTCGAGAGCCTCGGTCGACGGCGAAGCACCGACGCAAAATCAACTCTCCTCGCCTGCCTTTCGGACTCAGCTCTGGTCGAAGGCGTCCTGCTCGGCGAGCGGCGCGACCAGCGCGTCCTGGCGGCCGTCATGGTGCAGGTCCCCGGAATTCCCTTTGCCGACCCCCCGCCAACGTCCGGCCGCACGATCGCCGACTTTGCGGCGCGAGCCCTCACACGTCTGACAGGCGAAAACTGTGGTTATCGGACGCCGATTCAACCGAGCGACATCGGGCGACTGCGCAATTGCTGGTCCAACGCCACAATCTCGACCACGACACTTCCCGCCGGCCTGCCTTGACTCCCGAGCCAGTCACGCGACAATCTCCCCCTGTTGTGTCCCAACCAATCCCTACACGTCCTACCTTCGGAGCAAACGTCATGTCACGACATCTCTCCACCGCGGTGTTGGTTCTCCCTCTCCTCGTCGGTTGTTCAAACATCCAGGGAACCTGGATCAGCAAGGGCGGCGCCGATACGCCTAACAATCCCATCGGCCGCGTGACTTTCGCGGACGACGGCACGTTTACCGCTGAAGCCGACTACGGACCGCAGGGTGGCAAGCGCGCGATGTCCGGCACATACACGTACGACATGATGAAGGGAAAACTCAACCTCGAGGCGGACGGCCAGAAGCGGGATTACGAGCTATCGATTAAGGGCAGCGAGATGACGATCTGGAAGCCGATCGCCGGTGCGCCCGAGGCGTCCAAATCCGGCAGCAAGCCCACTTCGGCCACCATGCCTCACAAATTCACCATGACCCGTATGCAGGGCAAGTCGATGTGGAAGATGTAGCCGCGGTGTGCTTTTGCCCGGCCTGGGCTAAAATCGCCCGCCATGCCGAACCCTGACGGAAACGTGCGCCTCGAACGATTCGAAACCGTCGAACCGATCGGGAAGCGCGTTCTGATTCGCAAGGACGAGGATCGCAAGAAAACCAAGGGCGGCATTCAGCTCCCCGACAACATCGAAATCCCCACCATCACCGGGCGGGTCGTGGCCGTCTCGGTTCAGGTCGAGCGCGACGAAGACTTCCCGCTTCGCCAATACGACAAGGTGCTCTTTAACCCCAAGCACGCAATCCCGGTCGACTTCGAAGGCGACAACCGCCTCTTCGTCGTCCCGGTCGAAGACGTCGTCGCCGTTTTCCGCAAGGGCAAGTAGCCCCCTGCGCCCACTAAGGCCCATTCGCCTTCTTTTTCGCTTCCCGCCACACGCTGATCTTTGCGGCCAGATCGGTCGTGCGATTATTTGCCGCACGAGCGCTCGTCACCGTCACTCGCCGACCGACCGGCACGTCCCTCAGCGTCGCCGCCTGGCCTTCCACGAGTATCTTCGTATCCCGATTGACGCGCACTGCGAGCATCTGCCGTCGATCCTTCGCGCTGCCCCCCGGATAGTTCCGCGAGACGACCAGTTTGTTCGCCGCAGCGTCGACCGATTCGACCACGCCATAGATATCCGGATAGGGATCGGAAATCGTCACGCGCCGCGCCAGGTCCGTCTTCTTCCCCGACTGATCCTCGCGGAGATAGACCCAGATCCGGGCGTCGACCGCGACATCGTCCGGTTCCGCCTTCTTCTTCTCGCGGATAATCTCCGTGTTCGCGTCGTAGCGGATCGTCGTCCGCTCGTATTTCGGCTTGCGCCCATGCCGGACGACAATCGTCCGCCCGGACTTGTCGATGCTCTCGACCACTCCAAGGAAATCGTAACGCCCGCCGGCCGCCTTCGGCGCATCCGCGTGTACAGCAGCGCCCGTTGCAGTCATCACGATCAGGAGCCCGCGTATCATCGCTGACATGCTCTCGCCCTCCCGCGCGCCGCCGCGCCGTCTTGCTCGTCCCCGGTTGCCGGATATTACATCCCCGACAACCGCGCCGTGCAATGCCGGATTGACCGCGCCGCGCCGCGTTGCTACCGTTCGTCTCGATTTCGCAGCCGCATGCGTCAATCCGCGGGCCGCGTCATCGGAGTCTCGGTGCTGTTCACGCTCAACATCGTCCTGCTCATCGCGTACGCCGTCGCCCTCATCGCGCTCACGGTAAACGTCCGCAACGCCTTCCGACTCGTCGCGCAACAACGAGAGCTCGAACTCGGCGCCGATTCAGCTTCATCATGGCCCCCGCTCGACATCATCGTCCCCGTTAAGGACGAGGAGTCCCACATCTCGGACACGCTCGAAACAATTGTCGCCCAGCATTACCCCAGCCCCCGCATTCTCATCGTCAACGACCGCTCCACCGACAACACCGCCGCCGTTGTGCAGTCCTGGCAAGATCGTTACGCCGAAATCGAACGATTCGACGTCCGCCAGCTTCCCGCCGGCCGCTTCGGCAAGCCGAACGCCCTCCACTCGGTTGCACCGCGCCTCCGGGGCGAATACCTCGCCTTCGTCGACAGCGACCTGTCGCTCCATCCTCAATGCCTGACGACCCTCGTCCGACACATGCTCGACAACGACCTCGACTGGTTCGCCGCCGCCGGCAAGCCCGCCCTCTCCGACTTCTGGGAGCGCGTCATCATTCCCGTCTGCGGCGCCGCCGCAATGGCCTGGTACGACCCCCGCAAGATCAACGACCCCAAGTGGGACAACGCCATGGGAACCGCCCTGATCGTCTGCCGACGCTCCGCCTACGAAGCCATCGGCGGCCACAGCGCAGTACTCAGCATCTACGACGAGGACAGCGAACTCATCCGCATCGCCAAGCGGGCCGGCCAGCGCGTCCACTTCGCCGTTGTCCCGCAGCTCTACTCGCAGCGCTATTACGGCGGTCTCGCGCGCACCATCAACGGAACGACTCGCACCTTCGCCGGCGGCCTCAAAAAAGTCTGGCGCGTCCTCTACACCATCAACGCCTTGAATTTCATCTCGCTGTTCCCACTCGGGCTGCTGATCTTTCTCACGGTCTTCGCGTTGCTCGGCGGGTCAATCCCCCTCGCCCCAATCTGGGCCATGCTCGCAATCGTTCACATCATCGTTTCAATGTCTCTCGCCCGCCTCGTCTATCGCGAAGTCGGCCAGCCCGAAATGGCCTGGCTGCATCCTCTTGGCAGCGCCATGTGCGTCTACATTTGCGCAAAGTCGATCGATCAGATCGTCCGCCGCCGGGAATTCACCTGGCGCGGTACGGCCCACAAGTAATCCCCAAGTTCACTGCCCGCCAAGCGCCTCGACCTCGGTCGTCTTCGCAAACTCCTCGCCCACCTCGTCCGCGATGTATCCCCGAATCCAGGTCAACGCGAAGTTCAAGCGATCGCCAAACCGCGAGAAAATCGGATTCCAACCGGGCGGCGCGGCCAGCGGCGCCACGCCGTAGAGATTCGTCACCCGCGCCCCAAGGAACTCCGTCAGCGGCGGACCGATCTCCCCGTAATACGAGAACCCCGAGACATACGGCTGCAACCCGATGGGCTGTCGCAACAACCAACGGTACTGCCCCGCCCGCATCCACCCCATCACCGACAGCAGCGCCCACAGCGCCTCGCCGCGCCCCTCTTTGCCGAATCGCGTCATCTGTTCGTGCAGGTCCGCCGCCAGGTCCCGCGCATCCTCCACCCGCTCGCGCCGCCCGCTCATCGTCGCAAACACCAGGTAATTCCCCGCCAGCGGCCTCGCCCCTTCCGGCCGCACACTGACTGGCAGAGTCACCAGGTACGCCGGCGTCTCGATCCCGCGCCGCCGGTACATCTGATGCACCGCTCGTATGACGCAACCAGCCAGATATCGTGCATACAAGCCCGCTCCGGGCGGACAGATTCGCTTCGCATTAGCCCGAATCCGCTCGAACTCCGCTGCGTCAAACAATCGATAATGAATGCAAAGCTCCGCGCTCCCTTCCGCCTGTCGATCCCCCAGCGACGTCTGCGGCACGCCCGCATGTTCGCGATGCCCACGAAACCCGCTCGCAAATAGACTCAGCCGCCGGACCAATCCGCGCCCGTTGAGTGGATCAAGTTGCAATTCATCTTCGCACAACTCCATCGGCCGGACCGTCGCCCCGGCATCGCACCGCGCCACCTCCGACAGAAACCACTGCGCCCCCTCCCCGTCCGTCAGCGCGTGCGACCACTTCAGGCACAGCCGCCCCTGCCCCCCTGCACCGACGTAGTACTCGATTCGAATCGGCGCAACGCGCTCAACGGGCAGCGGCTCCGCCAGGCACCGCGCCATCTCTTCAATCGCCGCGCGTTGAAAATCACCCGCCCCGCGCAGATCGACAATCTTCAGGACGTCCGCATCGCCGCCCGGCCGCTCGACCCAAAACGGCCGCCCGCGGATCAATCCGTCCCGAATCGTCGCCCGCGTGATCGGGTGCGCATCCATCGCCAGCCCAAGCGCCCTCCGCAGCCGCTCCGGTTCGATCTCCCCCTCGATGTCCAGCACCATCAGCGTCGAATGACCGATCCGCCCCCGCGCAGTCATCATGCGGTCGTACGACAAAAACATGTAGTCGCACGGATTCAGCCGCCAGCGTTTGGCCATTTCCAGCTCAGTTGTTCAACGACTTGAGACCGGCAGCACGCCCTACGTCGGCTTCACAAGCGCATCCATCCCCGGCAATCCCAGTCCGGCCGTCAGCCGAGACATCTCCTGCTGCATCGCCTCGGTGTTCTTCCGCAGCGCCGCATTCACCGCCGCCCGAACCAGGTCCTCAAGCAACTCAACATCGGACGCCGCGCTCGGCTGAATCTTCACCGCGATCACCTCTCCCTTGCCGTTGACCCGCGCCGTCACCGCCCCGCCGCCCGCCTCGGCCTCGTGCACGCGCGTCGCCATCTCGGCCTGGAGCTGCTCCATTTGCTCCTTCATCTGCTTGGCCTTCTTCATCAGCCCCATCATGTCGCCCAACTGACCGAACATCACTCTGCCTCCTGCGACGCCGGCGGCGGCGGACTGACCGCCTCGCGCCGCACGCTCATCAATCGTCCACCAAATACCTGCATCGCCTGCTGCACCATCGGGTCCTTGTAAGCCGCCTCCATGTCCTCGCGCTTCACCCGCTGCGGCGGCGCCGAAACCGCGGCCACCACCGGCGCTGCCGCAGGGCGATTGCCGGCAACCGGCGGTCGACTGGCCGTCGCCGGCTCCCTGTCCTCGCTACCTCCGGGCGTTACTTTTTTTTTATCGAACACGGGTGGCATCGTCGGCGCACTCGGCCGCACGACGGGCGCAGCCGCCGGCTTGCCCGCCGGCATATTGCCCTGCCCATCCAGCCGCGACATCAGCGACTCGATCGCCGAAAACTTCGGCGCCTCGGCCAATCGCACCACCGCCGCCTCGACCAGCGCCCGGCTAGATCCGCTGAACTTCACGCTCCGCCGCAGCTCCTCCAGCACAGAAATCATGTATACGTAGGTTGCCCCGTCGAACTTCTGCGCCTGCGCCGTGATCGGCTCCCGCAACCCCGCCGGCACATCGACCAGGTCCGTCTCGCCGCCACACATCCGAACAACCATCAGGTCTCGCAACTGCGCGATCAGATTCGTGCACCACTGGTCCGGCGTCTCGCCCCGCCCGAGCGTCGCATCGACCGCCGCCAGCGCACCCGCCGCGTCCCCGTCCGCCAGCTTGTCGATCAGTTGCGCCAGCAATTCGTCATGCGCCGGCGGCAACACGTCTTCGAGCTGCTTCACGCTCAGCTTCGGCCCGCACAGCGACAGCATCTGGTCCATCAGCGACAGCGAATCGCGCATCGAACCCGTCGCCAGCCGCGCAATCCGCTTTAGCGCGCCCGGCTCCGCCTCGACCTTCTCCGCCTCGCAGATCCGTGCCAGTTGCCCAGCAATCTCATCCACGCTGATCGGCCGGAAGTCGAACCGCTGCACCCGGCTCTGGATCGTCGCCGGCACTTTCTGCGAATCCGTCGTCGCCAGTACGAACTTGATATGCGGCGGCGGCTCTTCCAGCGTCTTCAGCAGCGCGTTAAACGCCCCCGTCGACAGCATGTGAACTTCGTCGATGATGTAAATCTTGAACCGGCTGCGTGCCGGCCGCAGCACCGAGTTGCTCCGCAGCTCGCGGATGTTATCGACGCCCGTATTGCTCGCCGCGTCGATCTCGATCACGTCGAGGTCTTCCCCCTCCGCAATCAGCTTGCACGAGTCGCACTTCCCGCACGGCGTCTCCGTCGGCTGGTCGCTCGACAGGCAGTTCAGCGCCTTGGCGAAAATGCGGGCCATCGACGTCTTGCCGACCCCGCGCGTCCCGCAGAACAGGTAGCCATGATGCACCCGCCCGATGCGGATCGCATTCCGCAACGTCTGCACGATCGCCCCCTGCCCGACGACCTCGTCAAACGTCTGGCTTCGATACTTTCGTGCGAGAACGGTGTACGACATCTCGTCTCTCTTCCCCCCTTACCAAGGGGGGACCGAGGGGGGTCTTGGTCACGGCGACCCGCAGCGCCGGCCCGGCTAACCACGGCACATGCAAATACGCAGGTGGGCTGCTGTGTTTCCACCCTGACCCGTTATCCACGACCTGCATTGCATGGGGCCGAACCGGCGCAGCGGATCGACG
>CAZJVS010000076.1:0-8783 GCA_964549445.1 uncultured Planctomycetaceae bacterium
TCGTAGCCCTTGGCGAGGAGCAGCTCGGCGAGATAGGAGCCGTCCTGGCCGGTGATTCCGGTGATGAGGGCACGTTTGGTTGAATCGGGCATTCGTGCGTACTCCGAGCCGGCGCGTGGGCGGCATTGTAGCGGATTCGTCAGACAAACTTGATGCGCGCGGCCGCGAAGCAGACCATTCGGAGAAGGAGCCAGCCGTGGGCCCAGCGGCGGATGTTGGTCTCGCCGTAGGTTCGTTCGCGGTAGCGGATCGGAAGGTCAACAATTTTGAGGTTGAGCCGGGCGGCGCCGAAGATGAGGTCGAAGTCGCCGAAGGGGTCGAAGTCTCCGAAGTAGGCGCGGTTGGCGGCGATGGACTCGTACTCGCTGCGCCAGAGGACCTTGGTCCCGCAGAGCGTGTCCTTGATTGGCTGACCAAGGAGCCAGGAGAACGCGCCGCTGAAGAACTTGTTGCCGAGCAAGTTGAAGAAGCGCATGGCCTGCTTTTCCATCGGGTAGACGAGGCGGACGCCGTTGACGAACTCGCCGTGGCCGGAGACGAGGGCGTCGTAGAAGCGCGGCAGGTCTTCGGGGGGGACGGTGAGATCGGCGTCGAGGATCATGAGAATGTCGCCGGTCGCGTGGGCGAAGCCGAGGCGGACGGCGTCGCCTTTTCCCTTGCCGGTTTGGCGGAGGAGCTTGGCGCGGAGAGTCGGGCGGCGGGCGAGTTCGCGTTCGGCGGCAGCGTAGGTGTCGTCGGTGGAGTGACCTTCGACGAAGACAATTTCGGTTCCTCCGCCCATTTCCGGCGTGCGATCGAAGATGGCGGGGACGTTTCCCGACTCGTTTCGTGCCGGGACGATTACTGAGACCGTGGGGTGTTCGCGGCGAGGGTGCAAGGCGGGCGCAGGTCGGGCAATCATCAGATTGGTGAGGGCGAGGTGGCGGAAGGGCCAGAATCTGACGAGAAATCGATTGGCGAAGGGTGCGAGGAGTGGGATTCCGAAGGGGCAAAGGACTTCGGGGGAATGGCGGATTGTTTCAAATCCGGCCAGCGCGAGCAGATTCTGGATGTCGGGCACGGTGAACCAGTTTTGCTGGAGGTTGGGGCGGGCGGCACCGAATTTTTCGGCGAGGCGAAGCGGCGGCTCCCAGAGGCGGCTGTAGAAATTGAGGATGATGCGGGTGCGGGGCGTCGTCAGCGGGGCGATCCGCTCGAAAACGGCCTGGGCGTCCCAGAGGTCGTTGACGAGGTCGGAGAGAATGATGTCGTCGAAGGATTCGTCGAGCTTGAGTTCGTGAACGTCACTGAAGATGAAGCGAAGGTGCGGGTGGACTCGCTGGCCGCGATGGATCATCTCGGCGGAGAAGTCGACGCCGACGCCGACGGCGGGTCGGACGGCGGCGAGGAGGCGGCCGTCGGCGCAGCCGAGTTCGAGGACGCGGCGGCCGGGCGGGATGAGGAAAGAGTAGATGTCGGCGAGGCGGCGCTGGTAGGCGCTGCCCCAGCCGTGAAAGCTGTCGATGCGGCGGGCGAAGCTGTTCCAGTGGTCTTCGCGTTGCAGGCGATAGGTCTGCGCGGCGTTTGTGGCGAGCGTTGGAGGCGAGGGGGCGACGGGTTCGTGCACGGCAGGCCCTGCAAGTGCTGGCGCGATGGCTCTGCGACTATAAGAGCGCGGGGGCGCGTGGGCAATTGACGCGGGAGTGCGTTGACTTTTGGATTGGCAAGCGTTTCTCTGGGTCGGCGATGAACTTGCACATGCATTCCGCGACGGTTCCGGTCGGCGATCAGTCGGCGGCCGAGGTATTGGCAGCGCGCCGGCGGAAGTGGGAGGAGCGACCGCTGACGCGAGAGGTGTACCGGCGGTATTTTGAGGCGATTCGCGGAGAGTTTGCGACGGGGGGGCGGGTGATTGAGATCGGTGGCGGGGCGGGGAATTCACGCGAGTTCATCTCTGATGCGTGGGTGAGCGATTTCGTGTGGACGCCGTTCGTCGACTTCGTCGCCGACGCGGTTGCGCTGCCGGCGGCGGATGGATCGGTGGACAATCTGTTCATGGTCGATGTGCTGCACCACGTGCCGCGGCCGGGGCTTGTGTTTCGGGAGGCGGCGCGGGTGTTGCGGCGCGGCGGGCGGATGGTGGTTTTGGAGCCGTATGTCTCGCTGGCGAGCCGAATTGTCCTGCGGGCGGGGCATCCGGAGCTGATTGATGAGGGGGTCGATCCGCTGCCGGAGGACGATCGGCCGGTCATCGAGGGTGATGGGCCGTTTGCGGCGAACCAGGCGATTCCGACGCTGATGTTTTTTCGCGAGCTGGCGCGGTTTGAGTGGCGGTTTCCGGAGCTGAAAGTTCGGACGCGGCGGCTGGACAGCGTCGTCGTGTATCCGTTGAGCGGGGGGTTTTCGGGGCCGGTGCTTGCGCCGTGGTTTGCACATCGATTGTTGTGGGGCGTTGAGCGACTCGCGGCGCCGTTGCGGCGGTGGATGGCGTTTCGGATGTTGGTAACGCTGGAGCGCGTGTGAGCGCGGCCGGCGTCAATCTTCGGTGGCTTCTTCGATCGAGTTTTCGGCCTGCTCGATCCAGGCCTTGGGGCCGCCTTCGGCGTAACCGAGGCGGGCGATGGCGCGCTCCTTGGAGTCGAGGACGATGATGGTGGGGAAGCCCTGGACGCCGTGACGCTTGGCGAGTTTGTCGTTCTGCTTCTTTGTCGCAGCGGGAAGCTTCGTCTTGCGCGGGAAGTCGAGCTTGACGAGGATGAACTTCTCGCCGGCCCACTCCTTGAACTCGTCCTTTGTGAAGACTTCCTTGTCCAGCCGTTTGCACCAGCCGCACCAGTCGCTGCCGGTGAAGTCGAGGAGTAGCATCTTGTCGTGCTCTTTGGCGAGCTTCGCGGCCTTTTCGTAGTCGGTGTACCACTTGCCGGTCGAGGCCGCAGCGGCGATGTCGGAGGACGTGGACTGCTTCTTCTTCTTGCTGCTTGGCAATTGCAGCTCGACCAGCTCGATGGTCGTGGACTTATCGCCGACCTTTGATTCCTTCTTCAGCAGGCCGCCGGGGACATTCGCGGCGGTCCAGATCTTTGTCTTCGTGTCGCCGTCTTCACCCTTGCTGTGGGCGGCGATCCAGCGGGCGTCGTATGTCTTGCCGGCGATCGTGAGCGATTCACTGCCCTCGTCCTGCTTGCCGACGGGGTCGGTGAACTGGCGGGCGCTGCTTTCGGACGTGGTGCGCGGGACGTTGACCTCGCGGGTCTTCACTTTGGCTTCGCCGCCGTCCTTGCTGGTGGAGGTGGTGACCTCGAGGACGATGTTCTTGTCGGTGCTGGAGACGAGCTTGCGGGTGATGGTTGACTCGGTTTTCGAATCGCTTTTCGTGATGATCGACTTCCAGACTGCGATCGTGCCGGGCTTGAACTTCGACCATGCCACGAACTCCGGGTTCTCGACTTTCACCTCGGGGGGGAAGGCGAGGGCGGCCGGTGCGAGGATGGCGATGAGTCCGGAGAGAGCGAGCGACGAGACGCGAGAGTGCGACATGGGAAGCTCCTAGTCAGGTGCAGCTGGGGCCGAACGGCTCGTCGGCACCCCCCGACACCGCTGGATGCATTATACCATGCGCCGGCTTTTTCGCCCCAGCCGGGGCGAGTAGAGTGCGGGGCATGTCGATGCCGAAGGAGCGCGAGCTGAGGGGATACCTCGACTTTGCGGTGGAGATTGCGCAGCAGGCGGGGGCGCTGACGCTGGCGTACTTCAACTGCGGGACGCCGCACGAGCTGAAGGCGGACCAGACGCCGGTGACGGCCGCGGACCGGGGGGCGGAGCAGCGGCTGCGGGAGCGGATCGAGGCGGCGTGGCCGGACCACGGGATCGTGGGGGAGGAGTTCGGCGAGAAACCGGGCGTTGAGCCGGTGCGGTGGATCCTCGACCCGATCGACGGGACGATTTCGTTCATCAGCGGGGTACCGCTGTACAGCGTGCTGGTGGGGCTGGAGTGGGCGGGGGAGATGATCGCCGGCGTGATCCACATGCCGGCCCTGGCGGAGACGGTGTACGCGGGGCGGGGGCTGGGTTGCTGGTGGAATGGGCGGTCGGCGCGGGTGTCGGAGGTGGGCGAGCTTTCGGAGGCGCGGCTGCTGACGACTGGGACGAAATCGTTCGGCAAGCTGGGACGGCGCGGGGCGTACGAGCGGCTGCGGGATGCGTGCAAGCTGGATCGCGGGTGGTGCGACGGGTATGCGTACGCGCTGCTGGCGACGGGGCGGGCGGAGGTGGTGCTCGATCCGATCATGAGCATCTGGGATACAGCGGCGCTGCTGCCGGTGGTGACGGAGGCGGGGGGGACGTTTACGGATTGGTCGGGGGAGACGACACACACGGCTCCGGAGGCGGTGGGGACGAATGGGCGGTTGCTGGGGGCGGTGATGGAGATGCTGGGGGAGGATTAGAGCAGGGCCGGGCGGGGGAGCAGCGACTAACCGGCGGCGAGGGGTGTTGAGTATCGGGCGACGCCTGCGGCGGCGACGATGCTTCCGGGGCGTGGGGGGTCGATCGCTGCAATTCGGCGAGGACGCTTTCGCGACGAAACTTGTCGCGGCGAAGCGCGAGGTCGGTGCGGCAGCGGGCGGCGCGCTCGACCAACAGGCGTGAGGCGGCGAGGCGCTGGCGCATGAGGACGATGCGGTGGAGGCGTTTGAGGGCCGCTTCCTCGATGGCGTAGGGGTCGGCGTCGGCGCGGTCGTCGTCGGGGATCGAGCCGTCGGAGGTGGCGAGGCGAATGAACTCGGCGTCGAGGACGGTGGACATGGACTCGATGGGGTCGCGACCGTCGGCGCGGGCGAGGCGCGCGAAGTAGTCGAGCGCGGTATTGGCGCGGAGGCGGGCGGCATAGCGGTAGAAGGCGGCCTGGCCGATGCCGGCCATGGCGAGCTGGAAATCGTTGTAGATGTTGATGAGTCGCGGCGGGTCGCGGCGGACGATGGCGTCGTCGATCTGCTGGCGGAACGAGGGAGAGAGTTTGTCGAAGAGGGAGGAGACGGGGCCGCGGCGGGCGTTGATCGGCGGGTCGGGGTTGGGGTTCATGTGTGCACCTTTTTTTTTGACGATAGAAGACGATAAAAGACGATAGAGAGCCGGACATCACTTGTCGCAATGCTGCATTTCCCGGGCCGATCGGGAGGGCGCGCGGAGACTCCGGGGCCGCAGGGTTGCCGCCCACGAGGCGGCGGAGTGTGCGGCGGGTTTTAGTGTTCGGATGATGTTATGTATGTGTTTGGGGAAGTCAAGGGGAAAAAAGCGAGGCACGAAGGCACGGAGCCACGCAGGCACGGAGGGCAGGAACGAGGCGGGCTGCGGCCGCACGGTGCGTCAGTGGGTTGGAAAAGCGGAACAGGGAACAGGACTGAATGCGAAGCGGCACGAAGGCACGGAGGCACTTAGGCACGAAGGGGTTGAAAGACGCGGCGGGGCCGCATGGGGCGGGGGGTAATGGAAAACCAAATATGAGCAACCGGCAATGGAAATCGGAGGCGTTGGGCGGGGATTTCCGGCGGTGCGATGGGGCGAGGGATTAACGGCGGGTTAGAATGTTGGCGTGGGCACACGCGGGCGAGTTTGGCGGGTGGGGAAGTGGGTGGGGGTCGTTCTTTCCGTAGTTCTGGCCGGGACGTTTGTAGCGAGCTTTTCTTACGGCCTTGGATATGTTTCAACGAACGGCTTGAGTGTCGGAGTCTTGTTCGGGGAAGTCTATTTTGGTCGAGAGCAAGTTGTCGACTCGGGCAAGCGATACATCGTGTCGGGCACGGACGCGACGCTCGGAACCGGCTGGGAGTTCACCACTCAGCCGTGGATCGGCTGGCATTTCGTCGAAGAGCGACTGCTGGAGTTTCCGTACACCTGGGAGTATGGCGATCCGGCTATCGAACGAGTCTACTGCGTGCCACTCTGGATTCCGTTCGCGATCGTTGTGATTCCTACCACCCTGCTTTGGTATCGCGATTGGCGGCGGATAGCCGCCGGGCATTGTCAGAAGTGCGGGTATGACTTGACGAGGAATGAGAGCGGGCGGTGTCCGGAGTGCGGGGTGGTTTGCGGACAATCAACAGTCAAAAAGTCAACAGTCAAAATTCAGGGCGGGGACGAGGTCGTCCGTCCTCCGGACGGTGAGTCGAAGGGAATCGCGACCAGAGACTGAAGTCTCTGGCAACGTTCGGTCGCCCTGCGGGCGAAGTGGCGGAGTCGATGAGGACGCGCGGGCGGGGTTGGCGATTCGCGAAGTGGGTGGGGGCGTTCTCGGCTGCGCTACTGCTCGTTGCTTGGCTTGCAACGGTTCCCCTTCTCTCAGACAGTCCGCTGCGTCTCGAATACCAAGGCACGCGAACCGAAGTTGGCGTCGCTGTTGGGAAGATTTGCTTCCTTCGGTGCATGGAAGAACCGGTGTCGTGGGATTGGACGATCGATCGATATGGTCTGTCGATATCGCGCACGATCGCCATGGATCCTTATGACAAGTCTCATTTTGGCGTTCATTGGCCTGAGGTATTCCGAGGGACGAAGTATCTCACCGTGTTTCTACCTCTCTGGGTGCCGTTTGTGCTGGTTGTGATTCCGACAATACTGCTGTGGCATCGCGATTGGCGGCGGATAGCGGTCGGGCATTGTCGGCGGTGCGGGTATGACCTAACGAAGAATGAGTCCGGCGAGTGTCCGGAGTGTGGCTCGATTGTGGATTGCGGATTGAGGATTGCGGATTGTGAAAGTGCGCGCGAAGACTCCAAGATCGATGGTTACTGAGCACGGGAGCGCGGCTCGGGTGGCAAGAATTCCTCCGCCCCGGCCGGGGCGGAATGAGATTTTAGGGATCGGATTCCACGGGCTTGCGCCCGTGGCTACGGGCCTTCGCCCCGTTGGGGCGAAACAGTGAGCTGAACGTGATGCGGAAGCGCGGGCGGGGGCGAGCGGCCGCGGTCGGGTGATGGGGGTGTGAGAAAAATCGGCGGAAAGTTCCTTTCCTTCGCGGCGCCGGTGGTGTCTAAATGTCGTAAGGTCGATTGGCGAGGTGGCACATGCGCGGTCGATGGATTTTTCCCTTTCTGCTCTTCTTGATCCTTATTGGTAGCGGGTTTGGCGGGGGCGGTCCGGCCGGCGGACGCACGGATGGTGGGGAGGCCGCGGTTGAGTTGAAGCATGCGCGGGCCGGGGAGGTCGTGGAGACGCTGGAGCGGGTCCTTGCGCCGTGGGTGGGGGGCGAGGGGGGCGTTTCGCTCGAAGCGGATGAGTCGAAGAATGCCATCGTTGTCGGGGGAAATCGCGAATGGGTTGAGGCCGTGCGGGGGGCGATTGCGGAGCTGGATGTTGCGCCGGCCGGGGATGGGAAGAGCGTGAACGTGGAAGTGACGGTTTATGAGTTACGGATGCCGGCCGGCGAGGTGGGGAAGCTGGATGTAAAGGAACTGACGGCGGCGGCTGCGAGCGAGGCGGGGTTGCTGGCGGCGCTGGAGCGATTGGGAGAGGCGAGCCAGTTGCAACGGCTGTCGAAGCGCGTTGCGGTTGGAGGCGAGACCAAGCTGAGCTACGTGTGGCCGGAGCCGAAGACGACGAGTCAGACGTGGCAGGAGAAGATGAACGAACGGGCGCGCGAGGAACGAATGGAGGGGGAGATTTTCGTGCAGCCGCGAATTGGCGGGACGCGAGGGGCGACCATCCACGTGCTGGGAAGAGTTGACAAGAACACGCAGGCGGGAATCAAGCTTGGGGGATCGACGGCGGTCGCCTTTAATCGCGTGTATCAGAATTATGACGGGCCGATGGTGTTCGGGCAGCCGGTGGTGGCTATTGGGACGTGTCCGTCGGCGGATGAGGAACTGCCGGGGTATGTGTCGGTCGTGCGCGTGGTGGCGAGTGACTTGCAATGAAGGTGGCTTTGGGGAGGAGAGTGTCATGGGACGCACGTTGATTGCCGCTGGAGTTGTGTTGGCCGTCGGGGCGGGCGCGTTCGCGGAACCGGCTGCGCCGACGAAGCGGGCGATGCCGAAGATCAAGCCGACGGTCGCGGTGGTGCGGCTGGAGAGCTTGAACGCGCGCGAGACGGCGACTTTGCTGGCGACGGCGTTGAAGGCGGAGCGGCGCGACGAGTCGGACGAGGGTATTCGCGTTGATGTGGGGCCGCAGGGGAACGCGATCGTGCTGACCGGGCCGATGCGGCAGGTCGAGGCGGCGAAGCAGGTCGTGCGGCAGATGGACCGGGCGAGCGCGGCGCTGAATGCGGCGAGTCCCGATCCGACGGCGCAGGTGGATGCGACGGTGTACTTGGTGTCGGCGCCGGCGGCGCGGCTGGCGACGCTTTCGGCGGCGGAGTTGACGGCCGCGGCGGGCGACTCGAAGCAGTTTGAGAAGCAGCTTGCGGGGATCGGGCCGATCAAGTCAATGCAGCGGTTCGTGCAGCGGGTGAACCTGATCGACGGGGCGTCGTTGAATGGCGGGAGTTCGGTGCCGTTCTTGACGGGCCGACAGGTCTTGCCGAGCGGGCAAGTCAACTCGCAGATCGAGTACCGCGATATCGGGGCGAAGGTCCGTATCGTGGACGGGGCGCCGCTGACGGGTGGGTCGGGGAGCGCGGCCATCACGATTGAGAGTTCGTCGATCAATCTAAGCACGACGGATTTGGGCAACGGGGTTCTCGCGCCGATCTTCTGCAAGATCGAATCGAAGTATGAGGGACCGATCGCGGATGGGAAGCCGATCGTGGTGGTCGGGACGACGCCGGAGGCGGATGCGAAGACGCCGGGGTTGGCGTGCGTGGCGCGGAT
>CAZJVS010000077.1:0-8232 GCA_964549445.1 uncultured Planctomycetaceae bacterium
TCCGGAACGCCGTCTCGAAGAACCGACTCAACGTCAAACGAAGCCGTGTGCACGAGTTCATCGTCCCCGCGCGCACAGTCCCCGGTCAAGCGTCGATCCGCTCAGATTGTTCGAATGAATCCGTCGCCCCGGCGGCTCACTGCGCCCGCAGATGCACCGTCCGCGACCCCTCCGACGTCCGAACGGTCAGCCGAACGCCCTTGCCCAGCGCGGTGTTGCTCAGCGCCCCGCGAAGATCCTGCGCCGTTCGAATCCGTTTCTTGTCCACCGAGACGATCACGTCGCCCCGACGCAGACCCGAGTTGACCGCGTCACCCATCGGCGACAGCGATACCACGACCGCCCCGCCGTCGACCCCCTTGAGCTGCAATATCCGCGCCCGCTCGGCCGTCAGATCGACCACTTCCAACCCCAGCGCATCGATCGACTGGCCCCGCGCAAAGGCCCCTTCCGACTCGTCGTTCGCCTCGTCCGGCCGCTCTTCCTCGGCGTCGTCGCGCGGCGGGCGCATCATGTTCCGGCCCGGACGCGTCGTAAATCCGTCCGGCTGCTCGCCGACCGCAAACGACAACTCCGTATTTCGCTCATCCCGCCAGATCTTGAACCGCGCCGTCGTATTCGGCTTCATGCCGCCGATCGTCTCGGTCAGGTCCGTGTGATTGCGAATCGCCTTGCCGTTCACTTCGAGAACGATGTCGCCATAGCGAAGGCCGCCCCGCGCCGCCGGCCCGCCATCGATCACACTGCCGATCATCGCCCCCAGCGGCGAGTCGTATCCCATCGCCTGCGCCGTTCCCTGCGACACCGGCTCGATCCCGACACCCAGGTAGCCCCGCGCGATCTTCTTCCCGCTGATGAGCTGCTCCGCGATCTGCTTCACCTTGCTGGCCGGTATCGAAAAGCCGACCCCCTGGTAGCCGCCGTTCTCCGTCGCGATCGCAGTATTGATCCCGATCACTTCCCCGCGAATGTTTACCAGCGGTCCGCCCGAGTTGCCGGGGTTGATCGGCGCATCGGTCTGCAGGAATCCCTGGTAGTCGATGTCCAGACTCTCTACGTTCCGCCCCACCGCGCTCACGATCCCGTGCGACACGGTCTGGTCCAGCCGGAACGGGCTGCCGATCGCCAGCACGATCTCGCCCACCTGCACGCCGTCCGAATCGCCGAACCGCGCCGGGTGCAGCCGGTCCGCGTCGATCTTGATCACGCAAACGTCCGTCATTTTGTCCGTGCCCACCAGCTTGGCCTTGAAGCTCCGGCCGTCCGCCAGCGTCACGTCGATTCGCGCCGCGTCGCCCGCCACGTGGTTGTTCGTGACGATGTGCCCGTCGAGGTCAATGATCACCCCGCTGCCCGTCCCCACTGCGTACGGATGCGCCCACTCGCTGTCGCCGAACATCTTCCGCAACTGCGCCTTCGGCACTTCGACCTGCGACATCGCCCGCACATTGACCACCGACGGCCGCACCACCGCCGCCACGCGCGTGTACGCCCGCGACAGGTTCTCCAGCGCCGACACGTCCGCCGAGTCGATCGCCGTGAGTTGCTCCTGGCCCGCCTTGATCCGCCCGCGCTCCATCGCGTAGGCCACGCGCCCGACCACGTCGAGCTGCAGCACCCCCGCCGTAACGACGGCGGCAATCGCGAACAACATCAAGTTGCGGGACACGCCGGGGCGAGCGTCCATGGCTTCATGCTCCTGAGGGATCTAGCGCCGGAATCGGCCGGTGCGGATTTTCCCTCCAAGTAGACGTTTCGGGTCGAAAGACCCTGTCACGTTCGATCCATTCCGGACGCGCGGCCACGTCCGCGTTTCTGAATTGAAGATGTGCGGCCCGGCGAAGTCAAACGCCACTGCCAGCCGATCCTCTGCCGCCGTCACGATCAAACTCACTCTCCGAAACAGTGTTAATATCTTGCTGACAGACAGTTTATGGAGAATTACCGAACCCCGGACGGCTCAGTTTCGCCGCCTCGCCGGCAGCCATCTGGTAACAATGCTCTGCCGCCGGATACGCCCCCGCCTTAATCTCCGCGATGTATCGCCCGATCGCCTCGCCCGCCTTACTTCGCAGGTCCGCATACCGCTTCACAAACTTCGGCACCGGTCCCGCCCCGATTCCGAGTATGTCATGCAGCACCACCACCTGCCCGTCACAATGCGGCCCCGCCCCGCAGCCCACCACCGGCAACGACGTCGCTTCAGTAATCATCCGCGCCGGCTCCGGCGGCACCGCCTCCAGCAGCAGCATGCACGCCCCCGCCCGCTCCATCGCCTTCGAATCAGCCATCAGCTGCCCCGCCGACGCCGCGTCGCGCGCCTGCGCCCGGTATCCGCCGGCCAGGTGCACCGCCTGCGGCCGCAGCCCCAGGTGCACGCACACCGGGATCGACGCCGCCGCCATCGCCGCCACCGTCGGCGCCAGCCGCGCGTCCGCTTCGATCTTCACCGCATCGCAACCCGCCTCGGCCATGAACCGCCCGGCGTTGCGAATCGCATCCTCGACGGTCACGTTGTATGAAAGATACGGCATGTCCCCGATCAGGAACGCCCCCGGCGCGCCGCGCCGCACCGCCTCGGCCAGTGTGACCATGAAATCCATCGTCACCGGCAGCGTCGACGGATGCCCCAGGATCACCTGCGCCGCCGAATCGCCGACGAGAATCGCCTCGACTCCCGCCTCCTCTTCGATCTGCGCAAACGTGTAGTCGTAGCAGGTCAGGACGGCGAATTTTTGGTGGATTCGCTTCCGCTCCGCCAGCGTCGCCAGCGTGATTTTTTCGCGTGGAGGCACAAATCGATTCTATGTGCGGCCTGAGGTCGCGGCAAACCGCCGCTTGGAGGGTCTAGCGCGCCTGCGCCATCTGCGTCGTCGGAAACTCGACGTACTCGTAGTCCGACGTCCCCGATTGCTGCATGATCAATCGAACGATCTTCGCCTCCAGCGCCGCGTCCCGGCCCAGCGGCTCGAGGTACGATAACTCAACCTTTCCCCCGATCTGACCTTCGGTCGTCGGCAACAAAGACGAAAACGCCTCCAGCGCCGAAGACGTCGCCGTGATCTGGCGCTCCGGCCGTTGCAGCCGATACATGTCCACTTGCACGTCGACCTGCCACCGCCCCTCGACCGGCTGCCGCTTGAACCGAACCGTCGCCCGCTGCACGATCGTCTGCAGATCCGCCAGCGACTGCGTATAGTCGTCCGCACAATCCTCGCGCCAAAACTCCCAGATCTGCTTCGTCGTCGTCGGCAGTGTCTCAATCACTCCCGTCGCCCGGTCCTGGCGATCCGGCATCATCTCCATCCGCGCCAAAACGCGCAACGACGAATCCCACAGCAGATCCAGCTCCGCGTTCGAGACGTCCACGGCCGTCGGCGTCTCCGGCTGCGTCGGCCGCCCGCACGAACAGAGACTCAGCCCCAGACAAACGACCCCGCCTGTCGCAATAACTCGTAATCCGCGCCTCACGCGCGTGATGATACGCCGCCCCGCCCCGCGGTCAACGGCTATCTCGTGTCCCTGCCGCACATTATCGCGCGGTCGCCGATCCTCCCGTCGCATGATATAATTGCCGAAGTAAGGTCCATGCGGCCCGACATCCATCCCCCGGAAAGAAGCATGATCTCTTCCGATAAACACCGCGCCCCCCGACTTGTCGCTGTCATCCTTCTCGTCCCGCTTTTCGTCGCCGCCTGCAACACCCAGGTTCCAGACCCCACCGACAACAATCCCCCGGGCGGCTCGCAAAACACCGGCAACACCGGCGTTTCCGGCACGCAGAACCCTCCGCCGACTGCCTCCGGCGACAACACCGCCCTCGAACAACTCATGATGGAGCGCATGAACCGCGCTCGCCTCCGCCCCGCGACCGAGGCCGCCCGCTTCGGCATCGACCTCAACGAAGGCGTCCCGCCCAGCAAGTTCATCAGCTCCGCCAGCAAGCAGCCCCTCGCCTTCAACGCCACCCTCACCGGAACCGCCCGCGCCCACAGCCAGGACATGCTCAACAACGACTACTTCGCCCACAACTCCCTCAACGGAAACACACCCTTCGAGCGCATGGCCCTCGCCGGCTACGACTTCCAGACCGCCGGCGAAAACCTCGCCTGGCGCGGAACCACCGGCACACTCGACGAAATCGCCACCGCCAACCTCCAGCATCAGGATCTCTTCGTCGACACCGACTACCCCGACCGCGGCCACCGCGTCGTCATGATGACCGCCGCCTACAAGGAAGTCGGCATCGGCGTCCTCCGCGGCATGTTCACCGACAACGACGGCAATCCCGTCCGAACCTACGACAGTCTGATGACCACCCAGGACTTCGGCACCCGCCGCTCATCCCCCAGCTTCATCACCGGCGTCATCTATAACGATGCTAACCGCAACGGCGACTATGACGTCGGCGAAGGCGTCGCAAACGCCAACGTCTTCCTGACCGGCGGCCCAACCACCACCACCAACGCCGGCGGCGGCTATTCCTTCGCTGTTTCCCCCGGCAACTACACCGTCGCCTTCACCTCGGGTGCGCAGCAGGCCGTCACCGTCGGCAACGTAAACATCAAGATCGATCTGATCGACGGCACCCGCGTCCTGATCAATCTCGGCCTCGGCCCCCTCTGATCGCCCACGTCAAAACTAGTCCTTCACGAACACGAGCATATCCGCATCCGGATTCAGCGAATCGCGTTTTGAATTCGCCAGCAAGCGCTGCGCTTCCGCAGGATCCCGAACGATTCGCGTACCGACTGGCGTCGACTCCCGTAGCGCGATCATCCGGTAGCCCTGCCGTAGCAGCTGGCTGACCCCTTCCTGCAATTCTCGCGGCGAGCGTATGTTCGCCAGCAACGACGCTTGCAGATTCGTCAACAGGATGCAACGCGGCCGAGATGCTTCGATCTCCCGCAGCGCCTCGCGCTGCCGCTCGACCGCGCCCGGCAGATCCATCATCAGCGGATAAAAGAATATGTATCGCGTCGCACTCTTGCGCCCCGCATGAAACAGAAACTGCGGCTCGGAGCCGAATACCAGCACGCGATCATCCGCCGATGTGTGCTCTCGAATGACCTCCGCCAGCGCCCGGTTCTGCTCGAACGGATTGACCCCGTACAGCATGCTCACTTGGCCGGCCGTCGTCGCCTGAAAATAGAACTCGCGATATGCGTAAAGACTCGGCGCGACCACGAGCATTGCTGTCACCACAGCTCCCGCCCGCCGCACAAACGTCGGCATCCGGCCGCCCGGCAAGGACAGCAGCCACCCGACCGTCGCCCCGGCCGCCGACGCCAGCGCCGGTGCAAGCTGAACGAAATAGTGACCGCGAAACATCAACCCGATGCTCACGCCAATCGCCGAAAACAACAGCCATCCCGCATGAAACGCCGCCGCGCTCCGCCCGCCCCGCGAAACATTCACGACGCACATCACCGCGAGCAGCGCAACCAGCCACAACCCCCCGCGCATCAAGTCAATCTGCGCCGTCAGCAGCTCCCATCCCACCGCCAGCGGCACGCGCGACGCGTACGACACATTGTGCGTCCACACGCAATCGACAAACGCCGTCCACGCCCCGAGGACCGCGAAGTATCCCGCCACCGGCACAAACACCGCCACCACACCGGCCGAAAACGCCGCGACATCCAGCGCGATCGAACCGATCGGCCGCCGCGTCCGCCACGCCCACGCCGCCGCCAGCACCGCCACGAACCCCACCTGCGTCGCCGCCACCTGCTTGAACCAGCACGCCGCCATCGCCGCCGCGCCGCACCCCAGCCACGCCAGCCGCGAACCGCGATCCATCGCCCGCAGCGCCAGCCACAGCGACGCCGTCATCGGCAGCAGCATGAACTGCTCCGTGTTCGCCGCCGTCGCCTGCATCGATGGGTCGATCGTGATCAGCGCAAAGATCAGCACCGCCCACGCCGCGGCCGAAGCGCCGGCCACCCGCCGCGTCACCCCGAACAGCACCGCCGCCGTCGCCGCCGTCCACAGGTACAGCGTGACGTGAATCGCCGCCACCGAATCGCCGAACACCGCCACCGGCACGAGATAGACAAAGAAGACCCCCGGCGGCTTCTGATCGAAAATGTCCCGATACGGAACCTCCCCCACCAGCATCCGCTGCGCGATATACGCGTATTCCCCCTCATCCCGCTCCAGCGGAATTTTGACGCACCGCCACCGCAGCCCCACGAACACAACCGCCGCAAGAATGAGAATCAGACCGACCGACGATCGTTCCCGCCCCCCGTCCAGCGGCCGAGCCGCCGGCTGCGCGGCGTACGTCCGGCGCCTAGTCAATGGGCATGCCCGTGAAGTGGCCTTCGAAGACCATCCGGTCGTCGACAAACCCGTGAACCTCGACAGTCGTGCGCCGCGATCGAATCTCCAGCGCCCGCCCGACGAAGATCATCCGCGCCGGCGGGATCACCGCCCCGCGAAACTTCACGTCGTCGATTCCCCCGAACGCCATGAACTTCGTACTCTTCAGCGCCACATGGTGGAAGTACGCCGCCATCTGTGCCGCCGCCTCCACCATCAGGATCCCCGGAAAGATCGGCCGCCCCGGCAAGTGTCCCCGGCACCACCACTCATCCGCCCGAACGTCGCGATAGGCGACCAGCACTTTGTTTTCCGTGTCGATGTGCAGAATACCATCGAGCGTCTCGAACTCGTATCGCTGCGGCAAAACCTTGTAAACATCTTCCCGCGTGGCGATCACGCGATTCAAATCAATCGATGAGAGATCGAGAAATGGAGTTGGAGGCATCGGTTGGCGCCGGGCCCGCTCAGGTTTTCGTGGCGATAGTCCGGGCGGACGCCAACGCTGGGGGGCGTGGAGGTTGGTGGTCCGCGTGCGACCTGCAGCCGACTCCGGCCGCAACCCGGCCGAGTTTACATGGCCGGAGTGGCTTTGTCCTGCCCGGAGCCGCTGGACTCGGCCGATCGCACTTCCAGGATCTTCTTGCGGACTTCCTGCGCCGCGTTCTTGATGTCCTGCATCATCTTGCGGACGCGCGTCCCCGCCGCCTTGTTGCCGCCCTCGGCCTTGGCGATGTCGTCGGCCGCCGCATCCACGAGCTGCTTGAGCGCCTCGTATTCCTTCATCGAGCGATCTCCGAAGCGGCGAGTGTCTCCACGCCGCAGAGTCCCAAAACATCGTCGATCGGGGAGTCTAGCGGGGGTGGTTTTGATGTCAAACGGTTTCCGGTGCCCCATCCGGCCCCGCCCGGACCGCCCCCGGACGCCTTGATCCCACCTCCATTCGGGGTTATTCTCACACCGGATACACGAAACGAAGGATCGATTCCGCCATGCATTACCCCCATCGACTCAGCCGCCGCAAACGCAAACGAAAGCAGGGCTTCCGGGCCCGGATGAAACGCAAGGGCGGCCGCAAGCTCATCGCCCGAAAGCGAAAAAAAGGCCGAAAAGTCAACGTCGCCTAGCCCCCCGGCCGCATCCCCCATCACACCCCGATAGACGCCGCACAGCCGAAGCTCCGCGCGCCGACATCGCCCTTCCGCTTGGCCCAACGAGTCCGGCAGAAGCCCGCGCCACCCTCGCCAATCTGCCGTATTCCCTCGGGCGGTACAGATCGGAGTATCGCTCTTCGGCTCAATGCTTCCAGAACCACGCAAAGATCGCCCCGGTGATGCACCCAAAGACGATGCCGTCGACGAACGACGCGATGAGCGTGCGGCGATACGCCCCAAACCAGACGCCGTTGGGAATGAACGAGAAGCAGTACGCCAGCACGCCCGCGGTCCCCGCGATCTGAAACACCTTGCCAAACGGCGCTGCCCCGGGCAGCGCGACGCGCGTGAGGTACGCAATCATCGTGCTGACGGCCAGGTACACGATGAACGTGGCCACCAGCTTGCCTCCCATGGTCAGCGGCGCCGGCCAGACGCTCAGGTGGCCCACCGGACCTTCCTCCAGGGTCTTCTGGATCTTCGCAGATTTCATCGCCTCTCGACCGCGGAAGTCAGGGAAGACGTAGTTGCCGGGCTTGATGCCGCTCCTGCGGATGAACTCGATGAACGCATCCTCGTCCGGCAGGGCGATGAAGTCCTGCTTGTGATGGGGCAGTGCCATCCACACGATCGCCGAGACAATCCAGACAACAGCAGCCGAAAGCAGAATCGGGAGCCAGAGGGGCAGGAGGAGTTCCATGGGGTCCCTTTCAAGTTTGCGGCAGTTTACCACATCCCAGGAATCGCAACCGCG
>CAZJVS010000078.1:0-8149 GCA_964549445.1 uncultured Planctomycetaceae bacterium
TGAACAAAAACGTGCCGCGTGACGTGCTTTCCCATTTGTGGGGAGCTATTTAGCTACGAAGGTCTCCCTCCAGGAAGGGTGCCGACGGACAACTTCCCGTATCTCCACGTCGGTGAACGCTGGTACGACCCGACAATGGGGGCCAAATACGAATCGCATGAAGCTAATCCAGTTTATCCATAACATTTGTTACTTAGTGCACTTATGACACTGGCGCAAGAAGTGGCCTCGCGCGATGGTAATGTCGCGTCAACGGCAGCCCAACTAACCCACGACTGCCCAGTCTCCCCGCCGTCGGATAGCCAGATCTCCGTCCTCTTCTCTGTTCCCCGTTCCCTCGCGTTGCGATGTGGCACGGTGGGCGCGTATACGGGGTGAATCAGCGAGGGTCCCGGCGCGCCGGGATCGCCCTCGGAGATGAACCCGAACAATCCGCGTGCGACACGGCCATCAGAGCGCCCCCGCGCGGCCACGGAGAGGTCCTGCGCCCCGCCATTGACGCGCCGGGCGGCGACGCCGCTCCCAAACACGAAGTGTTCCCGGCGTGTCAATGGACAGGGAAAAAGATGGCGACGACCTTTCGACCGAAATCGCGACATGAATTGTCCGGCTCTCTATCGTCTTCTATCGGCTTCTATCGTCAAAAAAGAGGTCGAGCGCCGCACACCCGCGTTCGGACGACAGTGAACCGATGACTGAAAGCCGACCGCCGCGACCCGCGTCCCGGCAAATCCCGTCCAATCCCGTCAAAAAAACAATCATGCGCCCCCGTCCCACCAACCCGACTCCCCGCCCCGCCCCTCGCTTGCGATTCCGCGCGCAGCGCCGACGAAGTCCGTCTATGACGCCTGGGAGGGCCACCCAAGTCTGCCAATTAACGCCAAATGCCGCCCAGGCAACCAATTTCGCCGCCGCCAACGCCGCCGTTCCGCGTTCCGAGTTCCCGCATCCGCGTCCGGGCGTCCTTCCGCCGGCCTGCTTGGCGTCGTCAACTGCCACACGCTGGCGATTGCCCCTCAATCTCGCTCAATGCCGCACAAAAGTTCATTCAGCCCGCCCGCCATACGACCCGCGCCTGCAAGCAAGCGGGCCCCCGATTTCGGTTTGACGTGCGGACCCTTGGCAAACTCGCACCGGTCCTACGAAACCTTCAGGCGCAGCTCCTGCAAGTCCAGGTCGCGCTCGATCCGCCGCAGCACCTCGTCATTGATCGTCCCGTCGTCGCGCAGCTTCACGAGCATGTATCGCTCCGTCTGGATCAGCTCCCGATGCAGTTCGTCCGTGTGCGTCGGCGGCACGATCGCAAACTCCACCGACGCGGCGTTGTCGTTCCACTTGTCGCGCCGGATGCGCTGCTCGTAATGCTGCTTCAGGAACACCACCGCCTCCGCCGGCGTACTCGGGTCAAACGCCGCCACCTCCAGCCGGGCCAGCGCCGCGTACGCCGCCTCCAGTCGCGCCCAGCGGATCAATTCCTCGTCGCTCCCCGTCGTCGTCACCTTCAACCACCGGATCAACGGCGGCAGCGTCAGACTCTGAAATACCAGCGTCGCCAGGATCACATGAAACGTCAGAAAGATGATCAAGTCGCGATGCGGGAAATCCTCGCCGTTCGCCGTCAACCGCGGCAGTGCCAGCGCCGCGGCCAGCGACACCACGCCGCGCATCCCGCACCACGCGACCACCGCGACCCGATTCCACTCCACCTTCCGCCCCTGGTTGAGCCGCGGAAAAAGCGTCGCGACCGCGCCCGATCCGTACACCCACACGATCCGCACGAGTATGACGACCGCGCTCACAAGCACGGCGTACCCGAGCAGCCCCAGCGGCGAGTCGTTCTTCCGAACCGTCTCCGCGACCCCCGGCAGTTGCAGCCCGATCAGGATGAAGATCACGCCGTTCATGAGGAACACCATCACGTCCCACACGGCGATCGCCTGCAGCCGCAGATTCGGCGAGAACAGCTTCGAACTCTTCCTCCCGACGTACAAACCACACGTCACGACCGCCAGCACACCCGAAACCTCGACCTTGTCTGTCAGATAATGAATCCCCTCGGCCGGGAGATACGCCGCAAACGGTGTCAGGATCGTGATGACCGTCTCGATCAGCGGGTCATCGACCATGCGATGGATATGAATCACCATCCAGCCGACCAGCAGCCCGAGGCCGATGCCCAGTGCCGTCGCCATCGCGAGCCCGCCCGCAAACTTCCCGAACGAAAACGCCCCTGTCAGAACCGCGATGACGCCCACCCGGTACGCAATCAGGCCCGTCGCGTCGTTGACCAGGCTCTCGCCCTCAATCAGCGTCACAAGCTGCCGCGGCAGGTACAGCCGCTGCGCGATCGCCGTCGCCGCCACCGCATCCGGCGGCGAGACGATCGCCCCCAGCACAAAAGCCGGCCCCCACGGAATGTCGATCAGGTAGTGAGCGGCAATTGCGACGGCCCCGGTGGTCGCCAGCACCAGCCACACCGCCAAGAACGAAATCGCCCGCATCTGCGCCCGGAACTCGTGCCACGTCGTATACCACGCCGCCGAATAGAGCAGCGGCGGCAGAAACAACAGAAAAACGATGTCCGGGCTGAGGTCCACCGGCGGCAACCGCGGGATGAACCCGATCGCCAGCCCGGCCAGAACCATCAGCGTCGGGTAAGGAATGGCGACGCGCCTCGCGATCACCGCCAGCGCCGTCACGACGACGAGTAGGATGAGTACCGTTGAGAGATCAGTAATCGCCGTCGACTTTGACTCTGACTTGTCCTGTGACTTCGACGCTGACTCTGCCTCCGCCTGGGTAGTCGACGGCTGCGAGGCGGGCTCCGTGGAGGGCTGTGTGGTAAACAGAAACCCGAGGATGACAAGCACGAGGACGTTTTGCATGACCAGCCGGGGAGTTTAGCAGAATTGCCGCGCTTGCCGATTCCCTTTTTGATAAATTCAGTAACCCTTCGCACCGGCGAAAAAAAACTCCGGAAAAAGCTCAGCTCATCGTGTCCAGCCCCCGCCCCGCCACGTAACCGCTCGACCACGCCCACTGAAAGTTGTATCCGCCGATCCGCCCATCCACGTCGAGTATCTCCCCGACAAGATGCAACCCATCGCAACACCGCGACTCCATCGTCGCCGCGTCAATCTCCGTCAGCGGCACACCCCCCGCCGTCGCCTCCGCAAACTCATATCCCCGGCTCCCCGTGATCGGCAGCGGAAATCGCGCCAGGCAATCCGCCAGAAAATTGCGATCATCTCGCGGAAGTTGCGCCATCTGCACGCGCGGCGAAAAGCCGTGTCCTTCAATCAGCTCATGAGCAAGCCGCGCCGGCAACACCGTCGCCAACGCGTTATGAAGCTGCGCCCGCGGCTGCGCCCTCGCCAGTTCAATCAACCTCGCATCCGTCGATTCGACCGTCTCACCCGGCAGGAAATTCGCAAACACCAGCACCCCGCGCCTCTCCAGCCGGGCCCGATGCCACAACCGCGACGCGTTCATCGCCGCCGGCCCGCTCACCCCGAAGTGCGTCCACAACATCGACCCCGCGATCCGCACCGGCTTCTCTTCCTTCGTCCGAACCGTCAGTTCCACTTCCTGCGACAACCCCGACAACCGCGAATGAAAAAACGCCTTCTCCAGTGTCAGCGGCGCCAGCGCCGGCGTCGTCGGAACGATCGTGTGCCCGAGCGACTTCGCCAGCTCGTACCCAAATCCATCGCTGCCCGTCTTCGCCAAGCTCCGCCCGCCCGTCGCCAGCACGACCCGCCGCGCCGCCACCGGCCCGCCCGAAGTCTCAATCGCAAACCCATCCCCCTCCCGCCGCACCTCCTTCACCCGCCGCGAACACCGAATCTCCACCCCCAGCCGTCCCGCCTCGTCGAGCAGCGCCTGCAACACCGTCTGAGCATCGTTCGAATCCGGAAACAGCTTTCCATGCTCCTCCTCGTGCAGCCCTACGCCCAGCTCGCGAAAAAACGCCGCCGCCCGCTCCGCCGAAAACGCTCCCAGTACGCGCTTTACAATGTGCGGACTCCCTCCGAAAAAGTCCTCCGCACCCACGGCGACATTCGTGACGTTACACCGCCCCCCACCGCTCACCAGAATCTTCGCCCCCAGCTTCTTCGCCCCATCCAGCACGACAATCCCGCGTCCGCCCGTCCGCGCTCGTGCTAAAAAGATCGCCGTCGCCAGCCCCGCCGCCCCGCCGCCCACAATCGCAACGTCCGCCGCTTCCATCACGCCGATGCTAACGCGAATCCCGCACGGAATGTCACGAAGCTCGCGCCGCCGCGCTTTTCACAGCCCCGCACAAATCGCAGTCCCAACGCATTCAAGTCGCCCCCACCCGCCGCTACGATCCGCCCCCCGGCAACAAGGAGGGCATCATCATGGGTTTCCTGTCCGGAGCGGCCAGCTTCTCGCGTTTCCTCGTCGTCGGCGGCGCGCCCAAGCGACTCGACCAGGCCGTCCTCGACAAGCTCGCCGAGCACGTCATCGGCAAGCAGCGCGACCTCAAGCCCGACCACGTCGAGTCCGGCTGGGTCGGCGGCAGCCACGTCCTCGACCGCCACTTCGACCTCGAAAAGAACATCCTTGGCGACGCCCTCCAGTTCGGCCTCCGCATCGACTCCGCCGCCGTCCCGCCCAGCCTCATGCGGGCTTACATCCGCCAGGAACAGGAAGCGCTCGCCAAGGACAAACCCGCCGGCTTCCCGCGCGGCAAGCTCAAGTCCGCCGCCCGCACGGCCGCCCAGCGCCGCGTCGAACTCGAAATCAAAGAAGGCCGCTACCACCGCATGCGCGACTTCCCCATCCTGATCGACTCGCGCTCCGACTCCCTCCTCCTCGCCTCCACCAGCCCCGCTGTCATCGAACAACTTCATCCACTCTTCAAGAACACCTTCGGCAAGCGCCTCGAGCTCCTCTCCGCCGGCCGCCTCGCCTACATGCTCTCCGAAAAGGCCGGCCATGCCCGCCGCGTCGAGCAGGCCCGCCCCGCCGAGTTCATCAAGTTCCCCGGCGGCGAGGGTTCGCCCGGCGTCTACTGGACGCTCCACGACGCCGACTCGCGCGACTACCTCGGCAACGAGTTCCTCCTCTGGCTCTGGTGGCAGCACGCCGAAGAAGGCGGAGAGATCGAACTCCCCGACAGCAGTCGGGCCGCCATCGTCTTCGTCAAGAACCTGACGCTCGAATGTCCCTGGGGCCAGTACGGCCGCGTCACCATCGGCGCCGACGGCCCGACCGCCCTGCCCGAAGCCCGCCGCGCGATCCAGTCCGGCAAGCTCCCGCGCCGCGCCGGCCTGATCGTCAACCGCCAGAACACGCAGTATGAGTTGACGCTCTCGGCCGAGTCATTAGCAGTCTCCGGCGCGATCCTCCCCAAGCCGGAGGGCGCCGAAGGCAGCGGCAAGTTTGATCCGCTCGAGCGCATCGACCAGCTCCGCGACCTCTGCCAGACAATCGACTTGCTCTTCGACGCGTTCCTGAAGCGCCGCCTCGCCGGGAACTTCGAAGACCGCACGCGAATGACTCGCTGGCTCCGCAGCGCCGAAAGCGTCGACACCCGCGAACCCGTAGCCGTCTAACGAGTAACGCCTCGCGCGACGACGACGCTACAATCGCCGCCGCCCATGGTCTATTTCAGCCCCCTCAAGAACTGCCCCGCCTGCCGCTACTCCCTCCGCGGTCTGCCAACCCAGCACCAATGCCCCGAGTGCGGGAAGAAGATCGCCGACGGCACGATTGTCATCCGTCCCGCACGGGCCTGGATGCCATTCTCTCGTATGCTCATCCTGTTCCTGTGTATGTCGGTGTTTCTCCTGCCGTACCTCTCGGGCGCCACATCTCAATTCTATGGTCGAAACGGCCCCATCTTCGTTGAGATATTCTTTATGACGTGGGCTGCTTGCTTGCTGCCTTCGGTCTGGACCGCCTTCCGCGACGGTTTCTATCTGTTGCTCGACGAAGACGGAATCGAGCTCCATGCTCACCGGCTGCAACGGCGCGCAGCTTGGGGATTGGTACAGAAGGCAACGCCGGTCGAGCGAACGGCGCAAATTGTTTTCTCCGAATCAGCCGATCGAAAGACGATCCGTGGCGTCTTTGAGTCGCCGGCCGAAGCGCGGGCATTCTGCAATCTGACCGTAGCAATCAAACGCGAACCAACATGGCCGCACCTCGATTCGTCGAATCTATTAACACTCGCGCGGTCGCACTTATCTCAGTTCGATGCCAACGCACATCGCGCGCCCTCAAATCTCGCGTTCATTCTGAGCGCCATCGCGCTCGTCGCTTGGTATTCGTTCTACTTCGTGGGGCGGTACGGCGGCATCATCGTATCCGGTCGGGCGATCATTCTGATCGGCTTCACTTGTTGGCTGACATTTTTCGTCCTCATCCTCGCGGGGCAGTGGTTTTCCGATCCGCGACGGTTGCACACGACCGACGAAGACGAGTCCCCGAGTTGAATCGGCACTGCATCCATGCTCATCTTCCCCCCCATCAGCAACTGCCCCGCTTGCTACTACCCGCTCCGCGGCCTTCCGCCGCGCCACAACTGCCCCGAGTGCGGCTTCGAATGCGACGCCAACTCAATCGTCGTCCGCCGCGCCGCCGAGTGGACCACCGCCGTCGAAACCAGCGGCCCCGCCTTCGCGCTCATCCTGCTCGCCTGCGCGTTTGTTGGTGCTCTCACCCTCCGGTTTGGCCTCGCACTCTCGACGGCCGTTGTTCTGGCCGCGTGCGGCCTCGCCGCCGCGCTCGCCTGGCGTCAATGGGTCGTCGCACACGGCCCGACCTTCATCGCCCTCATGCCTGATCGCGTCGAGGTCCGCCTCGCCGGAGTCGCCCACCGAATCGAGTGGCCGGCCATCAAGGCCGCATCGATCGGTGAGCGGAACCCCACCATCGAATTCGCCGACGGCCGCCTCCCGCTGCGACTCCGGCAAATCGTCGACTCGCCCGACGACACGCTCGCCCTCGTCCATGCCATCAACTCGATCGTAAAAGCCGGCCCCGACGAACACGGCCAGTGGCCCTTCACCGAACGCCTTCGAATCGAATTCAAAGCCCTCGGCCCCGCGCCACGCCCACCCGGCGCTCAAGGACACGGCCAGACTCTGAGCCTCGTCGGTGTGCTCGTCGTCTTCGCCGGCCTCGTCGCCCCGCTCGCGATCGCATTCCTGCCGGCCTCCGCGCGCAATACCGCCTGGATCGTCGTCTTCGCGCTTCTATTTCTGATTGTGTTGTTCGCCTACCTGCGCAGCCGTCGCCCCTCACCCCCGGCCGACCGCGACTGACATCAAGTGCCAATCAAATATGAAAGAACGCGAGGAACCCCCGCACGATCCCCAGAACCGTCACGGCCCCCATGAGCAACAGGAACAGCAGCACCAGCCGCATCTTCATCGGGCTGTACTTCGCGATCGTATGGATCGCCGCCACGCCGTCCTTCCACGTAATCTTCTTCCCCTCGGCGTAGTCCCGCCCGGCGTACGAAATCCCGACCTCGTAAATTCGCCAGTGTTTGCCGGCCGCGTTCCGCCGCGCCACCTTGGCCGTGATCTCCGGCTCGAAATCAAACCGGTCGCACTCGACCCGAATCTCCTTGAGCACATCGGCCCGGAACACCTTGTAGCACGTCTCCATGTCGGTCAGGTTCAGGTTCGTCATCATGTTCGACAGCAGCGTCAGCACCTGATTGCCGATCATGTGCCAGAAGAACAGGACGCGATGCTCCTGCCCGCCGACAAACCGCGAGCCGTACACGACGTCGGCCTTTCCCTCGACGATCGGCCGCAGCAGCGTCGGATAGTCGGTCGGGCTGTACTCGAGGTCGGCGTCCTGCACGAGCACGACGTCGCCGGTCGCCTTCGCGAACCCGGTCCGCAGCGCTGCCCCCTTGCCCTGGTTTCGATCGTGAAAGGCCACCTCGATCGGCGTCCCCGCATGCTCGCGCTTGATCGCGTCATACAGCTCACGCGTGCCGTCAGTCGAAAAGTCGTCCACGAGAACGACTTCCTTCTGCAGCCCGACCTCCTGCGCAACCACGCGCCGCACGATCTCGCCCAGCGTCGCCCGCTCGTTAAATACCGGAATGACAATGCTCAGTTTTTTCATCATTCAACCGCGCCAACCAAGGCCGGGTAACATA
>CAZJVS010000079.1:0-8059 GCA_964549445.1 uncultured Planctomycetaceae bacterium
CGGAGAGGGGGGGATTCGAACCCCCGGTACACCTTTTGGGCGTACGACGGTTTAGCAAACCGTTGCTTTAAGCCACTCAGCCACCTCTCCAACGTTCGTGCGGGTTATGGTTTTCGTCTTGGTCACGAACGAGATGAGTATTGTATCGGTGCAACGCGCGCGGGCAAGCGGGCCACGGAGTGGACGCGACGGCCGCAGTGACGCACCGAACATGTCCGGCATCGAACCGAAATTGCTGGCTGGGCGGCAATAGCGAATTCGCGAAAACGCGCCCGGAGGGATTCGAACCCCCGACCAGCGGATTAGAAATTCAAGCCCCCAATCAGCAACTGACGAAGAGACGGCAATTTGGGAGCGCGACTCCGAGCAACCCGCCTTTTCCCACGACAGTTCAGAGATTTGCGGCGCCGATCTCCAGCGCATCATCGACGCGTGGCCACTTTTGCCGCTGCCAATTCGGCGCGCAATCTTGGCGTTGATTGAGATACGGGAACCGCGGTAACAGTCATGTTGATGAAACCCACGCAGCTCGCCCCGATCTCGTCAGTGCGGTGATTGCAGTTTGATGGATGTGATGAGGTGGTGGCATTCCGACCGAAGTACTCGTTGCACAGCTCGGATGTGCGCAAACATCGCGCATCTGGAGGTGTGACAATCTTAACTGCCGAGCCTTCCAGATCGACTGGTTCACGCATTGACAGGCAGCGATACTTGATGAACGCAATTCGACCGAAGTTCCATGAGCGATCGAAGCGACGAGATTAGGAAAGGCGCGCTCGCACCATACGAAGCGAGCGCGCCGTCGCGTGACGAGCTAACGACCGAATCGAACTTCTGCTTCCTTGACGATCTAAGCGAATCGCCGCCGCAGGGAGCCGATACCACCGAGCCCGATGAGACCCAGCAACGCCGCGCCGGGGGCCGGGATGGCGATGGCGGAAACGTCGAATCGTGCCATCACGTCTCGCGAGGGCTGGACCCACGGATTGGCACCGTCGAAGTCCGAGCCCCATTCTTCCGCAAGGCCAAGCGGAGTTACATCGATCCGGTATCCCTCAACAAAGAAGGTAACCGCCGATCCACTCGACAATGATAGGGAATCATTATCCCAGGTCACATAGAGGCGGCCCCCTTGAGTCAGGTCGCCGCTCGCCCCGCCATCGAAGGATATGCTTCGAACGGCGTTAAACAGGAACTCCATATCGCTCCACGCACTCTGGCTCCAGTCGGTCGCGGTGCCACCATAGGTGTAATCGATCGTCCAGTTCAGCGTGTTGATCTTCTGGGTGTAGGTGCCGGGAACCAGGTCGAGCGCGCCTGTGTAGGATGCCAGTGCCACCGTGTCACCCGGGTAGCCGTTAGGACCCCAAGGCGCGTTCGCCGGCGGCGTAACGGGCCCCGCAAACTGTTGTGACCAGCCACCCACGCTGTAGCTGATGCTCGCACCGGCGCGTACCGTCAACGCAAGAACCACTCCCACGCAAATCGTCAGAATTGATCGTTTCATGATGTCCTTTTCCTTCACCTCGAGAATTTGTTGAGCCTTGCCCGGAATGACATCCGGGCTGGCGCGATCCGCATACGCTTGATAGAAGTGAGCGTCCGGGGGTGTCAGGGCGCCAGCGGCGGGGCGCGAGGAGACTCGATGTTCAGGATGAAGTGTGAACGCAAACGCGAGCAGGGCTCGCGCGAAATGCGATACGCAAAGGCCGGCCGGGCAGCCGGTTCACCGAAGGCACTGGGAACCATCGCCGGGCCGAATGCGAGATCGAGCGGCGTCACATGACCGATCTGCCTGGCGCCCGCGTGATACCAGTCGGGAACGTGGCCGAGATGGACCCGCGGCAGGGTTCGCGCGCCGTGGTAGGCCCCGAACGCGAGCACCCCGGACATCACAATCGCCAGACTGCTGGGGGCCGGCGGCAGCCTGAATGCGGGCGGATTCGATTCGCTTGCGGCGCCTTGAATCGGAATGCTTGAGAACGGTTGCGACGGCGTGGCGGATACGTCGCGGAGCGATACGCCAATCGGTGTCAGCAACACCCCCGGTTCTGCCGCGCCCACCGCAATGGCGAGGGCGGTGTCGTGCATCGATTGGGTCGTGTGAACGCCTTTGGTGTTGCGGATTAGACTCGTTACCAGCGCCGCCGACGCGGACCGCGCTCCAACGAGCAGGGTGCACGCTGCGACGAACGAGATGAGGCCGCGACCTCCCATGTGATCTCTCTGTAAGCGAGTGTGTAGCGTAACCGAGACACGGGCCTGTAATCAAGCGCTGCGCTGACAATACCGCTCAATCAGGCACTAATACCTATATAGATTGGTGGAATCACCGATGTGTGCGGACTGGTCCGTGTGATCGCATTCCTCGTCATTAGCAGGTTCAACAGCCGAGAACCTCTTACTTCGCTCGCCGAGGTCGCAATCGGCGCCGAGTTCGGCGGCGATTCGCAACGTTGCCATTACCGGACTCGATATTTTGCCGCGATTCGCAACGGCCCGCGCCGCTGTCCATCCGTCAACGGCCGCGGCCCCCAATGATGAAATTTACATCGATACCCGGCCCTCCTTGCTGTGTGCCTGACCGCGCCGCGCCCTCCTGCAAATGAGTTTCGCACCACCCGCGTACAAACGGGTGTAGAATAGAAGAGCGATCACGTTCGATTGACCGGCCCGCGCGAACAACCGACCGATCGGCTTCCGCCGGGATCGAAGGCGATCGCCGTGGCCGGGCAGCCGACGACTGGTTTTCCGAGCAGTGATCGGGTGACTGAGCATGAATGTCAGCGAAGTCCTGATGCATTCGCAACCGCTGCAAGTCGATGGCACAGGAGTCATCGACGGTACCGCGCCGCCGAATGTTGAAACCCAGCTGACGCCGCGCCATTCGCCGCACGGCCTCATGGTTCTCGACGCCATCCTCTTCGCCCTCGGCTTCGTCGCCGTCGATATCGTGCGCTGTCACCTTTGGCAGCGTACGAAGTGGCCGCAACCCGAGCTAAATGAAGTCCAGCAGGACTGGTACTGGTATCTGTGGGCGTTGCCGGTCCTGGCCGTTCTCTGGCCCGCCGTTCTCAAATTCCTGGGCGGCTATGGAGCCGAGGCCGAGCCGCGCCGGACTCGCGGCATCCGCGCCCTCTGTGGTGCCGTGGTGGTATTGTGCGTCTTCTCCGCCCTGGCGCTTTTCTTCAGCCGGGTCGCTTATCCGCGCATGCAAATCGTGCTCACAGCTGCTATGGCGCCGTGTGCGCTGGTCGCCCGCCATCTCCTGCTGTCGTTCTCGCGCCGCATCTCGGTCTGGCTGCGCGATGTTGGGCTGCCCGATTACGACATGTACCTTTGAAATCGCATGCGGCGCACCGGGGACCCGCAGGGCTGACCCCTCACGATCGCGACGCGACGATTACTGAGGGACACTCATCGCTCGCACCCGATTCTGCAAATCGGCGATCTCCGCCGCCGACAGTCCCAGGTCTGCCGGTTTCTGCAGGATTGACTCAAGTTCGGGCAGGTAAACCGCCAGCGACTGTGAATCCTTGCTTGGACCGGACAACAGCGCGAACTGGGCCAGCGCGCGTGCGCGCCCCGGTGAACCGGACGGCTGAAGTTCGATGCACTGGCGGTATTCCTTTGCGGCGTCGGCGGTGCGTCCCAGTTTCTTCAGCACGTATGCCAGCGTATCGTGCAATTCCGGATCGTCCGGGCGTTGATCAACAGCCTGAAGCGATAGTCGCCATGCCTCGTCGTTCTGGTTTCGGTCGTGGGCCAGCAGCCAGGCCAGATTGTTGAGGGCATCCGGCTGCTTTGGATCGAGCTGAAGTGCCGCCCGGTAGGCCGCTTCCGCGAGCGACACATCGCCCTGCGTGTAGGCCAGCAGCCCCCGCGTCAGCTGAGCCGCGAGGTTTCGAGGTTGCAGTTCCGCCGCGCGCCGCGCCAGCGCCAGGGCCTTGGCCCGGTGCGCCGGCGATTGATTCAAGAGCGGCGCCGCCGCGATCATCAATTCGTAAGCCGCCGCGGGTTGGGAGGTGGGCTGTTCGCACATAGCCACTATCTCGTCGAATTGCTGCTCATGCGCCAGGTGGGCCAAACGCACGAGGCGCAACTCCGGCTCATTCGGCGCGATCGCCGTCGCTTGGTCGAGTATCGCCCGTGCCGCCGGCCAGTCGCCCTTGGAGCGCAGCAGCGCCTCCTGGTGCAGCGCCGTCCGCACGCGCCTTTCCCCAGGTTCGGTGTTCCGATATGCGGCCAGCACCTCGATCGCCCGCGGAGATTCGCCCAGTCCGACCAGCGCGTTGGCCCGCAGGTTCGGCCAGATCTCGTCGGACGGATCTTGAGCCGCCAGTTGCTCCAGTTTTGCATCTGCCTGCTTCAAAAAGGCGGCGTCCTGTTTTCTGGCTGCAACGCCGATCGCGATTTCCCAGGCCCGGATTTGATTTGGATCCCGTGTCAGCACATTTTGCACGATCGTGCGCGCCGCATCGTCCTCGCCGCGGGCCGCGCTCACCTCGGCCTGCATCAGCGTCAGCCCGACGTCATTTGGATTGAACTGCAATCCGCGGACCGCGAGGGCCCAAGCAAGTTCCCGGTCGCCCAGCATGAGGGCGGTCGCCGAGAGCTGGCGGTAGGATTCGGCCGAGCCCGGACCGCCCTGCCGTGCCTCTTGGAGGGCGTGCCGGGATGCCGCAAGCGCCGAATCCGTCCCCGTCCGGAGGCCGTTCAAGGCCTGCAATGCCAACACGTCAATGTCTTCCGCGTGTGACCGTTCGAGTTGCTGCATCAAGACCTGCATTCGCTCGGCATCGCCCGGCTTCGATCGTGCAAAGCGTGCCTTTGCCAGCCCGCGCTTCAGCGTGACTGAGTCAGGAAATGTCGCCAGTCCGCGCTCCCAGGTCTCAATCGCCTCGTCCAGACGTCCGGTCTGGGCCAGATGCTCCCCGAGGATCGCCGGGCCCCTATCGTCCTTCGACAGCTCGGCCAGCTTCTCGAAATCCTTGTCCGCCGCATCTGCCCGGTTGAGGTGCTGCAAGTATGCCCCGCGCATCATGTAGGCGTCGACCGACGGAGTGTTCTCAACCAACCCATCCAGAACTGCCAGGGCGCCGTCCTTGCGCCCGGCCGCGTCCAGAATACGCATGCGAACCCGTGCGACAGCCACTGCGTCGGCCCCTGCCGCCGCTGCCTGTTCGAGATAGCGCATCGACTCGCTGACGTCGTGCCGCGCCGCGTACGAGACCGACGCCAACGCCAGCAGGTCGTTCGGCGCCGCCGTCGGTCCCGACACCCTCATCTGGAGTTCCGTGGTGGCCTTGTCGTACTGCCCCTCATCCAGGGCGAATATCATGCGCTGCGCACCGGCCACGCGCTCGCCGAGCAGTCGCTCCATGCGTTGGGCCAATGCGTAGCCTTCGCTGAAACGCCCCTGCCGTCGCAGTAACTGGAGCAGCCGGTTGGCGACGCCCTCGTCTCCGGTCTTCGACACACCGCTTGCGTAGGTCGCGTGCGCATTGGCCGAGTCACCCATCTGCTCGTACAGGTCGCCCAGCGCCAGCACCGGTGCCGGCCAACTCGGATCGGCATCGATGCAGTACGTCAGCAAGCCGATTGATTCGCGAGACTTCTGGTTCCAATCTGGAGCGGCCTGCCATTGTCGCGCCTGGTACAGCCGCCACTTCAGCCCCGTCTCGCCCTCGATCCGTCGGAGGTCGGCGATCAGCGCGCTCGCCTCCGCGGTGCCCTTCATCACGTCGGGAGTCTCGAGGAGCAGCACGCGGGAGTCCACGTCGTTCGGATCGTCGGCCGCCAGTCGCCGAAGGCCGGCCACACCCACCGCCCGATCGCCGCGCGTGATCTGCACCACCGCCGTCATCCGGTCGATCTGACGTTGCGCCCGGCGATCATGGCACGCCTCGCGTCCACGCTGCAGCGTCGCCAATGCGTCCGAAGTACGCTGTTGCTCCAGTTGGAGTCGGCTGAGGACGATCCACGGCATCGCCTGATCGGCAAACCGCTGACAAGCGTCTTTCAGCGGCGCCTCCGCCTCCTGCAACTTTCCACCCCGGGCGTAGAAACGAGCCAGTGCGATCAGTGCCTGCGGCGAGTCGTCGCAGGCGACGGTCGCCGTTTTCAGTTCTGATTCGGCAACATCGGACTGCCCGCGCGCCTGGGCGATGGACGCCAATAGCAGCCGAATGTCGGCCCGCTTCGGATTGCGGTCCTTCAGGGCCGTCAGTTGCTTCGCCAACTCATCGAGAGCGGCATCACCCTGCTTGGACTCCAGCGCCTGACCCGCCCGCGCCGTCAGGCGCTGCACCTGGGATTCGACGTCGCTGTCGTTCGGCGGCTCGCTGTCCAGAATCGACAGAGCCGACGCCCACTGCCCGTCCGCCAGCGCCGACCGAACGGCCAGCCGCCCCACCAGCGGATTGATCTGCTGATCGCCGCTCCGCGCCGCCACCAACTTGTTGGCGCGCCGCGCCTGGCCCGTCCGTTCATAGGCGCTGGTCAACAGTGCTCCGGCGAGCAGCGGCATGCTGGGCTTGTCGGCCACCGGGGTGAGGAGTTCGATCACGCGATAGGGCTTGTCCTCGGCGCTGGCCACCAGTGCCTCCAGGAGCGCCAACGACTCAGGCGCCACCATCGCCGGCGGCATCGCCTTGACGGCATCGAGGTATTCGTTCAACTGCTGCCGCGCCTCGGCGACTTGATCGGCCTGCAGCAATAGCTCCACCACCAACGGCAGGATCGACAGGCGCTGCGGTGACGTGCCGAGCGTCGCCAGACCCGCTTGCGCCACGGAGAGCGATTGTTGCTTGTCGCCCGACAGCAATGCGAGACGAGCCCGCTGTGAGAATTTCGCGGTGGTCCAAGAGACCGTATCCACGAAGTACGAGCTGATCGTTCGGTCATTCAATCCGTCCGCCACAGCCAGTTGGGCCGCGGCTCGATCGAGCTGCCGATGCGCCATCCATTCTTCACTCAACGCCAGTGGCACGCGCGGGTCGCTCGACTTTGCCGCCTCGGCCTTCTCCAAATCGGCCCGCGCCGCCGCCATCAAATCCGCTTTCGCGGCGCCCGGCTTGTCGGCCAGGGCCCGCTCGACCGCCGCGCGGCGTACCAGTGCCATCGCCGCTGATGAGTCGATTTTCACCGCCTCATCCAGCCGGTCGAGCGCGCGTTTTTCGGCGTCCGGCGCGCCGAGCTGTGCCTCGGCCACCGCGAGCAAAATGCACACTTCGACCCGGGTCGCCCGGTTTGCCGGCGCGTCCGCCATCGACTTCAAGAGGCCGCTCAGTTGCTCGCGTGCCTCCTGCGGCTTCTGCCGCGCGAGCAATTCCTTCGACTGGGCGACGATGGCCCGGGCATCGCCCGGAAGAACCTGTAAGCGACCCTCCGCAATCTGGCCCAACTCCGTCGGATTGCCGGTCGATTCGTACACCAGCGCCAGTCGCTCGAAGGCCGCGTCGTCGCGCGGCAGCAGCCGCAGCAACCGGCGATACGCCCCCGCGGCTTGAATGATGTTGGCCGGCGGCAGCGGACGGGTCGCCAGCTGGGCCTCAGCGTACTTCCGCAAAACGTCCGTGTTGTCCTCATACCGCGACAGGTAGCGGCCCAGCATCATTCGAGCCGTCTCCCAGTCCTGCTTCTCGAAGGCTGCCAGTCCGTCGCGCAGGGCCGCGTTGGCCTGTGCGTCGCGGCGGTATCTGTGCAAGCCCAAGGCCGCACCCATCAAGGCCGCCCCGCCTACTACTGTCACAGTGATGATCGTCCACCGGCGGCTCAGGCCGCGGCAACTCGTGCGAACGGCTGACACAGTTCCCGACCCTCCAGATTCGCGCGATCGAGGATGCGGCTGGGGTCGCGACGACGCCCGTGTGCAACCCGCATTTCCTCGAAGAAATGGATTTGTATCGTCACGCCGCAGCGCTACTTCGTCAAGCGGGTCGCCGCTCGTTGCCAAGCAGTGGACGCCGAGGCCCCAAGAAAAAAGCCGTCCCACGGCACCTGGCCGAGGGACGGCAAGAGAGAGGGTTGACTACGAGCTATCCGATCCGGCCCCGAC
>CAZJVS010000080.1:0-3938 GCA_964549445.1 uncultured Planctomycetaceae bacterium
AACATCGACAAGTCGATGCCGCAGCCGATTCCGCGCGGCGAGCTGGCGCTGGAGGATCGGTGGATTCTGTCGCGGCTGTCGGCGTGCGTGGCGGATGCGCAAAAGGCGCTCGACGGGTATCACTTCAGCGAGTACGTGCAGACGCTCTACTCGTTCATGTGGAACGATTACTGCGACTGGTATGTCGAGATGATCAAACCGCGGTTCCGGGCGGGCGGGCGGCCGGCGTCGGTCGCCGCGCAAGTGTCGGTGTGGTGCCTCGACCGGCTGGCGCGACTGCTGCACCCGGTGACGCCGTTTGTGACTGAGGCGCTGTGGGAACAGCTTGCGACGGCGGCGCCGCGGCGCGGAGTCGGCGAGATGATCGCGGCCGAGCCGATGCTGGTGACGGCGGCGTGGCCGGCGGCGGTAGCGGGCGACCGGGATGAGACGGTCGAGCAGGATATGGAAATTATGAAGGCGATCATCCGCACGGTCCGGGACATCCGGACGCGGGTGAACGCCCTGCGGCCGGGCCAGCCGGCGCTGCGTACGCTGCCGAAGGCGGTGGTACGGGGGAATTCTCGCTGTTGCGAGCTGCTCGGGCGGCATGGGAGCTTCGTGAAGCTGCTGGCCGGGGCCGATGAACTGACATTTGCACCCGATGCTGCCAAGCCGGCAGGGTCGATGACGCACGTTCACGAGGCGGCGGAGGTATTCATCCCTGTTGGTGACCTCGTCGACCTGGGGGCGGAGCGATCCCGGCTCCGCGCCGAGGCGGACGAGAAGCAGGCGGCGGCGCAGCGCGAGGCCGATCGGCTTGCCAATGAATCGTTTACGTCGCGGGCGGCCCCCGAGGTCGTCGAAAAAGCGCGACAACGCGCGGCCGAACTGCAGCAACAGGCCGCGCTGCTTCGCCAGCACCTGGCCGATCTCGACTGAGGCCGCCCGCCGACTCCCAAACACCGCCGTTTGGAACTGTCAAGCCCGCCGCATCGCGCGACATACGCGCGAGAGGACGCCGCGCGGGAAATGTCAAGCCGCCGTCTCGGCGCGCCGGCAGAATTCACATGCGCTGGACTAAACGTTTGCTTGACAGTTGCTCGGCCGCAGCGGTACCCTTCGCGCGTCGTCGGAGGTGCGTCATGGAGATTCGCGTGGACTTGGCGCGGATCATCATCCACGACAATGCGGAGCAGCAATACATCGTGCTGAAGGAGCGGGACGGAGAGCGGAGCTTCCCGATTGTCATCGGTGACATGGAAGCGAACGCGATCGACCGGCGCCTGAAGAAGATGCGATTGCCGCGTCCGATGACACACGATTTGCTCTCGACGGTCATCGAAAAGATGGACGGCGAAATCGAAAAGATTGTCATTCACGATTTGAAAGAGCACACGTTCTTCGCGAAGCTCGTCATTCGTCAGAACGGGCGGGTCGTCGAGGTCGACTCGCGGCCGTCGGACGCCATCGCCCTCGGCGTCGCGGCCGAGACGCCCCTGTTCGTCGAGGACGCTGTACTTCGCGAAGTGTGCGGATGAGAGACTCTGGCATCGCCCCCCGTGGCGCGGCGGGACGCTTATGCGTATGACCCAGACAGCATGCCGTACGGATGTCGAGCACTTCTGCTCCCGTCTGCCGCAATTCATGCCGGCCGACTCGGTGGCGGCGCACACGGTTGTGGTGACGCGGGCGCCGGCGGTCGTCGATGTGATGGGCGGCTCGTGCGAGGAGAGCGGCGGATTGGCGCTGCAGGGCGCACTGGATGTCGCGGTGGCCGCGGCGGCCTCGCCGCGAAACGATCAGCGGATCGTGATCTGCTGGATGACGGCGCGGGAGCAGCCGCGCGAGTATGGCGTGCCGGTCTCGGCGCTGACGCACGCGTCGCCGCCGGAATTGCTGAGCCGCGAGGATGTCACCGGATTTGAAGCGGTCGGGACGAAGCTGATTCTGCATCTGCTGCGGCTGCTGGTGACGAATGGATCGTCGCAGCCGCTCGCGGGCGGCCTGAGCATCATCGTGCGCTGTGACTGGCCGACCGATGCTCAGCTCGACCTGGCCGGCGCGCTGGGCGCGGCGGTGATCGAGGCGGTCGCGGCGGCGATTTCTGCGCCGTACGACGTTCAACACAAGAGCGCGGTGTGCCGGTCGGCATCGATCGCCGCTGGCATTCCATCGCACGGTCATCGCGTTCCGCTGGCGTCGTTGCTGGCGGTGCCGGGCAGCTTGCTGCTCGTCCGCACGCAGCCACATCCGTCGCAGGACGTGCTGGAGTTGCCGGAAGGCACGACGATCGTCGCGCTCGACAGCGAGATCGGCCGGCCGGTGGCGGCGAGCCGGCAGTATGAGTCGCGCGTGGCGGCCCTGATGGGACACACGGTTATTCGCGATCTGATCCGGGCGGACCATCGCAACAAGGCGGAAGTCAACGCCACCTATCTGGCAAATGTTCCGCCGGAGGAGTTTGTCTCCCGGTTCCGAAACCGCGTTCCGACGAAGATGACGGGCAAGGCGTTTATCGAGCGGCATGGGGCGCTGTCCGACCCGCAGCTGGTGGTCGATCCGGCCCGGACTTACAAGATTCGCTCGCGGGCCGAACACGTGATCTATGAGTCGCGGCGAGTGGACGATTTCACGGCTGAGATTGCCCGGGCGCGGCGGACCGGCGATGCGAAGCACCTCGAGCAGGCCGGCGAACTCATGTATGCGTCGCACTGGAGCTACAGCCAGCGGTGCGGCGTGGGGACGCTGGAGACCGACCTGATCATCACTGCCATTCGCGAGCAGGGCGCGGCCAAGGGCTTCTTCGGCGCGAAGTCGACGGGCTACGGAGCGGGCGGCGGCGTTGTTGTCCTGATGCGCGACGCGAGTGAGTGTCACGATGCGCTGGCCCAGGCGCTGGCCGACGTGCAGGGCAAAACCGGTCGGCGGATCCGCGTCTTTCGCGGCGCGGCTTCGGGCGCGGCGAAGCACGGCGCCCGCCGGCTCGAACCGGCGGCTGTTGGCGCGTAGCAACGCCGTTCATCTCAACTCACACCCTGCGGGAGAACTCGGTGGACCTCGGCCTGAAGAACAAGGTGGCCCTTGTCGTCGGCGCGAGCAAGGGGCTCGGGCGGGCATCGGCCGATGCGCTGGCGGCCGAGGGGACGCGCGTGGCGCTGATCGCGCGATCGCGCGACACGCTCAATCGTGCGGTCGATGAAATCGCGGCGAAGTTCGGAGTGCCGGCGTTCGCTGTCCCGTCGGACATCACGGCCGCTGACGATTGCCGCCGGGCCGTCGAGCAGACCATCGGCAAGTTCGGTCGGCTCGACATTCTCGTCACGAACACGGGCGGGCCGAAGCCGGGGACGTTTGATACGCTCGATGATGCCGCGTTCGTCGGGGCGGTGGAGTCAACGCTGCTGAATGTCGTGCGGCTGATCCGCGAGGCCGTGCCGTTCATGAAGGCGAACAAGTGGGGCCGGATCATCAACATTACGAGCATGTCGGCGAAGCAGCCGATCGACGGGCTGCTGCTGTCGAACACGGTGCGTCCGGCGATCATCGGGCTGGCGAAGACGCTCTCGGTAGAACTGGCGCCGCACAACATTCTCGTCAACAACGTCTGCCCGGGGATTCACCGGACCGATCGCATGGACGAGCTGGTGGATGTTCGCAGCCAATCCGGCGGAAAGACTCGCGAGCAGGTGTTAGCCGAGATGACGGCGGCGATTCCGCTGAAGCGGATGGGCGATCCGGCCGAGTTGGGGGCGCTGATTGCGTTCCTCGCGAGCGAGAAGGCCAGCTTCATCACGGGGACGACGATCGCGTGCGACGGCGGGGCCATTCGCGGACTGCTGTAGGCACGCCGACTCGTCTTAGAGTTCTTCGACTGAGATATTCTGGTTGGCGTAGATGTTGATCGCGCCGGCGATACGGAGCGATTCTTCGACGATTTGCTTCGCGGAGAGCTTCGA
>CAZJVS010000080.1:4038-7947 GCA_964549445.1 uncultured Planctomycetaceae bacterium
AAGCAGCTCCCGGCGGGCATACCCGACCGCGGGCCGTGGAACTTGACCATCGACCATCAGGCCATCGAAATAACGGGGCGGCGCGGCCGGATCGTCACACTGGTTCGTACGCCGGGCGGCAACTGGGACGTAATGGAAACCCGCGACTAGGACGGGACGCGCGATGCCGACACCGATTCTGATCGACACCGACATGGGCGTGGACGACGCGGTTGCGCTCGGGTTGGCGCTGCTTGCGCCGGAACTCGATGTGCGGGCGCTCGTTTCGGTCGGCGGCAATGTTTCGCTCGAACAGGCGACCCGAAACATCGGCCGGCTGCTGTCGGCGATTCGGCCGGGCCGCTGGCCGATGATCGGGCGCGGGCTCGATCAGAAATCGCCCGGGCTGCATGACGCCACGCACGTCTTCGGCGGCGACGGGCTCGGCGATGCGGGGATTCCCGAGGCGACGAACATCGAAGTCCGCGATTATCGCGACGTGTACGGCGAGTTTCTGGCGTCGCAGGGCGACCTGAGTATCGTCGCGATCGGGCCGTTGACGAACGTGGCGGCGATGCTGGCCGAGAACAAGTCGGCGATCGCGAAGATCAAGCATCTGTACGTCATGGGCGGGGCGTTGTGGTGCAAGGGCAACGTGCACGGCGTGGCCGAGTTCAATTTCTATCGCGATCCGGCAGCAGCGGCCGCTGTCATGGCGTCCGGTTTGCCGGTTTCGCTGCTGACGCTCGACGTGACGAAGTTTGTCAGTCTCGACGAATCGCATCTTGCTCACCTGGCGGCAAGCGAGACGGCGACGGGCGAGTTCCTGGCGAAGGTCATGGCGTTTCCGCTGAAGAACTCGTCGGAGGCCGGACCCGGTCGATTCATCATTCACGACGCTCTCGCGGTCGGGGCGATGCTGTGGCCCGACCTGTTCGTTCGCACGCGGATGGCCGTTGAGATTACGACGTCCGGCGACCGAGCGGGACATTCGAAGCCGGTCTTGAAGCATCCATCGCTGCCGGGCGTCGATGTTCTGACCGCGGTCAACGCGGTCGACTTCCTCGAGAACATGCTCGAACGGCTCTGCGAGGAGAAAGAGTTCGTCACATGACCCGGGTCGAGCTGACCATCGGCGGGATGACCTGCGACCACTGCGTCCGGGCTGTTTCTGACGCTATCCGGCGAAATCCCGCCGTCGTCGATGTCGACGTGCGCGTTGGCGCGGCGTCGGTGCGATTTGACGAGTCGCGGACGACGACCGCGGCCGTCGTCGACGCGGTGAAGTCGGCCGGCTATGCGGTTAGTGGCTTTCAGAAGGTCCCGGACGCCGCACCGCCCGGATGACTCCGACTGCCACCCAGCAAACGACTGATCTCCAAATTCACGGCATGACCTGCGGCGCGTGCGTTGCTCGCGTCGAAAAGGCGCTGAAGTCCGCGCCGGGCGTTCGCGATGCCCGAGTCAATCTGCTGCAGGAATCGGCCCGCGTCATCGGCTCGTCGGCGATCGAACGTGAAGCACTGATCGATGCCGTCCGCGCCGCGGGATATGACGCCGAGCCGATGCCGGCCGTCCGCGATCACGCGTTGGCCACGGACGCCGACCCGCACCGCCGCGAGCAGCTCCGCCGCCAGCGCCAGGCGATGATCCTCGCCATCGGCCTGACGCTGCCAATTCTCGCGCTCGACCACTTCGGCCACGGTCTGGAAGCCACGCACGCGGCCGGATCGTTCGGGCGCAACCTGATTTCGGGCTGTCTGCTGACGCTGATGCTGGCCGGACCTGCCGGGGGGCCAATTCTGGCCGGCGGCGTCCGGGCCTTGCTGCACCGCACGGCCAACATGGATCTGCTCATTTCGATGGGGGTGGTCGTCGCGTTTGCGAGCAGCGTGTTCGGCACGTTTGCGATGCGCCCGGAGTTCATTCACTACCACGCGGCAGCGGTCATCTTGATGCTGGTCGCGATCGGGCGCTATCTCGAAATCCGGGCTCGCGGCCAGACATCCGCGGCCATGGCCGCCCTCGCGCGTCGCGCGCCGCAGACGGCGCTTGTCCGCCGCGGAGACAAGCTCGTCGAGCTGCCGGCAAACAATATCGCCGTCGGCGACTTGATTTCGGTGCCGCCGCATCACGCGATTCCGGCAGACGGCGTCATCGAAGAAGGCCATGCGGCGATTGACGAGAGTCTGATGACCGGAGAATCGCTGCCGGTGCAGCGGAAACCGGGCGACGAAGTGCTCGGCGGGACGCTGGTCGCGGATGGCGCGCTGCTGATTCGGACGACTCGGACCGGTAGCGCGGCGACGATCGGACGCATCATGCGGCTCGTCTCCGAAGCTCAGTCGAGCCACACGCAGATGCAGCGGCTGGCCGACCGCGTGGCGGCCGTGTTCACACCGATCGTCATCTCCATTGCCGTGCTCACGTTCGCGGGCTGGATTCTTATGAAAGGCGGCGGAGCGACCGCGCAGGCGACGAGCGCGGCCATCGCGACGCTGGTGATCGCCTGCCCGTGCGCGATGGGCCTCGCCACCCCCACGGCCATCGCCGTCGCATCGGGAGTCGCCGCGTTGCGCGGCATCCTTGCGCGCGACGCGGCGGCACTCGAAACGCTTGGTCGCATTGACACCGTTGTCTGGGACAAGACGGGAACGCTTACCGAAGGGCGCCCGGTTGTCGTGTCGGTCTCGCAGGCTTCCGAAAGTCTCAATGAGGCGGAGTTGCTGCACCTGGCGGCGTCGGCCGAGCAGTTCTCGGCGCATCCGCTGGCGAAGGCGATCGTGGCGCACGCACGGCGCAATGACATCGATCTCGCCGAGCCGGACGACTTTGAGAGCATTCCCGGAGGCGGGATCGCGGCGAGGGTCGCGGGCCAGTCGATACTCATCGGGAGCGCGGCATTGCTGTCGGAACGGGGTATCTACCTGAGTCCCGGCCTGCTGACGCAAACCGTCGATGGTTCGCTCGCCCAGATCGCGATCGGCGATACACACGTCGGTGCCATCGGGCTTCGCGACAACGTTCGCCCGTCGGCGGGCCAGGCGGTCGAGCGACTCCACCGCCTTGGCGTTGAGAGTCACCTGCTCACCGGCGATTCCGAACCTGCTGCGCTGACGGTCGCGAAGGAAGTCAACATTTCAAAGGTCCGAGCGGTGGCCAGTCCTTCCGACAAGGTTGCGTACATCCGCGAGCTTCGCGGCCGCGGGCGTCGCGTTGCGATGGTGGGCGACGGCGTGAACGACGCGGCAGCCATGGCCGCGGCGGATGTCGGTGTCGCCTTCGCAACCGGGGCTGACGTCGCGGCGGAAGCGGCGGGCATCAACCTGATCGGCTCAACCCCCCTGCTGGTCGGCGACGCGGTCGACCTCTCCCGCGCGACCGCCCGAATCATTCGCGAGAATCTGTTCTGGGCCTTCGGCTACAACGTGCTGATGATCCCGCTCGCGGCGTTCGGCGTCTTGCCGGCTTCGTTCGCGGCCGGGGCCATGATGGCCAGCTCGCTCACGGTCGTCCTGAACGCGCTACGGCTGCGACGATGGCGGGCGACGACGAAGTCCTGAGGCCCTACAATCGCCGTTCAGTCCGCAGGAGCGTTCGTTTCGTGGCCTCGTCCCTCGGTGTCATACACTCTCTCGATGCGATCGGCGCCGATTGGCGGCACGCCGTGCTGACGATTGGAAATTTTGACGGCGTTCACCACGGCCACCAGTCGATCCTGCTGCGGGCCCGCCAGCTTGCGAGCGAGTTTGCAACGCACGTCGCCGCGATGACGTTTGAGCCGCACCCGGTTGTGATCCTCAGGCCTGATCGCGCGCCGCCGATCCTGACGCCGCTCGAAGAGAAGTGCCGGCTGCTGCAACTGAAGGGTGCCGACGGCGTGCTGGTTGTTCCGGTCAGTCGGGCGTTTCTCGATATCAGCGCGGAGCA
>CAZJVS010000081.1:0-4030 GCA_964549445.1 uncultured Planctomycetaceae bacterium
CACCCCCCAAGCTAAACCGCAACCCCGTACCACTTCCCCCCTTACCAAGGGGGGATTCAGGGGGGTCTACTTCTTCTACATTATCAGAGATTGACAACTCAGATTCGGAGCTTCCCCCCTTAGCAAGGGGGGACCAAGGGGGGTTTGAAAAAGACACAAAGGAACCAGCACCAGCGACCCGCGCAACGAACACGGCCCCCAATCCCCCGGACGCATCAACCCAAAGCGCACAAGGCAGCCCACCCCGACCGACTCACAAAATCTTCGACGGCGGCCCCTGGAAACCCCGACTCGACCCCGCCCTCGAAGACGCCGAAGACGAAGCCGCAAAAAAAGCCGGCCGCCCCATCCCCTTCGACTTCGACCCGTAGCGCTCCCGTGCGTTTCCACGACCGGCCCTTCGTGGTTACCATCCCGGCCGCGGCGCGGTTCGAGCGTGTGGTTCGCGACCCCGTCCGCCAGACTTTTCGACAGGAACGATCCACCATGATCCTCCGCCCGTTCGCAAAACGATTCGCACTCTCCATTGCCGTGCCGGTCCTCGCCGCGTCCGTCGCCGGATGCGACCAGATGACCGCCGGAACATCGACGCGCAACTACTCCTCCCACGGCGATGTCTACTACCTCGACGGCGCCGGCGGCGGCGGCCTCATCAGCAACTGGGGCCGCGGCGTCAAGTCCGGCCTTCAGATGGCCGGCTTCAACGGCAAGTACGTCGAGTTCGACTGGGAGACCGGAATGGGCGTCGTCGCCGACCAGGTCGCCAGCGACAACTACAAGCGCAAGAAGGCCGGCGAGCTGGCCGCCATCATCACCAAGGCCCGCGCCGCCTACCCCGATGCACCGATCACGCTGATGGGCCTGTCGGCCGGAACGGCGGTCGCCGTCTTCACCCTCGAAGCCCTGCCCGCCGGTTGCCGCGTCGACAACGTCGTGCTCCTCGGCGCATCGATCGGCTCCGACTACAACCTGACCAACGCCCTCCGCCACGTCTCCAACCGCATGTACGTCTTCACCTCCGACAACGACGCCATCCTCAACTTCGCCGTCCCGGCCCTCGGCACGGCCGACCGCCAGAGCGGCGACGTCCCTTCCGCCGGCCTCAACGGCTTCGTGATGCCGGCCGGCGCGCCGCCCGAGACCCGCTATCTCTATTCGAAGGTCACCAACATCATCTGGCGCGCCTCGTTTGAAAAGGACGGCGATTGGGGCGGCCACACCGATACGACGCAGCCGCGCTTCGTTCGCGACTACATCGCCCCGTTGGTCATGCAGGAAGGACCGCAGAACATGCACCCGAATTGGCGTGCCTCGCGCGGCTCGTAATTCGGCGATCTAGGGCTTGGGCAGGGGCGCCTGTGGAACGGTCGTCCTCGTCCGGATGCGTTGCGAGAAATCCGGCGCGGCGTCGGCCGGCTGGGCCAAGTCGTTGATGTGGCTCCGCTGCTTCAGTTCGGCGAACGGCAGACTCTGGTCCAGCGCGCCGTTCTTGTAGGCATACTCGGCTGAGTATCCGCTGAGCAGCACACCGAGGGTGAACTTCGGCCGCGGCGCCGGCCCGGCGAACATGTGGCTGAACACGCTCGTCGCACAGTTCTCGGTCAGCGCGTTGTAGAATCGCGCCCGCTCGTGAATGGCGTTGGTGGTTTCGAGATAGTCGAGCAGGACGGCCCGGGCCTTGGCCGGCGAGGCCCGCAGTCGATAGAGATAGACCTCTTCCTTGCGATAGTTCGTTCGCAGTCGGATCACGTCGCGCTCGTCGGCGACGACGTAGATCAATTCATACTGCCGGAAGAAGCCCTCGACGGCCGAATACTCCTCGCCCTTTTCCTTGCGCGTCTCGATCGAAATGGCCAGGTACTGCCCGTCGTCGAATCCGAAGCTCAACATCGCATGGGCGATCGCCTCTCCCGCCCAGTAGCACAGGATCAGGTCGATCGTCCGGATTTTCGCAAGATCGAACGTGCGGTCGTAGTACGCGGGCGTGTAGTCCGTTTCGGATCGATACTCAAAGTTGCGAATGTTGTGCAACGTGACTTGGTCTCCGCTGATCGTCGCATACGGCAGCACGGCGACATCGGAATACCAGTTTCGATCGTTTCGCGGCTGGAGCGAGAAATACCAGCCGAGCGTCGCCGCAAAGGCGAGCAGAAAGCCGATGAGGCCGATCCGCCGCCGCCGGACCATGACGACCAACGCCAGGGGCACCAATGCAATGATGGCGGCAAGAATCGTTCGCGGCGGCGTTCCGTGCCGATCGGCCAGCCGCACCGCGAGGAACATCCAGCCCGCCATGCCGAGGAGCACGACGCCGATCAGGGCCGTCAACGCCCATCGAAGTACCCGCCGAATCGGCCGGCGTGGGGCCGGCAGCAGGGCGACGGACTGTGCAGCTTCGCTCATGGATGGGTTCGAACGCGACTCTACTTCGTGGTCGAGAGCAGGTAATCGTCCCGAATCTCAAAGAAGCCGTCGTCACGCTTGATCAGCGGGCGACCGTTTGCGGCACCCGGCGCGGCGTCGTGCACCAGAATCTGGATCAAGTCCGAGCTGACGGCCGGATTGGTGTGAAAATAGGCGTGTCCGATGGCATCCGTTTTCACGTTGGCATTGACAATCTGAAGCTGGGGAAACAGCGTGAGCATCTTCCGCTGGTTGGGGGTCAACTCGCTCGAATTGATGCGCCCGAGCCGATCTTCACCCTTGAAGAGCCAATCCGCAATACCCAGGGCCTTGTCCGACTGCGAAACGTATACCGTCGATCGCTCGGGCACGAGATAAAGCCGCTCCGCACCGATCCGCTGGCCGACCACGTCGATGTCGAGGTCCGCCGCGCAGAGGACGAGATTGCCGAGCTTCAACTCCTTTTGCGTGTTCTTGCCAGCCGCCTTGAATTCGATATTCAATTCCCGAAGCGCGGTGGTCGTCACGTCTGTGCCGCGGCTGTGGGCGATGATGTGCACTTTTTCGACGCCCGGGCAGGACGCGACTGCACGGAGGAACTGCTTGAGGTGGAAGATCGTGAATTGGCAGGACTCGTAATCGTACGCATAGCTCTTGCCGGCCGGCCACGTATAGGCAATGGGGACTCCCTCGCGGCCGGTGAAGTGCCACATCTCACCGATCGTGAAGGCCGCATCATCGATCGTGTTATTGAAGCCGTGGATAAAGATCGCGACTTCCTTCTTGGAAGGGCTAAGCGCCAATCGCCGTGAGATTTCGTTGCAGAACGCAGCGAGCGTCCTCTCCCGCTGCGCGACGGCCGCCGGGTCTTCTTTTGGAACGCCGTTCTCCATCACCATGGGCGTTGGAGTTTCGTCGAGCCGGTCGATGACGCGGATTTCCTTGCGCCATAAGGGCAACGCATGCTTCCGCGACTGCGTGCGGCTGTCGGCAACGAGATCGGTCCACGTGATGTTCTCCCCGACGCCGACGATGTAGGAACCGAATGCGAGCGACCGCGACCGGCCGTATCCGAAGTCGGTCTTACCGTTCTTGTCCGTTGTCTGCTCGCGATCGGTCACGAAGAGAACGTCGATATCCGTGGTCTGAAGGGCCGGGGGCACTTTCGCAAACGGATCGGTCTGCGACTTCGCATACATGTTCGGCGTGGGCATCAATTCCGGCTTCGCGCAGCCGGCCGCAAACCCGATGAGTATCAGACCGCCGATGCATAGTGCCGATCGATTTTCGGGACGCACGTTCATCTCCTTGGGCTCTGGACAGAATGGAAGCGCTGCCCGTCGTTGACCGTCCGACCCGACGGTCGTGCGTAGTCTAACAGAAGGCCGGAGCGATGTTGCAGTGCTTACGAATTGATTCGACGTCGATCAGAGTAGCGATCCGTACCATCGGCGGAAGGTCATCCAGGCCAGGATGCCGAGCCAAAGACCAAATACCGCGAGGACCATGAGCATCCGCGCGGTTGAAACCCGCGGCGCCTTCTCCGTCTCCCACGAATAGCTGTCGGTCGTACTTTGGGACGTTGAGGTATCAGCCGCCACGGATCAGACTTCCTCGGCCGTTGCTT
>CAZJVS010000081.1:4130-7727 GCA_964549445.1 uncultured Planctomycetaceae bacterium
CTTTGGGACGTTGAGGTATCAGCCGCCACGGATCAGACTTCCTCGGCCGTTGCTTCGGCGGTCGGATTCAAGTCGATCTGAAATGCGCCGTCAAATGCGGTGCGGAAATCGTACAGGTCGTCAAACTCTTCGACGGAATCGCCCGGCTGCTTCTGAAGCCGGCCGGCCTCGATGAGTTCAAAGACGAGGCGACCGAAATCGTGTGTGGAATTGATATTCCAGGATCGCAAGACGGTCGAGGCCATCAGGCCCCAGCGCCGTATCGCCAACTCCCGAAGGCCGTGACAGAGCGCCTCGCCCGAGACATGTCGATTGAATGCTTCCGGGCCTCCGAGCTTGGCGACGACGCGCTTGACCAATGCCGGGAGTTTTCCGCTGCGAAGAAGCTGTGGAAGCTCGGTTAGTTCGTGGTCTCCAGCGCGAAGCCACTCGACGACTTCGCTCCAACCCTTGGGCATCGGTCCGTGGATCTTATCCGACGTGAAGGCAAGCCCTTCGAGCAGAAACTCGACAGCGCCGGGAGGGAAGCTCTCACCGGTCGACTCTCTCTCGTTGCAGTGGGTCTTGGCAGGCATCTAGGCGCTCCACCCGTCTCGAGGTTCAGGCTTCATTCTAGCGGTTCTCAGGGTATGGTGCATCGCCGGCCTCGGGGCCCGCCGGGGGCAACGGCGGATCCGGCGGGCGCGTGCCATTCGTTCGCGGCTCATCCGACGGTGGACCCTGCTGCGGTTTGCCAGCGCTATCGTCTGCCAGACGCCGGGGTTGCCGTTGCTGTCGCGGATCCGGCCCGCGCGGCGGACGCGGTCCCGGTCGACCTCCGGTCGTCGGCCTTCCGCGGTGCGGGCCGGCATTTCCGGACCCGCCATCGCGCGAATTTTGCTCGCCCGATTGTGGCGGCGGCTTCGGTAGATCGCGTTCGAGCAAGTCTTCAACCGGAAAGGTCATTCGCTTGCCGCTATCGAACTCGATCATGACGAGCTGGGTCAGGATCTGACGATCGACGACGAATCCGGCGCCTTCGCCGACGCGAACGCGCGAACCGACGCGCGGAAGCTGCTTGGTCAGCGTCTCGTAGCCGTCGTGCTCGTAGCGAAGGCAGCAGCGAAGGCGCCCGCATCGGCCCGATACCTTGGACGGGTCGAGCGTTGACTTCTGGAGCTTGGCCATCTGCATGCTCACCGGCCGGAGCGTCTTGAGGAAGTTCTTGCAGCAGCATTCCCGGCCGCAGATTTCGTAGTCGGCGACGAGGCGAGCTTCGTCGCGGTGGCCGATCTGACGCATGTCGATGCGGGTGTGGTATTCGTGGGCGAGATCGCGCACCAAGTCGCGAAAGTCAATCCGCTGCTCCGACATGAAGTAGAATACGACGCGCTCGCCGCCGAACAATTGTTCACACGCGACCATTTTCATCGGCAGGCCGCGCTGCCGGACGAACTGCCTTGCAAAGGCCAGTTTTTCCTCAGCTTCTTCGTGAATCTTGCCCTCTTCGAGCAGATCGGTGGCGGATGCCTCCCGGAGAATTCGGCCATTCTTCAGCCGGTAGAATTCGGCCCCACTGTTCCGGGCGTAAGCACGCATCTGATCGCGGTTGACACTCTTGTCGCAGCCGCTGCAGGTCAGGCTGACTTGCTCGCCGATCTCGGTGCCGCGATCGGTCTGCACGACGACCTTCTGGCGGCAGCCGAAGAGCTGCCCGGGCGCGTACGAAAACTCGCCAATGTGCCGCATGTAGCCATAGCGCACGGCACAAGTGGGATAGATTTTTTCCAAACCGTTACCGCAGCGCGCGTTTGGATTGCATCCGCCCCCCGAGCGATCGCGGGGAACCTGTGGGAGTTCAAATTGACCGGCAACCATGATGTCGGTGTCTCGTAAGCCTTATCAGCAGCGCCGGAGTCCGGGTGATTCAGCGCGGGCGGGCAGTGCCACACCAATTTTATTATATGAACAACCAACGACCAAGGCGACACGGGGACAATCCCCTAGTCGCGATTCGCTTTCGATCGTATGACGTTTCTCATACGATGCGAGCATGAAGTCGATGCAGACCGAACTGCGAGAGTGCTTTGCGGCCGCTCTGGAGGCGGCTTTCGGCGATCGCGTTCGCGGAATGGACCCGCTGATCAAGCAATCGGCCGACGCGAAGTTTGGCGACTACCAGTGCAATATCGCGATGTCGCTCGCCAAGCAGTTGGCGATGAAGCCGCGCGAAGTCGCGGATCGCCTGGTCGAGGGAGTTCAGCAGGTCCTCGCACGCGGCACACCGTGGTTTTTTGTCCAGATCGACGGCCCGGGGTTTGTAAACATCCGGCTGCGACGCGAGTACCTGGAGGAGCTGTTACAGGCCATCCCGACTGCACCCGCCGACGACCGACTCGGGCTGACGCCGGTTTCAGGGGCCGAGCGGCAAACGGTTGTCGTCGACTATTCGTCGCCCAACGTGGCCAAGGAGATGCACGTCGGCCATCTTCGCAGCACCATCATCGGCGACACGATCTGCCGCGTGCTGGCGTTCCAAGGCCACGAAGTCATCCGACAGAACCACCTGGGCGACTGGGGCACCCAGTTTGGCATGATCATCCTGGGAATGTGGCACATCTTCGCCGGCCGGCGAAGGGGAGAGCCGGATGACTGGCTCGTGCAGCGGACGCGTGAACTGAACGCCGCTGCGAGTGACAAGGCCAAGCTGGACCTGCTGGCGTCCATGTTTGCCATCCAGGAGGAGGGGCTGAAGGCCGACCCGAACGGCGCAGCGTTTGAACAGTTCCTACGCGACTTTGTTCCAACGCTTGAGTTGCTTCAGTCGGCGTATCGGTTCGTCAACGCCGTCGAGACCGCGGCCGAGAAGACCGGCTTCGACCGGACCGCCGACGGGAAGAAAATCCCCATGGCGGCCGTTTCGAACCATGTGGTCCGAATGTTGCAGGAAGGCGGCGAGCGGAACCGGCAAGAGCGCGACGCGTGGCGGCTCTCGGTTCGATCGAGTCTGTCGGCAACGAACGAGATTTACCACCGCCTTGGCGTCCTGCTGGTTGACGCGGACATCCGCGGCGAGAGCTTCTATCACGAATTGCTCTCCGGGATTGTCGAGGAACTCAAGCTCGCGCTCGCGACGCCCAAAGGCGATGGCGACGTCCGGGCGGTGTGTCGCATCGATCAGGGCGCGGTCTGTGTCTTTCACCAGCGGGCCGACGGCACGCCGATGTTCAAGGGGCCGCAGGGCGATCCGCTGCCGATGATCATTCAGAAGTCGGACGGCGCGTTTCTGTACGCGACGACCGACTTGGCGGCGGCGATCTTCCGCATTTCGCACACGACGCGCAACCCCGCCCGATTGTTCAGTCCATCGCTTTCAAGCGCGCTCGCTGCGAAGGGCGGCGGCCTCGGGGCCGATCGAATTGCGTACGTTGTCGGCGCGCCGCAGAAGCTTCATCTGCAGATGTTTTTCACGACGGTGGACGCCCTGGGTTGGAAGAATCGCGCCGGTCGGACCGCCGTCTCCATGGAACACGTGGCATTTGGCTCGGTGCTGGGGGATGACCGGCGGCCGCTCAAGACGCGCTCGGGGGAAAACGTTCGGCTCAAGGACCTCCTCGA
>CAZJVS010000082.1:0-5669 GCA_964549445.1 uncultured Planctomycetaceae bacterium
GCCGCCGAACTCGGCGTCAAACCCCAGTTCTTCCAGGCCGACTGGAACACCCTCCCCAGCTTCCTCGACTCCGGCAAGATCGACATCATCCTCAACGGCTACGAGCTGACGCCCGCCCGCTCCGCCCAGATGGCTGCCTCGCGCCCGTACTACATCTACGAACTCCAGCTCCTCGCCCGCGACGACGACACCCGCATTCGCTCCTGGGACGACCTCCGAAAACCGCTCCCCGATCGTAAATGGCAGATCAGCGTCCTCGGCGGCACCGCCGCCGCCCAATACCTCCGCGAAAACTTCGCCGACTCCGTCGACATCGTCGAATACAACGGCAACACCGACGCCATGCTGCAAGTCCGCTCCGGCGTCCACGACGCCACCCTCGCCGACCTCTGCGTTGCCATCTTCTTTCGCGATCAGCCCCAGGAAAAAGGCCTCCGCTTCGTCGGCCCGCCGGTCGCCCCCGGCTACTACGTCATCTACGCCCGAAAAGGCGAGACGCAGCTCATCGCGGCTCTCGACGCCGCCATCGACAAAGCCATCCGCGACGGCCGCCTCAAAGCAATCTACGACAAGTACAACCTCTGGAACTCAACGCAGGAACGACTCGCCTCCTCGTCCTCGACAATAGCGACCAGCACAGCCCCAACCGGCTGGACCGTCGTCCGCCGCTACGGCCCCATCCTCGTTCAAGCCGCGCTCGTCACCGTCAAAATCTCCGTCCTCGCCATGCCCGTCGCCATCGTCCTCGGCCTGCTCGTCGCCCTTGGCCGTCTCTACGGTCCGCGCTGGCTGCGACCCCTGCTCACGATCTACGTCGAACTCCTCCGCGGCACCCCCGTCATGCTCCAGCTCTACGTCATCTATTTCCTGCTCCCGACCATCCTTCCGTTCAGCTTCAACCCCATCGTCGCCGCCGTAATCGGCCTCGCCATCAACTACTCCGCCTACGAGTCCGAAATCTACCGTGCCGGCATCCAGGCGATCCCCGAAGGCCAGATGCAGGCCGCACTCGCCCTCGGCATGACCCGCGCCGTCGCCATCCGCCGCGTCATCCTGCCGCAGGCCGTCCGCCTCGTCATCCCGCCCGTCACCAACGACTTCATCGCCCTCTTCAAAGACACCTCGATTTGCTCCGTCATCGCGGTCACTGAGCTGACGAAGCAGTACAATATGTTCGCCAACAGCACCGGCGCGATCCTCGAGCTCGCGGCGATGACGGCCGTGCTCTACTTGTGCATGAGCTACCCGCTATCGCTCTTCGCCCGGTATATGGAGGGCCGTCTGGGCGTGCTGAAGCCCGCCATCTGAAATGAACGCGACCGACTCAGCCCCGAAAAACGGCGACGCCATGATCCGCGTCGCCAACCTCGTCAAGCGTTACAACGGCCACACCGTCCTCGCCGACATCTCGCTCGACGTCCGCCGCGGCGAAACCGTCGCCCTCATCGGCGGCTCCGGCAGCGGCAAGTCCACGCTGCTCCGCTGCATTAACGCCCTCGAGCACTTCGACGACGGACGCGTTCACGTCGGCGATCTCTCGCTCTCACCCGGCGCCCACGACGCCGAGCACGAGCCGACCCGTCGCCAGCTCCGCCGCCGCGTCGGCATGGTCTTCCAGCAATTCCAACTCTTCCCCCACATGACCGCGCTGGAAAATGTCATGTGCGGCCCACTCTACGCCCAGGACACTCCGCACAATCAGGCCGCCGAAAAGGCCCGCGCCCTGCTCGATCGCGTCGGCCTCGCCGAGCGCATGAACCACAGGCCCTCCATGCTCTCCGGCGGCCAGCAGCAGCGCGTCGCCATCGCCCGCGCCCTCGCCACCGGCCCCGAGGCCATCCTCTTCGACGAACCCACCAGCGCCCTCGACCCGCGCATGACCGCCGAGGTCCTCTCCGTCATCGCCGACCTCGCCTCCACCGGCCTGACCATGATCATCGTCAGCCACGCCATGAACTTCGTCCGCCGCTCGGCTACCCGCATCGAGGTCCTCGCCGAAGGCACCGTCGTCGAGTCCGGCACGCCCGAGCAGATCTTCGATCAGCCGACCCATCCCTCCACCCGCGAACTTCTTCACCAATCCCAGCTCGGCTAGCGATACCTCGCGCCGATTCGGCCGCCCGTCCCCGCAGCCGCTGCGGGTCCCCACGACCAATAATCGCCCGCCTCGCCGCCGACCTTGCCAACCACCCGGTCCCGCGGCGCATCACCTGCGCCCTCGCGCAATCCGCCGCTACCCCCACCTCGCCACCCGCACCATTTGCCTAGCGGACCTTCCGCCCACACGCCGAATCATCAATCGCTCGCCGCAGGTGTCGACCGTTCGCCCGACCAGAGGATGCGCGTTGGAGCAGCGCATGAAGCACGCTCGATCGGATAAACATGCCTTCCGCCGCCGTCCGGGACGGACCTCGTCGATCTCCGCGGAGGGTGCATGACCTCCTCCGCCGCCTCCTTCGTGGTTGATTCCCTCGTCGGACTCCTGGGCGAAATGCTTTCGCTGCAGGATTCCCTCGACGTCGCCCTGCATCGCAAGCTCGACGCCCTCACGCGTCACGATGCATTGGCCCTCCGCTCCGCCGCCGACGATGAACGCGCCGTCTCGCAGGACATCGCCCGGCTCGACGACCGCCGCCGCACCGTGCTCGCCCGCATCCACGCCGCGGCCGTCACGCCCGCCGACGACTTCGACACCATCACCAACATCGCCGCCCGCGTCCCGAGCGACGCCGGCCGCCGATTGATCGATCTCTCGACGGCCCTGCGAACCCGCATGCTCGCCGTCGCCAATACCCATCGCGCCACGACCCAGGCCGTCGCCGAAATGCTCGCCCACGATCGCCATGAATGCGTGGCCGCGACCCCCGCGTCGCGCCGCAACCAGTCGCTTTCTCTCTCGCTGCCGGAGTCCGTGCGATGAATGGACGCATCGCAGGCCGCGAGATCGCCGCTTCTCGTCATGTCCGCGCTGAAGGCGGACGGGAGTCTATCGAAATGGTCATCGAGACATCACGCTTCGGAGGCATCGAGGTCGACAGCCAGCGCTTCCTCAACTTTCCCAGGGGCCTGCTCGGCTTCCCCGACGATCACGACTTCGCCCTCATCCAGACCGGCGAAAACTCCGCCTTCTACTGGATGCAGTCCGTCAAGCGACCCGACCTCGCCTTCGTCGTCTGCGACCCGCGCATGTTCATCAAGGATTACAAGCTCTCCATCAAGACCGAAGACCTCGCCTCGCTCGGCCTCGTCGACGCCGACGGCAGCCAGGTCTTCGTCATCGTCAACAAGGTCAAGGACGGCCTGACCGGCAACCTGCAGGGCCCCCTCGTCATCAACGTCGCCACGCGCCAGGGCAAGCAGCTCGTCCTGTCCGACAAGCGCTTCTCAACCCGGCACCCGCTCATGCAGATTCCGAACCGGCAGGAAGCCGTCGCCCGGACCGCGTGAGTTCGGTGCGGATTTCACAGGGCGGTCGGCGATTGGCTATAATGAATAGTCTTTATCGGTCGATGGCCGCCGTTCCGCGTCACGGGGCCCACTTCGCACCGGCCGCACCGGATGTGCGCGCCGAACTGGGCATAGGACTCTCGCCCCGGTCCTCGTGTGAATTCTTGCGTTCCGGCATGGCCCATGGAAGGAGCCGCGGATGTTAGTCCTCTCCAGGCAGCGCGACGAAACCATCATGATCGGCGACGACGTCGAGGTCACCGTCGTCGACATTCGCGGTGACAAGGTCCGGCTCGGCATCACCGCGCCTGCCCACATCACCGTCCACCGCAAGGAAGTCTACGACGCCATCCAGCGCGAAAACCGCGAGGCGGCCAACATCCAGCCCAAGGATCTCCCGCCCAACCAGGGCGGCACGCCACCCCCGCCGGGCCCCAACAACCCGCGTCGTCGCTGAGCCGTCGTCGTAGCGGCCGGCGCTCTCGCCGGCCGGGGTCTTCTCCGCTAGCGATTGGGGAGGTTGGGTGGGTTCGGTCGTAGTCTCCTCCCCTTGCCAAGGGGAGGCCGGGTGGGGTCGACGTCACGCAGTCATTTCCCAAGCGCTCGGTCGGACTTGTCCGAATCAGTTTTTTCTATCCCGCGCATCGACGGCAGAAATCCAATCCGCGTCATCACCCACAACACCCCCAGCAGCAAAGCCGGAATGCCAAAAACCATGAACAGTATCGCAAACCCATACTGCGACCCCGGCATCACGCTTGCTCCGCATCGCGAGTATCAGTCGCAGGCGGCGCCGAATGCCGCGAGGACCCTTCAATTTCCGTTCCACACTCGGGGCAAGTCCCCGACATGTTCAGCATTAGGTCATAGCCGCACTTCGAACAGTGGCCGAGCGGGATTCGGCCGCCGTCGCGATACCAGAGGAAGGCGGTTGGTACGGCCACGAGGACGAATGGTAGCCAAATCGGAATTAGGACGACCGTGTTTGCTGGTAGGTTCAGCTGCTTCGGGCGTGGAATCGAATACAGACCGGGCGCACGAAATCCGAGGTCTAATTTTGGCCAACGGGGGGAATTTACAATCCAATTCGACGTGCTTCTAATGGCTGAATCCGATTCGGGAATGACAATACACGTGATAATTCCTCGACTGACGAAGTAGGCGTATTGCCGACGTGGACCGAGTGACAGGATAAGATTCCTGTCTTGGTTCGCCACGTTTGCGAAGCTTGATCCGACCCAGATGACGCCCAACGCTGCGGCGGCAAGCGTGCATCCCCACTTCGCAATGCGACGAATTCGGGAGCGTGCAGCCATTCCGGTATCTTACCGCGATGCGATCGTGACCCCGCACTCTGAACACATTCCGCTCGCATTACCCGTCAAATCATATCCACAGTGCACACACGCACCGCGATTCATCCGACGCCTTCGACGAGCAAATCGCCAGATGTCCGGCACCGCCAACATTCCTGCGCCCAGCAGCGGCAACGCAACCACCACCCAGAATGGCATTCCCACAATGTCGACCTGTTGCCAGGCCATCGGCGGCGGTGAACTTCGGAGCGTTCCTCCGGTTGGCGACTGCGGCCATCGGCTCGCCGAAGACTGACTGGAGTCGACGGCCAGCGTCGTCACGCCGTTGTAAGTGAACCCCCATCTTCCGCGCACTGGGTTGCACGTCGTTTTCGTACTCCCGACGAACCACTTCGTTCCGCTCTGCATTTCCGCCCGTCGCCCTAGAAAGGCGGTTCCGCGCATCCCCGACACGCGCACATCGCCGATGCACGGCACATCCCAAATCCATTTTTCCCACGCGCGACGGTAGCTCTCGTCCCATGCCCATCCGGCGACACCGGCCGCTGCCACGCATGCCACGATCATCAGTCGTCTGAGATGCTTCACACAGCACCAGCCGTCTTGGATTGCGATGTCGCACCAGTTCTTGCAGCGCTCATCAACCGGTTCGGCTCGATTACGAACCCGCACTCCGAACACCGCCCGCTCACATTCCCCGTCAAATCATACCCACATCGCCGGCAATGTCCGAGCATCACGGCCCGTCGATCCCAACGCCACAGCAGCGCCGTCACCGCCGCGCACGCCGCAAACACCATCCACAACGGCACAGTGACTGCCTTCCACGCCGGACCGCTCGAAACACGAACCCACGCAAACGGCCGCGGGATCCCCTCCGAGTACCGCGAAGCCAGCCAGCGGTGG
>CAZJVS010000083.1:0-5584 GCA_964549445.1 uncultured Planctomycetaceae bacterium
ACGAGCCCACCAACCACCTCGACGCCGAGTCCGTCGCATGGCTCGAGCAGCATCTCGATCGCTACGAAGGCACGGTCATCGCCGTCACCCACGATCGCTATTTCCTCGACAACGTCGCCGGCTGGATTCTCGAACTCGAGCGCGGCCGCGGAATCCCCTGGAAGGGCAACTACTCCTCCTGGCTTGAGCAGAAAGACGCCCGCCTCAAGGTCGAGGAAAAAACCGAGTCCGCCCGCCAGAAAGCCCTGCAGCGCGAGTTGGAGTGGATTCGCCGCTCGCCCCAGGCCCGCATGGCCAAGAGCAAGGCCCGCATCAACGCCTACGAGAAGATGCTCGAACAGGACGCCGCCCAGAAATCGAGCGACATCGAAATCTACATCGCCCCCGGCCCGCGCCTCGGCGATCGCGTCATCGATTCAAAAGCCGTCCGAAAGGCTTTCGGAAAGAAGCTGCTCGTGATCGACATGACCTTCTCCATCCCCCCGGCCGCGATCGTCGGCGTCATCGGCGCCAATGGAACCGGCAAAACCACCCTCTTCCGGATGATCACGGGCAGCGAGAAGCCCGACGCCGGAGCGCTCACGGTCGGCGACTCGGTCAAGCTCGCCTATGTCGAGCAAAGCCGCGAGTCACTGCAGCCGCAAAACTCCGTCTGGGAGGCCATCTCCGGCGGCGAAGATCTCATCAAGCTCGGCAACTTCACCATGAACAGCCGGGCCTACGTCGCACGCTTTGGCTTTGCCGGCGCCGACCAGCAGCAGCAGGTCGGCACGCTCTCGGGCGGCGAGCGAAATCGCGTCCACCTCGCCCGCATGCTGAGGTCCGGCGCCAACGTCCTGCTGCTCGACGAGCCGACCAACGACCTTGACGTCAACACGATGCGCGCACTCGAAGAAGCCCTCGAGTCCTACGCCGGCTGCGTCGTCGTCATCAGCCACGACCGCTGGTTCCTCGACCGGATCGCCACCCACATCCTCGCCTTCGAGGGCGACAGCAGCGTCGTCTGGTTCGACGGCAACTACTCCGCCTACGAAGCTCACCGCAAACAGCGACTCGGCCTCGCCGCTGACCAGCCCCATCGCGTGAAGTACCGCGAACTGACCATTACCTGACGTCGGGCCCTGTTGGGTCGGTCAGGATGCGGGCTTGTTGGATGGAGTCTTCGACTGCAAGTTGCGCAGGTCGAACTCGGGGGGTGGCGGGCAATCGGGATTGATCCACTGGATGACCTCGGCCCAGCCGGCACTGTCGGCGTCATGCTGCAGGTAGCCGTGGATCGGCCGCACCACGTTCCAGCCGTCCTTGAGGTGGATGGACAGGACGGGGTCGAAGATCTTTCCGCTGACGACGGCGTCGACATACTGCTGGGCGGACATGGTTGCGGCGAGCTTGCCATAGCCGGGCAGACGGCTGGCGCCGACCAGGCGCCAAAGCTTTTCTTCCTCGACGAGCAGGCGGGCGGCGTCGGTCAGGGCGCGGGCGAGGCCGTGGTGTTGATGGGCCGGGTCGACCATCAAGTCGGCGCCGTAGAGGGTCGGACCGGTGGGGTCGTGATCGAGGAATGTGCCGCCGGCGGTGAGGACGTCCCAAGGGTCGTCGATGTGGAAGTCGAGCATGCGGAGGCGGAGGGTGAAGTGGACGCCGGCGACGGCGTCGGTGTTTTTGTGGGCGGCGACGAACTGGCCCTGGGGGAAGACCTGGCGATGATCGTCGAGCTCGTCGCGGGTATAGGGAGTTTCGGCGGGGTAGACGGTGCGGCAGATATCAATGATGGCGTCGTAGTCGCCGGGGTGGAGTCGGCGGAGTTGGAAATCGGGCGGAAGCATAGCGTCGGCTCCGGGAGTTTGGGCCTGGCGGGGGCAATGTAGCACTTTTTTTGGCGGAATAGATTAATGGGGAAGGGGCGGCCGAGATTTTTTTTGCGGCATTGAGCGAGATCGAACGACAATCGCCAGCAGGTGGCACTTGGCACCGCCAAGCAGGTCGGCGAACGGGCGACGGGGAAACTCTGAAAGGCCAAGACTTCGAAAACCCGAAAGAACGCGCAGGAACCGAAAGCAGAGGGAGTGGGCCGGGGCGGGGGCGGTTTTGAATAAACGCGGAGAACGCGGAGAAACGTGCAACAACGCGCAACAAACCGTCGGAACGGAGAAACGCGTTTCGATTGCGGATTTCGGATTGCGGATTTCTGGCGGGAGGCGGCCGGTGGCCGCATGGGGCTTGGAATCCAGGCGAAGCCAGAAAGTTGGAATGGTGAGAATGGGGATCGAAACGTCGAAACCTCGAAAAATCGAAAGGTCGAAATGGGGCGGGCGGGGTCGGGTTGGTGGGACGGGATCGCATGAATGGTTTTTTGATGGGATTGGACGGGAGTTGATGGGACGGGGGTCGTGGCGGTCGGTTTTCAGTCATCGGTTCACGGTCGTCTGATCGCGGGTTTGGGGCGCTCGACCACTTTTTTTGACGATAGAAGACGATAGAAGACGATAGAGAGCCGGACAATTCGTGTCGCGATTTCGGTCGTTTTGGTCGTAGCCATTGTTTTTCCCAGTGCGCAGAATCTCTCCGTGGCCGCGCGGCGCCCTTCGACAGGCTCAGGGACCGGTCGACAGCTGATGCCGTGCGGATGGTTCTGGTTTTGGTGCGAGGGCGACCCTTGACACGCCGGGAACGCTTCTGCGTTCGGGAGCGGCTTCGCCGCGCCGTCGCGTCAAGGGCAGGCCCTTGAGACGCCGGGAACGCTTCGCGTTCGGGAGCGGCTTTGCCGCCCGTCGCGTCAAGGGCACAGCGTGCCCTCGCTGATTCACTCTGTATACGCGCCCGGTGTGCCACACGACCCAAAGCTGAAACGCAGAAACGCCGAAACGCAGAAAGAGGGCGGGGCGCGCGATGTAATGGAAAACCGGAAACGAGCAATGGAAATCCGAGTTTGGGTGGGTGGGCGAGCGCTTATTTGCTATTGGTCATTGCTCATTTGTCATTTGCAATTGGGCTATGATGGGGCGCCGGTGCGGAGAGCGTCGGATGGCGGTTCGTGGGCGAGTTTGGCGGGTGGGGAAGTGGGCGGCGTTGTTGGGCTGCGCGCTCGTGTTCGCGTTCGCGATTGGGGCGTGGGGACTCAGTCTCGGTGGTTCCGCATTCGACAAGAACGCGAGATGGACGCTTTGCACAAAACATGGCGAGATTCGATTGTACTGGGGCGGGAGTCGATTCGGACGGCTCACTGCGATCATCAAGGGTGATCCGTGGGGGCCGGGTGAGATAGCGGGCTACCGTGGTGATTATGATTTTGTCGCGCTCGATGGAATTACGCTCCGTTGGGCCGGCTTCGATCAGGTTCGAACGCAGTTTGCGCAGCGGGGCGTTCGAGGATGCGGCTTTGGTGCGCCGCAGTTGCGCAGTCAGGGCGGACAAGGCATGCTGGTTGTGCCGTGTGGTTGGTTGACGTTGTCATCGGGCGCGGCATTTGCGACGTGTGTGGCGTGGGGGCGATGGCGTCGGATTCGGTCGGTGGCCGGGCGCTGCGCAAAGTGCGGTTACGACTTGACGAAGAATGAGAGCGGGCGGTGTCCGGAGTGTGGGGTCCGCTTCGCGGAACAGTCAACAGTCAAAACGTCAACAGTCAAAAGTGAGGCGGGTGACGAGTCCGAGGTTGAGCCGCTTGAAGGGTGAGGACGTGCAGCATCGGCGGAGTCGAGTTTGGCGGGCGGGGAAGTGGGTGGGGATCGCTTTAGTGCTGGACGGCAGCGTCGACCATGATTGCGAATGAGCTTGTGACACTTGAGTATGCGCGAGGCGGATTGTCGCGACGGTCGAAGCTGTCCGTCATTGCACTCTTGGTTTGCTTAGTAACGTCGTCGTACTGTGCATTGGCCTACGTCGCGTTTCTGGGCTTGCTGCGCATTCCCAAAACCGAGTTTGCGCTGGGCGCACTGATGGGCGTCGGCGCGATACCGATTCTGTCCAGTTCATTGCTGGTAGTGACATTCGTCACCGTGTGCGTTGTCGATGCCGCGCGGGGTCGGAGGTATCGGCTCCTTCGATTCACTGTGTGGATATTGATCGGTGTTTTGCAAAGTTATTCGGCGGCTCGGGCCTTCGATTACTTCGATGAACTGCTCAAACGCGCGATATGATGCATGAGAAATGCAAAAATCGCCCAATGGATGCGGTGCGGTGATGCATTGGCGGAGTCGAGTTTGGCGGGTGGGGAAGTGGGCGGGGGTGGCGGCGATGGCAATCGTCGCACTTGTCTGGACGGTGAGTGTCCCGACGTTCGGAAACGGACGCGTCCAAGTCACTTATCGCATTTCACGACCGACTGGAATCAGCATTATCGACGGTTGTTTTATCGCTTCGCACAGCAGTGGTGCCCCACCTATTGAGACCAGATATCGGTGCAAGTGGGAGACTTGGTCACCGACAGGGGGGCTCGACCGTTCGTTGTTCGGTTTGATGCTTCCGAGGATGCGAACCGGTGAAAATCTGTGTGTGTGTGTTGTGCCGCTTTGGTTGCCATTCCTGCTCATTTCCGCTCCGACAGCGTTTCTTTGGTATCGCGATCGGCGGCGGATTCCGGCGGGGCATTGTCGGCGGTGCGGGTATGACTTGACGAAGAATGAGAGCGGGCGGTGTCCGGAGTGTGGGGTGGTGATCAAGAGAGCAAAGCAGGTGAGCGCGTGAGTCGAAAGCCGCGCGGGCGAGTTTTGCGGGTGGGGAAGTGGGCGCTGGTTGTCGTCAATTGCGCTGGCGGTTTTTCGAATTGGTCGTGCGCTCCGCAGGCGGTCAATGAGAAGGCGTCACGAGTGGGCGATGGGAATTCGAACGAAATGCGCGCGAGGAGTTCCGAAGCAGTGGACAGGGAACGCGTGGCATGGCCAGTCGAGATTGAAGCTGTGCGTTTGATCTCGAGTATGGGTTTTCAATCAATGACTCTAGATCGGAAGGGCGGCGCCGAGATTCGACCCTTCGGAAAACGGCGTCAGAGCACCGTCACGGTGACTTCAGCGGAGAACGGCGACATCTGGCAGATCGTGGATGAAATTGACGTCGTCGCACTGAAGAGAATGTACGGAACGGGGCCGCCGGATTCAGAGACGGGATTGGTTTTTGAACTTCGAGGGGGCGGCAGGAAGGCCGTGGTGCTGTACGGAACGAAGGGCGTGGACGATTCCGGTGACGATTGGCAGCAGGCTGAGCGGTTGAGGAAGCTGACGAAGATGATGTATTCCGCTTTGGCGCGGCATCGGGGGGATAAATGACGCGCACGCGGAGTCGAGTTTGGCGGGTGGGGAAGTGGGCGGGGGTCTTTCTAACACTTACGGGTCTCGGGTTGTGGTCGATGAGCCTGATCCTAAGCGCGTCATATACCAAGGCCGATGGTTCGATGGTATCGGTTGGACGGGGTGCATTTACCATACGAGGAGAATACGAGGGGTCGCCTGAGCTCTTGACTGACGTACGAAGGCGACTGCAACCCGGCTTGCGCATTCGAGCCAACGGTGCCCCGGGATCCGCCGCAGCGCTCGGACTAGGCTCTGTCTGAAAACGCATCAAACGGTCGATAGGAAGAGCGTCGACAGGA
>CAZJVS010000084.1:0-4759 GCA_964549445.1 uncultured Planctomycetaceae bacterium
TAAGTCGTAACAAGGTAGCCGTAGGGGAACCTGCGGCTGGATCACCTCCTTTCTAGAGGATTATCTAGATCGCCCGTCTTCGGACGGGGTGATTCAAGTCAGCACATCTCTGAGCTGCCGAAAGGCAGATGGGGAGTTCGGTAACGACCTCCCCCGACGATCCCTGTTTCTTTTTATTCGAATAGACGCCCGCGACGGATCTCCGCCGCGGGCGTTTTGCTTTGGGTGGAGCATTCTTTTCCGCGTGGGGTGCAGGCGGCCGGCGCAATATCCTGCATGGAGCCGCTGATGCACCGCGGAGCTTCGGGATGAGTTCGTCGAGTCTTACGCCGAATCTGGCCGCCCTGCCGATCGACGCGACGATGCCGCCCTTGTCGCTCTGCGATCAATACGAACAGAATTCGCGCGGGCTCTATCGGTACCTCATCATTCGCGCCGGCGGCGATCGGCATGTGGCCGACGAGCTGATGCAACAGATCTGGATCGCCTGCCGATCGGCTACGCAACAATTCCATCCCGAGCCCGCCGCGTGGCTTTGGAGCGTCGCGCGAAACCAGCTCGCAGCGCACCGGCGGCGGCAGACGTCGCGCCCGACGCATGTCCCCATTGAGAATCCGGCGGCTGCAGCCGAACTCGCGGCGCGGATGTCCGAGTCCGACTTTCCCGACGCTCTTGCGCAGCGCCGCGAACTGCAGGACCAGCTGATGCTGGCGCTGACCGAGCTGCCGGGCGATGCGCAGGACCTGTTGATCGATCACTACTTCCACGGCGTCACGCACGATGCCTTGGCCGGCCGGCTGGGCGTCGGCGTCCGCGCGGTGGAAGGACGTTTGTACCGGGCTCGCCAACAGCTTCGCGGTCGGCTGGCCCCCTTTGACGCAGAGGAGCGCTGACATGAATCATTCCATCGAACCGGCCGACGACGCTTTCGATCAATCCCTTCGACGATTTGCGAGCCACATCGAACTTCCACCGGAGCCGACGGCCGTGCAGCAGCAGGCGTGGACGCGCGGCGAGGCACCCCCGCGCCGGCGGCGCGGATTGGCGTGGTTCGGCGGCGGGACCGCGATGGCGGCCTGCCTCGCGATCGGGGCGATGCTGTTCATCAATCCGTCGCAGCCGCGGGTGCAGGCGGCGATGATCTTCGCGAGCATGAACGAGGCGCTGAGCCGGGCCTTCCGGCTGACGCTGAATCAGATTCCGGACGGACACGATGGCGCGCTGAACGGCGAGATCACGGTCGCGTTCGACCCGCTGAACGGCGGCGATGAGTCGGACTCGGTTTTTTGCGAGGGCTGGCAACGCAGCGATGTTGTCGCGGGCGAGCCGCCGCCGATCGACGTGCGGTTTGCGTTCGCCGGGCTGCCGGACGAGGCGTGGGTCTATGTGAAGACGGCGGCGATTCCCGAGGCGCTCGTCGCAGACTCGGCGCTCAAGCGGCTGCTGGTGAACTGGGCCCGGGGCGGCGTGCTGATCGACCTCAGCGGTCTGCGGAAAGCGTCGGCCGACGCCACGGCGGCGGCGAACGGAAGGAACGGATCGTTGAAGGTCATCCGCAAGAAGGACGCGCTTCGCGAAGTGCACAAGCTCTTCGGGCATGACCCGGCGAACGGGAAGTTGCATCTGGAGATCGGCATGAGCGCCGGGTCTCCACCGAAGGAGCAAGAGCATCCGCCGGTTGCTCATCCGCCGATCTTTTCGTTTTCGCTGAAGACGGGCGAATCGCCAGACGCCGAGGCGAACGCGTCGAGCGCGGCCGTGAAAGACGTCAACCTGCTCGCGGCCAAGCTGCTGCATGGCCGAGCGGGAGCGGCCGATGTTCGCCATTTGCTCGAGATTCTGCAGCAGTCGGCGACGCAGGTGAGCGTCGAGGCGCGCGAGCCGGGTGTGCACGTCATGATCGCCCGCGATTTCCGCGTCGAGGATGAGTGGCTGCGGAAGTGGCTGACGCCGGAGACGACGTACTCGATTACGTATCGCGAGGGTCACGGGGTCGAGTCGGCCCTGGTTGAGAACATCGGGCAGACCGGCGGGTCGATTCGATTTGAGACGATTGACTTTGCGTATGATCCGGCGACGCACGGCCGTCCGCGCTACGCCAAGGATGGGCAGACGCATGTGCTCGATTTCGCGGCGCTGCTGAAGGCCGTCGAACCGTTCTTCAGCTCCGACCCGCAGGAGTAAGGATGACGCGCGACAAGGCCGCCGGATTGACGCTGATCGTCGGAACAGTGGGTCTGCTGGTGACGATGGGGCTGCACCCGACGGGCGGCAGCATCGAACACATGGCCCACGTCGCGCGGATCGCGCGGATCGCACACAGTCTGGCAATCGCGAGTTTACCGCTGATGCTGCTCGGCGGGCTTGGACTGACGGCGCGGCTGAAAGCCAGTCCTGTGCTCGCTCCGGCCGCGTTTGTGGTGTTCGCGATCGGCTGTCTCGGGGGAATGCTGGCGGCCGTGGTCAACGGGCTCGTCGCGCCGACATACGCCGAGTGGGTCGTCGGCGAGGTGAAGAATCGCACGACCGATTCGGCGATTCTGCATTACGGGCACGCACTCGGCGCGGCATTTGCGAACATCTACATGATCGCGACGGCTGTTGCGACCCTGCTGTGGTCGGCGGCGATTCTTCGGTCGCCAGCGATGCCGAGCTGGGCCGGGTGGCTGGGAATGGTGCTGGGAGCATTGGCACTCGTGGCCGTGCTTGGTGGATTCCTGGGGTTGAGCGTCCACGAGTTCAGCATCTTCGTGTTGGGGATATCGGTGTGGACGATTGTGGTCGGTGCATTGATGTGCCGGCCCGCGCCGACCTCGATGGCCGGGGGTGTCGCGGCCTAGTCGTTGTCGTCGGAGCCGCCATTTACCCGCCGCGCGAAGTGCTGGCGCCACGAGTCGGACAGCTCCGGCAGCTCGGCGAGGCGATTCCACAGTTGCGGCTCGGCTTGCGTATCGGTGCGGATGGCGAGCAGCCGGGCGATGGTCAGGTCTTCGTGGAATCGACCGGCCGGCTCGAAGGCGTCGCCTGAGCCGACTTCGCCAGTCTGCACGACGCGGAAGTAGAAGCCGCAGAAGCCGGTTTCGTAAATCCACTCGATGATCTGGGGCTGGCGGTGCTTGTTGGCCAGCTTGAAGCAGGGCTGGCGCGGCTGGGTCACCTGCACGACGGCGGTGCCGACGCGGTAGGTGTCGCCGACGCACACCTCGCTTTCGAGCAGGCCGGCGGTGGTGAAGTTTTCGCCGAAGGCGGGCACGGCCAGCTCGTGGCCGAGCAATTCCGAGAAATGCGGGTAGTGCTCTCGCGGGTAACAGCAGACGGCCTTGTCGGGCCCGCCGTGGACATTGCGGTCGGCGACGCGGTCACCTTCGAGCCCTTCGACACCGACGGCGATGCGGCTCGCGGCGCGATGGCGATTGATGGCGGTGCTGTACTGGCGGCCGTCGCGGAGTACGATCTGGGGGCGGCCGATGTTGAGTGAGATGAGACGCATGGATGTTCCCGGCGCGGGCGCGACAGCGTACGGCCGGCAGGCCCGTGAACTGACGGCGACTACGGCGATTCTATGAGTATGACCCATTTATTTCCCACGCGAATGAGCTTGCTGGTACTGATGGGCCTTCTGGCTACGCCTCCTCTGTCGGCGAAGGAGCCCAAACCGGCGGCGACGCAACCCACCGACAGTCGGACCGCGCTGCACAAGACACTGGAAGCCGTGCGGAAGAAGACGAAGGTGCCGGCGCTGGCCGCTGCGGTCGTCCACGGCGACGAGGTTGTAACGGCTGACGCAGTGGGTGTGCGCAAATCCGGCAATAAGACGCCAGTGAGCGTCGAAGACCAGTTCCATATCGGCTCGTGTTCCAAGTCGATGACGGCGTCGCTATGTGCCATCCTCGTCGAGGAGGGCAAGCTGGGCTGGGATACTACGATCGGCGAAGTCTTCAAGGACCTGCCCGGCATCAACGACGGTTACAAGCAGGTCACGCTCGAGCAGCTCCTTTCCCATCGTTCCGGCTTGCCCGACGACCGCAAACCCGACCTCAAGATCTTCAGGAAAGTTCGCGGGATGAGCGGCCCCCTTCGCGAGCAACGCCGCCGCATGGTCGAACTCGTGCTGACGGGGCCGCCGGCATCGGAGCCGGGGGAGAGGTTCGCATATTCGAACTACGGATACGCGATCGCCGGCGCGATGTGCGAAGCGGTGACCGACCGGGCCTACGAGGACCTGATGCGCGACTTGCTGTTCGAGCCGCTCGGGATGAAGTCGGCCGGCTTCGGCCCGCCCGGCACCAAGGGGAAAATCGATCAGCCCTACGGTCACCGGCAGGCAACGGACATCGCCGGAGTCGTCCGGGTGCAGAACGCGGGAAGCATCACGCCGGTCGAGCCCGGGCCGATGGCTGACAACCCCGCCTGCATGGCGCCGGCTGGGTGCATTCACTGCTCGATCGGTGATTTCGCGCGCTATGCGGCCTGGCACCTGGAGGGAGATCGCGGAAACGCGCGGATCCTCAAGCCGGAGACGTTCAAGAAACTTCACACCGACAATTACAAGCAGCAATACGCGTTCGGGTGGGCCATCAAGGCGGCCGGACCGGGTGAGAGCCCGAGACTCACCCACAAGGGATCGAACACCATGTGGCTTGCCGTCGTCGATATCGATCCTGCCCGAGATGAGGCGTTCGTGGTCGCGACAAACATTGCCAACCCGGACGCCGACAAGGCGTGCAAGTCGGTCATTGAGCAGCTCAGGCGAGTGAAA
>CAZJVS010000085.1:0-4407 GCA_964549445.1 uncultured Planctomycetaceae bacterium
TAGGTGCAAGCATATAGCAGAAATGTTGTTATGAGTCCGCTAAAGCTCCGATAATAACGAGTATGTTATGGTTTTGATGTGGCGGCGTCAATTTCTCGTTGCGGTTGGCGATGGGATACGCTAACGTTTCCCCTCCAGAAACGACCGACATACAATGAGGAGATTCATTCCCGCACCAGCTTTGCGTTTCTATCCTGATTTCTGTGGCGAGTGGAAGCACGCGCAATATGGCAATTAGTCCGCTATCTAACGGCTCAAATGGCAATCGCAACGGTTCCGGCTCGAACGGCTACCTCGAATTTGAGAAGCCGCTGGCCCGCATTGAGCAGCAGATCGTCGAGCTGGAGGCCATGCAGGTCCAGACCGGCCGCGACCATACCGACATGATCCGCACGGTCCGGGCCCAGCTCGTCGCCGAGCGAAAGAAGATCTTCGCCGGCCTTTCGGCCTGGGAGACGGTCCTCGTCGCCCGCCACCCCAAGCGTCCGCTGGTCACACATTACATTGATTCGATGGTCAAGGACTTCGTGGAGCTCAAGGGCGACCGCAACTTCCGCGACGACAAGGCCATCATCAGCGGCTTCGGTCGCATCGGCGGCCACAAGGTCATGCTGATGGGCCACAACAAGGGCCGCGACACAAAGGAACGTATCGAAAACTGCTTCGGCATGGCCCACCCGGAGGGCTACCGTAAGGCCCTGCTGAAGATGAAGCTGGCCGAGAAGTTCGGCCTTCCCATCGTCTGCCTGATTGACACGGCCGGGGCCTACCCTGGCATCGGGGCCGAAGAGCGCGGTATCGCACAGGCGATTGCCTACAACTTGCAGGTCATGCCGCTGCTGCGGACGCCGATCATCTGCATCGTCATCGGCGAGGGCGGATCGGGCGGGGCGCTGGGCATCGGCGTCGGCGACCGCGTGGCCGTTCTGGAGCACGCCTATTATTCGGTCATCTCGCCCGAGGGTTGCGCGGCCATCCTGTGGAAGTCGGGCGAATACGCCTCGACCGCGGCCGAGGCCCTGCGGCTGACCAGCAAGGAACTGAAGCGGCTCAAGCTGGTGGACGACGTCATCAAAGAGCCGCTCGGCGGGGCGCACCAGGACCATGCCGCGACGGCCGAAAACGTCACCAAGTACGTCGATGAGACCCTTCGCGAGTTGAAGCGGGTCAAGACCGACACGCTGCTGAAGCGCCGCTACCAGCGCGTCCGCGAGCTGGGTTCGTTCTTCACGAACCTCGAGTCGGGCGAAACGCCGAAGCTGACGCCGAAACCGAAGGCCCGGCCGAGCACACGCCCGGCGGCGATTGCGCCATCTTCGGGCGGTCCGGTCGCGGCCGTGCCGATGTACGCCAAGTCGTAGGCGACGGCCGCTCGCACCTTCCGGCGATCGCCCTAACCTATCATTCAATCAAATTGTCTGAGTTATTGACGCCCTTTGGCGCGGTAACCGCGGCCTCGCTATGTCCGCGCCGATAGCGGCATACGCTTCGTTCAATGTGATTTGCAGTAAGATAGCAGCATACGAGGCCACGGCAGGTCGGCACACTTTCATTCGCCGCGGCCGGCCTCGATGCTCCGGGATGCCATCGGAGAGCTGCAATGGCAACCGTTGAGATCATTCGAGCGGACGGCGGCTCCGTCCGCATCGATCTCACCAAATCACAGACCTCGTTCGGATCAAACGCAACGAACGACGTCAGGCTCTTCGTGCCGGTCGACGGCCACTGCGAGTTCATCGTCGAACAGCGGCCGAATGGCTACTGGCTGCGCGACCTCGGGTCTCGCCCGCCGGTCTCGCTGCTCGGGGCCAGCGTTCAGGAGCAACAGGTCTTTGACGGAGACGAGTGGGAGAGCGGCGAAACGACGTTTCGACTCCGTCTGGGCCCAGCGACGGCCACGAAGCCAATGACGCCTCCGCGCCGTGAGCCCGCGTCGCCTCCGAACGGCAAAACGATTCGATCGGCAACGCCCGCCGCGAGAATGTCGGACCAGCCGGCGGGTTCGGAAAAACGCCCGGGGTCATCGAATCGATTTCGCATCTGGCTGTGCGCCGCCGTCGTCGTCGCGGCCGGGGGCGCCGCATTGACATACTACGTCAAGAATCGCACGGTCCGGACACAGGCCGCGCTCGAATCGCAGCGAATCGAGAATTTGCTGGCCAATGCGCCGGCGAGGATTGATTCGCTGGTCGACGAATTGCGCGTCGGCGAAGCGGAGTCGCTGATCGAGACCCTGCGTGAAGAGGGCGTTCCGCGGCGCCAGTGCGGCGAACTCACGGACATGCTCACCGACGCGGCCCGGGACCGGTACGACGCGCTGCTCGACGAGGCGGCCGACAACCTGGCACGCAACGACCTGCGCCTGGCCGAGACGGCCCTCGAGCGCGCGGATCGGCTCAGAGGATTTGTTACGAATCGAAGCCGTTACTTCCGCCTGACCGGTGAGCTGGCCGACCAGCAGACTCGCGTATCGGTCGACACGTCGCTTGCCGCCCTGGAGCGCGGCAAGCCCGAGGCAACTTCAGTGGAGTCGGCTGCGATATCGCCAATCGGCGTCGGGGCGACCGACTCGCTGCGGGTCGACGGGGGCCGCTCGGGGGCCGCCGTCCGATTCGTCGTATCGCCACCGACGGCGATCATTCGGATGGACTCCGCGGGAACGGCCGAGAGCGGCCAGACCGTCAGCGGACTGCCGGATGGATCGATTCGATTCGTCGCGGAAGCCCGGGGGTACATGACCTTGAGCGGGTCGGCGCCGGTGTCGAACCGGAGCTTGACGGTCATTTCGGTCACGCTGTGCCCGCAGCCGCCGGACTTCCTCTGGGTGTTGCATCTCCTTTCCGGAACGCCGGCCCAGGCACTCGCGGCCCGCTACTACGAGACGGAGCATGTGACGGATCGCTGGAAAGAAGAGTTTCGCCAGCTCGCTGCCCGCCGGGGGAGGGCCGTGCGGCGCGACATCGCGCGGTTTGAGCTGGACAACGGCGATGTGCTGGTTGCCGTGATCGAGCGCCGGAACAGCGCGCACCTCGAGCTTCGCCTGCTCGACGGCACAACACGGCGAGTCCCGCGAGCACAGATCAAAGATGAACGGCTCGCGACGTCGCAGGAGGTGCGGCAGGCCGGCCTCGAGCCGGCGTGCGCGGCGTTCCTGAAGGCGACCGATCGAGTGGAAGCGGCGTTCGCAAACCTGGCGGCGTTTGTCCAGGATTGCCCGGACTCCGTCGACGTGGTGTTGGAGAAGTGCGGAACGCGAATCGGCAACGTGCTTGGCAAACTCGAACTCGCCTGCGCGTCGTGCCGGGGAACGCGCGAAGCGATATGCGGTGCATGCCGCGGAGTCGGAAAGCGGGTCGAGCTCCGCACGTGCAGCGCGTGCGAGGATGGAAAGAAGTCCTGCTTCCGGTGCAAGGGCTCGGGGGTGGTGAATTGTTCGAAGTGCGGCGGGCGGGGAACGCTGGATGAAAGCGTGATCGTCTATCCGACAAGAGGGTGGGTGCACAACGAGACGATCCTCGTTCCGTGCAATGCGTGCGAGATGACGGGCACGATGACGTGTACGGCCTGCGGTGGACGGAAAGATATCTCGTGCCAGATATGCCGGGGCAGCGGCAAGGTTGAGAAGCACGGCGCGTGCTCCGTGTGCGGCGGGACGTCGCGCGTCCACTGCCCGGATTGCAACGGCGACGGCAGCCGTGCGGCGATGAATCCCGCCAAGCGCGAGGCGATCGAGCGTTCGATGGCCCGTTGCGACGATTGCCACGTGTCGGTCACGATCTCCAACGGCGAATGATGCCGCCGAACTCCCCGCTACGGCGGGCATTGCGGACCCGGTATCATGCGGCCAATGCATGACCCGCCGTTTCAGCCCGATGAAGCGTTTGCCCGCTCGCTCGATGCGGCTGACCCGCTGAAGCACTTTCGCGAGCGGTTCCACATTCCCCGGCACGCCGGCCACGATGCGATTTACTTCGCCGGCAACTCGCTCGGCTGCCAGCCGAAGGCGGCCCGGGAGATCGTCGAGCAGGAGCTTAGTGACTGGGCCGAGCTGGGCGTCGAGGGACATTTCAAAGGCAAGCGGCCGTGGTATCCGTATCACGAGCAGCTTCGCGAGGCGGGGGCGCGGCTGGTGGGGGGGCTGCCACACGAAGTGGTGTGGATGAACGGGCTGACGGTCAATCTGCACCTGATGATGGTGAGCTTTTACCGACCGACGCGCGAGCGGCACAAGATCTTGATTGAGGAGACGGCGTTTCCGTCGGACACGTACGCGGCGCGGACGCAGTTGACGTGGCACGGGTTTGACGCCGGGGCGGGGCTGGTGCGGTTGAAGCCGCGGGCGGGTGAGCAGGCGCTGCGGATCGAGGACATCGAGGCAGTGCTGGAGCGCGAGGGGAAGCAGATCGC
>CAZJVS010000086.1:0-3824 GCA_964549445.1 uncultured Planctomycetaceae bacterium
ACGGAATCGGCGTCGGCGGACAGCCCCTTGGGCAGAATCTTGATGGCCACGTCGCGCATCAGCCGGGTATCGGTGGCGAGGTACACGACCCCCATCCCGCCTTGGCCCAGCCGCGACTTGAGCAGGTACTTGCCGAGCTGTTTTTCGCTGTTGGCCATGCTGGTGGTTGCGCGGATTCCCGGTGCAAAAAAACGGACAGATACCAATTGCCGGAACGGCCCAGGGAAAAAGGGGGACAGGTACCAATTGTGCGCAGCACCCTTCGGGCCGTTCCGGCAATTGGTACCTGTCCCCCTTTTTCCCGATAGCCCGACGGCGGAAGCGACCGGCGTCCATGGCCTGCACCGCCGCGCGGTCCGCGTCGTTCGCACCCTTTCAAACGTAGCCATCGGCGTGCGCCCTGTCCAGGAGACCGGCGGACAGGAACACGAGCGACCTTGGACTTGCCGACGAGGTCAGAACCAGGTGTGGAGGGGAGCCCCCAAAAAAAGCTGCCGATCCGCCCCCCAGTTTCCTCCGAGGAGTCCAACTTTTTCTGCGGGCGCACGAAGCGAGGAGGCGAAATTTCTGGTCGGATGGGCTAGAGTGTCTATTGCCCCTGCACTTCCCGGGGTTCGACTTCCTGCCCGACAATCGCGCGGCACGATTCAGCGAGCACCACCATGTATCTGCGAATGGCGAAGCGGTTGCTTTGGGATACGGACAAGCGCCTGCTGTGGAAGTTGGCCTGGAACATGGGTTTCAAGGGCATGCGGTCGGTGCAGAAGTTCAAACGCCGGCTCAAGTCGGGCGAGTACTTTCCGCCGTTTCTGTACATCTCGATCATCAACAGTTGCAATCTGCGATGCCAGGGCTGTTGGGTGGATGTCGCCGCGCCGCAACAGCGGATTGAAGCGGACGCCATGCACAAACTGATTCGTGAAGCCAAGCAGATGGGCAATAGTTTTTTTGGCATCCTCGGCGGCGAGCCGTTCATGCACAGCGAACTGCTCGACATCCTGGCCGAACACGGCGACTGCTACTTTCAGGTGTTCACCAACGGCCAGTTCATCACCGATGAAGTCGCCAAGCGGATGCGGAAGTTGGGCAACGTGACGCCGCTAATCAGCGTCGAGGGGAACGAGATCGTCAGCGACGAACGCCGCGGCCGCGCGGGCGTGTTCAGCAAGACCATGACCGGCTTGCAAAACTGCCTCGACAATCGGCTGCTGGTCGGCGTATGCACGAGCGTCTGCCGCACGAACATCGACGACCTGCTCAACGACGCTTGGGTCGATCGCCTGATCGACATGGGCGTGATGTACGTCTGGTACCACGTCTACCGGCCCGTGGGCCCCGTGGCGAATGCGGACCTCGCCCTCACGCAGGAACAGCAGCGACGGGTGCGGCGATTCGTGGTCGATCTGCGTTGCCGCAAGCCGATCGGCGTGATCGACGCCTACTACGACGGCGAGGGGCAGGCGCTGTGCCCGGCGGCGACCGGCATCAGCCATCACATCAGCCCCTGGGGCGATATCGAGCCCTGCCCCATCATCCAGTTCGCCAAGGAGACGATCTACGACGAACGGGGATTGCGGGAAACGTTCCGGCAGTCGGAATTCCTGCACGATTTCCGCCAGCTCGCGGCGTCGAGCACGCGCGGTTGCATCGTGCTCGAGCGTCCCGACTTGATCGAGCAGCTCGTGCAGAAGCACGGCGCGCGCGACACCACCGCTCGACAACAGGCGTTGGTGGAACTTCGCGGCATGGAACAGCGGACCAGCCAATTCGATCCGGGCAACGAGATTCCCGAGAAGAGTTGGTTCTATCGTTTCGCCAAGCGGCACTGGTTCAACGATTTCGACGCCTACGCCAAGGCGAAACCGGTGGCGGGGATTCCCGTCGCGCCCTCGGCGCAGAAGCAAGCCTGACGCGCCGATCCTCCGCCGCGCGGTCTATTGGATTTGGCCCGGCGTGGGGCCTGGGACGTGCGCATGCGCCTGGTCGTTGGCCGCCGCTTCGAGTTCAGGCGGCTTGCGGGTGCGTGAGCGGCGTTTGGCGGCGACGGCCGACCATTCCTTGGTCAGCGACTCGAACACCTGCGGGCTTTCATACCGGATGATGTTCTTTCCTTCCGGCATGGGGCCGATCAAACCGCGAAACACCGGCATGCCGCGAAGTTCCAGATCGGTGCTGCAATCGTCGATGCCGACCTGCGTGTGCAGACGCATCAGGTCTTCTCGCGAATGGTAGTCCTTGATGCGGAGCTTGCCGTCGACGGTGTGCGTGACGATGCGATACACGTCTTTCTTGCTCATGATTCTGCACCCGAGTGATGCGGACGAGGCGATTCCCGCAGGGAGCGAAGGAACGGCGGCCTACGCGACCGGATGAGAATCGTATCGGCGGCGGAACTCGCGATACGGGACGGATTTTCGCCGTCGCGATACAGCGTAACCAACCCGTCAAGCCGGCGCATGCCGATCGTCGCACACAGGCGTTACCATGGGATGCGGGCACGGGGAAGGGCGTGCGACGACGGGGCGATCGGCCCGACGGCAGGCACAATCGTCACGCTCGGCAATGCCTTCGTAGCTGGATTCGCAAAAACTCAGCCGATGTGCGATCCATCGTCGAACCTGCGGAACTCGTGCGAGTTCAGCTACGGTGAGTTCCGCGGCGATGGCATCCGCGCACCAATCGCGTTTCTTCTCTCACGCTCAGGGCCACGCAATTTTTCAAGATACGCAACGAATCACTTGGGTGGCTGGGGCGCATTGCGAAGCAAAAGCCCCAGCAGCGACAGAGTTTGTAATCTGGGGCTTCCTTCGGTGCGCCCCAGCCACCCAACGCCCAGTGTGAAAAACTGCGTGGCCCTGCTCTCACGCTCGGCGGCGTTGACGAACCACCCGGGAGCGTGTTAGAAACAACGGTTTGCGGTCGCCTCCCGGCGTTCCCGCTGGCCTCCCCGGACGTCCGAATCAAGGAATCCCGCCGTGTCCCTAAGTGAACGCAAACGCGAGCTCAAGCGTCGCCGCCATCGACGCGCGAAGGTCAACAAGATCAAGAAGAAACTCAAGACCATGAAAGTCTCGGAAAAGGCGGTCGTGGCGCACAAGCTCCGGCTGATGACCCCCGGCTGCGAAACGATCATCGCGAATTTGAAACTCGAAGAGCGGCCCGGGCGGTAGGATTGTCGGCAGTACTATTCTTGATACGATCCTCAGCCTCGTCCTCTGGGTGCGATTGGTATCGGGGAGTCGAGCGCCCGGAAATTATGCGGCTCGTGTCGCAAACGGTTACCATCAGAAGTACATGTACCTCGTGCTGGGAAAATGGCGCGTACGGTGGATCGGCCAAACGGCCCTGACGACGCCCCGCCCTCCCCGGAACGGGGAGCGAGCCGGACGAAATACGTTTGGTGGTTGCTATGCGAATGGCGCCGCAACGAGTACGTTTGGTGATTGCAACGCATTGAGCCGGTTGGGAATCGTGGATCAACGCTTCGAGCAAACCCTCCGTCAGTTGTTCCTGCGCACGTGGTCAAACTAGGGACCTATCCCGAAACCGATCCGGTCGGCGTTATCCCGGGGGCGAGACGCAGGCAAAACGCGGTAATGGGATAGGCAATAAGACCATCGTTCTGCTCCCTTCCCGTCTCCGGGGCGGCAAAGGGTGACTACGTTCGGCAACTAGTAACAGCCCGCCGGCTACGGGTTCCTCTTCTCTGCTGAATCGATTTTTGACTGCGTCACCAAGCCGAAAAGAGAAGAGGAGCCCGGATCTGGCGCCCGCTTGTTGGTCCTTTGCACCAGCCACCGTGCGGTTTTTCAGCACTGGCAAAG
>CAZJVS010000087.1:0-3535 GCA_964549445.1 uncultured Planctomycetaceae bacterium
GGTTCCGGTCGGCGCAGAATCTCTCCGTGGCCGCGCGGGGACGCCCTTCGACAGGCTCAGGGACCGGTCGACAGCGGATGCCGTGCGGATGGTTCTGGTTTTTGTGCGAGGGCCACGCTGCCTTCGCTGATTCACCCCGTATACGCGCCCGGTGTTCCACATGTTGGAACTGCGGATCGAGCGGCGGGAAATCGCCCGGTGCAAGTCACAACCCGCGAACCGGCTGCGTTGAGAATTCCGCCAACGCTGAAACTTACAACCTTTGCAAATGCTTGGGGTCATGAGCTTTAACCGCTGCCTGCAGCTATGGATTCGTGCATTCGCGCGTCGCAAAGGCACCGGGTCCTAGGCGCACCCGGGGGGTATTTCGGTATCATCATGAGATGCGGCTCAGTGGGGCGTTCGGGCTGGGCGAGAGATTCACGTCGGAAGGAAAGGAACATCCATGAAGAACGGTATCCGGGGTGGGGTGGTTGCATTGATTGCGCTGGCGATGACGTCGATCGTAACCGCGCAGAACACAGGCGTCGGCCTGACGGATGGTCCCGCCATCCTCGACTACGCGCCCCTTCCGGGGCAGATGCCGACCGTATCGACGGGCGTCTCCGGCAACGTCCCGATGAACTTCCAGCTCGGCGGCATCCCCGGCGATCCGGCCGAGCAGCAGGTCTTCAGCGGCAACTGGTTCTACCGCGTCGGCGGCGCGGACCCTGATACGCGCGAGCGCCATTTCGCCAACGCGGGCACAAAGACTCAGACGGGCAACACTGTCGAATGGATGTTTCCGCAAGTCTTCACGACGCCGGCCGGTGGCGGCAATCCTTTCGCGATGCCGGGCGTGAGCGCGCGAATGGGCTTCGAAGTCTACACCACCGGTCCCGACAGTGCGTATTACCTGACGTATACGTGCATCGACAACTTCGGGCCAACCACGTTCCCGATCGACGTGTTCTACGCCGTCGACATGGATCTCGCGGCGACAACCCTCGGCGACGTCTACGCTCCGCTAGTGATCGGTTCACCCGGTCGTACGTGGAATATCACCGACGGTTCGTGGACGGGGATTATCTACGGTCCGCTGGCGACCAGCGCGGGCGCCGGCGTGGCGACCACGATCATGGGCACGAATGTCGGCACGGGGCAAATGACAAACGCGGTGATTAACAACTTCTTCGATGTTCCGCTGGGCGGGATGAATGGCGCCACCGACAACGCGGCCGTCCTGCAGCACAGCATCATCAGCATTCCGGGCGTGCCGTCCTGCATTCCGGTGTACGTCGGCGTCGGCAGAAACGGCGTGATCCCCGTGTTCCCGGAACCGGCATCTCTAACGCTCATGGCCGCGGGCGTAGCGCTTCTGGCAAAGCGCCGGCGGAAGTGCTGACAAATAGTGTCTCGTGAGGATCTGACCTACGGCGGCGGGAGACGGCCGGTGATCTCTCCCTTTGCGTTTCTCGTAGAGACTTGTCCGCCGTCGGAGTTGAGAAGCTTTCCGACGGCCATACCTGCCGAGCCGTGCTTGGACTCGTGAATGCTGACGGCGGCGCTCTGGTCACCAGCCGAGAGCACGACCGCGGCGTCGTCGGCGTGCTCAAGTGTCACCCGCGCGACCTCACCGCCAAACAACGTCAGGCTCACGTTTTTGTCGCCCTTAAGGTGCAGTGAGGTGTAATCCCCTTCGGTGCAAAACGAGGCGACATGACGGCGCTTTCCCGGGCCCCACATCTCCATGGCAGTGCCCCGCGGATAATTCACGATTTCCAGGCGTTTGTTGCCCGCGTCGTCGTAAAGCGTCAGCCCGGGTCCGAATGGTACGTGTTCTGACTTCGGAGACTTGGGAGCGTCGCCCGACAATCGGACTCGAACTCGGCCCTCGCTGTCGACAAGATCGATTTGACGAGCCGTGATTCGATCAGAGACGTCCGCTGGTTTGTCGTTCTGTCGCTGTGCCGAAGCCACCAGCGCACCGGCAAGTACAACGGACATTGCGATCGCCGCCAGGGCAAAGGCATCAGCCCTGCCGCGATGGGACTGATCCGAGTTGGTCGGCGGGGATTGTGTGGTGAGGATCGGATTCATCGCAATGTGCTCCTTATGTTGGACAATCATGTGGAGACCCTATTTGAGAAATGTGCGGACCGCGAATTTCGTGGGCTTGAACCATCGCGTTGAAGGAGAGGGGGTACTGGTCGGACCAATATTACGACGCCAGTCCGCGGCCCAACCGCATCATGAGCAGCAGCGGCCAGCCAATGTATTTCTCGGCCCGGGGGCAGCGGGCCGCGAGGGCGGCGTCGGCGGGGTGTTCGCTCATGTGATCGATGGTCAGGCCGCTTTTGACGGCGGCCATGACGTAGTCGGCGATCTGATTCGGGACAGACGCGGGTCGCGTCTCGCGGCCGGTCGCGGGGTCGGTAAAGCGGGCCTGAACTCCGCGAAGCATCATGGCGGGGTGCATGATCGAGACGACCGCGAAGCCGCCGGGTCGGAGGACTCGGCGGAACTCGCGGAAGAGGCCGTGCAGATCGGCGATGTGGTCGACGACGAGGCCGCAGACGACGCGGTGCTGCGAGGCATCGCGGATGGGGAGTTGGTGGGTGAGGTCGTGCTGCAGCCAGCGGATCTTGTCCGCGTTCGGCTTGGCGCGGGCCTTTTCGAGCATTCCAGCGGAGAAATCAACGGCGGTTACGTGGGCACCGGCTGCGGCGAGTGCGAGGGCATGACGGCCGGTGCCGCAGCCGATGTCGGCGATATCGAGCCCGCGAACGGGACCGAGGAGTTCAGCGACGCGCGGCTCTTCGAGCTCGACGAGGGGATTGCCTTCGCCGTCGTAGATTTCGGCCCAGCGGTCGTAGCCCTCGCGGGTGGAAAGGTGGTCAACAGGAACAGGGGCGTCGCCGGAGCTCATGGAGGCATAGTAGCGAAGAACACCGGGTTCGGCTGCGCTTTGCGCGAGTGCGGAGTTTCTTGTCGTTGACGACACGGAGATGGACAATCCGTTGATGGACGATCGAACGAACAACGGACTGCGAATGCAGACTGCGCGGCTGGACTTGGTGGCGGCGACGTGGCCGATGGCCCGGGCGGCGGCGGATGGGGATCCAGAGCGGTTTGGGCGGCTGCTGGGGGCGCGGGTGACGGCGGACTGGCCGCCGGAGCTGATGGAGGATGCGCAGGCGTTTGTGGCTGTCGAGCTGGAAAAGGCGGGGACGGTTACGGGGTGGGGGGTGTGGTACGTGGTGCTGCGGGAGGAAGGCGTGCTGGTCGGGTGCGTGGGGATCAAGGGCGAGCCGCGCGAGGGGCAGGTGGATATCGGGTACAGCATTATCAAACCTTATCAGCGGCGGGGGTATGCGACGGAGGCAACGCGGGCGGTGATCAACTGGGTGTTCCGCGATCGGCGGACGGAGCGGGTGGTGGGCGAGACGTTTGCGAACTTGCCGGGGTCGATCGGGGTGATGGAGAGGTGCGGGATGAAGTTTGTGGGGGTGATGACTGGGTTTGGCGGGGAGGAGGGGGTCAGCCGGTACGAGGT
>CAZJVS010000088.1:0-3487 GCA_964549445.1 uncultured Planctomycetaceae bacterium
GGCACGGCGCCCAAGTACGCCAACCAGGACAAGGTGAATCCCGGCTCGGTGATCCTCTCCGGCGAGATGATGTTGCGTTACATGGGCTGGCGCGAAGCGGCCGACCTGATCATCAAGGGAATGGAAGGCGCGATTGCCGCCAAGACCGTGACCTACGACTTCGCCCGCCTCATGGAAGGCGCCCGCGAAGTGAAGTGCAGCGAGTTTGCCGACGCCGTGATCAAACAGATGTAGTCGATCGCGACGACGTGAATAGCTGGACGTCAGCTCGCGAGCTTCTTCGCCTTCTCGACGGCCTCTTCAACCTGGCCGACGTACATGAACGCCTGCTCGGGCAGGGCGTCGTGCTTGCCGTCGCAGATTTCCTCGAAGCTGCGGATCGTGTGCTCGAGCTGCGTGTAGTTGCCGGGGAAGCCGGTGAACACTTCGGCCACGTAGAACGGCTGGCTGAGGAATCGCTCAATCTTGCGAGCCCGGGCGACGATGAGCTTGTCTTCCTCGCTCAATTCTTCGACACCGAGAATCGCGATGATGTCCTGCAGGTCGCGATAGCGCTGCAGGATCTGCTGCACCCGCTTGGCGCAATTGTAGTGCCGCTCGCCGATGTAGTTCGAATCGAGAATGCGGCTCGACGATGCCAGCGGATCGATGGCCGGATAGATGCCTTTTTCCGAAATCGACCGCGCGAGCACGATGAACGCATCGAGGTGCGTAAACGCGGTCGCCGGGGCCGGGTCGGTCAGGTCGTCGGCCGGAACGTACACGGCCTGCACCGACGTCACCGCGCCCGCCTTCGTCGACGTGATTCGCTCCTGCAACTCGCCCATTTCGGTGCCGAGCGTGGGCTGATAGCCGACCGCGCTGGGCATTCGGCCGAGCAGCGCCGACACCTCGGAGCCCGCCTGGCTGAACCGGAAGATGTTATCGACGAAGAGCATCGTGTCCGAACCCGACTCATCGCGGAAATACTCCGCCATCGTCAGGGCCGACAGCGCCGCCCGAAGTCGCGCGCCCGGCGGCTCGTTCATTTGTCCGAACACCATGGCCGTGTGCTCAATGACCTTCTTGACCTTGCCGGAGGTGTCCTTGAAGGTCGCCTCCTGCATTTCGAGCCACAGGTCGTTGCCCTCGCGCGTTCGCTCGCCGACGCCGGCGAACACCGAAAAGCCCGAGTGCTCGCGCGCGATACGGGCGATCATTTCCTGAATGATGACGGTCTTTCCGAGACCGGCGCCGCCGAACAAGCCCGTCTTTCCACCGCGGACGAACGGCGCGAGCAAGTCGATGACCTTGATACCCGTGACGAGCAGCTCGGTCTTGGGAACGAGATCGACCGGATCGGGCGGCGCCCGATGAATCGGCCGCTTCGTCTTGGCGGTGACCGCTCCACGCCCATCGATCGGATCGCCAACCAGATTGAACACGCGACCGAGCGTCTCCGGCCCGACCGGCACGCTCACCGGCGCGCCGGTGTCGTGGATATCGAGGCCGCGCCGCAATCCGTCGGTCGAGCCGAGCGCGACTGCCCGCACCCGCCCGCCGCCGATCTGCTGCTCGACTTCGCACCAGAGCGTCTCTTTCTCGACCGTCTCGCCGACCGGCCGCGACACCTCGCACTTCAGTGCGCTGTAAAGCCGTGGCAGCTTGTTCTCCGGGAACTCCGCGTCGAGCGTCGACCCGATGACCTGCGTAATCTTTCCGACCGTATGTCCGTTCGTCGTCATGGCGTTCCGCCCTGTGGTCTTTCCAACGTGCCTGCGTAATTCGATTCCTACTTGAGGCTCTCCGCCCCACCGACAATGTCCAGCAATTCCATCGTGATCTGCGACTGCCGCGCGCGGTTGTAACGCCGCGTCAGCGACTTGATCATGTCCTCGGCCGCCTCGGTCGCTGTCTTCATGGCCACCATGCGAGCCACCTGCTCGCTGACCGCGGCATCGGTGAAGCACTGGAACAGCCGCACCTTCACCGATTGCGGCAGCAGCGCCGCCAGCAGTTCCTTCGGCGCCGGCGAAAACTCGTACTGCACCGTCGGACCCGTTGTCGTCTCGGTCGTCGCGGCTTTTTGCAACGGCAGCAACTGCATGACCTCGGGCACCTGCCGTCCGGTCGAGATGAACTTCATGTAGGCAACGCGGACGGTTCGATAGGTCCCGGCCGTGTATGCGTCCATCATCCGAATCGCCAGCGGTTCGACCTGTTCGAACCGCGGCTTGTCCGTAACGGTCGTAATCCGCTCTTCCATCGGCCGGCCGAGGAATTTGAAGTACGCGATACCCTTCTTGCCGACGACGAACAGATCGGTCGGCAGCGAGCCCGGTGCGTCGAGCTGGGCGATCGCCGCCCGCAGGATCGCCCCGTTGTAGCCGCCGCACAGCCCGCGATTCGACGTCAGGACGATCATTGCGTCCTTCGTCGCGTCCGGATTCTCTTTCATCAGCGGATGTTCGACTTCGCCCGCCGACTGCGACAGATCATTCACCAGCTCGGTAATCTTCTGCGTGAACGGTTTCGTCGCCACCGCCCGCTTGAACGCCTGCTGGAACTGCGCATTGGCGATCAACTGCATCGTCCGCGTGATCTTGCGGATGTTGGTGACGGCCTTGCGGCGCTTAACGATTTGTCTGGCTTTGGCCATTTGGTTTACGAACTACTTCTTAAATCGCGCTTTGAACTGACCGATCAGCTCCATCAACCGCTTGTCGATTTCCGGCGTCAGTTCCTTCTTCTCGCGCATCTCCGCATAAAGCTCCGGGTGCTCATCCCGCATGAATTTCAGCAATCCCGTCTCGAACTCCTGAACCTTGGCAATCGGCAGATCATCGAGGAAGCCGCGCGTGCCGGCGAAGATGCTGGTGAACTCATCAATGACGGGGTACGGCTTGTACTGACCCTGCTTCAGCAACTCCACCATTCGCGCCCCGCGATCGAGCTGCCGCTGCGTCGCCGCGTCGAGTTCGGTGCCGAGCTGGGCAAACGCCTCCAGCTCGCGGTACGCCGCCAGGTCGAGCCGGAGCGAGCCGGCGATTTTCTTAATAGCCTTGATCTGGGCGTTTCCGCCGACGCGCGACACCGAGATGCCGACGTTGATCGCTGGCCGCACGCCCGCGAAGAACAGGTCCGGCTCCAGGTAGATCTGCCCGTCCGTAATCGAAATGACGTTCGTCGGAATGTACGCCGAAACTTCGCCTTCGAGCGTCTCGATGATTGGCAACGCCGTCATCGACCCGCCGGTGTTCCAGATCTTCAGGACTTCGCATTCGGCCTCGTTGGGCAGCGCCTCCAGGTCGTGCTTGACCTCGTGCTTGCCCGGCACGCCGATATACACCTTGCCGTTGACGCCCGTCGTTGACTTCTTATCAGCGCCCTTCTTAACGATGACGTACCGCTCGGCCAGCTTGCACGATCGCTCGAGCAATCGGCTGTGACAGTAGAACACGTCGCCCGGATACGCCTCGCGACCCGGCGGCCGCCGCAGCAGCAGCGA
>CAZJVS010000089.1:0-3061 GCA_964549445.1 uncultured Planctomycetaceae bacterium
CGGGGACCGATTGGTGGAGCGCTTCGACTCCTTCGACAGGCTCAGGAACCGGCGCAGGGACTGAATTGGCAGCGATGGGCGGCGTGGCGGCGAACTCTGATTGGTTGGCTTGGTTTGGCGTTGTTTGGCAATCCATGACAGACCTCCCCCATGTTCGAGCCGGAGCGGCGCGAAAGACGATTGGCGCGCAAGGTCTCCGGGGCCACTTCGGGGCTGCGTGCGCGCAGCATCTCCGAGCGGCTTCATTCAAATTCGGTGCGAGGGCTACTTCGCACTCGCTGATTCACCCCGTATACGCGCCCGGTGTGCCACATCCTGAAGAGCCGTAAGCCGAATGGGATGGGCGGGGGAATGGAAAACCGGAAATGAACAATCGAAAATGGAAAACGGGGGGCGGGCGCGGGTGGGGAGATCGGGGCGGCACTTCCTGACGTCGCGGTTTTGAGGGGGTTACTTGGGGTTCGAGGAGGAGGACGACGACGAGCTTGAGGAGGATGAGGATTTTTTCTTGTCCTTTTCGTCGTCGTCGAGCTTGTCTTCGACGAAGTCGACGCCCTTCTTGGCCATCTTGGCGCCGGAGTAGATCTGGTAGGCGACGCAGCCGGAGGAGGAGGAGAAAGTGATTGCGGCGAAGGCGATGGTTGCGGCGAGCGGGAGAGCGGACAGGAGCGATTTGCGTGAATGCGTCATGACGACCTTTCTCCGCAGGTGGTCGTGAGGATTATACCTGCGCATGGCCCGTACGGGTGAGGCCGTGGCTACGTAGCAGTATACGATAATCGCGGCGCGGAGAAATGAAAAAGGATTTCATGCCGCCGGCCGCGGCGCGGCCACTAGCATCTTCGCGAGGGGGGACGAGGCGGGGGGCCAAGGAGCTGTCGATGAATCGTTCGAACGTTTGGCGCGGCCTTCGGCTGAGTTTTGCATTCCTGCCAGTTTTTTCCGTTCTGGCCTGCAATTTCCTCGGGTCGTGGGGGGCGACGGGGCGGCTCCGAGTGCTGGTGACTGATTCGCCGTTTCCGGTCGACATGATCGAGCGGGCGGAGATCACGATCACGCGGGTGGAGGCAAGATTGACGACGCAGTCGGCGGAGAGCCAGCCGGCCGACGAGGAGGGGACGACGGAAGACGGCGAGTGGATTGTCGTGTTCGAGGGGGAGACGACGCTGGACCTGCTGGACCTGCGCAACGGGCGGACGGACCTGCTGGCGGACGCGACGATTCCGGCGGGGCATTACACGGAGCTGCGGTTGATCGTGACGGGCGGGACGGTGAAGCTGATCGACGACGATCGGATCTTCGACCTGCGCGTGCCGAGCGGCGAGCAGACGGGGATCAAGCTGAAGCTGGCGTTCGACGTGCCCGAGGACGGCGAGGCGACGCTGCTGCTGGATGTCGATCTGTCTCGGGCGTTCATGGCGATGCCGCCGGGACATAGTGACGATCCGGCGTCGATCCGGAGTTTCCGGTTCCAGCCGGCGATCGCGATGCGGCTGATCAACATCGTGGAGGCGGGGCAGATCAGCGGCGTGGTGACGGATGCCGGCACGCAGTTGCCGATCGAGAATGCGCAGGTGGCGGCCAGCCGCGACGGGTCGGAGGTCGGCAGCACGTTTACTGACCCGGACGGCACGTACACGCTGATGGGGCTGGCGGCGGGGACGTACAGCGTGGAGTTCAGCGCGATCGGATACCAGAGTCACACCGAGGCCGCAGTGGATGTGCAGGCGGGACAGACGACCACGCAGAATGCAGCGCTGACGACTCAGCCGGAGTAGGCGGTGCGTGGGGCCCGGGTCCGGGCGGAAATATTTGCAATTCATCGGCGAATGCCATTGTGTCGCGGCGCTGGCGAGGCGCGGCGGTGAGGTGGTGGCATGCGCCGACGACGGGTTTTCATCGGCGGGGCGATTGTGGTGGCGGTTGTCGGGGCGGCGGGGGCGTATTTCGCGCTGACGTATGAGCCGGGGGCGGACAATTCGTATGACACGCGGGTAGCTGCGCCGAAGCTGATGGAGCGGCGGCCGCGCGTACTCTTTGACAGTGGGCATCGGAACATTCATTCGATCCGGGGGCGGTATGGGCCGTTTGCGCGGCTGATCGAGTCGGACGGGTGCCGGGTGTCGACGATTTCGGCGCCGTTTTCGGCGGAGTCGTTGCGGGGCGGGGGCATCCTTGTCGTTGTGAACGCCAAGGGGCCCAAGACGGACAAGGCCGCGGCGGCGTTTACGGATGCGGAGTGCGAGGCGGTTGCCGGGTGGGTGCGGGGCGGCGGCGGGCTGCTGCTGGTGGCCGACCATCATCCGTGTGGGGAGGCAGCGGCGGGGCTGGCGCGGGGGTTCGGCGTGGAAATGAGCGGAGGGTGGACGGATGACGAGAAGCATGCGCGCGAGGGGGCGGGCGATCCGGGGCAGATTGTTTTCACGCGGGCGGGAGGCGGACTGGGGTCGCACGCGATTCTTGATGGCGGGGCGGGGATGGAGCGGGTGGAGACGGTGGAGACGTTTACGGGGCAGTCGTTGAAGGGACCGGCGGGGGCGACGGCGCTGCTGGTGTTGTCGGAGACGGCGATGGATCGGGTGCCGGTGGGGTCGAAGCGCGAGCAGCGCGGGTCGGCGACGGTGACAACGTTTGAGACGAAGGATTCGTCGGCGGCGGGGCGGTGGCAGGGGCTGGCGATGGAGTTTGGTAAGGGGCGCGTGGTGGTGCTGGGGGAGGCGGCGATGTTGACGGCGCAGATTGATGACAGGAGCGGGCGGAAGTTTGGGATGAACGCGGGGGGGAATGACAATCGCGCGTTTGCGTTGAATGTCGTCCGTTGGTTGGCGGAGGCGAATCGCTGACACGCCAAAACGCCCAAACGTCGAACCGTCGAAAGGTCGATCGAGGGGCTTACGCCCCCCGGCTATTGTGCAGCGCCGCTGCTCGGCGGAGCGATTCGATGACGGCGGGGTGGTTGTTGGATGTCGCGAGGTCGAGTGGGGTTTCGCCGTTGGCGTTTTTCGCGTTGCAATCAGCACCGGCCTGTAGGAGGAGCTTGACGATTTCGGTGTGGCCTTGT
>CAZJVS010000090.1:0-2909 GCA_964549445.1 uncultured Planctomycetaceae bacterium
TAGTGCCTTGCGGTAAGCTCTAACCCCATGCAGCAACCCGACTCCCGCCGCTTCACATCGCAGGCAATCGCCGCATCCGGCGTGTTGCTGCTCACCCTGCTCGCGGGCCTATCCGGCCTCTGGAACGAATTTGTTAACTGGGACGACCCTGCCAATATCCTCGACAACCCGCACATCCGTGGCCTGACGAGAGAAAACCTTCATTGGATGTGGTCTGCCCGCCACCTCGGTGTTTACGAACCGCTCTCATGGATGCTCAAGGCCGCCATCCACTCAATCAGCGGACTGAGCGCCGGCTGGTTCCACGCAATCTCGTGGTTGTTGCACGGTCTGAACGCCGTCCTGGCATTCTTCCTGATTCGCGAGTTGCTCGAACTCGCGCAAGTTGCAAAAGCGCCGCACCGCGATACCTCGTCGCTCACTGCGGCTGCGGCGCTCGCCGCGCTCTTCTATTCTGTTCACCCCCTGCGGACCGAATGCGTCGCTTGGGCCTCGGCTCAGTCTTACCTGCTTTCGGCCGCATTCTCCTTTGCCGCGCTGCTCGCGTACCTGCGCGCCGCACGCGCCCCTGCGCCCCGTGTGTCGTGGCTCATCGTCGCCTGGCTTTGCTTCGTCGCCGCACTGCTCTCGAAGACGGCTGCCGTCGCGCTCCCGGCCGTCATGCTTCTGCTCGACATCTACCCGCTTCGCCGCATCGGCGGAACCGCCGGCTGGTTCAATCCACCAACCGCCCGCGTCTGGCTTGAGAAACTCGCCTTCGCGGCTCCTTCCATCGCCTGTGCCGCATTCGTCGGCGCGTCTCCCGTCATAAGTGTCTTGTCCAACCTGAACATCTCGATCGCTCAACGCCTCATCCTCGCTGGCCAGTCTCTTGCCATGTCACTTTGGAACACGATTGCTCCGTTCTCGCTTTCGCCCTTCTACCCTCTTCCAACGACGATCCACTGGTCGTTCGTCCTCTTCCTTCAACTCACAGCCGCCATCGCCATCATCGCCCTCGCCCTCTTCGCCTGGCGCCGCCGCCCCGCGCTCGCCTGCTCAACGGCGTGTTACCTCGTCCTGCTTGTTCCTACGCTCGGACTCATTCGCCACGGCGACCAGCTCACCGCCGACCGCTACACCTATCTTGCCGATCTCCCCATCGCGGTCCTGTTCGCCGGTCTGCTCACTCGCCTCGGCCCGATCGCCATCCGCGTGGCCGCCCTGCTCGTCATCGGGCTCGCCCTGCTCTCGTGGCGTCAGACCAATTACTGGCACGACCCCGAATCACTGTGGAAGCGCGCCCTCGAAATCGACGACCGGAACTGGCTGGCCCACAACAACCTCGCCGCCGTCCATCTCACCCGCGCTGAGTACGCAGCCGCGAAGCCGCACGTCGAGCGCTCCCTCGCACTCCAGCCCGACTACGCCGACGCCCTGCTCGCCCGCGGAATCATTGCTGAGCAAGTTAACCGCACCGACGATGCCATCGCCGCCTACCGCCGTGCAATCGAGCTGGTCCCGTTCCACGCCGCCGTCGTCAACCTCGGCGCCATCTACCAGAAGTCCGGCCGCCGTGCTGAAGCCGAAAAGCTCTACCTCGACGGCCTCGCCGCCGACCCGACCAACCGCGACCTCCGCAACAATCTCGCGACGCTCTACGTACAGGAAGGGCGTTTCGACGAAGCTCGACCGATCTTCGCCGGCCTGCTCGCCGAGGACCCGCGCGATCGCGACATTCTGCTCAACGCCGGTCTTATGCTCGCCGCCGCCTCGCAGCCGGCCGACGCCGTCAAGGCCTTCGACGCCGTACTCAAGCTCGACGCCGCATACTCCGTCGCCCGCTTCCACCGAGCCGCCTCGTTGCTCGCACTCGGTCGCCGCGACGAAGCCGTCGCCGACTACGTCCAATCCATCGCCGCTGATCCCAATAACGCCGCCGCCCGCGCCGAACTCGCCGTCCTCCTTCTCCAAGACGGCCGCGACGCCGACGCGGTAGAGCAACTCGAAGCCGCCCTGAAAACCAAGCCCGACGATATCCGCGTCATCAACAAGCTCGCTTGGGTACTCGCCACCTCGCCCGAGTCCACCGTGCGAGACCCGGCCCGCGCCCAAACCCTCGCCACCGACCTCGCCCGCAAGCTCAATTTCGCCAACGCCCAATCGCTCGACACCCTCGCCGCCGCCCAAGCCGCCAACGGTAACTATGGTGAAGCCCAAGCCACCGCCGACCGCGCCATCCAACTCGCCCGTACCCGCGGCAACAACGCCCTCGCCGAATCAATCGCCCGACATCGCCAGAGCTACTCCCTGGCGAAACCCTACATCGAACTCCGCGTCAGTCCCATCCGCCTGGGGTCAACCACCGGCCCGGCCGACTGATTGTCCACACCGGTTTCCGCTCCCCGTAACCTGGCCAATCCGTCGCGCCGTATCGCGCGCGTGCCCCGTCCCACTCCGATATGGGAGCCGGAAGGTTTGGCCGTGCACTCACCGTTTCAATCCGCCCGCGCGGGTACAATCACCCCAATGCTCGGCGTCGACGATCTCCGGTTCCTGCGACGCGCCGCTCACTTCTCCCCCTGCGTCCGTCACCTCCTCTCCGACGGCCGCGGCAACACCGTGGGCTCCTGCGACAACGCCGGCCACACAGTAATCCAGCACTTCGACGCCTTCGGCGTCCCGCTCGAAAAGGGCGTCATCTCCGCCTGCCCCCGCTCCAGCAACCCCACCGCCGACCGCGCACGACGCGACACCGGCGAACTCGGCTACCACGGCCACGAGGGCTATCGCACCCGCCACTACGACGCCAACCGCCAGGCCGACCTCCCCAACGCCTCCCGCACCGACATCAACCCCCAGCACCCCGACTACGACGCCACCTATTCCAAGGGCTACGAATCCCCCTCCACCGGCTTCATCCAGGTCGG
>CAZJVS010000091.1:0-2889 GCA_964549445.1 uncultured Planctomycetaceae bacterium
GGCAGTAGCCAAACATGTTGATCTGCGGCAGAAGCTGCTCGCGGAGTAGTCGGCAGCACTCGCGCGAATCCGTCTCGCTGCTGTTGTCGCCATCGGAGAAGTGGAACAGGTAGACGTTCCACTCCTGCGGCTGATAATGCTGTTCGAGCAGGTGCTTCGCGACCTTGAACGCGCTCGAAATCTTCGTCCCGCCATCCTCGCGCAGTCGGTAAAAGGTGTCGCGATCGACCTCCTGCGCCCGCACGTCGTGAACAATGTACCGGCTGTCGATGCCCTCGTAGTTTCGCCGCAGCCACGCGTCGATCCAAAATGCCTCCAGCCGCACCAACTCCTTCTGCTCGTCGCCCATCGAGCCCGAAACGTCCATCATGTAGATCAGCACCGCATTCGACTGCGGCTTCAGCACCGTCTTCCAGCTTCGATAGCGCCGGTCCCGGCGAATGGGTACGATCCGCGGCTCGGTCGGGTTGTACGTCCCGCTGATGATTTGCCGCCGCAGCGCATGCTTGAACGTCCGCTTGAAGTGCCGCAGCGACTCGGGCCCGGTTTGTCGCAGGCCGCTATATCGCTCCTTCTTCGACGTGATGATGTGCTTACCCTTCGGCTCGATGCGGGGTAACTGCAGCTCTTCAGCCAGGATGTCGGCCAGCTCGTCAAGCGAGACCTCAACCTCCAGGATATGCGACCCCGGCTGCGAGCCGCCTGGCCCCTTGCCGTCACCCTGTCCATCGACCGCATCGCCGACGCCGGCCTCGCCGGTCCCGACGCCGCCGTCGTTGTTGTCGCCATACCGGAAGTGCGGCAGCTCGATGCCGCGCACCGGAATGCTGATGAGGTTCTTGCCTTCCTTGCCCAACAGCTCGCCGCGCGTCAGAAACTTGCGCAGATCGCCCCGGATTCGTCCTTTGACGATCTGTCGAAACCGTTGATAGTCCTTCTCGATCGACACGGGTCCTGTTCCCCGCAAGGCAGCGTCAGTACCAACAGAACCGCTGGGCATCGGCGTCCTGCATTCCATTATATTCACGGACCGAGCGACGATTCTCCCGTCACCAAACCGAGGGGTGTCTCCGGGTGTCTAGATTCGATATCGGACATGGCCACGCCTGCGGCCGACTTGTTCGTAACGGCTACCGCGCCATCGCCTCGGGAACGCCCGCCGTCGACCACGTCTCCATCATCCGGGCCAGCAATTCCATCGGCAGCCCGACGACATTGGAAAAACTGCCCTCGATCCCCTCAACAAACGCGTCACCATGATCCTGGATGCCATACGCACCCGCCTTGCCTTCCCAGGCGTTCGTGTCGAGGTATCGTTCGATCTGCGGGTCGTCCAGCGTTCGGCAGCGGATGTAGGTCACGGCATACTTCAGCATGCGCCGCCCAGCGGAGGGCTCGTACAGCGAAAGACCAGTCACGACCTGGTGCCGCGTGCCGGACATCATGCGCAGCATCCGTCCGGCATCCTCCCGGTCTTTGGGCTTGCCGAGGATCTTCGGGCCGACGACGCAAATAGTGTCGGCGCCAAGCAGCGTGGCGTTCGGGTGCAGGTGGCTGACGCGCGCGGCCTTGAAGTATGCCATCGACACGGCATACGCCTCCGGCGTCTCGCCCGGATGCATCGGCTCCGGCTCGGTCAATTCGCTGGCCGCAACCGTAAACCGGTAACCGGCCGCGCGCAGCAGCTCCTCCCGGCGCGGACTGCCGGACGCAAGGATGAGTGGATCGGGTTGGATGATTCTGGTCACTTCGGGCGGAATGATACCGCCGTTCCGACTCTCACACGAGGCGTCCCTGCATTCAAGCTATCAACGTGTCCGGAAGTACAGCCACTCAACAACTCGCGGCACACTGACTGCGGCCCTACGATGCCGTCAATGTTCGATTATCGATTGCTCGCCAGCGATCCGACAACCGCCGCCCGCCTCGGCACGTTTTCAACCCCCCACGGCGTCGTCGAACTCCCCGCCTTCATGACCATCGGCACGCGCGGCGCCGTTCGCGGCGTAACCCCCGCCCAGCTTCGGGAAGCCGGCTGCGAAATTGTCCTCTCAAACACCTATCACCTCGCACTCCGTCCCGGCGCCGACCTCGTGGCCGCCCACGGCGGCCTGCATCGCTTCATGGGCTGGAATGGCCCCATCCTCACCGACAGCGGCGGCTACCAGGTTTTCTCGCTCGCCGAACTCCGCGAGATCGACGACGCCGGCGTTACTTTCCGCTCCCATATCGACGGCCAGATCATGCGACTCGATCCCGCCAAGTCGATCGCCGTCCAGAACCAGCTCGGCCCGGACATCATCATGGCCTTTGACCAGTGCGTCCGCCTGCCCGCCACTCGCGACGACATGCTGATCGCTGTCGAGCGGACGATGCGATGGGCCGACGCATCCAGGCGCGCCCACCGCCGCGACGACCAGGCCCTCTTCGGTATCGTCCAGGGCGGCCTCGATCACGAACTCCGCCACCGCTGCCTCGAAGCCCTGCGTGCGATCGACTTCCCCGGCTACGCCGTCGGTGGCCTCGCCGTCGGCGAGTCGCCGGACGAGATGTACGCCTTCCTCAAGCAATTCGCCCCGACCATTCCCGCGGATCGCCCGCGCTACCTGATGGGTGTCGGCCGCCCCGTCGACATCGTCCGAGCCGTCGCCTGCGGCATCGACTTGTTCGATTGCGTCCTTCCCACTCGCAACGGTCGAAACGCATCGGTCTTCACCGACGCCGGCACGCTGAAGCTCCGAAATGAGCAGCACAAACTGTCGCAACAACCGATCGAGACCAGATGCGACTGCTACACCTGCCGAAACTTCTGCCGTGGCTACCTGCGACACCTCTTCCTGGTCGGCGAGATGCTCGGCCCGATTCTGGCGTCGATTCATAACATCGCGT
>CAZJVS010000092.1:0-2677 GCA_964549445.1 uncultured Planctomycetaceae bacterium
CGTCGCACTCGTAGAGCGTGTTGAGATTCGCGGTCGCGGGCGGCGAGAAGTTCGGACCTGATGAGGGTGGCGCGGATGAGGGCGAGGCGGTGGAGCCGCTGGATGTCGGCGGCGTCGAGGGTGAAGGGGTCGGGGGATTCGGCGAGTTTCCGGGGCAAAGGGTCGGCGGTGATGACGCGAATGAACTCGGCGTCGATCAGGGTGGACATGGTGGCAACGGGTTCGCCGCCGATGGCGAGGGCGGACTCGGCGGCTTCAAGGAGGGCGGCGTCGGTGCGGAGGCGGGCGGCGTAGCGATAGAAGGCGGATTCGCTGACGCCGTGGGAGGCGATGTCGAAGTGGGCAAAGATGTCTTTGATGAGGTAGGGTTCGCGGTCGACAATGGCGGCGTCGATCTGGGCGCGTTTTTCGCGGCCGATTTGCTCGATGACCGAGGAAATCGGGCCACGCGAGGTGGGGCGGTGTCGGTTGGGCTTCATGAATGTGCCTCCCTCTGCGATTTTTTTACGAGAAAACCCGCGAATACCCGCGAATTGCGTCGTTCCATTCGCGCGAACGGAGAGCGCGACCGGCGCGGTTGAAACGTCTTCGGCGATTCACGGCCGGGTGGTCCGCGTAGTGTTCGTAAAATGTTGGGTTGGCTGGTGTTGGAAGTCAAGATATGGATTTCTTTTTTCGGACCGACGGGGCCAGAATGTAGTGAGTTGGTGGAGGTGATGCCATGGTGAGATACCCGTTCGGCAGGTGGCGAGTTGCGTTTGCCGTTGTGATCGTCGGCGTTGTTCTGGTGATCGTTGCGCCGGTGTTTGCGCCGCCGGCGGAAGAGCAGAAGCAGCGGGTCCCGCAGCGGAGCGTGCTGGCTTCGGAGTTGGGCGGAACGGTGCCTGTCATTGGCAAGCTGGGACAGCCGTTAGGGAAGTTGGTGACGATTGAGGGGCGGTGTGCGAAGGGGGCGGTTCTCAGGAAGAAGGGGTTGGAAAGTGCGACGATCGTTTTCGTGGAGACGATTGATGGCAAGGCCGCGCAGGAGCGTTGCTGGGTCGAGATATGGCCGTACGGGCCGTCGCGTGAACAGAGTGCCAAGCCGGGAACGCCATGCAAGTTACTGGGGTACGAAACCGGTGGTTTCAGGGGGTCACCGGACGGTGCCATGGAGGCGTCGGGCGAGACATTCGCGGATCATCGCTGGTGTTTCATTACCCACTTCGAGTACGTCAAAGTACTTGGCCACGAACAGGACGATTCGAAGAAGCCGTATTCGGCGCCGGGCGAGGGTCCGTGAGAAACGGTTCGGCGCTTAGCGCCTGTGCTTCGAGCGGCGGGCGTCGGCGGCGTTGAGGCGCGGTAACGCGAGTCCGAGTTTTTCTTCGGCGTTGTCGGCTTGATCCCGGTAAAAGCGAATCAGGGCTTCACGCGAAAGTCCCTTCGTCGATTCGTCGGCGCGTTGCTTCCACTCCCAAACTTCGTGCAGACTCGGCGGGACGGATTCAGACATCAAAGTCCTCGTGTGACTCGGACACGGCGGCATCATATCGGATGTGACGCGCGCGGATAGAATCGGTTCGCGTGAATCAGAAGGCACCGGCATCGTCGAATCGAACTATCCGCATTTCACACGAGGCCGCGTTTGTCTCGCTGATGGTTGTGTTTTCGCTGGCGTATGTGGCGTCGCCGTATTGGTTGCCGCCGCCGTATCCCTGGCTGCGGGTTGGGATGGTGGCGGGGGCGATGGGCGTTGGGGTTTTGTGGGCCTGGGCGGCGGCGGGGGAGGTTGTCATCTCGCGCTCGGGGTGGGCTTGGTGGTTGCTGGTTGTGGCGGCGGTGGTTGTCGGCGGGCTGAATGCGCTGCCGATGACGAATGAGGTGGCGTGGAAGGGGGATGAAGATCATCACATCGTCACGACCATCGGGCTGGTGAAGAATCTGGCGGGGTGGCCGGCGATCGGGGTGGCGGGGGCGATTGTCGGGGCGGTTTGGCTGTCGCGGCGGAGCTCCGGGCGGCGTGGGGCCGCGGTGCTCATCGCGGTCGGGTTTGCGCTGCTGATGGCCGGCGGGGCGTGGTTGAACGGGGCGATACCGGCGAACCTGACGCGGTATCCGTACATCAATTACTGGGTGTCAGCGGTTCCGCCGCTGGTGGCGAGCGTTGTGGTGCGGGTGGGGCCGCCGTTTGAGGGGCTGTGGTGCGAGGCGCTGTATCGCGTCGTGCCGTTTGGGGCGGCGGTTTTGCTGGCTTGGGCGGTCGGGGCGCGGTACGGGCGCGGCCGGCCGGCGGTGGCGGTGATGCTGGTCGCGGCGGCGGCGAGCGTGCCGGTGGTCTACTACTACACGTCGCTGATGTATCTCGAAATGCCGGCGGTGGTGTTGATGACGGTGGTTTGCATGGGGGCGGGGCGGCTGCTGACGGCGGCGCCGGGCGCGCTTCGGACGGAGCCGGCGTGGGTGGCGCTCATACTGATCGGGTTTATCAAGGAGACGGCTGCGCCGTTTCTATTCGCGTTTGTCGTCGCGCGGTGGATCGCGCGGTTGGCGGGAGCTCGGCGCAGTGGCGAGGGCGGGTTTGCGCGGATCGCGCGGGACGAAGCAGTTGTTGCCTTTGCGGTGATGGCGCCGCTGGTGGTCTGGCTGGGGATTCGGCATTTGTATCCGGCGACGCGGGCGATGGGGGTGCATGTCG
>CAZJVS010000093.1:0-2514 GCA_964549445.1 uncultured Planctomycetaceae bacterium
GATGCTGGTTCCGATGGCGTTGATGTGCGCGGGGGTGGCGGTGGAGGCGATGGGGGGCGGGGCGGCGGCGGGTGCGTTGGCGGCGGTGATCGCGGCGAATCTGTGGATGTCACCCATGCATCCGGACGGCAGCCGGCGGGCGGGGTGGGGGGATTCGGCGCGGCGGAACGTGGAGCACAGCTATCCGTATCGGGAGGCGATGGACTGGCTGTCTCGAAATGCGCGGGGGCGGCGCGTGCTGGCGGGGGGGATGCGGCACGCGTATGCGTTTGATCTGTACGAGCGGGGTGGTGTCAAGGTTGAGCAGGCCGGAGGCGAAATGGACGACGGGCAGATGCGGAGCGCGGAGGAGGAGGCGGCGTCGTTAAGTGGGGCGTTTCAGTTTGCGAACGAGCATGGGTTTCCGATCGTGCTGCAGCGCGTGAGCGGGATGACGCCGCCGGCGGTCGATGCCGGGCTGGGCTTTGAGGCAACGATGATGTTTCGGAATGACAGTCACATTTTGGTGTTGTACGAGCGGCAGAAGGAGTGACGATTGAAGGAGGCCTCCCTGGTGCGTGGGACTCTCGCGGCGCAGACCGTCTGCGCCGGACGTGGTTTTGTGGAACTCGAATGATCTGAGTTGCGCCGCTACCGCCTGCGACGCTTCAAAAGAAAACCAACGCCAAAGACCAGCAGCGCGCCGCTGCCGGGCTCGGGCGTTCTAATCTCGTATGCCATACTCGCGACAAGCGTACTGATGCGCCATGGCGCACCAATGGGAAACTGATTGGCAAACTCGCCGCCGCTCGCGTTTTCCCAGCGAAAGACGCTATCCAGATCACCGACCTGCGCGACCTCGATCCAGTAATTCGTGTTGGCGGTGAGATTCCAGCAGGTCGGCAAATCGACTTGATACTTGTATTCCTTGCGCCGCGGAAATTCATTTACCAGGAAGCCGGTGAACACACGCGGTGGATCGGCGAAGGATGCCTCGTCGAGAACCTCTCCGGGCAGCCCCGCAGACTCCGAATACAGCCGCACGCGAATCGTTTCGGTCAGGGGAGGGTCCGGGTCGGTGGGGGCGAACGAGGTGCCGTAAAACGACCAAAACACGATTCTGCACGCGGCCGACGTGGGTTGTGCGAGCGAAAAGCGATCGGCCGTCAACGCGCTGGTCGGATTCCCGAAGTCGTTGGCGTACTCTGTGTCTGAACTAATCCCGAATCCGCGGCTGGGGGCCTGGCGGTGGAGCACGAGGTCTGCCCGCACCGGCGTGGAGGGCCACAGCAAGGTCAGAACTGCAAGTGAAACTGTCAGGGCGGCGTATCGCATGGGTGCCCTTGGCTGTCGGAGGCGGATTCGACTCATCGGTGGGAGCGTGTCACCGGAGTCGCTTTCCAATATTACGCGTGCCGCCGTCGCAATGCAAAACCAATCCGTCCCGATTACGAATCTTAATACTCGATGGCGGAGGCGCGTCGGGTGAAACGATTCAGCGGGAAAAGTCAACATTGCTAATCGGGGGCCTGGGGCGCGGGGGAGTCGGGCGCGGTTTGCACGACTCCATTCCACGGCACGGTCATGGTGGGCGTCGTTGCGATTGGCGAGCGCGACGTAGTAGGACGAATCCGCAAAAACGCGTCTCATTTACGCTTGGGCAGGCCGTAGAGATAGTGATCGAGATTGCGGGCGAAATCGCGAGGGAGGCCCCGGGCTTTGCCGATGATGGGCGCGAGGCGCTCGTAAAGCGTGGAAGGCGAGGCGCGCCGCCGCTTCTTCGAGTGCCGAGCGTGAGCCGGCCGGACGGAGACCCTCGTGCCGTCCGGAAGATCGATCGGCGATTCCAGCGTGATCCGGCCTTTGTTGACGGTCCCACGATAGGTCATGTTCAACGCTCCTGCCTCGACGGCGCATTCGAACACCCGAGCTTTCGATTATGTCGGGCGACTCGACGATGGCATCAGGCGATTTGCGCGAGATCGCGGAAGCGCTGCATTGCCTCGCGCATTTTTGGAGTGAGTTTGTATTGGAGTGTTTCGCAGAGGTATCGCGTGGCGAGGGCGGGGGGCCAGCCGTGCGGGCGGGCGTGTTGATCGGCGAGTTCGGCGGCGCGGGCGACGCCGCGGTCGCGGGCGGCGGCGAGGGTGCCGGCCAGGTCGGTGAAGTCGCGGTCGGCGGGGCCGGCCCAGACGGCGAAAACGAAGGGCAGGCCGGTGAGGTGTTTCCACGCGCCGCCGAGATCGACCTCGAAGCCGTAGCCGCGGGGTGCGGCGGTGACGACTTTGTCGCCGATGAGAAGTACGGCGTCGACGTCATCGAGCGGAACGGCGGGCGACCAGGGGACGATTTCGAGTTGCCGCTCATAGAGTTCGCGCCACAGGACGCGTGCGAGAATGACCGAGGTGTGCGAGTCCGGGTCGGCGTGCAGGTGGGTGATGCGGTCGGGCGGCATTCGCGAGAAGATGCGGACCGTCAGCGTTTCGGATTCGGAGGCGATGCAGCCGTCGGAGACGATCTGGAGGCGGTGGCCGG
>CAZJVS010000094.1:0-2398 GCA_964549445.1 uncultured Planctomycetaceae bacterium
GGCGGGAGGTCGACGTGGAAACGCGGAGTTCGTGGCGGAGCGGGGGCGGCGGGCGATTGCGGTTCCGGCGCTGGGATAGCTGAATTGTTGGCAGGGTTTGACGTGGTTGGTTGGAGTCGGCCGGCGTCAGGGGTGGTCGGTGTGGGGGCCGCTACGCGCTGGGCTGCTTCGAGGTTCTTGGTGCGATTGAGGAGGGTGCGGGAGAGGCGGTTTTGGCAGAGGGTGATCTGGCCCAGGCGCTCGAAGGCCTTGTCGTCGAGGGTGTGGGGCTTGCGGGCGTCGTAGCCGTCGTCGGGATCCTGTGGCTCGCCCGGGCCGGTGAAGACGCGGATGAACTCGCCGTCGAGGAATGCGGTCATGGCGACGGCGGTGTCGATGCCTTCGATGTTGGCGAGCTCGAGGCACTCGGTGAGCTGGGCGTGGGCGCGGAGGCGGCGGGCGTAGCGGTAGAAGGTCGATTGCGGGACGCCGTTGGAGCGGGCCTGGAACTGGATCATGACGTCGCGGAGGCAGGGCGGGTCGTGGTTGATGATGGCCTGGTCCATTTTTTGGCGGAGGCCCTGGTGCATCTGGTCGACGGCGGCGCATTTCGGGCGCTGGATGGCGGCGATGATTTCGAGCAGGTTCATGAGAGTCCCCCTTGGAAAGAGCCGGTTCAAAAAAAGTTAGAGTCGTGAGAATTCAGCGATTCATTGGCGATTTCGAGGGATTTTTCGTCCCGCAGCGCGGCTTCGGTCGGCGCGCAATCTCTCCGTGGCCGCGCGGGGCGCCCTTCGACAGGCTCAGGGTCCGTCGAGAGCGGATGCCGTGCGGATGGTTCTGGTTCTTGTGCGAGGGCTACGCTGCCGCTCGCGTGTTCAACACATAGACGCGCCCACCGTTCCACATCGGGCCGAGAGCTGAAAGGCAGAAACGCCCAAACGCAGAGAGAGGGCGAACGGTAAGTGAACGCAGCGATGAATCGGTGGGCCGGGTTCGGTTGTCCCTGCTGGGACATCAGGCACATCGGAGGAGGCGGCGTAGAATGGTGGCGTGGCGGCGCGTATTCGAGATCGACGGATTGCGAAGTGGGCGGGACTTGGCGTGTGCGTTGCGATCTTTGCGGCGTTTGGGTTGAGCGAGCGGTGGTATGTCGATTGCTATTCGAGCGATCGGGTTTTGGTTCATTTGTTGCATGGGTCGGTGGCGATTGCGTGGCGGATGGGAGGGGCTGGAGGCGGATCAACCGGCGTGCAGGCCCCCCACCGCTGGCTGGCTTCGCGGTACTCGGAGGGGATCCCGCGGCCGTTTGCGTGGATTCGGGTTTCGAGTGGTCCGGCGTGGAGGGCGGTGACTGTGCCGTTGTGGATGATCATTGCGCCAGTCGCGGGGGCGACGGCGCTGCTGTGGCGTTGGGATCGGCGGGCGGCGATGCCCGGACATTGCCGGCGATGTGGGTATGATTTGACGGGGAATGAGAGCGGGCGGTGTTCGGAGTGCGGATTGGTCTTGGCAATTGGTAAGGCATGAATCATCGAGGACGAAGTACGCTCGGCATTCGCATCGTCGCATTCATCATCTGGATCGTGCTGTCAACGGCACTGGTGTACTTGATGCGCCTAGTGCTTGAGCTTCAGCGGCGGGGCCATATATACCTATGCATCGCGCTCTGTTTCGCGATTCTTGTCGCGCCGTTCGTGGGTTTTGCAGCGTATCGCATGGCTCGCCGTGCGAGATACATTCCTCCCGGGCATTGTCGGCGGTGCGGGTATGATCTGACGGGGAATATCAGCGGGGTCTGCTCGGAGTGTGGATTAACCCTTCGCCATGCCGCGACGCACCGAGTTGCCCCCCCCCATCGCGGCCGGTGACTGCCTGCACCGGCCGCATTCCGACGGTGACGGGAATCAGTGAGCGTGTCCGGGCTTATGGTTTTCGAGCGGCTCGGTGGGGAGGAACTTGGCATCGCGCGATTCGCGGACTTTTCCGGCCATGTCCATCTCGACGAGCGTGATCTTCTCGCCGACGAGGCAGTAGACCTCAATTTCAGACTTGCCGTCTTCGACTTCCACCAATGCGGCGGCGGCCTTGCCGTTGCAGTGCTTTTCGGCGACGTCGATGGCCTTGACGAGCGTCATCTTTTCCTTGTCGAGTTCCTTCAGCATGGTCTTGGCGCTGGCAGCGCATTTGCCGCAGTGGGCGTAGACGGCCGTTCCAGCCGCCGCGAGCAAAGCCGAGCCGGCAAGAGCGATCGCGATTTTCGTGCGTCGATTCATGACAAACTCCTTTCAGATGGGAATGGGCGGACGGCACGCGCCGTCGTCGCGTCCTTAGTCTGGTTGTAGCGCGCCTCATACGGCGCGGGATGGGGCAACACAACCATTCTGAGGGCACGGGGGAAGGATGGATGTTTTTTCAC
>CAZJVS010000095.1:0-2227 GCA_964549445.1 uncultured Planctomycetaceae bacterium
GCGTCAGTACCAACAGAACCGCTGGGCATCGGCGTCCTGCATTCCATTATATTCATGGACCGAGCGACGATTCTCCCGTCACAAACCGCGACAATGGCCGCGTGTCTAGATTCGATATCGGACATGGCCACGCCTGCGGCCGACTTGTTCGAGGCGGCTACCGCGCCATCGCCTCGGACACGCCCGCCGCCGACCACGCGTCCATCATCCGGGCCAGCAGTTCCATCGGCAGCCCGACGACGTTTGAAAAGCTGCCCTCGATCCCCTCGACGAACGCGTCACCATGATCCTGGATGCCATACGCGCCCGCCTTGCCTTCCCAGGCGTTCGTGTCGAGATATCGTTCGATTTGCATCTCATCGAGCGGCCGGCAACGGATGTGGGTAACGTCATACTTCATCATGCGTCGACCGGCAGAGGGTTCGTAAAGCGTGAGGCCCGTGACAACACGGTGGTGTGTTCCGGACATCAGTCGCAGCATGCGTCCGGCGTCGGCGCGGTCGTTGGGCTTCCCGAGGATCTTCGTTCCGATGACGCAGATGGTGTCGGCGCCGAGCAGCGTCGCGTTCGGATGCAGGTGGCTGACGCGGGCCGCCTTGAAATAAGCCATCGACACCGCGTAAGCCTCCGGCGTCTCGCCCGGGTGCATTGGCTCAGGTTCCGGCAGCTCGCTCGGCACAACCGAAAACCGGTAACCCGCCGCGCGCAGCAACTCCTCCCGCCGGGGGCTGCCGGATGCGAGAACGAGCGGCTCGGGTTGGGTGGGCGGATTCATCGCAGATTCGATAATACCAGACGCCGCCGCATACTACGATAGCCGCCTTGTAAGCGCGCAATCACTCCTCATGACGATCGAAGATCGCAGCGGTGATCAGTCGCGTGATTCCGAAGACGACTGATGCGGCGACGGCGGATGTGACCACATACATGCCCAAAAGCATTGGCCACGAGTGGCCGACTAGATCGCCCCCGCCCGTGGCGACTCGCAGCAGCATCACGGTCGTGATCGCAAAGAGTGCGATCGATGTGAACTCGAATGAAAGTCTTTGACGGCGATTCGGATCGCGCGACCGGGCGATGGCAGCGATGATCACGAGCTGCGTCAAAGATGCGGCGAGGCCAAGAAAGAGGGCCCATGTGGGAACTTCGATTGCGTGATAATACGCGGCGATGTTGGTGGCGACCGATGCGATCAGGAGCGTGACAGGAAAGGCCTTCCAGTTTCGGGCCTGTGCGTCGGTCACGACCTCTCCCTTCGTTTGGAAGGTCGGTTGTGCTTAATGATTCGCTTCACGTCCGTCAGGTCTTGTGGTCGGCCAACGGCTCGCTTGTTGCGCAACAGATGATTCAGGCCCATGAATGGTACGCGAAGCCCGTCGATGGTTACCTCGACCCTTTTTTTCCACGCATCTTCAAAGCGAACGCCCTCAAGGGACGTGAGAATGTCGATCCGATTCGGCGGTCGTCCAAACTGGACGACCATGTTTGGCGATGAGAAATCTCTCTCGGCGATGTTTGCCGTGGGTGCTCCGAAAGTCCTCATCGCGAGCATGACCCGGGCAGCGTTCTCTGGTGACGCTTCGACGAAGAAATCAATGTCTTCCGTGTACCGCATGAACCCGTGAAACCCGACGGCGTACCCGCCCACGACGACGTATTTCGCGCCGGCCGCGTTTAGTGAGCCGATAAACTCGCGGAAGTCCTTCTCCATTTTCGACGCTTTCTTCCCGATGTCGGCAGACGATCGCAAACAGAATTCGAAGGCGTTCAATCGGCGTCAAGTTCGCATAATACTCGTCGTCCGCACGCTCGGCTTCTTCGAACGAATGGAAGACTCGGAGGACCTTTTCCACCTCTGCATTATACCCCATCAGCCAACTCGCGACTTGCGATCTGACGCTCTACGATGACGCCGTGTTCGAGTACCGACGGCTCTCTAATGACGTGACGACCGCGGGACGGGTTGGGGCGTTCTCAACCCCCCACGGCGTCGTCGAACTCCCCGCCTTCATGACCATCGGCACCCGCGGCGCCGTCCGCGGCGTAACGCCCGCCCAGCTCCGCGAGGCCGGCTGCGAAATCGTCCTTTCAAATACCTACCACCTCGCACTCCGCCCCGGCGCCGACATCGTCGCCGCCCACGGCGGCCTCCATCGCTTCATGGGCTGGACCGGCCCCATCCTCACCGACAGCGGCGGCTACCAGGTTTTCTCGCTCGCCGAACTCC
>CAZJVS010000096.1:0-2177 GCA_964549445.1 uncultured Planctomycetaceae bacterium
ACCGGGATGCGGCGCAGTCCCGCGACCTTGACGCTGCGCAGCGTGCCGTCGTGGATGCGGCGCCAGACCCATGCACGGGAGACGCCGAACGTTTCGGAGAACTCACGGGGCGAGATGAACGAACGATTTGCGACAGGGACAGACACGACAACACCTTGCCCAGGTGCTGCCGTGCTCATTTGATTGGGGCGCGGAGGCAGGGAGAAATGGTGCAGCTTTCGCAGGCTGCCGACGGCCTCGCGCCACCCGTCTCGTGAACCGAAGGGGGCGGCGTCTGCGCTGTCAGGATAGCACGATTGAGGCTAGAAGTGTATCCTTTGGACGGTGATTCCCGCGATACCACCGGCCCCGATTGCTATCGCGCCGACTGGTGACGCTCGTCAGCCGGGCCGAGAAATGCCGGTCAGGTGCGTCTTCTGCCGGGCGCTGGTTGTAGCCGAAGCAGATGGAGCGGAAACGCCCATAGCTGGCGATATGGCGAACGCTGACCACGTCCGGTACCCGTCGCCATTCGGTGCGAGGAAAGCAACGGCACTGACCGGGGGATACGCCGGGCCTCGCACGTTTGTGCACAAGCGCATTCCGGCGGAACGGCGAGGGTTACCGGTGAAGTGCCGGGGCTGGGCCAGGACGCTTCAGGATGAGACGTGGGAACGCCTGAAGGCGGAAGCGCGATTGCGGCATCAGGATTGTGTGTGGCTGCCGGAGGATGAAGCGGCGCGGCGGATTGCACAGCGACAGGCACAGAAAAGCCGCCCGTAGGCGGCCTCTCTGTCTTCCCAGCTTCCGGGATGAAGTGTAGCGCCTAGCGCGGCTCTTCGCGATGGAGTCGCTCGAGCTCCCGGACGACGACGAGGTCTGTGCGGGATGCTACGAACGGGAGGGCGAGCAAGCGCCCGCCTCTGATTTCGATGTCTGTGAGTCGTTCGGCTTGGACTAGGGCGATGAACGTTTGCGGGCCGTCTTGGGCTTCTGGTGGCGTTACGGGGCCGGTTGCGGTGAGTGGTTCGGTGTGCCGGGGGATGAGACGGCCGGTGCGTGGGTCGCGGTTGGAGATGATGGTTCGGAACATGTCGGGGTCCTTTCGGTGGGCGGTGGCGTGGTCAACCCGTGGCGCTGGTTAGGGCCTGTTCGATGGCGTTGGCGACGTGGCTGTCGTTGGCTCGCAGGGCGTGACTGTAGACCGACGCCGTGATGGCGACGTTGCTGTGACCGAGCCGGCGGCTGACATCGACGAGCGGAACACCGGCGGACAACGCCAGCGACGCGGACAAGTGCCTCAAGTCATGGCAGCGGAGCGGGGGAAGGTTGAGCGCGGCGGCACGCTTCCGAAGGCGATAGGCGGCCATGCTCGCGTGTGGTGTGGCTCCGGTATCTGTGGTGACCACGCGGTCGGCGCCGGACCATGCGGGGCCAGCTCGGAGCCGTTCGCTGGCCTGAACTTTGCGCCATGCTCGGAGGGCGGTCACGGCGAAGCCGGGCAAGGCGATGGTGCGCTGTCCGGCCTGTGTCTTCGTGGGGCCTTCATAAGACCGGCGCTGGACAAAGCCGCGGGTGCGTTCGATGCGAGCGGTTCCGGTATCAAGGTCGACTTCTCCCCATGTCAGGGCGAGGGCTTCGCCGATACGAAGGCCGCCACCGACGAGAAGGCCGAACAAGGCGGATGACCAGTCGGCGCCGTCGAGCGAGGCCACAAACGTGGCTGACTGTTCTGGCGTCCACAGCTCGGGTCGTCGGTAGGTGTGACGCGGTGGCTCGATGCTATCGGCCGGGTTGCGGGCGATGCGGCCCCACAGGACCGCTTGGCGCAGGGCGCGATGTAGACGGGCGTGAAGGATGCCGATGGTGCGTTCGCCGACGCCGTCGGCTCGCCACCGGGCGTACTGGCGGGCGAGGTCGGCGGCGGTGAGCGATTGCAGACGGCGGGTGCCGAGAGCCGGGGTGAGGTGGAGACGGACCTCGAGCGCGTACCCGGCGCTTGTGGACGGGCGCCAGTTGGCGGCGTTGGCCGCGAGCCAGTCTTCGAGATGCTGGGCCAGGGTGATTTTGGATGGCCGGACGAGTTCACCGGCGCTGTGGTCCGCGCGCAGCTCAGCGAGCTGACGGCGGGCTTCGGCTTGGGTGGCTGCGGTGCGGCGGTAGCGGGTGCCGTCGAAGGTGACGACGGCTTCCCAGAG
>CAZJVS010000097.1:0-1998 GCA_964549445.1 uncultured Planctomycetaceae bacterium
CCGAAGGAGGTGAGGTTCTGCGCGCCGGCGTTGGCGGCGGCGGAATCGGCGAGCGTCGAACCGGTCTCGAACCGCCAAAAGGCGACCGGGTTGTCCGCCATGACCGCGGAGGCGTAGTCCATCACGGCGCGGGTTTCGAGGGATTCCAGCCGGAGCGAGCGCCGCTTCGCGGCGCGGGCCTGGCTCTTGAGCCGACGGGACGATTGAACTTGGCGCGTGAGTCTCGCTGTCATCGCTTTGTCACCCGAATGAGATGCCTGATGATTTGAAAAGGCCGGCGCGAACGCGCCACTTGCCGCTCCCCCCGGAGCGGATCGATGTCGAGCGGCGGGCCGGATCATCGGAAAAGTCGGAATAACCCGCCTACTCTGAACGTCACCCTAATTCGGAAGCGCGGGCCTGTCCAATATTTGGCGCGATTTTTTCGCCGTAGGGTGGGCTGTGCCCACCTTCCGTCGATGTGCGAGGAAATTCGGGGCCTGTTTCCGGCGCGGAAGAAAGGTGGGCACAGCCCACCCACCCCTGTGAAGCTGTCATCGGGCAGCTTTCAGGGGCTCAAAGGTGAATAATGATTCCTGAGATTCTGCCGTAAGGTGAACCCAGGAGGTGATTTATGTCGCTCGACGTCATGTTTTCGCGGTTTATCGAGAAGGCCCCGGTCGCGGTCATGATGCGATTGACGCTGCAGCATACGTTCGGGCCGGCCGCGCTGGATGCCATCTTCGAGAAGGCGGCGGTGCGGCAGCATGCTAGCGAACTGCTGTTCTCGTCGGTCGTGGATTTGCTCGGCATGGTCGTGTGGCGGAAGCACGACTCCATCAACCAGGCGTACAAGCGGTCGAAAGACAAGTTCGAGGTGTCGGTGCGGTCGGTCTACAACAAGCTGAACGGGACCGAGGCACCAGTGTGCCGCGCCCTCGTGCGCGAAACCGCGGCGACGCTGATTCCACTGGTGAAGTCGCTGGGCTTGCGGCGCGAGCCGCAACTGGCCGGCTACCGTACGCGTGTGCTCGACGGCAACCATTTTCCCGCAACCGAGCATCGCCTGGAGGTGCTGCGCAGGGTCGGTGCCGGCCCGTTGCCCGGCCAGGCTTTGGTGCTCCTCGATCCCGACCTGATGCTGATCACGGACATCTTTCCGTGCGAGGACGGCGAGGCGCAAGAGCGGCGGATCATGCCGGAGGTGCTCCCCGCGATCGACGAGGACGATCTGCTGATCGCCGACCGCAACTTCTGCACGACCGGCTTCCTGTTCGGGGTCGCCGGCCGCAAGGGTTATTTTGTCATTCGCCAACACGCCTCGACTCTCTCGTGGGACCGGGAAACGAAACGCAAGAAGGTCGGGCGCTGCGAATCGGGCATGATTTATGAGCAAAAGCTGTATTTGAAGCAGGGCGAGGAAACGTGCGTCGTCCGCCGGATCACCATCGTGTTGAACGAGCCGACCCGCGACGGAGAGACGGAAATCCACATCCTGACGAACCTGCCCGAGAAGGACGCGAACGCGTGGAAAGTCGCGGACCTGTACCTGGGACGCTGGACGATCGAGAACGCGTTTCAGGAGATTGAGCAATCGTTGCGGAGCGAAATCAACACGCTCGGCTATCCGGGCGCGGCGCTGCTCGGCTTCTCGATTGCGGTGCTGACGTACAACGCCTTGAGCGTGGCCAAGTGGGCCATCGAAGCGGAACATCCGGCAGCCATCCAACGCGAGCAACTGTCCGGCTACTATCTCGCGGCGGCGGTGGCCGAGGACTACGGTGGCATGATGATCGCCTTGCCTGAAGAAGAATGGGCGGATCGCTACGACGGTCTCACCGCGAGGCAATTGGCGGCGCAGCTTCGCGCGTGCGCCAAGCACGTCCGACCCGACACGTTCAAGAAGAACGTGCGCGGACCAAAGCTTCCGCGACCCAAACGATCCAGTGGTAAAACCAATCACCATGTATCCACCGCCGCGTTACTCGCCGCGGCAAAATGACAGCTTCACAGGGGTGG
>CAZJVS010000098.1:0-1986 GCA_964549445.1 uncultured Planctomycetaceae bacterium
GCGTATCACGAGGTCGAGGTGTTGCCGGATTCGCGGCTGGCGAAGATCGCGGGCAGGACGCGGTTTGAAGTGAACAGCCGGCACCATCAGATTGTGGATCGGGAACAGGTGGGCGGGGGCTTGCGGGCGGTGGCGTTTGCGCCGGACGGGGCGGTCGAGGCGGCGGAACAGCCGGACGGTCGATTTCTACTTGCGGTGCAGTGGCATCCGGAGGATTTGGCTGATCGGCCGGAGCATTTGAGCTTGTTTCGGGCGCTGGTGGGGGAAGCTGGGAGGCGCTAATTCTCGATACTTCTCAATTCAGGCGCCGGCCGAGATGCACGCCACGAATGCCCCGATGTCGCGGCCGTCTCGCAGGTTGTCGCCGTTTGTGTCCGCGCAACCGCAGAAATGGCCTGTCAGCAGGCAGGCGATGAAGCGGTCGATGTCGGCGGCGGAGCAGGCGCCGTCGTTGTTGGTGTCGCCGGGGATGCAGCCGAGGTGGGCGATCCAGGCCTCCGACTTGCCGAGTGGGTTGACGCCGCTGCCGGCGATGGTGAGGCCGTCGGCGGAGACGCCGTTGGCGTCCGAGAGGACCCAGCCGGCGAGGTTGAGGCCGAAGTCGTCGATGAGCAGATCGCGCAGTCGGCGCATGCCGGACGCGGATGTCCAGATGAAGGCCTCTTTCCGGATCGGGCCGAAATTGGCGGTTTCGCCGACGCCGACAACCACGCCGGTGTCGGAGACGCCGTTGGCCTGACTGTCGATGTCGCCGCCGGGGAGGTCGCTCAGTCCGATCGTGACACCGTTTTCCCAGAGGAACGCCTCGCGGTTCACGTCGGAGTAGGTCACTACGCCGGCCACCTTGAGGCCGTCGGGCGAGACCGCGAGAGCGGTGCCCCATTGTGCGGCCGGCAGAAGATCGAGTGTCTGCATGAGTCCGGGTGTCCAGCGGAACGGCGGCGGCGCCGGGGGCAGCGCGAGCACGCCGACGATGACATTGCCGTCGTGGTTGACGGCCCGGGCCAAGCCGGTGGGCGTCGAGCCGGGAAAGTCGAGCGAGATGTTGGTCATGACACCGTCGCGCCAGCGGAAAGGGAAATCGGGGGTTTCGGTGCGACTGATGCCGACAACGGTCGTGCCGTCGCCGGAGACGTCGAAGCCGTGGCTGTAGAAGTCGCCGCCGGGCAGATCGCCGAGCGGCTCCATCACACCGTTGACCCAGCGAAAGGCCTCGGTGCCGTTGGAGGAGAAGCTCATGCCGCCGCACGCAGAACCGTCGGCAGAGATGCCGCCGGACTCGCTGAGGTTGGAGCCACCCGCGAGGTCTCCGAGCGGAGTCATGACGCCAGCCTTCCAGCGGTATGCCATGAAGGATGATCCGCCGAGATCGGCCTGGTCGGAGTTGCCGGTGACGGCCGAGCCGTCGGAGGAAATATCGCGGGCGAAACTGCCGAAGCGGGAGCCGGGCAGCGCGCCGAGGCCCTGAAAGGATGGGGGGCCGGATGCGGCGACTCTGGCCGTGACGCTGAGCAAAACGACGGCGATGGGTATGACGACGATTGCATTGCGGCGGCGGGGCATGATCGACCCCTATCAATGCGACCTGTTCAGCATACGCAAACGGCGAGGGCGGGTGCAAGCGTTCGGGCGGCGATGGATGATGCTCGTGACCCGGCCGTGCCGGCTCGTACAATGTAGATATGACGACGATCACGCATTACATCGACGGCTGCCATCAGACGCCGTTGTCGGGCGGATATCTCGACAATATAGAACCGGCGACGGGCGAAGTTTATTCCCGCGTCGCGGATGGGGAAGCGGCGGACGTGGAAGCGTCGGTGGCGGCGGCGGAGCGGGCATTTCCGGCGTGGTCGCGGACGGCGGCGGCGGAGCGGTCGCACGTCCTGCTTCGAATCGCCGAGCTCATTGACGCCGACCTCGAGAAGTTAGCGCTGGCCGAGTCGATCGACACGGGCAAGCCGCTGACGCTGGCGCGGACGATGG
>CAZJVS010000099.1:0-1940 GCA_964549445.1 uncultured Planctomycetaceae bacterium
CGAGGTCGGCCGGGGCGGCGCTGGAGCCGTTGCCGCCGGCGTGGCGCATCAGGACGTCGAGGACCTTGCGGACCTGGTGATCTTCGAGTTCGCCCGGACCGCGATCCTCCCCGGCCGGGATTCGGCCGGGCGGGGCGTCGGGCTCGATGCGAGCCCGCTCGGTGGGGGTCTTGTTGGTTTGCATGTCAGTGCACCATGCATCCCGGCGAAGCCGTATTCGGTGCGGACGAGCGATGTGCGCGAACCCGAACCCCGAAGCCGGTCGAACGCCTTCATTGTAACCGGGGCAGGCCGCCGGCCCAATCGGAATCTGAATCAGCGCAACCTGAGCACAAGAGCCGCCTAATTCGACCGGGCGACCGGGGGCGGCGAGCCGGAGCGGGTGTGGCTCGACGCGACGCAGCGGTTGAGCCCCGGTGAGCGATTCTGGTTGACGCACGCGGACCCGGACGCGCCCGAGCCGGGCGAGTTCACGGAGCTGCCAGCGTTCGAGGGGGAAGCGGATGCGGTGTCGGGGACGGAGACGAACCTGCTGTTCGTGTTCGACGTGGACGCGCCGCTGAATCTGGAGCTGTATGGCGGGAAGGTCGCGGATGCGACTTACTCGATGGCTCTCGAAACGCAGCCCGAGGAACCCATTATGGCGGGCGCCGAGGAACCGGTTCAGTCCGAAGGATGAAGCGGACGAGCCCGGCGCCGTTTCGTTTCGGGTTGACATGGTGCGGGCCCGGCTTCTCCGCGAAGGCGGAGAGGTCGGGCCTTAGCGCGCGGGGAGGTACCCATTCAAGCGCAGGCCGCGATCGACGATACCTTGGTTGGTCCAGATTACTGTCAGTAGAAGGTCGGCCTGATTCTGGCGAGTCACGAGCTTGCCGGCAGCGCCCAACGATCGAAGTATCTGCTCGGCCTCGGCGTCGAACTCCGCGGCACGTCGGAAGTGCGACTGGCGTTTTTGGGCGATGTGCCAAACCGCCATATTGTCCAATGCACGACTCAACTCGAAGGCGGCGTCGACGTCGGACGGATTGCGCGCACAAATGTCACGCGCGATCTCAAGCGCGCTGCAATAGGCCTGGAAGGCGGCGTCATTCAATCCGAGCTTTCGCAGGCATCGGCCTGTGCTTCCTCGCACGGTGCGGATTTCGCTCGCCAAGCCGTCGTTGCCGGGATCCAGGGCCCACAATTCCGAGTAGATCGCATCGGCGTGGGTGAGATATGCGAGGCCTTCGGCAAATGCGCTCCGCTTTGCGGCAAACTGGCCCTTTGCTTTGAGCGTGTTTGCATGCCAGTACCGCGCGATCGTACTGCCGGAGGACTTTTCATTGAGGCGGTGCGACAATGCCAATGCCTCTTCAAGGCGGTCAGCGGACTCGAAGAATTCGGTCGGAACGCCGACGTCGTCTTCACCTGCAATGGCGCGAGCCCAGTCGAGTTGCGATATGAGTGCCATTCGCGTAACGACTTCGTCATCCGTACCATCTCGTTTTGCGATCGTGCTGGAAAGTTTGAACAGCTCGATCGCGTCTTTCAGCTGATTCCGATCCCGTGCGACGGCACCAAGCCGATTGAAAGAAGCCATCGTCAGACCGTTCTGAGCCGTGCGGGCCACGCTGTCCGCGCGGCGCCAGGCGAAGAACACGCCCACCCCGGCCGCCAGCAGGACCATCGCGAACGCACCGGCCACGATCACTTGCGTGCGGTAGGCTCGAATCGTGCGACGCAGCAGGAACCAGCGGTCGTGCTGGCGGGCCTGGACTGGCTCGCCGGCCAGGCAGCGCTCCAGGTCGTCGGCCAGTTCGCCGACGGACTGGTAGCGGCGATCGGGGTCTTTCTCCAGCGTCCGCAGCAGGACGGCCTCCAGCTCGGCGAGCAGAGTCGCGTCGGCGCGCGGGGCGGAGATGGACATGTTGGCCAAGGCGCGGCGGAGCGGGAGCGGGGCG
>CAZJVS010000100.1:0-1889 GCA_964549445.1 uncultured Planctomycetaceae bacterium
GCGGCGTCGCCGTCGCCGTCGCCGGTCGTCTTGGCCAGGCCAAAGTCGAGGACTCGCGGCTCACCGGCCGAGTCGATCAGGATATTTCCGGGCTTCAGATCGCGGTGGATGACGCCGCGCTGGTGCGCGGCACTGACGGCGTCGCAGACGGCCGCAAAGAGCTGGAGGCGATCGCGCAACGAGAGGTCGTGCTCGCGGACGTAGCGATCGATCGGGCGGCCGTCGACGTAGTCCATGACCAGGAATTCGCTGCCGGCGGCGGCGCCGCGATCGATGATGCGGACGATGTGGCGGTGGTTGAGCGTGGCGAGGATGCTGACCTCGCGGTCGAAGCGCTGGCGGTCATTGTCGCCTGCGAAGGGTCCCTCGCGGAGGACCTTCAGGGCGACGGTGCGGCCGGTCGAATGTTGGCGGGCCTCATAGACGACGCCCTGTCCGCCGCGATGAACCTCGCGGCGGATGTCGTAGCCGTGCAGCAGGGGCCGCAGCGAAGCGGCGAGCGAGGCGCCATCATGGCCGGCGGCGGATGAGCCCGCCGTCGGCTGCGCGCGTTCGGCCTGGCTGCGGGCCCGGGCTATCCACGCGACGTGATCGGCGGATGAGTGGGTTGGCGTCACGCGCGGACCTCGATCTCGGCGGCCAATCGCCGCTGCTCCGCCAACTGATGCGATTTTTCGAGGTCGGCCTTCACGCGCCGGCCTTGAACCAGATGGAGGCGGTTTCGAGCAATTCGGCCAGCCGTTCGTGGGCCCGAACGCGCATCATGTGGACAGCCCCGGTCGATCGGCCCATCGCCTCGGCGACCTCGCCGATTGAACGGCCTTCGAGGTCGTACATGCGTACGGTGCGGGAGTAATCGGGCGGGAGTTTATCGATCGCGGACTCGATGAGACGGCGAACGTCCTGGCGGCCAACGGCCCGGCTGGGCGTGGAACTGGTTGCCGCAAGTTGTTCGTAGAGGCCGACGTACGATTCTTCGCGAGCCGCGGAGTCGTGGATGCGGCGGCTGGGGGGCAGTTGCTTTTGGCGTTCGAGACCGCGGATGGCATCGCGGAGGTTGTTTTGGGCGATCCGCCGTAACCAGGCCTCGAACGACTCGGCGTTGTCGGGCCGGAACGACTGGATCTGCAGGAACGCTTCGAGATAGGTGACCTGCATGACGTCGGAACCGTCAATGACGTTTTGCCACTGGCGGCCGATCCGCAATCCCTGTTCGACCGACGGGCCGAATCTTGCCAGTAGTGCGCTGAGGGCGTCTCCGTCACCCCCGACGGCCTCCGCGACGAGTTCCTGCTGGGATGAATTTGAGTGTTCGGACGGGGACACAGCTGTATTCCCTCGCCGGCAATCTTACCCGTAACGCGTGGAAAAAGCGTCGAGTCCGTTAATGCGGCCGACGGCGTGTCGCACACCCTTCAGACGCGCATCGGCGGCTTTCACAAAGGCGTGCCGGAGAGAAGTGCGGGCAACTCAGGCCGGAACACGGCCAGAAAGCGGAGGAATGTCATGAATGATCAGAGAATCGCAGCGCTCATTCGTCGCAGCTTGCTGGTCGCTCTGCCCTTGGTTCTGGTGACAACGATCGTCGGGTCGGCGGCCGCGCAGGGGTCGGCCTTCACCTATCAAGGTCAGCTCAAGGACGGCGGTGTTCCGGCCAGCGGAAACTATGACCTGAGCTTTTCACTGTGGGACGACGCAGCGGAGGGAAACCAGGTCGGACCGACGGTGAATCTGCCCGGCTCGGCGGTCACGGGCGGATTGTTTACGGTTGAACTGGATTTCGGCGCGGTGTTCAGCGGCGCTCCGCTTTGGCTGGAGATCGCCGTGAATGCGACACCACTCACGCCGCGGCAGGCGATGACATCAACGCCGTACTGCCAGACCGCGGC
>CAZJVS010000101.1:0-1550 GCA_964549445.1 uncultured Planctomycetaceae bacterium
GTCAGTTCTCGCACTTCAACTCAGCAAGCACCGCCGCAGTGATCTTCGCCACGACTTCGTCCAGCGTTCCTGAGATTCTTGCTCCGGCCGCGCGAGCGTGACCACCGCCGCCGAACCGCCGCGCAAGAAGGGCGACGTCGATATCGCGCTTGCTCCGCAGGTTGACGCGTATCGGGCCGTTGTCCGGCGATTCCGAGAAAAAGACGGAGACGTTCACGGACGCAATCCGCATCGGCTCGTTCACAATCTCTTCCGTCATAGCGTCCGTAGCGCCGCATTCGGCCAGCGTCTGCCGACTCAAGGTCTGAATCGCGATCCGCTCGTCGGCGACAAGCTGAAGCCCCGAGAGGACCCGCGCAATGAGTCGCACCCGCGCCGCCGCGTCGCTGAGATAGATGCGTTCGTACAGATCGCTCGGTACGACGCCGAGCGCCGTGAGTTTCGTGGCAACGTCCATGGCCGCGTGCGACGTATTTGAAAAGCGGAACCATCCGGTGTCAGTGGCGAGGCCGGCGAAGAGCGCTTCGGCGGCCTTGCGGCTGACGGTCCAGCCCGCCGCCTCGCAAAGCTGAAAGATGATCTGCGCCGTCGCAGCTGCGTCTTCGTCGACAAGCTCGGCGTCGGCCACTTTGTCGCGAGTCTTGTGATGGTCAATGACCAGCAGCCGCGGACGGATCGTCTTGAGAAACTCGCCGATCGGTTCGAGTTGCTGAAACGCGGAGGTGTCGAGGACGCAAACAAGGTCGTGCGCCGCGGCATTCTGCGGCGAGATGTCCCGGCCCCATCGGACAATCGGAACGTCGCCGGTGATAAACGCGTACCGCGGTGGAACTTCATCGAAAAGGACGACCGATGGCGTGCCTCCGCGATCCTGGAGCACACGCGCGAGCCCGACGACGCTTCCAATCGCGTCGCCGTCCGGCCGCGCGTGCGTGACCAGCAGGGGTGACGCCGATGCCGCGAGTCGCTGCGCCGCGGCCGAAAAATCTCGCGAGCCGATCACGCCTTGCCTCCCGTTGCAAACTCGATTCGCGTTGCCCGCGCCTGCTCGACGTCCTTCGAAATCTGCGCTTTTAGCTCCTCCGGCGATTCGAATCGCCGCTGGTCGCGCAGCCGTCGAACAAACGCGATCCGCGCCGGCTTATCGTAGAATGTGCCTTCGACGTCCAGAAGGAACGCCTCAACCGCCAGCCGCTCGCCGCCAAAGGTCTCGCGCCGTCCGATGCTGATGGCCGCCCGCGACGCGACCCCGTCAACGCTCGCCCACCCGGCATAAACGCCCTCAGCCGGAATGAGCTGCCCGGACGACTCGAGGTTGATCGTCGGATAGCCGAGCGTCTTTCCGACGCCTGCCCCGCGCACGATCGTACCCAGCAACTCGTACGGTCGGTGCATGCAACGCAGCGCCGTCGCGACGTCGCCGGCCCGCAGCAGGTCGCGGATCAGTCCACTCGAGATCTGCTTCCACGAGCCGTCGGGCATGCGGATATCCTCGGCCTCGACCACCTCGACGACGTAGTCGCCCTGCGGCGCGAACGCGCGCAACATGT